>CAZSIT010000023.1:0-35573 GCA_964607165.1 uncultured Ignavibacteria bacterium
TGTCGTGCCCCACTTGAGATTTGGACAGGTATAATCGTATAATTAGGAGGTTCGATGGAAGCGGTAACGATACCTGTCCAGTCCCGAAGGGTTTCGGGGAGGAAGCGTTGGGATGTTGAGCAGAAGCTGGCGGTTTTGCGGGAGTGGAAGGAGGGTTTGCCCCTCCAAGAACTCTGCCGTCGCTATGGTTTGCACGCCAGTCAGGTTTACGGCTGGAGGAGAGCTTTGGAGCGGGGGTTACAGAATCAGGGCGAGTTGATCCCGAAGGGTCAAGCGGTTGCGCTTCAGCGGAAAGTTGAGGAGTTGGAGCGGGCGTTGGGAAGAAAGGCCTTGGAGGTGGATATTTTAAAAAAAGTCTTCGAGCTGAAGGGCTTGAAGTTGCCCGAGGGAACATAAGATGGCTGGCACGGGCAACGGGCGGTTCGGTAGCCTTGGTATGCCGGGCCTTGGCGGTGTCGCGGAGTTGGTTTTACTATCGACGCCGGCCGAGGCCCAAAAGCGGAATGGGTCGGCGGCCGGATGTGGAAGCGGCCATCGAGCGCATACTGGTTGGGAGACCGGCTACCTATGGGTATCGGCGCATTCACGCCCTGCTTATCCGGGAAGGCATTTGGACCAATCCCAAGACCGTGTGGCGTATTCTTCGACGGAGAGACTGGCTTTCCTCCACGCGGAGCCGTTTGGGAAAGACCCATCGACGGCACGACGGACAGGTAAGCGTGCCGGAGCCCAACTGGAGGTGGGCCTCGGACATCACCGGGATTGTAACCTGGAACAGGGAGAAGGGGCGTCTGGCGGTTATCATCGACTGCGCAGACCGCATGGTGCTGTCCTGGCGGTTCGCTCGGCGGATGCCTTCGGAAGAATTGCAAGAGATGGTTCGGGAGGCGGTGTTTGGACGGTTCGGAGCCGAGAAAGAAAAAGCCCAAAACATCGAGTTCCTATCAGACAACGGGCCGGAATACGCCTGCCGCAAGCTCCGTGGACTTCTCCAAGACTTTGGGATGGTGGTATGCCGGACTCCCCGCTGCAGCCCCGAATCCAACGGGCTGGTGGAGGCCTTCTTCGGAAGCTTCAAGCGGGACTATGTCTATCAGGGAGAATTGGAGAGCCTGCAAGCGGTGGCCCAAATACTGCCGGAATGGATCAAAGACTACAACGAGATAGCTCCGCACAGCGCTCTGGGGATGAAGTCCCCGGTGCAATTCTATGCGGATTGGATGTCAAAAATAAGCCACACACCTGTTCAGATTTAGGTGGGTCAGTACATGAGCTTATTCGCTTCTCTTGAAGCCCTTTTTGTCCCCAAAGGAAATAAAGCCAAAACGCTTGCACGTCGAGTCCCAAGTATTTTATCTAATGTTCAATTTTCATTTCCGGTGGCTGACTGGTTGGAAAAAGAATACAAATCTCATCGAGGCAATTTAGCTCATGGAATACAAGATGTGATGCCTTGGTCAAAATTGAGCCCGGAAAAGTCAGAGGCTCTTGGTCGTTTACATGAACTTACGAGACTTTCTATTTTGGGCTTTATGTCATTAGATAATGACGTTCTTGAAAAGCTTTCAATCAAAAATGGAAGCTCGCTACAAAATGAACTCGATAACTTGCCGGCAGGTGGTGGAGCATTCCTTCAAGACCAAAAACCTTATTGCACCTGAACCAAATATTTTTCTCTAATATCTTCACCTACTTCCTCGCCCACTCCGCCACTTTAACCGTATTTGACAAAAGCATCGCCACCCTTCGATAAACTCAGGGTCTTCGACGGCCATCGAGCTAAAATCCGCTCTATTTTCACGTCTGTTCAGCGGCTTTCACAGTGTTCGAGAGCAACATTGCGACCGTCATCGGGCCGACGCCGCCGGGAACCGGCGTGATGGCGGCCGCTTTTTTGGAGACGGCATCGTAATCTACGTCGCCGACCAAGCGGTACCCTTTGGGACTGGATTTATCCTCCACGCGGTTGATGCCAACGTCGATGACCACTGTTCCCTCGCTCACCATATCTGCCTTGATAAGCCGCGGTACACCCGTGGCGGCAATGAGTATTTCCGCCTGGCGGGTGTGATGCGACAAATCGCGGGTATTCGAATGGCAGACGGTGACGGTGGCGTTGCCAAAAGATTTTTCTAACAGAAGCATCAAAAGCGGCTTGCCGACGATGCTGCCCCGGCCAACGATGACGCAATGCTTGCCGGCAGGCGAAAAATTGTAACGCTTCAGAATTTCGAGTATGGCCAAGGGCGTGCAGGGGACAAACGCCGGCTGCCCCAGAAGCAAGCGGCCCAGATTCTGGGGATGGAAACCATCCACATCTTTGGCGGGCGAAATTGCTTCGGAAACTTCGCGCTCACCAATTCCCTTCGGTAATGGCGATTGAACAATGATGCCGGTAATTTCCTTGCGGGAATTCAACGATTGCACCGCTTCAACAAGGCCAGAGGTGGAAACGTTTGACGGCGGCCGCACGATTTCGGAATAGATTCCGATTTCTTCCGAGAATTTCGCCTTGGCGCGGACGTAAACTTCTGACGCCGGACTGTCCCCGACCAGCACGGCGGCTAAGCCGATTTTTTTGCCGGAGGATTTAAGATAAGCAATTCTAACCTTAAGTTCTGCTTTAATTTGTTCAGATAACTTCTTGCCGTCCAATATGATAGACATTTGTTTAATTGTTATTTTTAAAACGTAGGGGCACGTTGCACGTGCCCCCATGGGCGAATACAAGATTCGCCCCTACGTTTAGATCATGAAGTATTTGTAGGGGCGAACCCGCCTGTGGCGGGTGTTCGCCCGCGTCCGGGCAGGCACAGAGGCCTGCCCCTACGAAAACACCCCCTCCGACCCTTTGGGTCTCGTCCCCCTTGAATACAGGGGGACAGAAAAAACGGAAGATGTACTTTGTCCCCCTGTAGTTAAGGGGGGCCGGCCGTACTTGTCCCGAGCGACTTGTCCCGCTTGCGTTGAGCGCAGCGTGAACGAGCGAAGTCGAGGGAAGTCGAGGGAAGGCCGAGGGGGTGATTTCGCCCGGGCGGATCACAGGGTGAGGCCGTTTGATTTTAATCGCTTTCGTCAAACGGTTTCCCATCTCCTTTAAAATCAATGCGCAGCCGCTCAATTTTGGTCGCCTTGCCGGTTTGCTCGTCAACCGAAACTACCACGGCACACAACTTAATATCCTCGCTGGCTACCGTAAAGCGGTGCGGCAGCTGGGTCAAAAAACGCGCCAAGGCATCCTCCGCGTTGATGCCAATGACTCCTTTGTGCGGCCCGGTCATCCCCACGTCGGTGATGAAAGCCGTTCCTCCCGGCAAAATTTGCTCGTCGGCGGACTGCACGTGGGTATGCGTGCCGACTACCACGGAGACGCGGCCGTCCAAGTACCAACCCATCGCCTGCTTTTCGGACGTCGCTTCGGCGTGAAAATCGACCAGAATAATGGGCGTTTCCTTTCGGATATCTTCAAGTTCCCGGTCGGCGTAACGAAACGGGCATTCCAACTCGCGCATAAAGACCCGCCCTTCGAGGTTGAGAACGGCGACCTTCTGGCCGGTGATTAGAGTCTTGATGCGCGAACCGAATCCCGGCGCGCCCGGCGGATGATTGGCGGGACGCAAAAAGTTGGCCTCGGTTTCCATAAAGGGGTAAATCTCCTTGCGGTCCCAAATATGGTTGCCGGAGGTTTGCAAATCGGCGCCGTAGCTTTTGATTTTCTGGGCAATCTGCGGCGTGCAACCGTATCCTCCGGCGGCGTTTTCCACGTTCACCACGGTAAAATCAACCGCATATTTTTTTTTCAAACCGGGCAAGAGCTGCGAAAGCGCCCAGCGCCCCGGCTTCCCCATAATGTCGCCGACAAAGAGTATGTTCAAAAATGAATCCTTTCTTCCATAACTTAAAAACGTAGGGGTGAACCTTTACTTGTCCCGAGTGAAATCGAGAGAGGTTCACCAGGGCGAATCTGAAGCCTGCCCGGCCAGGGATTCGCCCCTAAGTATCTCATTATCTCTCATTAACAGCTTTGTCATAAATCCTTCGTTTTCCAACCAAAACCTATTTGGCGTAATCTATCGCGCGGGTTTCGCGGATGACGGTGACTTTAATCTGGCCCGGATACTCCAACTCCTGTTGGATTTTCTTGGCAATATCGGAGGCCAATTGCACGGCCGCCGCATCGTCAATAACTTCCTGCTCCACCATTATCCGAATTTCCCGGCCGGCCTGGATGGCGTAGGCTTTGGCCACGCCTTTGAACGAGTCCGCCACTTCTTCCAACTTCTCAAGTCGCTTGATGTAATTTTCCAAAGTTTCCCTGCGCGCGCCGGGGCGGGCGCCGGAAACCGCATCCGCCGCCTGCACCAAAACCGAATAGGGCGTTTCCTGAACTATGTCTTGATGATGCGAAGCGATGGCATTCACCACCACCGGCGGTTCGTTATACTTGGAGGCAAAAGTAGCTCCAATTTGCGTATGCGTCCCTTCCGTCTCCCGGTCAATCGCCTTGCCGATGTCATGCAGCAAACCGGCGCGCTTAGCAAGGGTGCCATCCAAACCGAGTTGCGCCGCCATCAGGCCGCAGAGCCAGGCCACTTCCTTGGAATGCTCCAAAACGTTCTGCCCGTAGCTGGTGCGGAAGCGCAGCTTGCCTAAAAGCTTGATTACTTCCGTGTGCAGACCGTGCACCCCCACGTCAAAGCAAGCCTGCTCGCCCGACTCGCGGATGATTACTTCCATCTCTTTTTCTGCTTTGCCAACCACTTCTTCAATGCGCGCCGGGTGAATGCGCCCATCGGTAATCAGTTTCTCCAAAGCCATTTTGGCAATCTCCCGCCGCACCGGGTCAAAACCGGACAAAATCACCGCTTCCGGCGTGTCATCCACAATGACATCGACGCCCGTGAGCGTCTCAAAGGCGCGGATATTCCGTCCCTCGCGGCCGATGATGCGCCCCTTCATTTCGTCCGAGGGAATATGCACCACCGAAACGGTGGTTTCAACGGCGTGGTCGGCGGCCGTGCGCTGGATGGCGGAAATGACGATGTTTCTTGCTTCCCGGTCGGCGTTGACCTCCGCCTCTTCCTTAATTTGCTTTATCATCGCCGCCGCATCGGCTTTGGCTTGGTTGACCAAATTATCCATCAACTGGCGTTTGGCCTCCTCGGACGACATACCGGAAATCCGCTCCAACAACCGGTTCTGGTCGCCGATTAATTTCTCCAATTCCTGCTCCCGCGTCGCCAATGCCCGGTCGCGGGCGACGGTGACTTTTTCCCGGTTGCTTAAATCCCGTTCTTTTTTGCCGACTAAATCGGCTTTACGCTCAATCTGTTGTTCCCGGTCGGTAAGCTTTTTATCCTCTTTGGTGAGTTCAGACCGGCGGTTGGCAAATTCCCGTTCGAAGTTGGTTTTGGACTTATACCATTCGTCCTTGGCTTCTAAGACCGCTTCTTTTTTCTTTATCTCCGCTTCTTTTTCAGCTTCGGCGACTATTTTTTTGGCGTATTCTTCGGCGCGGGCCACTTTTTGGGAAGCATTTCGGCGAAAGAGGTAGCCCCCCAGAAAGAAGGCGATAAGTATCAACAGGCCGGCGGCAACAAACCATATAAGTTCCGGCATAGTTCCTCCATAGCTCCGCTTGGGCGGAGTTTTTATATTTTAGGCAGAATTGAAAAAACTTAGAGCGGCTCTTCCGCTAACTTTTGGTCCATCCAGACCAATAAGTCGTTGGCTTTGGCCTCTACCGAGGTAAGTTGGCTTTCTTTTTCCCGGCGTTCCGAAAAAAGTTCGTGGGCTATATTCATTGCGGCCAGAACGGCGATTCGGGCCGGCTGTTTGGATTGTATTCGGGCGGTAACCTCGCGCATTTTCTTATCTACATAACCGGCTAACTCATTGATATACTCGGCGGTTGCCGGAGCAGTCACCGGATACTCTTCACCGAAAATATTAACCCGTACGGTTTCTCTTTTTTCGTTCAACTCTAATTTACCTTTCCAATCCCGGGTTTAACCCGAACCTCCCCGGTCAAGCCGGAGCGGCGAGGGACAAACCTGCAACTTCACATATCACACAACATACCACCGCACTACAACTACTTTACTACCCTACTACCTCCATTAAAATATATCGGCCAAAATCAGAAGTCAAGAAGCGTTAGGGTCGGGTTATCAAAAATAGGATTGCGAGATGGCGCTTGCTTTATTTTCCTTAATACCTTATCTTCCTCTTGAGTGTAATAGGTGTGCAGGGGAAAATCTCCGGCCCGGATTTTATCGGGGCCTGAACAGGCAAAACCCCGGACCTATAAAATTAAATGGAGGATAGCAAAATTTCCCATCAATCCCCTCGCCGGGGCCGTCCACAAAAGAAAACGGACTATCAATCCGAAATCGGCCGCCTGCTTACCCAATGGCGCTCGGGCGGCAAACTTGGCGAACAAGCCGTCCAAATCCTTTTGGAAAAATTCAACATCCGCGCCGTCAAACTATAGTATTGAACGCTTCCCCCGGAAGCTTGGACAATCCCTGTATTTTGCGTAGGGACGGCTCCCCGTGGCCGCCCGCCTTGCTTTCCCGCCGTCCATTCCCTATTTTCTAATTTTTGAAAGGAGAAAAGGTATGCCCTTTTCATACATCACGACGTCCAAAGCCCGCTTCCGCCAATGGGGAAGATGCGCTTTATGCGGTGAATCCCTTAACGACACGGAAGAATTTGCCCACCACCTTATTCCACAAATTCTGGGAGGCCCGGATAAAGAAAAAAACTGCGTGATTTTGTGCGGACATTGCCACCATAGGTCCCAAAACGATGGAAATTTTCAAGGCCAAATTATTGCTCCGCTAAGCTATTTTCCGTACGCGAAGATTGCGTAGGAGCACGGGGCGGGGAAACCAGTCCTAATAAAATGTCAGTCACTCAAGAAATTATTCATCGGTTGCTCGTTGCAAAGGGCCTACTGGGTAAAATCCGGTTCCTTCCGATTGCACGCCCAGACCGTATCACGCTTGCCCAACACATTCTTACAGCGCACGATGCATCAGAACTCGCAGCAGCTGCTATCGCTGGGCATCTCGGAAAATCAGGAAAAAATGAAAAATTATATTTGATGGACTACCTATGTCTTATTAAAGAAACACACCCTGCCAAAGATGTCGTCGGGCGCGATTTTTTCAGACAATTGAACCAAGTTCGTGTCGCCATTAAGCATTATGGAAATTTCCCTGACCCTCAACTATGGCAAACCGTTGGTGAACGCACTTGGTACTATGTGTCACAATGGGGCCAAAATTACCTCGGGCAGTCTCTGGACGACTTAGACGAGTCTGCCTTAATCGTCGATTCGGAGGCGAAGCGACACTACGATGCTGCTGTCAAAGCCTTCCATCGCGAAAACTATAAAGAAACGCTTGAGCACTTAGCATTTGCGACCAATGCTGTTTTTGAAAGCAATCGTGCTCTACGAAACCTTAAAGTCGGTGTATCTCAAGCCTCTGATGCAATCAAACTTGCCGCTTTCGGTGTGCATGCTAATGACTATCTGGCTCTTCAAGAATTTTTACCTCAACTTATTTCAGGTAGCAATGACAAATTAGCTGTTAAATGGGAACAAGACAAATACGGTCACCCCGCGAACTGGACACAGCTCAGAACTGAGTTCTGTCTCAAAACATTTGTTCACGTAGCACTCAGAATTCAGGACGCCGATTGGATTCCCGGCGCGATACACTTTTGGGAAATCTATATGCATAAAATTACGGCACTCGTTGATGGAGTGGAAATTTTTCAGATGCGCGGCAAAGGTGATATCCTGAGTCAACTCGTGGGGGGGCTAACAGAACGAGTCGTCGTTCATACACTAAGAAAAGGTGAATCACTTCGAGGAATTGTGCATCGAATTGATAATAACAATTCCCCTAATCTTCCCGGTAAAGAGCAAAAGGCCACTTTTAGTATCACCACTATTGATGAGCCACCCCTGTGGGGAGAAGTTGACGCGGACAAGGTGCGTGCTACTTGTGTGCCGAAGGAAGACACCATTGTTCAGAAATATTTCCCAGATCTTCAAGAAATCGATTTTGATCGTTAAGAATGAACCTCTCCGAATTCGAACAAATTGCCAAAGAGGCGCTGGAGCAACTGCCGAAGGAGCTGCGGAAAAAAATCGAGAACGTGCAGATTGTGGTTCGGGATGCGCGAAAACCCAAGCGTGGAGACACGCTGGACGAGCGCGAGCTTTACGGACTATACGCGGGGACACCGCTCCCCGACCGCCGGGACAACGACCCGGCACGGCTGCCGGACACGGTTATACTTTTCAAGAACAACATCGAAAAGGATTTTGAGGATGACCGTGCGGGAATGATCAAGTGCATCCAGGAGACGGTTCTCCACGAGCTGGGGCACTACTTTGGGTTCGACGAAGAGGGCCTGGAGAATTTGGGGATTGGATGACAAGAAGGCGGGCACGTGCAACGTGCCCCTACAAAAAACGTTTTGAATTGTAGGGGCAGGTTCAGCCGGCCGGAGGCCGGACAAACCTGCCCAGGGGGTAGCGGCAGGGCGGGTTTCGAAAATGGACAAGGTGCCGGATTGGGTCAGGGTGGGTTTGTCTGACCGAGGCAGGGCCTCGGTCAGCGGAACCCACCCCTACAAAAGCTGGATGGTTAGGTTATATTCGGCTGTATGTGGCTCTGCTCCAAATTGCAAGCAAAGATTTGTAAACAAGTCCGCAAAACTATATTTTAGAAGGTAACGTATGGAAAAAGAAACCTCCCGTGTGGAGGCCTTTAGCGATGGAGTGTTTGCCATTGCCATTACCCTTTTGGTGCTGGAAATCAAAGTGCCGCATTTTCCAAACGGTGTGTCCAATCAGGAACTTTGGAAAGCGCTTTTGGCCCTATGGCCTTCGTTTCTCGCATTTGTCATCAGCTTCGTGGCCATTCTGATTATGTGGGTCAATCACCACGGCCTGTTCAATCTTATCCAGCGGGTGGACACCAAATTTATGTATGCGAACGGCTTTCTGCTTTTTTGGGTCACCTTTGTCCCTTTTCCAACGGCGGTTCTGGCGGAGCACTTAAACGGCGAAGGAGCCAAAAGCGCCGCCGCCTTCTATTGCGGCCTCTATATACCTTTGAGCCTCGCTTTCAACCTTCTCTGGCATACGGCGACAAAGAGGCGGCTGGTGAAAGCCAGCGTTTCCGACCGGCTGATTGGGAAAATAGCCAAGGCCTACCGGCTGGCCTTCCCTATCTACTTCGCCGCGGCGGCCGTCGCTTTTTTTAGCCCCTTTGTTGGTCTGGCGGTTTGCCTTGCCTCCTGGGTCGTCTGGGCCGTATTTCGTTACGATTCGTAAACCCTTGAAGAGGCGGCGCAAATCACTTAAAATAGCTTTATGAAAACCTTGGGACTTATCGGCGGCACCAGTTGGGTTTCCACGGTTGACTATTACCGGATAATCAATCAAACCATCAACGAAAAGATGGGTGGACTGAATTCTGCCAAGATATATATGTATTCCCTGAACCTTACAGAACTGAACGCGTTAGGGGAAAAAAACGACTGGAAGGGGATTTCCAGTTTATTCTGCGGCATCGCCCGCAAACTGGAACAGGTGGGGGCGGAAGGCATAGTCATCTGCGCCAACACGCCGCATAAAGTGGCTGATGATATACGCCAAGCCATCAAAATACCCCTGATTCACATTGCCGAAGTCACCGCAAAAGAAATCGCAAAAACGGGAATAAAAAAGGCCGGACTGCTTGGCACAAGATTCACGATGGAAGAGGATTTTTTTAAAATCTGGCTGACACAAGCTAAAATCGAAACGCTGATTCCCGACGAAAAAAATGACCGGGAATATATCCACCATTCCATTTTTAACGAGCTGGGGAAAGGGATTTTTACCAAAGAGGCAAAAGAAAAATATCTGGCTATTATCAACCAGTTAATCACCCGAGGGGCGCAAGGAATTATCTTTGGCTGCACCGAAATCCCCTTTTTGATAAAGCCGCAGGAGTGCCCGGTTCCCGTTTTTGATACGACCCAGATTCACGCCCGCGCGGCAGCGGAGTTTGCGTTAAGCGGTTAAGTTATATGGAAAAAGAGCCCGCCATAGAGAAACTGAAAGAAATTGCCCATCGCTGGATTGAAGAGGGCTGGAGCAAAGGAAACGTTCTCATTGTCGATGAACTCCATGCCCCAAATTTTGTGGACCGCGACCCTTCCGGGCGGGCGCCAACAAACGAAGGGTTCAAAAAGGGAATTCTGGAACTCTATGCCACCTTTCCGGATTTTTATGCAGTGGTCGAGGATTTGGTAATCGAACCGGAAACTGGAAAAGTGGCCGTGCGCTGGGCGGCGACCGGAACACACAGAAAAGCATATATGACTATTCCTCCTACAGGTAAACGCATTATCTTCAAGGGAATTGAGATAATTCGAATCGAAAATGGGCTGATTGTGGAGCGCTGGGGGGAATGGGATGGAATGGATATTCTTCAGCAACTGGGCACATTCAAAGGAGCATAATAGCCCATGCAGGAAGAACGCTGGCCGCAGATTGCCGTGATGGGCGCGGGCGCGGTGGGGTGCTACTTCGGTGGAATATTGGCGCGTGCTGGCGCGCGGGTGACCTTGATTGGACGTCCGAAGCTGGTTGAAGCCATCAATCAAAACGGTTTGTTTATTGACAGCATCCGCTTTCAAGAAAGAATTAATATTTCGGCAACAACAGACATAAACAAGGCTCGCGAGGCCCAAATCGTTCTTTTTTGCGTCAAAACTCCCGATACGGAAACCTCCGCAAAAGAATTAAAGCCGCACCTCTCCCCCGGCTCCATAGTCCTTTCCCTTCAAAACGGGGTTGACAACGCGGAGCGGATTCGCAAATCAAGCGGAATCGAAGCGCTGCCGGCAGTAGTCTATGTGGCAGTGGAGATGGTTGCTCCAGGGCGGGTAAAGCATACTGGACGAGGGGATTTGATTATTGGCGATTTTGCTAAGAGCCGAAAAGACAAACTGGGCAACCTCGCTTCGCTTTTCGAGCGTGCCGATGTTCCCTGCCGAATTTCGGAGAATATTGAAGCTGACCTTTGGACAAAGATGATTATGAATTGCGCTTACAACGCCATCTCCGCACTAGGGCGCGCCCGCTACGGCTGGATGGTGAAAAATCCCGGCATCCGGGATTTAATGCAAAAGACGGCGGAGGAAGTCACCGCCGTTGCCAAAGCCGCCGGGGTCAAACTGTCGAAGAGCGGGTTGATGGAATCGGTATTTAAGTTGGGCGAAGCGATGCAAAACGCCACATCTTCCACTGCGCAGGACTTGGCCCGCGGGAAAAAAACCGAAATCGATTCCTTGAACGGCTATATTGTTCGCAGGGGAAAAGAGCTTGGTGTTTCTACGCCTGTCAACCAGACGCTGTATGCGTTGGTGAAATTGTTGGCCGAAGATCCCGAGCGACTTGTCCCGAGTGAAGTCGAGGGAAATCAAGGGAAGGAAACCGAATGAACGAAAGAACTCTCTCACTGAAACGGTATGCACCAGCCGGGAAAAGTTTCGATGCAAGGGTTCTGGGGAATATGGATGTTTGGGAAGTGAGACGCGCTGATAGCGCTGAATGAATTTCCATGGCACTTCAAACAAATACAGATTTTGCCAATAATCCTATCATTCTATTTGACGGTGTTTGCAACCTGTGCAATGGATTTGTACAGTTTGTGATTAAGCGTGACCGAAAAGGCAGTTTTCATTTCGGCTCCCTTCAATCTCAGGAAGCGCAAAAACTGCTGCAACCATTTAATCTTGGCTCGGAAAATGTTAATACCATCGTGCTGGTCGAGGAAAATAAAATTTACATCCGCTCATCAGCCGTTCTGCGGGTTGCCGGAAAATTGGCCGGGCTGTGGAAGTTATGCTATGCTTTTATAGTTATCCCTAAAACGATAAGAGACTTCGTTTATAATTTCATCGCCGAACGCCGTTACCAATGGTTTGGCAAAAGAGAACAATGTTTAGTGCCCACACCAGAGTTAAAACAGCGCTTCATTGACCAATAGCACAGCCGTGCTTTTTTTAATGGACGAGACTATTTTATGTGTTTATAAAGACCGGAAGCTTCTTCAAAAATCCTCCGCTGCAAACTCACGCAATATTTTTTAAGCGCCCAGTTCCGTTTCCAGTTTGTTCAGCCGATTCAAAACCCCTTCCAGTCTCGACTTGAATTTTTCGGTTTTGTCTTTAGATTGTTTAAGGACGTGAGCTTTTTCCTCCTCAAAGCGGTGAGAGACGGATTTCAAAGCGGCGCTCTCTTTTTCCTTTTCCGACAATCGCGCTTCCAGTTCGTTTTTGGCACGTTCCAACCCTTTCAGGTCTTCTTTGGCTTTTTCCAAAGCCTCGAAGGTCTTGGTGACTTTTTCTTCCAAACGTTTTAGCGCATCGCTCATTTTTTCCTCTCCCTCGACTTCCCTCGACTTCGCTCGTTCACGCTGCGCTCAACGCAAGCGGGACAAGTCGCTCGGGACAAGCCCTTTAGCGTGACATCCTGTGATGGATTTAGGTTTTCATCCAAAACGTTGATATCCATCTTACTTTTTTCTCCAGACCAAACCGAAGCGGGAAACCAAGCGGCTGACTAACTTTTCGTGGATGGCATCCACTTCGGCATCGGTTAACGTTTTTTCCGCCGAACGGTAGAGAAAAGAAAGCGCCAAACTCTTTTTCCCTTCCCCCGCTTGCGGTCCGGTATATAAGTCAAAAAGCTCTGTTTTTTCAAGCAACGCTTCGGAGCTCTTTCCTATTTCATCAAAAATAGTACCCACCAGCAATTCACCCGGTGCAATCAAAGCGGCATCCCGCTGGATGGCCGGAAAGCGGGAAAACGGTTTGAACGCTCTTTCTGCCCCGGCTGACTTCAAAAGCAGTTCCCAGTCAATTTCGGCCAAAAAACAGGGCTTTTTGAGGTGATACTCTTTGACCCAATCGTAGCTCAATTCCCCTGCTATGCCGAAGGTCTCGTTGCCGACTTTCAGCGCAAATTCCCGTTCGAAAAAGGCAGGGAGCGTATCTTTTGGCTCAAATCTTGGCGCCTGACTAAGGAAGGCGGCAAACAGTTTTTCCAAAACGCCCGCAAAATCGTAAAAATCGGCCTCTCTCCCTTTCTCCCTCCAATGCGGAACGGCATCGGCGGACAAAACCAATCCCAGCCGCCAGTTTTCAAGAGGTGGATTGTCTGGTCGGAAAATTTTGGAAAGTTCAAACATTCGTACGGCAGAGTTCCCGGCACTATGGTTGCGGCCGACGGTTTCGACAAGCGAAACCAGTAACGTCGGGCGCAAAACCGATTGCTCCTCGGAAAGTGGATTGGCCAGGGGGATAAGGTTCTCGCCAAAACCGGCTCTGGAAAAAATTTTTAGATTTCCCAACGCACTGTTCACTGCTTCTGAAAAGCCGGCACCAACCAAAAGCTCGCGCAGCCGATCGGTGACGACTTCGAAAGATGAAAGTTTGGGAACCAAAGGCCCACCGCCGCGCTGGACGGAGGGAATTTTATCGTAGCCATACAGCCGGGCGACCTCTTCGATTAGGTCGGCCTCTTCCTTGATGTCCACTCGAAAAGTTGGAACACTTATTTGTAATTCTTTTCCGGTGGCAACGTTCATTTCCAGCCGGGCGAGGTAATCCACCACTTCGGGCGTCGTGATTTCGGCACCCAAAACTTGTGAAACACGCATCGGCCGCAGATTGATTTTAACCGGCCCTTTAGGCTTGGGATAGGCATCCACTATTCCCGCCAGCACTTCCCCATCTGCCAGCTCGGCTAAAAGCTGGGCGCATCGGTCTAAGACTAAAGGCAGTGCGTTTACGTCTGTACCCTTTTCGAAGCGCAGAGCCGATTCGGTCAAAAGCTCCAGCCTCTTGCGGGTGCGGCGGATGGCTTGGGGCTCAAAATAAGCGGCTTCGAGCAGAACTTCCTGGGTGTTGTCAAAAATTTCGCTCTCCAGGCCGCCCATAACTCCGGCCAGAGCGCTGCCAACTTTTCCGTTGGTGATGAGCAAGTCTTCAGAGGTCAGGATTCTCTCCACTCCATCCAGAGTGACAAACTTTTCCTTATCCTTGGCTCGGCGGACAACTACTTTTTTGGAGCCGAAGCGTTGGAAATCGAAAGCGTGCAGGGGATGGCCAAACTCAAGCATCACCAGATTGGTACTATCCACTACGTTGTTGATGGGCCGCATTCCCGCGATGAACAATTTCTTTTTCAGCCAGAAAGGGGAGGGACCGATTTTGACCTTGCGCACCAGACGAGCGGCATAGCGCGGGCAGCGCTCCGGTTCAACGGTTTCAACCGAAACGAAGCTTTCCGTTTTCTCGTCTGCCTCCTTGAAGTTAATTTTGGGACGTTTGAGCCTGCCCCCCACTATGGCAGCAATTTCACGGGCGATGCCGGCTACCGACAAACAATCCGGGCGGTTGGGGGTTAACTCTACGGCGATTTTCCAATCGTCCAAATCCAGCTCATCAATGAGTTTTTTTCCTACTTCAACGCCGGAGTCCAAAACCATAATGCCCTCTTTATCGATGCCCAACCCTAACTCGAATTCCGAGCAAATCATTCCCGCCGACTCGACGCCGCGAATGTTGGCCAAGCCGATCTGCACCCCAGTGGGAAGCTTGGAGCCGACCGGAGCGTAAGCGATTTTCTGCCCGCTTTTAACGTTGGGACCGCCGCAGACCACCCGCTTTTTTTCCTTTCCAATCGACACGGTGCAAACGGTAAGGCGGTCCGCCTCGGGATGTTTCTCGACCAACTCCACCTTGCCGACCAAAAGACCGTCCAGGTTGGGGAAAAGCGGCTCAACGGTCTCCACCGCCAGCCCGACGGAAGTCAGCTTTTCCGCCAGTTCATGGGGTGAAAAGGAAAAATCGACCCACTCCAAAAGCCATTTATAGGACGTTTGCATTGGAATTTAAAACTGCTCTAAAAAGCGCAAATCGTTTTCGTAAAACAGCCGAATGTCGTCAATCCGATACTTTTGCATCGCTATCCGGTCCACACCCAGGCCGAAAGCATATCCTTTCCAAACCTCGGGGTCGTAGCCGACGTTGCGGAAAACCTGCGGGTGAATCATCCCGCAGCCCAGAATTTCCAGCCAGCCTTCGTATTTGCAGACCGAACACCCTTTGCCGCCGCAAATCATGCAGGAGATGTCCATCTCCGCTGAAGGCTCGGTGAAAGGGAAAAAGGATGGGCGAAAGCGGGTTTTAACGTCGCCGTAGAAAGCGGAAACGAAAGCATTTAAAACCCCCTTTAAATCGGCAAAGGTAACATCGCGGTCCACATAAAAACCTTCGATTTGAAAGAAAAGCGAATAGCTGCGGGCGTTTATCGCCTCGTGGCGATAGACCCGGCCGGGAGCTAAAATCCGTACCGGCGGCTTGCGCGATTCAAAAACCCGAATCTGCACCGGCGAGGTGTGCGTGCGCAGAAGCAGCTCGGAATCCTTCAAATAAAAAGTGTCCTGCATATCCCGCGCCGGATGTTCTTTGGGAATGTTCAACGCCTCAAAATTGTAATAATCAGATTCAATTTCCGGCCCGGTGGCAACTTCAAACCCCATAAAGTTGAAAATCCGCACAATTTCGTTACCGACTTTCACCAACGGATGATGATGGCCCAAGGGCATTGGCGTGCCTGGGAGCGTGTAATCGAAAAAGCCCCGCCGGGAGCGGCGTGCAGCCGCTTCTAACGCCGCCAACCGGGAGTCCAATTCCCCTTCTAACTTAAGCTTGGCGGCGTTTAACGCCTGCCCCACTTTGGGGCGGACTTCTGCAACAACCTCTTTGAGCGACCGCAGAGCCAGGGTTAAAATCCCGCTGCGACCCAGAAATTTTATTTTAAGGGCATTTAGCTCGTCCGGCCCCGAAGCAGTCTCGATTTCCTTGAGGGCCGAAGTTAAAAGCTGCCCGACTTCCCCTTCGGACAGAGGCGGCATAGTTTAAGCTTTCGCCAATTTAGCTAATTCGCCGAAAGCTGCGGCGTCACGCACGGCCAAATCGGCCAAAACTTTTCGATCCAACGCCACCCCCGCTTTCTTCAAACCGGAGATAAAAAGCGAATAGGACAACCCGTGCAGGCGCGAGGCGGCGTTGATACGAGTTATCCAGAGAGAACGGAAATCCCGTTTCTTGTTTTTGCGGTCGCGATAGGCGTATTTCCACCCCCGCTGCACCGACTCTTTTACCGTGCGGTAGAGCTTGCGGCGGCCGCCGTAATACCCCTTGGCGGCTTTGAAAAGTTTTTTGCGCCGGGCGCGGGCGGCGACGTTATTGGTTGCGCGAGGCATTGGCTTTCCCTTCTAACTTCCGTACGGCAAGAGGACTTCCAGCTTGTGCTGGTCGCTCGGGCCGACATAGGTCGCTTTGCGCAGCTGGCGCTTCCGTTTGGACGTCTTGGAAGTCAGGATGTGGCGCAAAAACGAGCGCTTGTGTTTGAATTTTCCCGAGGCGGTCTTTTTGAACCGCTTGGCTGCCGAACGGTTGGTTTTCATCTTTGGCATAATAAGCTCCTGTTTTCAATCTGGCCCAATCCGGATAAAACCGGTAACGAAATTCAGCCAGACCCGTAATTTATAACTTTTTTCCGATTTTGACTACAAAAAAATTAAACTAATTATAAGAAAAATTTTTATACGACCGGCGCCTCTTTGACCCTCCCCCCGGCGGGAGTCTGCCTGGGCAAAAGGATTATGGTAATGGTTTTGCCTTCCAATTTGGCGCGTTGTTCCAAAGTGGCCACCTCGGCCAAATCCGCCTCCACCCGCTTGGCCATGTCAAAACCGAATTCCTGATGAACCACTTCCCGCCCGCGGAAGTTTATGGCAACTTTGACCCGATTCCCATCCGCCAAAAACTCGCGGGCATGCCGCAGCTTGAATTGATAGTCGTGGTCATCGGTGCGGGGGCGGAGTTGAATCTCCTTCATCTCCACCGTATGCTGCTTTTTGCGCGCCGAACGGGCCTTTTTGGCCTGCTCATATTTGTACTTGCCGTAGTCCATAATACGGCAGACCGGCGGGCGGGCACTGGGAGAGATTTCAACCAGATCCAATCCTTTTTCGGCCGCGATTCGTTGAGCCTCGCGGCTGTTCAAAACTCCCAGCTGGGTTCCGTCCGCATCGATTACTCGAATTTGGGGAATCCGAATCCTTTCGTTAACTCTTAGCTCTTTCTCTTTAATAGAATCCTCCTTTTTTAGTATCCAGCCCCTTTTACTAATCCAGTCTTTTTTTGTTCAATTTCCTCCAACAAAAACTGCTCCAGTTCGTCCATTGACTTAATGCCCAAATCGCCCCGGCCGTGCCGGCGCAGGGCCACCGAGTTGGATGCCACTTCCTTTTTTCCCACCACCGCCATATAGGGTATTTTTTTCGATTCGGCTTCCCGGATCTTGTAACCGATTTTCTCCTTGCGCTCATCGACGAAAACCCGCATCCCCTTTGTTTTCAACCGCCCAGCGAGATTTTGGAGATAGGGCAATTGCTCATCCGTTATGGGCAAAAGCGCCGCTTGCACCGGCGCCAGCCAGAGCGGAAAAACTCCGCCATAATGCTCCAATAATACGCCAAAGAAACGTTCCATTGAGCCTAATAAGGCCCGGTGAATCATCACCGGCCTTTGGTACGTTCCATCCTGGGCGACAAAATACAAATCGAACCGGGAAGGCAGATTAAAATCAAACTGCACCGTGGTGCACTGCCAGGCCCGTCCCATCACATCCTTGATTTTCAGGTCAATTTTTGGCCCATAAAAAGCCCCGCCGCCTTCATCCACCGAATACAAAAGACCCTTTTTTTCGAGCGCTTTGGAGAGGGCGCCGGTGGCCAATTCCCAGTCTTCCGGAAGGCCGATGGCGTCCGCCGGACGGGTGGAAAGCACCACTTCATACTCCTCGAATCCGAAAGCGGAAAGAAACTCAAAAGTCAATTCCAAAACCCCCAAAACCTCCGCTTCCACCTGGTCGGGACGGCAGAAGATATGGGCATCATCCTGGGTAAAGCCGCGCACGCGCAAAAGCCCGTGGAGAACGCCGGAGCGCTCGTAACGATATACCGTGCCCAATTCCGCCCAGCGCAGCGGCAGATCGCGATAGCTATGCAAACTGGTCTTGTAAATCTCGATATGGAACGGGCAGTTCATCGGTTTAAGCTGATAATGGTCCTTTTCCACTTCCAACGGCGCATACATATTATCGCGGTAAAACTGGGTATGGCCGGAAGTTTCCCAGAGATGCAGGCGGGCAATGTGCGGCGTAAACAAAATATCGTAGCCGTGAGCAAAATGCCTCTGCCGCCAAAAATCCTCAACCAAACAGCGGATTAAGGCTCCTTTGGGATGCCACAAAACCAGGCCGGCGCCGGTCTCATCCTTAATGGAAAATAAGTCCAATTCTTTGCCTAATTTCCGATGGTCGCGCCGTTTGGCCTCTTCTATGCGCGCCAGATATTCGTCCAGAAGTTTTTGTTCCGGATACGAGACACCATAAATCCGCCAGAGCATCCGATTTTTTTCGCTTCCCCTCCAGTAGGCGCCGGAAGAGGAAAGCAGCTTGATGGCTTTCACCTGGCCGGTGGAGGGGATGTGCGGTCCGCGGCACAAATCTGTAAAGGTATCCTGGAAATAGAGGGAAACCGTCGGGTCGGCAATTCCGTCCAATATTTCTAATTTATAAGTCTCTCCCCTTTTTCTAAAAATCTCGTAGGCTTCTTTGGAGGGGATATCTTTACGGGAATAGGAGAAATTGCCGGCGGTAATTTCCCGCATCCGTTTCTCGATGGCCGCCAACTCTTCCGGGGTGAACGAACGCTCCCGCTCAAAGTCGTAGTAAAAACCTTCTTCAATCGGCGGGCCGATGGCAACTTTAGTCCCCGGAAAAAGTTCCTGCACCGCCTGTGCCATTATATGCGCGGTGGAATGCCAGAACATCTCTTTCCCTTGCGGGTCTTGCCAGGTTAAAAACTTAAGCTCTCCGTTTCCTTCAATCGGACGGAAAAGGTCTATCATCCGCCCGTTCAAAAGCGCTCCGAGGGCGGTAAGACGAAGGTTGGAATTTCTTTTTTCTAAAATCTCTTGGGGAGTAATTCCTTTGGGAAACTCTTCCTGGGTGCCGCTTATGGACAGTGCTACTTTATTCATTTCCTCCGTCGAGCATTCTCCTTCATAAATTTTTCTTTGCCTTCTTTCAACTTTTTAGGGCTGGCCTTGACTTAAGTTCATTCCCGAAAAAGCAAAAGTGGCCATCATCAAAATGGGCGATGATGGACTCGAACCATCGACCCCTTGCATGTCAAGCAAGTACTCTAACCATCTGAGCTAATCGCCCGAAACACGAGGGTAATATAGATTTGAAGTTGAGGGTGTCAAGGCAGGGACAAAAACCACGGGAATTTAAGGCCAAACCCCCATTTCTTCCAAAATTCGTTCGGCAATCTTTTCCAGCACTTCTTGTTTGTCGTAAAAACGCTCGGCAATCCTTTTTTTTGCCGCCGCAATTTTTTTCAGCCGAACATCGGGAAAATCCTTCAAGCGTTGAATGGCCCAATGAACTACGCGTTGGTCCATCTTTTCCTGACCAAAGCCGTCGAGAAATACCGTTCCATTGAAGCCCCTATCCGGGCTCACAGAAGGCATTTTTCGGCCGTTCGGTTTTCTTGGCTTGCGCCCATTCCGCTTTGACATCACCGTTCTAAATATAACTATTTTTTATTATTCACCAAACGCTTTGAAGAGGCAAAGCCGGACAAGGCTTCCAGCATCTTTTGGCTTTTGGAAAGTTCATCCAAAGCGGCCTGCAAGGCGGCCTGCCGGTTGCTGACGAACTCCTCGTTTTCCTTCATCAAGGCAACATTTTTCTGCACGATGGCTGCTATGGAAACCACCAGCCGCCGAATTTCCAGATTGGAAGCGGCCAGCGAAAAAGACTCCCGGTCTTTTTCCATCAAAAGGCCAAGTTTTTTTTCACTGTCGGTGATGCGGCGGTTGAAACCGGCTATATCGGCAAAAACCTTGCCCAGCTCACTGCCGTCCCCCAAACGCAAACTCTCTTTTTGGTTGTCTATCAGGATAAACATCGATTGATAAAAAGATAGCTCGTCTTTAAGAATCGATGTGATTTCTTTTTCCAAAGCACCGGCAGACCGATACTCCATCAAAAGCCTCTTCTATTTTGTTTTGACCCATCTTTCAGAACGGAACCGGCACCCAAAAGCTCCGGTAAAATCGCCTGCCAGGCGACAACTTCTTCGGGAGTAAGCCGGCGGCTCGGCCTTTTTTTACCCTTATCAAAAAGTTCCAAAAAGCTTTCCTCGTTTTCAACGGAAAACCGGACGCCCCACCCGGTTTTTTCCAAAATCGGATTCAAAATAAAGGCAAGTTTTTTCAGCTCATCTCCTGATTTCGGAAAATAGACGGGACAAAACTCATCCTCGTTTGGAAAATGGGGAATCTTTTCTCCCGCCGAACCAAACGAAAACTCCGTTTGAAGATTTTTTTTCGCCTTTGCCGTCTTCGGTTCCTTCATCTCTTTTATAAACGAACCCCAGTTTATTCGGCGGGTGGAAACTGGCGGCTTACCAGCTCAATTCTTGCCTGAATCTCTTTGGAGCCGGGTTCCAGGTCCTGCGCCCGGTGATAAAACTGGAGCGCTGACTGGGGATGGCCCAGGTTGAAATAGCAATCCGCCAGCCGCACCCAATACTCCTTTTCAGCCGGATGGAAACGCAGAAAATCTTCATAAAAATTTATGGCCCGCCCGAACTCTTTTTTCTGATAGAGCAGGTCGGCCAAAAGGCCATAAGCGGACTTATCCTGCGGAACCCGGCTTACATAAAGCTCCAGACTGGTGCGGGCTTCCTCGTATTTGCCCAATTTGGAAAGCGAACTGGAAAGATTGCGCCAGCCCTCTTCCCAGGCCGGATTGGCCTGCAAGGCTTGCCGATAAGCGGCTTCCGCCTGGTCGTACAAACCGAGTTGAAAACAGGTATTTCCCAGCTCATTCAAAGCTTCCCAGTCATCCGCAGCGACGGATAAATACTCTTCGTAGCAAACCTTGGCTTCCAGCCAATTCCCCAGTCCTGCCAGAGCCTGCGCTTTGAATTTTTTTGCCCACGTGGCGTTTGAAAAATCAGTATTCTTATTTAAACTTTTCAAAAGCTCCGGCCAATGTCCGGCTTCCGATAGGGCTTTGAAATAAACCGGAGCTATGGGAGTCACGGCGCAATACGCTTCAGCCAATTGTAAAAGCTCCTCGGTTTCTTCACATTTCTTTAAAGCTTCGGTGAGCGCCATCCCGGCCTCCGCATATTTTTTCTTTTGGAAAAGCAGGTAAGTCAAATCCAGATGAGCCGTTAGCTCACTTTCGTTTATTTCAAGCGCTTTTCTAAAGGCCTCTTCCGCTTTTTCTGCTTCGCCCAAATGTTTTAAGGCCACACCCCAGGTATGATAAATTTCATATTTCTGATTTTCCGAAACGCCAAACTTTTGGCTAAATTTACCGGAGGAGACGGCGTCAAGGTAACGGGTAGCAAAATCCGCCGCTCGTTCGTATTCCCCCATTCCGGACGTAACTAAAGCCGCCAGATGCAAAACCCCTAAATCTTCCGGCTCCGCTTCCAAAAGCTTTTCCACCAGCGGCCAGGCGTTGGGAAGCTTCACTTTTCGGGTATAAGCGGTGGCTACCCAAAATAACAGGCGATTTTTTTGGACGGTAGGAATAGACTCTATTTCGGAAAGCGGAACCCCTCCGAAAAGGCCAATAAGTTCATCCCACCTTTCGGTTTGAAACAGGCTTTCCGCCTGCGCAAGATATTCCCTCTCCTGCATCAATACAGATTATCGGCAGAAGCTATAATAATCCTTAATTTTCGGCGAGAAAATATAGGGGCGATTCGTTTATCCCGAGTGCACGGGAAAGGGATTAAGGGGGTAGGTCGTAGGGGCGAACCTCGCTTGCCCCGAGCGCAGTCGAGGGGGGTGTTCGCCCGTAGGGGTTTGCTTGCCCGGCCAGGGATTAATCAAACCCCTACAAACAGATAGGCGTTTTAAATCTCCACTTCCCAGCCAATCACCCAGCGGAAACGAAAGTTCTTTTCCCCCAGATTAGGATTCCGATAGAATGGAAAGTCCAAACGAAAGCGATGTTTCGGCCAAACGTGAGGGAAACGCAAACCGGCCCCTAAATCAAAATAACCCTTTAAGTCCAGTTCATCGTCAAACTCGTTCACCGCTTGCCCTCTATAAAAAGCCAGCGCGCCAAAATCGGCAAAAACGTAATTGGAATACCCCTTCAGAAAAGCAGTTAGCAAAGGAATTTTCGGCAGCCAGCCCATTGGTGCAAATCTTGGAAAGGTTAATTCAACCGTGGTGGATGCTACTCCATTGCCTGAAAGATTTAGATTGTAAAACCCGCGCACGTTGCCGCCGCCGGAAAGCCGGACATTATCCAAAAAGCGGGTCGGTACCACTCCCCGGCTGCGAACAAGGGGCGCATCCAGAGCTTCTTCCGGATTGGCAGAAGCGAGATAAAACCTCTTTTGCGGCGGGGCAGCGCGATTGGCCAGACCGGCAAAACTGCGTAAATATAGCTCAAATTTTTTCTGCACCGGCATTCGCATTTCGAACCAGCCCCACTCCCGCCGGACATCCAAGTCACTCCCCAGAGTCGAAGCTTCTCCGCCCAAACCAAAATTCCAAAGTGTTTTTCGAGATTGCAAATTCGCCGCCCAGGTGATGCGAAAAAAGTTTGCCGCTTCATTCTTGCCCGACCAAGGCTGAAAAGCAGAAAGATATTCCGAATGGGTCAACTTTTCACTGACAATTGAGATGTCCAAGCGATGCGTCGGAAGCAGCGATTGTCGGGCACGAGTCTCTTTTACAAGCCCAATTTCGTAATATTCACACCCTTCCAAAAAGCGGGCTTTCCCTAAGAAACTTCCCCCGCGTCCCAAAAAACCGAGCGGCGTTGAGTAGGTGAAATCGACATTTCCTCGTTCCAACAATCGTGTCGCTTTCAGCCCATCCACAACAAATGCGTGGTCCAAACCGAGATAACTCCCCTGCAAATTGGCGCCGAGCATTGCGCCGTCGATGCGGTTGTACCAAAGCGAAGGGCGCAGAAGAAAATGATACCGGTCAACCGGTTGAACGTCGGTGCGCAAGTTATTCAATTGCAGGTCAGCTTTGGGCAAATCCGGAAAATTCCTCCAGCGATTGTTCAAAGGATTAACATCCGCCAAACGCCCCGAGGGGTCGATTTCAACTTCCTTCGGCTTTGCGGGCAAATAGACCGAAAATTCATATTCCTTTTGTGGCTGGCGAACTTGATCCCAGATGGGCAAAAATTTGAATCGTTCGTCTGGTTTACGATAATCATTCAAGGGTATGGTGAAATTTCGCGCCGAGCCGTTTCTCAACTTAAACCCCAAGTCAATCGGCATCACCATTTCGCCGGAGCGGTAAACTTTGCCGGTGACCAAATAGGCCGAATCCTCCGTTTTGCCGGTTGCCCTTGAGCGGACGGAACCGATGCCGTAATCCGCCGTCCGGTTGGTTTTAATCCATTCGTCAAAGAACCATTCCAGTCTCTGCCCCGCGGCCTCTTCCATCGCGGCCTGAAAATTCTCTTCGTAAGGATGATGAAAATGCCAACGTTCAAAGTAATTTTTCATTCCGCGTGAAAAAACCGAATCCCCCAACATATACTGAAGGTTGAAAAGCAGAACAATCGTTTTGTAGTAAGAGGAGACGCGATAGACCATCCGCTCCGGCGCGCAGTCGGCTTCAATAATCATCCGTTGCGCAAAGCCGGTTTTGTGCCAGAAAAGATAATCGCGATACCCCCGGTTGGCGCGGTCTTCGTCCTTGGGATAATATTTTTTCTCAAACCAGTTTTTGTAAAAATTGATGTTCCCTTTGCGCCCGTGCAGCGCCTCGATGACCGAAATTTCCAGAAAAGTGGTGAACCCCTCATCCAGAAAGGCGCGGTCCACCGGGTTGGAGCCGACCGCCCCCATATACCAGTTGTGGGCGATTTCGTGCCAGAACAAAAGCCGGTAGGATGGCGACTCCCCGCCGCAGAGCACAATCATCGGGTATTCCATCCCGTCGTAGCTGTCGCCAATGGTCATTTGCGGATACGGGTAGCGCCCAAAGTTTTTGGAGAAGTATTCGATGCCCTGCCGTCCGATTTCCGCCGCATCCTGCCAGCGGGCGGCGTGCTTTTCCTGCGCGTAGGAGTAAATTTTTATCCCGTCCCACTCTGCTTCGCCGATACGGAAAGTAGGGTCGGCAATCCAGGTGAAGTCGGAAACGTTCTCTGCTTTATAATGCCAGGTCTTGGTCGCCCCCGGAACTTTAGGGATAATGACGCTCGCCTTTGAATCCCACGACTTATCCTTGAAATTTTTAATATCCAACTTGGTACGCAAAGAGTCCGGCAGCATCTCTTCCCGGTTTTGCAAGACCCCGGTGGCGCCGACGATGTAATGCGCCGGCAGCGTTATGTAAACTTCGAAGCTCCCGAATTCCCCGTAATGCTCCCCATACCCCAGATACTGGTTGTTAACCCAGCCCATTTTCCAGTCATAAACACAGATGGAAGGATACCAATAGACCACTTTGTACTGCCCGTCCGTGTATTGAATCCTCCCCCCGCCGATGGAGGGAAGTTTGGTTTGGAAGCCGATGTCGAAAACAACCGAATCGCCGGGTGCTAAAGGCGCAGGCAAATCGACTTTGAAGATAGTTTCGTCTGAACCCGGAGGCGAGCCGACGGGTTCACCCTGAGCGGAGCCCCCGGTTTTACCGGGGGCGAAGTCGAAGGGCAGCCTCCACCCCGCCTCCGACTTCACATACTCGATTTTCATCCCTCCCCATTGCTCCGGCTTGGAATCGGATAGAGAAAAATTGTAAAAACTCTGAAATCGTTTATCCATCCGCGAGCCCTTGCGCATACCATTCGGGTAGGCGTGGAAATAGATAAAGCGCAGCGTATCCGGCGAATTATTCCAATAAACCACCCGCTCCGTCCCGGCCACCGTGCGGGTTGAATCGTTTAAAGTCGCGTCAATCTTATACGCCACCCTCTGCTGCCAATATTCGGCCGAAGCCGTTGATGCCCAAATAACTGCTAAAACCGTCCAGAACCTGCGCATTCGTCCTCCCGAAACCCGAAAAGTAAGCCGGTAAGGTAAGGATTTTTGGAGGGGGGACAAGGGAAAAATCCAGATTAATACGAGGGTCGATTTTGCCCTTGACGTTCTGTATGCCAAGTTATTATTTAAGCCCGTATGAGCCAAAATATAATAAATGTAAGCCTTTCCAAGAAAACCGACAGTGCAAAAGAACTAACAGCTAAATTTTAATTCCATATGCCATTCTCTTGGATGAACGATAAGCCAAACTTTTTGTGTCCACATTGTGGAATCCACAGCTTGCATATTCAACTCGAACCAACCAAAGCCCTTCCACAATTCACAGAAAAGATCATAATCAAAGCTAAAAACCGCCAGGAGTACCCAACTGACGTGCGTTTACAACATTTCATTTTTGAGTGCGTTAATTGCAAAAAACATACTTACATTCTCTTCCAAAACTACGTGGCTGTCTATAGCAAACCTGGAGATTGGTCTCCTGGAAACCCTTCGGTAGGTCAACCTCCTCTTGCGGAGGAAAATGCGAAAATCATCCACCAGTATCCTATCGCCACACCAATTATTCACGATTCTGTCCCTGATGAAATAAAAAAAGCGGCCGTGGAAGCGGAAAAATGTTTGTCTATCAGAGCTTACAACGCCTGTGGGGTTATGGCGAGAAGGGCTATTCATGCGCTTTGCATAGACAAAAAGGCTGAAGGAAAGGATCTGTATGAACAGCTCAATTTTCTCCGGTCAAATAATTCCATTACTCCCGATCTTTGGGAATGGGCGGAAGAACTTAGAATTGTCGGAAGGTCCGGTGCTCATCCTGAATGGGAAGACGTTTCAGCGGAAGATGCCGACTATGCGATCAGATTTCTTAGAGAAATTATTAAATATGTTTATATTAACCCGGCTGAACGTGCTACTCGTAGGCTCAAGGAAACAAAGAAGAAAAAGGAGAAAGAAACATGATTAAAAAATATTCTTTAACACGCTAAAAAGGTTTAGATCGCTGGCTAATGCGTTTCCGATTGACCGGCTTCTTCAAGCTCACCCCTCGGCACCCTCACTCTCCTCGTCAGCGTTTTGCATTTCATAATGATGCCGCATTACCCTCGTTTGCTACCGGCGTAGGGGCGAGGTCTCCTCGCCCGTGGGCGGGGGAACCCCGCCCCTACAAATTTTTTGCGAAACAAAAAATAATCCCCACAACTCCGCCCAGATGCTTCACTTCGTTCAGCATGACAGCTTATTGTCATTCTGAGCGAAGCGAAGAATCTGGGCGGTGAAGGGCTGGGTCTTTCTCAAAACAATTTGCCCCAAACCAACCGATTTGATATTATTGCCTGAGTGATACCCGAACTCTCTGTCAACCAATCCCGCAAAACCTTCAACCCCAATTCTACCTAAACCTATGTGGATTTTCAACCAAACTTTATTGCAAATCGCCCTGCGCGCCGCAATTATCTACATTGTCGTTTTAATCGGAATTCGGCTGACTGGCAAACGCGAAGTCGGCCAGATGACTCCCTTCGATTTGGTTTTGCTGCTTTTAATTGCCAACGCCGTGCAGAATGCAATGACCGGGCCAGACACATCGGTTACGGGCGGATTGGTAGCGGCGGCAACCCTCTTGGCCGCTAACGTCTTTGTGACCCGCCTGACCTGGCGTTACAAAAAAGTGCGGCACCTGGTGGAAGGGACGCCTACCTTGCTCATTCACGCAGGAAAAATTCTAAAGGAAAATCTGGCCAAAGAACAGGTGACGGTGGAGGAGTTGCATCAAGCGCTACGGGAACACGGCGTTGCTACCGTGGAAGAAGTGAACCAGGCCGTTTTAGAAGTGGACGGTTCAATAAGCGTGTTAAAAAACGACGAAATGCCAACTACAAGCCGTTCTCACCACCGTATTCGATTCTTAAAGAAGAAATGATTCCTTCCCCCGAAAAAAGGAAAATGCTGGCCATCCCCTTGTGCGGCGAAAAAGTCATTCAACGGCTTGAATCTATTGGAATAAAAAAGCTTTCTGATTTGAAAGACCAAGACCCATTTGATTTGATGCGGAGAATCAATTTGGCCGCTGGCCACGTCATCTGGCGCCCACCGATGGCCATCGTGGCTCTTTCCAACCTGATTTCAGTCGCCGAAACTGAAAGAAACCCCAAATGACCGAACCGGTTTTTCGCAGGGCGAACGGCTGCCTGCCCCGAACTTGCCGAATGGGTCCGCTTCACGTTTTCGTAGAGGCACAACACGTTGTGCCCTCCCCTTCCCGTTTCGGGAAGGGGATAAAGGGGTTAGGTAGTAGGCGTAATTCGCAAACCGCCCCTACAAATCGTTTGAGGAAAAACCAATGCTCGACCTAAAAAAATTTGAAGTCTTGACCTTCGACTGCTACGGCACGCTGATTGACTGGGAAACCGGAATTTTGAAGGCCCTCAAACCGGTTTTGGCAACTCACAAGATAAATCTTGGTGACAGCCAAATTCTGGCGGCCTATGCCGAACTGGAAGCGGATGCCCAATCGGGACAATACCTCCTCTATCGGGAAGTCCTGCAACAAGTGATGGAGGGGTTTGGGCAAAAATTCAGCTTTTCCCCGGCCGGTCCGGAATTGAGCGCTTTGACCGACTCGGTCCAAGACTGGCCGCCGTTCCCAGACACGGTTGAAGCGCTTCAAAAGCTGAAAACAAAATTCAAACTGGCGATACTTTCCAATATCGACGAAGGCCTCTTTGCCCTGACGGCCAAACGGTTGAAAGTGAATTTTGACTGGGTCATCACCGCCGAACAGGTCAAAAGCTATAAACCGTCACAAAATAATTTTCTAAAGGCGATAGAGAAAATCGGCCGGCCCAAAGAAAAAATCCTGCACGTCGCCCAGAGCGTTTACCACGACATCATCCCGGCCAAAAGCTTGGGGCTGGCGACGGCGCTGGTGAGACGCCGGGGGGCCGGAGCAACCCTTCCCGCCGAGGGAAAGCCGGATTTGGAAGTGCCGGACTTGAAAACCCTGGCGGCGATGGTTTGATGAAAACCAGGATTATGAGTAACTTCTTTATCTGAATGAAACTGCAGGGCTCTCTCCAAAAGTTAATTTTCCCCGGCCTGCTCTTTCTTTCATCTTTAACACTGCTTGGTTTTCTACCCAAAACCCCTTCATCTTCTATACTAAAGAAAATCGAGCAGCCCAAGGACACTTCCTGGCTGACCTACGTGGAACCTAATGAATTTTCCATTCAATATCCTTCCTATTGGAAATTTGAAGGAGGCGGCAAAAACGTTGGTTTTGAGATTGTCCGGCTGCGAAAGCACGATTGCAACCCCTGCAAAAACGAAACCTGTGGCCGATGTTCCAATTCTGCCTATGTCTCCTTACATATACAACCAAAAGACTCAAGAAGCTTAGGCGAGATGGCAAATCAAAGCACCCTCTATGAGGAAATTTGGAAGTATTGCCTGGAAAAAACACATCGGGATGAGTGGGGTGTGCCAAAAATTATCAAGTTAGAGTTAATTGTGGATGGCTACCCTACGACAAGTTGGTTCTTCGACTACAAAGATGACAAATACGCCAACCTTTATGGAACCTACAGTAACGGAAAAGATTCCACAGTAATGGCCAACGATATCAAACGCATTCTAGAGTCTTTCAAGATTCTCGAATAAAAAATCCTGAAGGTTTATCCCTTCAGGATTTTTTCAGTAATTACTTCCCCCTTACGGCTTTATCTCATTCCCCTCGGCATCGCATACTTCCATCGTTCCCAAATTCAGCTTCGAAAGCTCGGGTTCGATTTTAGCCTTATCTCCAACGGCGATAACGACCATCTTTTCCGGAATCAGATACTTTTTGGCCGCTGCCTGCGCCTGCTCAATCGTTACGGAAGTAACCTGGCCGGGATACTTTGCGTAGTAATCCAATCCTAAATTATACACAAACAGATTGGAAAAAATAGAGGCCGCCGCCGTGCTGGTTTCAAAATCGCCCGGCAGCGAGCGCACGATGGACTCTTTTGAGAAATTTAACTCATTGGCCGTCACCGGAGTTTCCTCCATCTTTTTGACTTCCTTAAAAATCTCGGTAACCGAAGGGGCGGTAACATCCGTGCGCACCCCGGCCCCTACCTGAAACGGGCCCGCCGAACGGCGGTAAACGAAAGCCGAAAAGGCGCCATAAGTATAGCCGTGCTCCTCGCGCAGGTTCAAATTGATACGGCTGGAAAAAAGCCCGCCCAAAATGTTGTTCATAACCTGCATGGCGGTAAAATCGGGCGTTGAACGAGCGGCGCCGATGGTTGCAACCCGCAATTGGGTCTGCCGGGCACCTGGCTTGTCCACCAAAACTAAGCGCGCGGGGGTCGTTTCGGGATTCCCTAACTGGGACTGGGTAGGAGTTCCTTTCTGCCAGCCAGCAAAGGCTTTTTCTGCCAGCGTCTTCAGCTCCGCTTTGCTGATGTTGCCGGCTACTACCAAAGCGGCATTGTTGGGGACAAAATTTTTCTTCCAGAAGGACACCATATCCTCCCGCGTGGTTGCCTTCACGGCTGCTTCCGTGCCGGTTTCTGGGTAGCCGTAGGGATGTTTGGTGCCGTACAACGCTTTGGCCATCACCCGCCGCGCTACCGAAGCGGGGTCTTCCCGCTCCTGAACCAAACCAGCTAACCGGCTGGCGCGCTGACGTTCGATTTCCTCTTCCGGAAAACTGGGGTTCAATACTACATCGGCCATAAGGTCCAGAGCTCTGACAAAATTCTTTTTTAGCGACTGTACCGAAACATTGGACGCATCCATCGAAGAGCCGGTGGAAAGCGTGGCGCCCAACTGGGCTGCCTCGTCGGCTATTGCAAGCGCGCTTCGTGTTTTTGTCCCTTCATCCAGCATCGCCACGGTAAAATTCGCCAGCCCCGGCTTATCCAAAGGATTGGCGTCGCTGCCGGTTTTGAAAACCAACCCGGCCGAAACTATCGGAAGCCCCGGGCGCTGGTTATGAATTACCGTTAAACCGTTCGACAGCTGAAAGCTTTCCGGCGCGGGCAGTTGTAACGCCCTCGCCGCACCGGCTTTGGGAATCTCATTGCGCCAGGGCTCGTCGATGTTAATCGACTCCGCCCCCGCCAGAAGCTGCAGGCTGTCATATTTCGGTGCCGGAATCTCCGCGCCCAACTCCGGCTCGCCGGGGACGCCATGAACGACTATTCGGGCCTCGTTTTTCAACTGCTCCTGCACAAATTTCTGAACGGAAGCCGGGGTCACTTTGCGGTAACGGGCAATATCGGTTGCCAGGTAATCCGGCGTACCAAGGTAATGGTTGTACATATTCAGCCGGTCGGCTACGCCGCCAAAGCCCCCCAAGGTCTCCAGGCCCTGAATGATGCGGGTTTCGATGCCGTTGCGCGCCCGCTCGACTTCCGCCGCGCTCGGGGTTTCCTTGCGCAGAAGTTCCAGTTCCTCCTGCATAGCCTTCTCAATCTCTTCCGCGGTGTGGCCGGGCCGGGCCGTCACCTCCAAATAGAAAACCGACCCCAAAACCAGGGAATATTGCTCCGTTAAAACATCCTGGGCAATTTGCTTTTCATAAACTAACTTTTTGTACAACCGGCTCGACTTGCCGCCGCCCAAAATCTGCGCCGCTATCGCCGCGTCGGCATCCCCTTCCTTGAAAATCGAAGAGGTAATCCAGGCCAAATCGACCCGCGGCAGTTCCACCCGGTCTTTTATCACCACCCGCCGCTCGGAAGTAATGGAGGGGGTAGCGACATTAACTTTGGGAATTTCGGCCCCTCTTTTGAATGAGCCAAAATACTTTTCCACCAATTTCTTGGTCGCCGGGACATCAATGTCCCCGACGACAGCCAAACTGGCATTATTGGGAGCGTAATAGAGCTTGAAGAACTTTTTAACATCCTCTAATTGCGCCGCCTGAATGTCTTGATGCGAACCGATTACGCTGGCATAATAGGGATGGGAAGATGGAAAAAGCTCGTGAAAAACCGCCTCGTCAACTATCCCGTACGGCCGGTTTTCCACGCTCTGGCGCCTTTCGTTGCGCACGACGTCCTGCTGGTTGGACAGATTCGCCTGGGTCAGTTTGTCCAGCAAATACCCCATCCGGTCGGACTCCAGCCAGAGCGCCAATTCGAGTTGATTGGAGGGGAGGGTTTCAAAGAAATTGGTGCGGTCAAAACCGGTTGTCCCGTTGATGTCGGAAGCCCCCGCAGCCTCCAGCTGCTTGAAATGCGAGTCCCCTTCCACATGCTTGGAGCCCTGGAACATCATATGCTCAAAAAGATGGGCAAATCCGGTGCGCCCCGCCTCTTCGTTGGCCGGACCAACGTGATACCAAAGGTTGACGGCTACCAAAGGCAGCCGGTGGTCTTCGGATAAAATCACTTCCAGTCCGTTGGGAAGTTGGTATTTCTCAAACTTTAACTTCGGAACGTCGGCCACGTCTGAATTTTTCTGCGCCATCCCCAAGCTAAAAAATGCCAGCACGACCGCCGTGGAAAGAAATAAGGCTCCGCTTCTCTTCATAAAAATCTCCTTTTTGCCTGCACGTTAACAGTAAAACCTGTCTTCTCTCTTATACCCTACGAACTTGGATGATAGAGAGTTTCCGGTTTTAAGTCAACCGAAAAAAGCCCCACCAATCCTGAAGAAAGCCTGGGGTGAAATTGAAGGCAAACCCGTCCTTCTGTTTTTAATCTCCAATCTCTTATCTCTGAATTTGCCGTAGGGGCAACTCCCTGCTTAGGGTGAGGTTGGTAGTGGCGAGGCATTCCCCTTTTTAACAGATTTCAGTGTTTGAACAACTCCGTGGACAAATACTTCAATCCGCCATCCGGAAAGACCGCCACCATTGTTCCCGAATTCATTTTCCCGGCCGTAACGTACGCTCCCCAGAAAACCGAGCCGGTGGAAATCCCCCCCAAAAGCCCTTCCTCTTTGGCCAGCCGCCGCGCCCAATAAAAGGCATCCGCATCGCTGCAAATCAACCGCTCATCAACCATAGAAGAATCCCAAATCTCCGGCGTGCGGGAATGGGTAATGTTTCGGATTCCCTGTTGCTTATGCTTTCCCGGGGGAGGTTCTACCGAAACTACTCTAATTTTTGGATTCAACTCTTTCAGGCGCTTGCCACAGCCGACCGCCGTCCCGGTCGTCCCCAACGTGACAACCAAAACGTCAATTTTCCCTTTCCTCTGCTCCCAAATCTCTCCCGCCGTTCCATGATAGTGAGCATCCACATTGGATTTCTCCCGATACTGCGAAAGCCGGCAGTATTGCTCCGGGTTTGCTTCGTAAATCTCGTCCGCTCTCTGCCACGAGCCATCCGAGCCCAACTCGGTCGGCGTTAGAACAACCTCCGCTCCCAGGGCCTCCAGCATTCTCCTTCGCTCAATGGAAACCCACTCGGACATTACAATTAAAACTTTGTACCCTTTAACTGCTCCCACCATCGCCAGTCCAATGCCAGTGTTGCCGGAAGAGGATTCTAAAATGATTTTATCTTTGCTCAACCGCCCATCGCGAAGGGCCTCTTCCACCATCGCCAGGGCAATCCGTTCCTTGACGCTTCCGAGGGGGTTATACCACTCCAGTTTAGCCCAAATAGTAACGTTAGGATTAGGACAGAGTTTCTGAATTTTCACTATCGGCGTTTTGCCGATGGTCTCCATTATGCTTTGCTTAATTTCAGCCATTACGCTAAACTCTGAACCCAACTCTTATTTCCGGTGGCGCACATTGGTTTTTGTAATGTGCGCTACGCCGAATATTAAAACCATTCGACGCCACCGGTTAAAACTGCCGCCGGCCATATTAACTCCCGGCAAAATAAATCTCCGGATTGATATTCATCACCAGCCCCGTCAAAAGCTTGGGATAGAAAAAAGTGGACTTGGGCGGCAGCTTTTGCCCCGCCTCTGCCCGTTTCCAGATTTCCTCCATCCGTGTGGCGTTCATAATAAAGCCGGCCTCCGCTTTCCTTGTTCCAACCCGCTCGGCAACTTCCGCCGCTTCTTTGGAGTAATCCACATATTTTTGTATGTCTCCATTGGAAAACCCCAAAGCATTTTTGAAAACCCATTGCTCCAATATCTCTACGTCCAAAAGCTCTGTGCGCCCAGCCGTGAGCAGATAAAAAATATCTTCGGATATTAAACCGATTCGATGAAATTGTCCGGCATTTTCCGCCAGCCGATTTACCGCTTTTTCCAAATCCTCTTTTGAGCCGCCGGCATAAACTGTTTCAACCTCAAAATTTTCGGATAGCCGCCCCAGAAGTTCCTTATTCGAAAATTTCAAACCAGCAATCATCCGGTGAATTGGCCGAATGGAAAGCCCGCCTCCCTCCGAGTTGAAGAAAGCCATCAGCCGGTAGGCAAACCAGGGCTTGTCCGAATTGCGCCTGAAAGATTCCAAAGCCGCATCGTAGCGGTGATGGCCGTCGGCAATCAACACGGAACAAGCGCTCAACTTTGACGCAACGCTTTTGATATGCGACGAATCCGTCAAACTCCAAAGCTGATGGAGCTCGCCATACATATCTTTGGTTTCCGCCAAAGGCGGCGAGCTTACAACCGAAGCGGCAATCTTTTCAAAATCTTTTTCCGGGTCGCGATACAGCATATACGCCGGCCCAAAATCGGCCTGCGTTGAAATGCGTAATTTCAGCCGGTCCTCTCGAGGCGCCGCCAGTATATTTTCGTGCGGGGCGACCCCGCGCTCCAAGTATTCTTCTAACTTTCCCAAGGCAAAGAACCCCACGTTTTGCCGTTCACGGCCTCCTTCCCGGAAGGTTATTTGATATACGTAAATCCTGGGCTTTTCGTCGGGAAGAATTACTTTGTCCCCCAGCCAGTCGGCCAACCGATGACGAACTTCTTCGTACGGTTTCCACGAATCTCCCGCCGGCTTGGGCAGAATCAAATGGGCGATGTTAAAAGGGCTTTTGACAAAAAAAGTTTTCTCCAGCTCCAGATTAAATTGGTCGTAGGGAGGGGAAACCACGTTTTCCCACCGGCCGACTTTTTGGAGATTATATCGAAATCCGGTAAAAGGCTTTATTTCGATTCAGGCACCCCGCTCCACCACAATTTCCGGTTTTCCCGAAGCGAAGACCTCCCCGACGATTTCCGCTTCCCGAACACCGTCCGAACGGATGGCATCCAAAAGCGCTTGCGCCCGTTCGGCGGCAATCGAAATCAAAAGCCCGCCGGAGGTCTGCGGGTCGAAGAAAAGCCAGACCAACTCATCGGGCAGCGACGAGTCGGCGCGGAAATACTCCCCCACCGACTGCCGATTCGACATTGTAACGCCCGTGCGCACTCCCTGCCGAATCATTTCCAAACTTTCCGGATAATGCGGAATTTTCGAGCCCCAAAAACGAATCCCAACCCCAGAACCTTTCGCCACCTCAAACGAATGCCCTGCCAGCCCGAAACCGGTGACGTCGGTGCAGGCCGAGGCGCCAAATTCCACCATCCGCCGGGAGGCCTTAGCGTTCAAGCAAGCCATGTCGGCGGCTACCTGTCGAATAATCCCGTCGGGCGGCAGACGGCCCATCCGGGTGCCGGTGACAATCACACCGGTGCCAATCCGTTTGGTAAGAATGAGCTTATCCCCCGGTTTAGCTGTAGAGTTACGCTTGATGTCGGCCTTCTTTACGATGCCGGTAACCGAAAGCCCGTATTTCAATTCCTCATCTTTGACCGTATGTCCGCCGACCAGCGCCGCACCCGATTCATTGATAGCTTCCAGCCCACCGCGTAATATCTCTGCCAACGTTTCCTTGTCCACGCCCGTTGCCGGAAAACAACATAAATTCAAAGCGGTCAAAGGCCGCCCCCCCATCGCATAAACGTCCGAAAGCGAATTAGCGGCGGCTATTTTGCCAAACAAAAAAGGGTCGTCCAATGGAGGGGTGATGAAATCAGCCGTTTGCACCAGGTTGATGTCGTCGGAAATATGAAACACTCCGGCGTCATCGGCGGTCTCAATGCCGACCAAAACCGCCTCGTTCTTCGGTATTTTTAAGCTGCCTACTATGTCGTGTAAGTCCACCGGACTTAGCTTTCCCGCTCAACCACCCGAGCGGGCAAAGGCGGTAATCCGGCAGGCCTTCTCTGCTTGTGTCATCTTCTTTCCTCGAATACTTAGATAAACATTTGCTCCCCTACCGTCAAGGGATAGAGGTTATATCCTTCCCGTATTGAATAATTGACGATTGAATCACTGAAGAAAAATGGGCGAACGGCCGCCTGCCCTGAGCGTAGTCGAAGGGTTCGCCCCTACGCATTCCCTTGCACTTCGTGCCTGTCCCCCTTGCCAAGCGGACTGGCACAGAATTTAGATAGCTCCACGGAGCATTTT
>CAZSIT010000024.1:0-35424 GCA_964607165.1 uncultured Ignavibacteria bacterium
TGCACGTGCACTGGTATGAAAAGGACTATCTGCCGCTCTTCATCGCCAACGGCGTCACCGGCATGCGCCTGATGTGGGGTGTCCCGATGCACCACCAATGGCGCAAAGAAATGGAGGATGGAGCTTTGCTTGGTCCTCGATTGGCCATCGCCAGCACGATTTTGGATGGGCCAAAACCGATCTGGCCCGGCTCGATAGCTGTCAGCAACAAAGCCGAGGCGGTGGAGGCGGTGACCAAAGCAAAGCAGGATGGGGCCGACTTTATCAAAGTGTACAGTTTGCTTCCGAGGGAAGCGTTTTTCGCCATCGCCGAGGAGTCGAAAAAGCAAGGGCTTTCGTTTGCCGGGCATGTTCCGGACGCAGTTTCGGCGGCGGAGGCCTCGGATGCCGGACAGAAAAGCATCGAGCACCTTACCGGCATTCTCACTTCGTGCTCCACCCGCGAGCAAGACTTGCGGAAAAAGCGCGCGGAAGCATTCGCAAATCGTTCTCCAGACCAAAGACTTCCCAGCCCCAAGCTCACACGCCCGCTGAATCGTATGATGCTGGAAACTTTCAGTCCAAAGAAGGCCGAGGCCCTTTTTGCCCGCTTCAAGAAGAACAAAACCTATCAATGCCCCACCTTCACCGTCTTGCGGAGCACCGCCTTCCTCAATGACACCAATCTGACCCATGATTCCCGGCTCAAATATATGCCGCTTCGGATCAGAGCGATGTGGGACCCAAAAAACGATTTCCGTTTCAAAGAAAGAACGGCGGAAGATTTTGCCCTCGCCAAAGAGATTTTCCAAAAGCAGCTCGAAATTGCCGGCCGGATGCGTCGCGCCGGTGCGCGCCTTGTTGCCGGAACGGATGTGGGAAATCCATATTGCTTTCCCGGCTTCAGCCTGCATGACGAACTCGGCTTGCTGGTTCAGGCCGGACTAACGCCGATGGAGGCCCTGCAGACGGCCACCCGCAATCCGGCGGAATATCTTGGAACGCTCGATTCACTCGGCACGGTTGAAAAAGGCAAAATTGCCGACCTCGTTTTGTTGGACGCAAACCCGCTGGAAGACATCGGCAATACCAAGAAAATAGCCGCCGTGGTCGTCGGCGGAAAGTTGCTGGACAAAACCCGGCTCGAAGAAATGCTGGCGCAGGTTGAAAAAATCGCCAGTAAAAAATCAATCGCCGAACTGCTCCTGAAAACAATAACGGAACAAAACGTCCAGAAAGCCATCCAGCTATATCGCGAATTGAAGACAAAGGAGTTTGACGACTACAATTTTTCCGAGGGCGAATTGAACTCCCTGGGTTACCAATTGCTGGAAGCCAAAAAGTTCAACGAGGCAATAGAAATCTTTAAGCTGAACGTAGAAGACTTTCCTCAATCTTCCAATGGCTATGACAGTCTGGCCGAGGCTTATATGAAAAATGGCGACAAAGAGCTGGCCATTAAAAGTTATAAAAAATCTTTGGAACTCGATCCTAAAAACACCAACGCCGTTACGATGTTAAAAAAGCTTGGCGCTAATTGAGTTAAGGTAAAATAGCCATCAATCGGCTGTCAAATTTTTTTCAGAACCGGTCTTGCCTTTCTTCCTATTACGATTTATCATTCCACCGGTTATGAAGTTCTATTTTCCGAATCATTTGAAAGGAGGAAACACTATGAAACGGTTTGTATCAATGCTGCTGACGCTTGCGGTAATCGCCTTAGCCACTCATTTGGTTTTGGGAAAAAGCAAAGCCGACGCCGCCTTCGAAAAACTCAAATCGCTCGCCGGGGAATGGCAGAATAGTTCCTCGGATGCAAAATCGGTAAAGGTGTCATATCAAGTCGTCTCCGGAGGTTCGGCCTTGATGGAGTCGCTTACACCGGCGGACGAACCGCCGATGATTACGATGTACCACCTCGATGGCGACCGGTTGTTGATGACGCACTATTGCTCGGTCGGCAATCAGCCGCGGATGAAAGCCCAGCTGCCCGCCGGCGAAATCAAAAAATTAAACTTCACAATGGTCGATGCCACCAATATGGCCAAATCCTCGGATATGCATATGCACAGCCTGGAGTTCACCTTCCAAGACGACGACCACATCACGCAGGTTTGGTCCCTTCGCCAGGAGGGCAAGGACACTCCGATGACCTTCAACCTGGAGCGGAAAAAGTAGCGCCAATTAAATCCTGCCCGGCGGTTCACAAAATTAAATTCTTCGTAGGGGCACGGCGTGCCGTGCCCCTACGTTAATAATTGTTTCTGATGCAATCGTAGGGGTGAGGTCGCCTTTAAAATCGAATCTTTAACAGCACCAAAAGCCCCAAAAGCGAAGCTGCCCCAGCGGCAATAAAAGTGTAAGCCACGCCAATGCTCTGCCATCCCCACCCTATTAACCACCCAGATAGAAGGAAGGAAACCGAGCGCACGGCGTGATACCAGCCGAAGGCAACCGCCCGCTCCCCTACTGGAACGATTCGAACGACGGCTGCCCGCAAAGGGCCGTCCGTAGCGGCGTCAAAAACTCCAAAAATCAAAAAAAGAAACGGTAGAAATTCTTTCGAGAGATACGCAAATCCTCCCAAAGAAACGAGATAAGCCATCCAGCCGTAAACCAAAACCTTTTTGGGTCTTCGGTCAAAAGCCTGCCCGAACGGCGCGGCAAAAAAGGAACCGGTGAGATTATATAAAACCCAATACAGGGGTAAGGTTTTCGTCGCCACCCCCAATTCCTGCGCCCGGAGCAATGCCAAAAGGTCCGGCAAAGTTCCCAGATAAAGAAAAAACACCGCCGCCAGAAAAAGTGGAAACTCCCCTTTGGACAAACCTCCAAACAGTTTCGGCCGTTCTGGCGGTTTGACCCCTCGAATTTCGGTAACGCCCGCCGCCAAAGCCCAAAGCGAAAAGATGCTTGGAATGGCGGCTATCAAAAAAAGTGTTTTGTAATTTAGTCCTACGAATGAAAGTAGAACAAACCCAATCAAGGGCCCTAAAACGGCGCCGGCCGAGTCGAGCGCGCGGTTAAAACCGAAGGCCAGACCGGTCTTTCCGCTTGGAGCCGAATCGGCCAGCAAGGCATCCCGCGGCGGCGTGCGAAAACCCTTACCGCAGCTGTCCGACACGCGCAGGAAAAAAGCTGCCAGCGGGTTTAAGGCAAAAAAATACAGCGGCTTGGATATGCTGGACAAAAAATATCCGGCAAATGTCAGCGATTTTCTTTTTCCCGTTATTTGCGAAAGATAACCCGAAAAAAGTTGCAACAGACTCCCCGCCGATTTGGCCACCCCCTGCATCAGCCCAACGAAAGCGGTCGTTCCCCCCAAACCGAGGGTGAAAAAAGTCGGCAAAACCGGCAAAATCATATCGCTTGAAATATCGTTCAGCAAGCTGACCACCCCCAAAACCACAACGTTTTTGCTAAGTTTCTCTTTTAGTTTGGCGAGCATCAATGCCCGACCACAAAATGCAAAAACCGTTCAGTCAGATAGAAAAACAACACTCCTAAAAAGACCGATATCGGAGTCTTAATCCCATGCAGACGGTTAACCTCCGGCATCAAGTCGCTGGCAGCAACGTAGAGTGCCACGCCGCCGGAAAAAGCTAAAATCTCGGCTGGATAAGCGTTCAAAAAACCGGAAACGAGCGCGCCCAAAAGCGTGGCAAGGCCGAGCAATGCCGCCCACCATAAAGCCGTTTTTTGTGAGCGCCCCGCCGCTAAATTTAAAGAAGCCACCGTAAACCCTTCCGGCAGCTTGTGCAAAGCAATCGCCACAAACATCAAAACCCCGACCAAGAGCGAAAATTGGGAGGCCGCCGTAATCGAAAAACCGTCAAAGAAAGCATGGATGGTCAGGCCAATCGACGCCACCGGCCCGGAGCGGGTGGAAATTACCTCCTCACGATGAACTTCCTCCCCAAAATGAAAATGCTCCACCCAGGTATGCTCCACCAGATGGATAAGCAAATATCCGCCCAAAAACCAGAGTGCAAATTGCTCATTCAATTCCTGAAAAGTTCTGGGGATCGCTTCAAAGAAAACAACCGAAAGCAAAAAACCCGCTCCAATGGCCATAAAATATTTGACCGAGGCTCGATATTTCTCTCCCGCCGTGGTAACGAACAACCCGCCCAGGAAAGTGGCCAAAGCGGCAACCAATGAAAAAACGAGTCCGGCAACGTTGGGGGTCACGGGCAGGCAAGATACCCGGCTTGACAATCTCGTCAAGTAGCCGCAAATTAGGAAACTTTGGACGAAACCATAATGGAGGAAAAAATGATGCGCAAATTGTTGACCGTAGCTCTGACCCTGACCCTTTTGGCCGGATGCGCCAAAAAAGAAAACGTCATTAAAGTCGGCGAATATGGAGGCCTGACTGGCTCCACCGCCACTTTTGGCATTTCCACCAAAAACGGCATCGATATGGCCACCGAAGAAACCAACGCGGCCGGAGGGCTGTTGGGCAAGAAAGTTGAGATTTACGTCGAAGACGACCGCTGTCTGCCAGAAGAAGCCGCCAGCGCGGTCAAAAAACTGATCACCCAGGATAAAGTGGTGGCAATGCTGGGCGAAGTTGCCTCCAGCCGCTCGCTGGCCGGCGCTCCGATTTGCCAGGACAACAAAATTCCAATGATTACCCCTTCTTCAACAAACCCCAAAGTTACTCAAGTGGGCGATTATATTTTCCGCATCTGTTTTATCGACCCCTTCCAGGGGGAAGCAATGGCCAAGTTCGCTTACAACAATTTGGGCTTGCGCAAAGCGGCTATCTTGAAGGACAGCAAAAACGATTATTCGGTCGGCTTAGCCCAGTTTTTCGCCGAAACATTCAAAGGCTTGGGCGGCCAAATAGTTGCCGAAGAATCATATTTTGAACAGGACCAGGACTTTAAAGCCCAGCTTACTTCAATTAAAGGCAAAAAGCCCGAAACCATATTTATCCCCGGCTACTATACCGAAGTCGGCCTGATTGCCCGTCAGGCGCGCGAACTGGGAATCCCCGCCTCTTTGATGGGCGGCGACGGCTGGGATTCCCCCAAGTTGGCCGAGATTGCCACCATCAAAAAGCCGGGCGATGCGCTAAAAAACTGCTACTTCTCCAATCACTACGCCTCCGACGACCCAAACCCGGTCATTCAGGGCTTCATTCAAAAATATAAAGCCAAATACAACGAAGTTCCGGATGCGATGGCCGTCTTGGGATACGACGTTGCCCAGATATTGTTTGATGCCATCAAGCGCGCCGGAACCACCGACGGGGAGAAAGTTAAGGAGCAGCTCGCCCAAACCGCCAATTTCCCCGGCGTCTCCGGTTCTATAACCATCGACTCGGCCCGCAATGCCTTGAAAGCCTTGGTGGTGTTGAAAATCGTCGAAGGCGGCGCTTATCAATATATGGCTACGGTCAATCCGTAGCTTTTTGGATGCAGGAGTTTTTACAGCAGTTAGTCAACGGTATCTCCTGGGGCTCCATTTACGCTCTGATTGCTCTGGGATATACTATGGTTTACGGCGTCCTCCAGCTGATTAACTTCGCCCACGGCGACGTTTTTATGCTGGGGGCCTTCTTCGGCTACTTCTTTTCCCGCTGGACCAAAATTGCCGCAAACCCCTCTCCTGTCGGCTTTCTGGCGGTTTTACTCTTTTCGATGGCCGCCTGCGCTTTGGTGGGGATGATTATCGAACGCGCCGCCTACAAACCCTTGCGCCAGCGCCCGCGCTTGACCGTTTTGATTACCGCCATCGGCGTCTCTTTGCTTTTGGAAAACGGCGGTCAGTTGATTTTCGGCGCCGACCCCAAATTTTTCCCCTCCCTGGTCGCGGAAACAAAGCTATACGAATCCCCCACCCTGGTCATTTCCAACCTGCCGATGATAATTTTGGCCGTCTCCTTGGTACTTATGATTTTGCTGCGCTTCATCGTCCTAAACACAAAAATCGGCAAGGCCATGCGCGCCGTCGCCTTCAACCGCGAAGCCGCCAGCTTAATGGGTGTAAACACCAACAACGTAATCAGCTTCACCTTCGCTTTGGGTTCCGCCCTGGCCGGCGCCGGTGGAATTTTGGTGGCGTTGACTTATCCCAAAATCGACCCCTTGATGGGTCTTCTGCCCGGCCTCAAAGCTTTCGTCGCCGCCGTTCTGGGCGGCATAGGCAACATCCCCGGCGCCGTTCTGGGGGGAATGATTCTGGGCGTTTCCGAAACAATGGTCGCAGGTTACATTTCTTCGACTTTTCGTGACGCCATCGCTTTCGCCCTTTTAGTGGTTATTTTGTTAGTCAAGCCGACCGGCCTTCTGGGCAGCCGCGTGGGAGAAAAAGTATGAAGCGGCTTTTGGTTTTCGCCCTTCTCTTCGTCCTCTTTCTCTTGGCCAATCGCTTTTTGCCGCGATGGATTGACTCCTATTACCTCCATTTAACGATACTCTCCTGCGTAAATATCATTTTGGCTGTCAGCTTGAACCTGATTAACGGCACGACCGGCCAGTTTTCGCTGGGCCACGCCGGCTTTATGGCTGTCGGCGGCTACACTTCCGCCGCATTCACCTACTACCTCGGAGAAAAGCTTGTCGCTGCTTTAAGTTTTCTGCCAGCTTTGCTGGCTAAAAATTTGATTTTTCTCATAGCCCTTTTGAGCGGCGGCCTCTCCGCCGCTATATTGGGGCTTTTAGTCGGCATACCTTCGCTTCGCCTGCGCGGCGACTATTTGGCGATAGTTACGCTTGGAATGGGGGAAATCGTCCGCGTTCTAATTCTGAATATCGACGCCATCGGCGGCGCCCGCGGATTCTCCGGCATACCGGCTTACACCAACCTGTTCTGGGTAATTTCCTTGACGGCTTTGACCATCGCCGTCGTTACCAGTTTGGTCAACTCTTCCCACGGCCGCGCCTTTTTGTCCGTGCGCGAAGATGAAATCGCCGCCGAAGCAATGGGTATCAACACTACTTACTACAAAGTAACCGCTTTCGTCATCGGCGCTTTCTTTGCCGGAATGGCCGGCTGCTTGTTTGGCCATTATTTACAATTGCTGCACACCAACTCTTTCACCTTCGTCAAATCTTTCGAAATTATCATAATGATAATCGTCGGCGGCCTGGGCTCCATCTCCGGCTCCATTATCGCCGCCATTCTGCTCACCTTTCTGCCAGAGCTTTTGCGCTATTTAGGCCCGATTAAAGACTGGCGGATGGTGATATATTCTTTGGCCCTAATCCTGATTATGCTCACCCGCCCGCAGGGGCTTTTCGGCAGTCGCGAACCCAACTGGCGCCGCTTCTGGCCTTTCCGCAAGCCCGCCCCTTCCATCTGAAATGCCGGCGACTTCCAACCAACCGCTTTTGCAAGCCGACGTTTGCTCCATCAACTTTGGCGGGCTGAAAGCGGTCGATTGTTTTAACTTAAAAATGTATCCCGGCGAGCTGGTCGGCTTAATCGGCCCCAACGGCGCCGGCAAAACGACGGTTTTTAACCTGATAACCGGCGTCTATAAACCGACCGCAGGCGAAATTCGTTTTGAAAGTAAATTGCTCAACGGCAAAAAGCCGTATCAAATCACCGCCTGCGCCATCGCCCGTACGTTTCAAAACATCCGGCTCTTTGGTAATTTGAGTGTGGAAGACAACGTCAAAATCGCCCGCCATCTGCATTATAAGACTTCTCTTTTCGGCTCCATCTGGAAAGGGAAAAATTATCTTCGCGAAGAAGACCACCAGCACCAGAAAATCAGCGAGTTGTTGGAAATTTTCGGCCTCTCCCCTGTCGCCAAAGAAAAAGCCGCGAGTTTGCCCTACGGCCAGCAGCGCCGCCTGGAAATCGCCCGCGCGCTTGCCACCGGGCCCAAGCTTTTGCTTTTGGACGAGCCTGCCGCCGGCGCCAACCCGCAGGAAACCCACGAGCTGATGGATTTGATTCGCTGGATTAAAGGCAAGTTCAATCTGACCATTCTTCTAATCGAGCACGATATGCGGGTGGTGATGGGCATCTGCGAGCGGATTTTAGTTTTGGATTACGGCGTCACCATCGCCGAAGGCCCGCCGGAGAAAATCCGCAAAGACCCCAAAGTCATCGAAGCCTATCTGGGCGAAGAGCCGGTATGAACGAAAGCCGAAAGAAATTGGTAGCCGGCGCTTCGGTGCCGGAAAAAATCCATCCGCGGCTGAAGCCGCGGCTACCAAAAAATGAAGCTCTTTTCACCCTGGTGGCAGACACCTTCCACCCCTTGGTAGCCGACACTTTAGTGTCGGAAAAGGAACCGATTTGACGGCCGACAACTACCTCCTCGAAGTCAAAAACCTTTCCGTCTTTTACGGCGGCATTCAAGCTTTAAAGGGAATTTCTTTCGGCATCCAAAAAGGAGAAATTGTAACTCTAATCGGCGCCAACGGCGCCGGCAAAAGTACCACCCTGCGCGCCATCTCCGGGCTTCTGAAACCCAAAGAAGGCGAAATCCTGCTCGAGGAACACTCGCTCAAAAACGTTCCACCCCACGAAGTGGTCAAGCGCGGAGTTTCCCACGCTCCGGAGGGGCGCAAAATCTTCGCCAATATGTCCGTCCGCGAAAATTTAGAGCTGGGTGCCTACTTGCGCAAAGACAAAGCCAACGCCTCCCGCGATATGGAGCGGGTTTTTACCCTATTTCCGCGGCTCAAAGAACGTATCAAGCAAAACGCCGGCACCCTTTCCGGCGGCGAACAGCAGATGTTGGCCATCGGCCGCGCCCTGATGGCTTCCCCCCGACTTCTGCTTCTGGACGAACCCTCCCTCGGCCTGGCCCCCCTTCTGGTGAAAGCTATTTTTGAAGTGATAAAAGAAATCAATAAAGAGGGCGTAACCATTCTGTTGGTCGAGCAAAACGCCAATTTAGCCCTGCGCATCGCCCACCGCGGCTATGTGCTCGAAACCGGCAAAATCCTCTTCTCCGACTCCGCCCAGAATCTTCTGGCCAATGAGGAAGTGAAAAAAGCGTATTTGGGAGGATAAGGGTCGTGGCTTGATTTGTCAAAATTCGCTTGTCCAAAATTCCTGGCCGATTATATTTATAACGAGGAGAACAAAAGAAGGTCATATGCCCAAATCCTTAAGATTCTTAACAGCTTTTGCCTTCACCCATCTGTCGCTGACTTCCTCCGCTTTCTGCCAGTATTCTCTGCTTTTCCAAATAAACGGCGCTCCCAGTGATAGGTTAGGCAATTCAGTGGCTGGAGCGGGGGATGTCAATGGAGACGGTGTTAACGATTTTATCATTGGCGCCCCAGGGACCAGCGTCCGTGGGGCAGCTTTAGTGGTTTCCGGTCTCGATGGTATTGTACTGCACGCGAAATATGGGTTTACGGGAAGAAACTGGCTACTCGGTTACTCGGTGGATGGGGCAGGAGATGTTGATAATGACAGAAAAGCAGATTTTCTAATTGGCTCTCCTGGTGATAGCATAGGCTCTAATTTCGAAGTTGGCTCCGCCTTCCTTTATTCTGGAGGAACCGGAGCTTTACTCTACCGTTCGGATGGTAGCTTCTCGAGGGCTCTTATGGGATGGGCGGTGGCCGGTGCTGGCGACGTAAATGGAGACAGTACGCTCGACTATATTATTAGCTCACCCGGCGGAATAGAGTCTGGCCAAGGTTCAGTTTATGTCCGTTCTGGGGTCTCTGGCAATCTACTTTACCAGAAAAACGGCTCCTCTGGCGGTGATAATTTAGGCTACTCAGTTGATGGAATTGGAGATGTTAATGGTGATGGGAAACCGGACTTCATTATAGGTGCACGCTTTGCTGGAAGTACTGATGCAGGCTCAGCGTATGTCTACTCAGGGGCCAATGGTCAACTACTTTTTCAAAAGAACGGAACAGGATCCAGTCAATTCGGGCTCTCGGTAGCGGGGATTGGCGACGTAAATAATGACGGCCGACCAGATTTTATTGTGGGAGCTCCCTTTGCCTCCCCATCAGGGCTTATCTACTCTGGGTCAGCTTTCGTCTATTCCGGCTCTACTGGTGGCCTCCTATACCAAAAAAACGGCAGTGCTGCTGGGGATGCTTTCGGCTTTTCTGTGGCCGGCGCTGGAGACATTGATGGAGATGGGACAGCCGATTTTATAATTGGCGCCGTTAATACTGATCCTGCAGGGCTTAACGATGCTGGTTCAGCCTACATTTATTCGGGCGCAACTGGTAATTTGCTTTTCCAAGTCAATGGGATTATCGCCGACGGCCAACTTGGTTTTTCCGTAGCGGGAATAGGAGACATTAGTGGCGATGGAAAATCAGATTTCATAATTGGAGCCGCAACTATCAGCCAAGCATTTGTATACGGTATCTGTGTCTCTTTCAAAGGAGATATAAACTCTGACTCAATCTTTACCCCCGCCGATGTAGTCTTGATGATAAATTGCGTTTTTCTTCAAGGTCCGATATGCCGTTCTTGCTTAACGGACGTTAACTGCGACGGAATTTTGACTTCCTCTGATGTGGTGCTTGAACTCAACCGAGTATTTTTAGGTTTAACCGACCCGCCTTGGTGTGGGACGTAGCCATTAAATTTGTTCTTGCTAATCTTTAGTTTCTAATCCCCAATCCCTGTATTGGTCGTAGGGGCACGCAGCAGGGTGCCCCTACAAGGGCAGACACATCGGTCTGCCCCTACTTTTTTTCATTGAAATAGCGCTACCAACCTCCCGTCGCCCCGCCGCCGCCGGAAGAGCCGCCGCCGAAACCGCTAAACTTCCACCCAAACCTCATCCGACTCGACGAAAACCGGATAAAGCGGGATTTTAGCCATAGGGTTCATCAAACATTCACCGGTGGCTAAATCGTACTGCCAGCCATGCCAGGGGCAGGTGACAATCAATTCATCAATGTCACCTTCCCCCAAAGGCCCGCCGCGGTGCAAACAGACGTTTTCGCAGGCGACCAACTTGCCGTTGACGTTGAAGATAGCGATCTGTTTTCCGGCCGCTTCAACCACCAATCGCTGGCCGGGCGGAATTTCACTAACCGTGGCGACTTTGATTTTTTCCGGCATTATTCCTCCTTCTGAAAACCGACACTGAAGTGTCGGCTACCTGTGTCGGCTACCTGTGTCGACTGCCTATGTCGGCTACCAGAAAATTCGGAAGGGCACAATATATTGTGCCCCTACAAAACCCTTATTATTGCTATCCTGTAGGGGCAATTCATGAATTGCCCCTACACAAAATCGTTACTAAGGATATAACCGATATAGCATCCTTGCAAACGGAATCGTCTCGCGCACGTGCGGCAGGCCGCAAATCCAGGCCACCGTGCGTTCGATGCCTAATCCAAAACCGGCGTGTGGCACGGAGCCGTATTTGCGCAAATCCAAATACCATTTATACGCCTCTTCCGAAAGCCCCTGCTCGCGGATGCGGCCTAACAACTCCTCGTAATCATCCGCCCGCTGCGACCCGCCGATAATTTCACCATACCCTTCCGGCGCCAACAAATCGGCGCATAAAACCGTCTTGGGATTCTCCGGATTCAGCTTCATATAAAACGCCTTGCACTCTTTGGGATAGCAATAGACATAAACCGGTTTATCGTACATTTTGGTCAAAATGGTCTCGTCTTCGCCGCCCAAATCGCTGCCCCAGGCAATCGAACTTCCCGCCGCCTGCAATTTTTGCACCGCTTCATCGTAGGAAATTCGGTAAAAGGGACGTTTGATGTTCTCTAACGGCTTGGTGTCCCGCTCCAGCTTTTTGAGTTCTTCGGAGCATTTTTCCAAAACAGATTGGACGATATAACAGACGAGTTCTTCTCCCAAATCCATATTGTCAGCGTTATCGTTGAAAGCCACCTCCGGCTCCACCATCCAGAACTCGGTCAGATGCCGCCGGGTTTTCGATTTTTCCGCCCGAAAAGTGGGGCCAAAGCAATACACTTTGCCAAAAGAGATACAGGCCGCTTCGAGATACAATTGGCCGGTCTGCGCCAGATATGCCTTCCCCAAATCGAAATATTCGGTCTCAAAAAGGGTTGAGGCCCCTTCCGCTGCCGAGCCGGTTAGAATCGGCGTATCGATTAGAACGAAACCGTTTTTGTGGAAAAACTCCCGAATCCCCCAGATAATCTGATTGCGCACCCGCAAAATCGCATGCTGGCGGGAAGAGCGCAGCCACAGGTGGCGATGCTCCATCAAAAAAGCCGTGCCGTGCTCTTTGGGCGTAATTGGATAATCTTCAGCAATCTGAATGATTGCAAGCCCGGTGAGCGAAAGCTCGTATCCTCCCGGGGCACGGCTGTCGGCACGTACCTTTCCGGTGACGACCAGTGAGGTTTCCTGGGTAAGTTTCTCAGCGGAAGAAAATACTTCTTCCGGCACCTCGGACTTGACCAAAACCCCCTGCACGATGCCGCTGCCGTCGCGGATTAAAAGAAAATGAATTTTCCCGGAGGAGCGCTTGTTATACAGCCAGCCCGCAATTTCGACATCAAGGCCGACGTGTTGTCCTAAATCGGAGATGTAAACTCTCTGCATTCAGCGGAAAAACTTAGGAGATTTTGGCCCAGTCGATTTTATTTAAAACTTCGGAATCCAGCGAACCTAATAAAGAAGCCGAAAACCGCTTTTCCGAAAAAAGCGCATTTGCCTGCTCGGCCACTTCGGAAGGCTTTACCGCATCTATCGCTTCCAGCGCCTTTTTGAGCGAAACATATTCCCCCAGAAAAAGCTCGTTGCGCGCCAGCCGGTTCATCCGGCTGGAAGTTGACTCCAAACCCAAAACCAGGTTCCCTTTTAGCTGCTCTTTGGCCGAAACCATCTCGCTGCGGGAAAGTTTTCCGGATTTGATTTTTGCCAGCTCATCCAGAACCAAATCGACCGCCGGCGCCACCTGCTCTGGTGAAGTCGCCAGATAAATGCCCAAAATTCCGGTATCTTCGTAGAAATCATGATAGGAGTAAATGCTATAGGCCAAGGCCTTTTCTTCGCGCACTTTTTGAAACAAGCGCGAGCTCATCCCGCCCCCCAGAACGGTGTTCAAAATCAAACAGGCATAGCGCCTTCTGTCCTTGCAGGAAGCAGAGGGAACCCCCAAACAGACGTGCGCCTGCGAAGTTTCCTTGGACTTCACGCTTCGGCCGCCGGTTTCCCCCGGAGCGAAGCGGTTCAGGGGCATCGCTCCGTTAGCTGAAGGAAAAACAAGCTTCGCTCTCACCAGATTCACCAGCCTGGAGTGGGAAACGTTGCCGGAAGCGGCCACCACGGTCTGTTCCGCCAAATACTTGGAGGATTGATAGAACAAAAGCCGCGAACGGTCGAAACTCTTTATTCTATCCCTCCGCCCGATAATTGGTTTGCCGAGGGGATGGTCTTTCCAGATATTTTCCGCGAACAGGTCATGCACCCAGTCGGCCGGCGAATCCTCGACATCTTTGATTTCCTCGAGGATTACTTTTTTTTCCTTTTCTAATTCTTGCGGGTCGAAAAGAGAGTTTTTTAAAATATCGGCCAAGACATCGACCGCCCGGTCTAAATGCCGGTCCAAAATCCGGGCATAATAGCAGGTCTGTTCGCGGGAGGTGAAGGCGTTCAGGCTGCCGCCGACCGACTCCAGCTCGTGGGCAATCCGCCGGGCATCCCGCTTTTTGGTCCCCTTGAAGGCCATATGCTCGATAAAATGCGAAATGCCGTTCTCCTCGGTCAGCTCATCCCGGCTGCCGACGTTGACCCAGATGCCGATGGAAACCGATTTGCTGGCAGGCAGTTCTTCGCTGACCACCCGCAAACCGGAGGGCAAAACGGTTTTTTTATAGACCGCGTCGTTTCTCATGTACCGGCGGGAGAAAGCTTGGGCGCCTCTAAAACCGCCTTGCGGGATAAACGGATTTTTCCTTCCGGGTCAATGCCGATTACTTTCACGCTCACCGTGTCGCCGAGCTTGAGGACATCCTCCACCCGAGCCACCCGCTTGGTATCCAGCTCGGAGATGTGAATCAAACCGTCCTGTCCGGGCAGAATTTCAACAAAGGCTCCAAAGGCGGCGAGGCGGCGCACCTTTCCTTCGTAAACCCGCCCGATTTCCGGCTCCTCCACCAGGCGCAGAATCATATCCCGCGCCGCTTCTCCGGCCGCTCCGTCCACGGAGGCGATGAGCACCGTGCCGTCGTCTTCGATGTCGATTTTGGCGCCGGTCTGCTCGACAATCGAGCGGATCATCTTCCCGCCCGGGCCGATAACTTCGCCAATCCGGTCCTGTTTTATCTTGATGGTAATTATGCGCGGCGCATACGGAGAAAGCTCCGATTTAGGTTTGGCAATCGTTTTCTCCATAATATCCAGAATGTGTAAACGCCCGACTTTTGCCTGAACCAAAGCCCGCTCCATAATCGCCAGCGAAATTCCGGCCGTTTTCAAATCCATCTGGAAAGCGGTAACTCCCTCCCGCGTGCCGGTGACCTTGAAGTCCATATCGCCCAAATGGTCTTCGACACCCAGAATGTCGGAGAGAATTTCAACTTTGTCCCCTTCCTTAATCAAGCCCATGGCAATGCCCGCCACGGGAGCCTTAATGGGGACACCGGCATCCATTAAAGCCAGGCTGCCGCTGCAAACGGTAGCCATCGAAGAAGAACCGTTGGACTCCAGGATATCCGAGACGATTCGGACGGTGTAGGGAAACGTTCCTTCGGCTGGAATCACCGGCTGAATCGCCCGCTCCGCCAAAGCGCCGTGGCCGATTTCCCGCCGGCCGGGGCCTCGCAGGGGGCGGATCTCGCCTACGGAAAAGGGCGGAAAATTGTAATGCAGCATGTAGCTTTTGTAGCTTTCACCTTCCAGGTCGTCGATTTTCTGCTCGTCCATCTTGGTGCCCAGCGTGGCCGCCGCCAAGCTCTGCGTCTGCCCGCGGGTGAAGAGGGCCGAGCCGTGGGTGCGCGGCAAAAACCCAATCTGGCAACTGATCGGGCGGATGTCGGCCGGGCCCCGTCCGTCGGCGCGGCGCTTTTCTTCTACAATGGCGCGGCGCAAATCTACCTGTTCAATCTCTTCCAGTACTTTGGATATTTTCCCCTCTTGTTCCGGAAATTCCCCGGCCAGAGCGGCGCCGACCTCGTCGCCGATTTTGCTTATTTCCGCCTCCCGTCCCGCTTTGTCGTAAATATTGTTGGCGGCGGCAATCCGGCCGGCAGCCAGCTCTTTCACCCGCTTTACCAGATTGGGGTCGATTTTGGGAGGAGTGACGGTCTGTTTCTGTTTACCCGCTTGCGAAACCAAATCCTCAATCATCTCGATTACCAACTTTACCTGTTCGTGGCCGAAGGCCAAAGCGGCGATCATATCTGCTTCGCTAACCTCTTTAGCACCCCCTTCAACCATAATGATGGACTCTTTGGTGCCCGCCACCACCACGTTCATATCCGAGTTTTCCAGCTCGTTGGCTTTGGGGTTGACCACAAACTTTCCTTCCAGCCGGCCCACCCGGACGGCGGCAATCGTGGTCGGGAAGGGAATGGAAGAAAGATTCAAAGCCGCCGAAGCTCCGATGATGCTTAAAATGTCCGGGTCGTTTTCCTGGTCGTAGGAAAGCGCCATCACCATAATCTGCACTTCGTTAAAATATCCCTCCGGAAAAAGCGGCCGCAGCGGCCGATCCGTCAGCCGGGCGGAAAGAATCTCCTTTTCCGTGGGACGCCCTTCCCGTTTAAAGTAGCCCCCCGGAATTTTTCCGGCGGCATAGGCCTTCTCCCGGTAATCCACCGTTAAGGGGAAAAAGTCCTGCCCTTCCTTCGGCTCTTTGGAAGCCACCACCGAGGCAAAAACCATCGTGTCGCCGTACAAAACGGTCACCGCGCCGTCGGCCTGTTTGGCCACCCGGCCGGTTTCAATCATTAACTTTCTGCCGCCGATTTCGCGCTCAACGCTTTTAATATTTTCCATCTTATTTCCTCAACTCCAGATGCTCAATTAAGTGGCGATACGCCTCGATGTCGGCATCCTTCAGATAATCCAAAAGCCGGCGGCGCTGGCCGACTAACTTCAAAAGCCCGCGCCGGGCCGAAAAATCTTTCCGGTGGCGGGATAAATGCTCGGTAAGTTCGTTTATCCGCTCGGTCAAAAGTGAAATCTGCACCTCCGGCGAGCCGGTGTCCGAATCATGCAGCCGGTAGGTATCCACCAATTCTTTTTTTCGCTCACTCGTTAAAGCCATACACTTCCTCCTGTTTGCCCGCGGGCAGCCAATTCCCCCCGCGAGGCAAAGTACTGTCTGGTCTGTTTTTCATCTGTCTTCATTTTTTTAACCAACTCATCCGCCGTTGCGAACTTCTCATCCGGCCGGATAAAACTTTCCGCTAAAACCAAAATTTCGTTGCCCAAATCGACGGCACCCTCCAGAACGTTTACTTCCACGCTTTGTGAACCATCACCGAAGGTGGGGCAGGTGCCAATATACAACATTCCCGCCAAAAATCTCCCTTTTAAAAATACCCGGGCGGCATACACTCCCGCCGGCGGCAATTGCTTGTGCGACTCAACTTTCAGGTTAAAAGTGGGAAACCCCAGTTCTTTTCCCCTTCCGTGCCCCTTTGATTTTTTTCCGTAGAGGGGAAAAGGGTGGCCCAAAAGCGCAAGCGCTTCGGCAAACCGGCCGGAACCCAAATGTTCCCGAATGGCCGAGCTTTTCACCGCTTCGTTGGCAAAACGAACCGGCCGGGTGACTTCCAGTTCAAAGAAATGTTTGGCGGCCAGCTGTTCCAGCAGATTAACGTTCCCCCGCCGGGCGCGGCCAAAGAGGTGGTCATACCCGACGACCAGATGTTTCATCTGCAAACCATCCAACAAAATCCGCTCGACATACTCTTCCGGCTCCAAAGCGGCCACCGAGCGGTCAAAAGGAAAAACAAAAGTCTCATCCAAGCCGGCTTGCTCGAAGAGATACAATTTTTCGGGCAAAACGGTCAAAAGCTGAACCTGGGAGGGATCCCCCAAAACCATTCGCGGATGCGGTTCATACGTCAGGACCAAGGAACAAAGTTTTTTCCTGCGCGCCTCTTCTACCGTGCGGCTAAGTAAAGCCCGATGGCCGCGGTGAACGCCGTCAAAACTTCCCATAGTGACCACGCACGCCGTTTTTGACCGCTCGGAAAGCGAATTATAAACTTTCATACCAGCACCCGCCCGTAAACTACCGCCGGCTGACGCGGGTTTTCCCGCAGGGCAGAGACGGAATCAGCCATTCGCCCCCAAGCTAAAAGTTCATTTTTCTCATCCTTCAAAAATACCGGCTGCCCCTTTTGCAAATCATCCGTGTCGCCCAGATCGGATAAAAACAAGGACTGTCCCTTGCGGACCTTTTCAGTTTCCGCCTTAAGCCGCAAGCAGGGCACCGGCAAAACCTCTTCAGGATTCAAAACAAAGTTCCGCCAGTTGTCAACCGCCAGCTTGTCCAGCGCAACTGCATGCACAAGTGAAACCGAGCCAACCTCCAGCCGCGCAAGCGAAGACATTGCGGCCCCGCAGCCTATTTTTTCTCCAAAATCACGCGCCAGAGCGCGGATGTAAGTGCCCGCAGAACAAGAGACCTCCACAACCACGTCAGGTGAATTCCATTCCAAAACTCGAATAGAATGAAATGTGACCTCCTTTTCGGGAGTCTCGACCTCAATCCCTTTTCTGGCCTTTTTGTATAAGGGTTGGCCTTGCGATTTGACCGCCGAAAAAGCGGGCACTTTCTGTTTTACGGTACCGGAAAACTCCGCCAGTGTTTTTTCGATATCGGCCAGCAAAATCTCTGGAACTGGGCTTTCCGAAATAACTTCTCCCCAAACATCATCCGTATCCGAACGCAGCCCCAAACGAATTGTGGCCCGATATTTTTTCGGCAAACCGGCAAAAAGTGGCGCCAGTTTGGTGGCTTGGTCCAACAGAACAAGTAGAAGGCCGGTGGCCTCTGGGTCTAAAGTTCCGGAGTGGCCCGCTTTCTGGCCGGTTACCTTCCTGACTCTTAATACAGCATCGTGGGAAGTTAGTCCGGCCGGCTTATTTATCGCCAAAAAGCTGACCATTTTCCAAAAACTCCGAAACTTTTTCTAAAACCGCCCGCTTGGCATCCCCCATCGGCATATCCAGAGCGCATCCCGAAGCGTTCGCGTGACCCCCGCCGCCAAAAAATTTAGCCACCCGGCTGATATTGATGCCGTTTTGCGAGCGCAGGCTGACCTTGGTGCGTACGGGAGCAATTTCTTTGAACAAAACGCCGACTTTAACATCCCGTATGTAAAGCGAATAATCCACAATTCCTTCCGTATCTTCAAACTTGGCCCCGGTGGAGGCCAAATTATCCCGGTCGATGGAAAGAAAACATATTTCACCGTCCCGATAAAGCCGGGCCCCGTCCAAAACTTTCGCCATCAGGCGCAAATCCGCTTCCGATACCTTGTAATAAATCTCCTCGGTAATTTTCTGGGAATCGGCGCCTGACTTCAGCAAACGCGCGCAAATCTCAAAAGTCCGGGCAGAGGTTGAATGATAGCGGAACCGGCCGGTATCGGTCAAAATCGCCGTATAGATGGCCTGCGCCACCGGCGCGGTTATTTTGAAGCGCACGGCGGTGAGAAAATCATACACCATTTCCCCTACCGCCGAAGCTTTAGTATCCAGCCAGTTGATTTTGCCGAACTTTTGATTTTGGGGATGATGGTCAAAATTGACCACCACCGTTTCCGGCCGCAACAACTTTTGCACACAACCGATCCGTTCTAAAGAGGGGCACTCCACCACAAAAGCTATATCCGGGACAAAATCAGGAAGAGGTAAAACCGCCTCCCGAATCCATCCGGAGGGGTCGAGAAACCGATATTTATTTGGAACTTTCCCCTGATTTAAAGCTAAAACTTTTTTCTTCTTGCTTTTCAAATAGGAAATCAAGGCCAGCTGGGAGCCGAGGGAATCTCCATCCGGATCTTGATGGGAGGAAACCAAAACATTTTTGGCTCTCTTTAGTTCTTTTTCAACCGCTTGGGTTATCTTCTTTATGCTCATTTTTTATTTCTTTTAACAATCGCTCGATTCTATCTGCCTTTTCAATCGTCTCATCCTTGCGAAAGACAATTCGCGGGGTAAGGCGCAGCTTTAGCTGCCTCCCCACCACCCCCTGGAGCCGATACTGTGCCCGCTTCAGCACCTCCCCGCTTCTTTCCTGTTGTTCGGGAGTGCCCAAGGCCGAATAGAAGACCGTGGCGTTTTTCAAATCCGGGCTTATTTCCGCTCCGGTCAAGGTCACAAACCCCAGATGGGGATCTTTGACTTCGGTCGCCAAAAGTTCCGAGAGTACATGCACGATTTCTTCCGCCACGCGGCGCGGACGACCGCCCCGCCCCTCTTTTCCAATCCCCATAAAACCTCACCAAATCCCGGCTATGTTTCTATTCATAGATAATAATTTTCAACGTTTTTAGCTAAAAAGTTTAGACTTCTCTTTCAGGGATTTTCAGAGTCATTACACCTAAGGAAGCCGCACTCCTCCCGGCGCCCCGATAGGTCGGGGCGATCTCTCCTCGGCACTCTGAAGAGTGCGCCGAAGGAGAAGCTGGTTTTAGGCGGCATCGGGCCCGGGCTTTTCTTTCTTTGAACCCGCCGTGGCGGGTTACCCATACCTGGAAACTGTATGACCTCACCAAATCTCGGCTTGATGTTCGAGCATTACGACACGTGGGTCGCGGGCTACAAACGATACTACTTTGGATAAAACCTGGTCGGCAAAGGTCTTCTCATTGGCGACGATGGCCACGCCCAGGCGCACGCGCTGCCACAAATCGTTTTCCCCCACCTCGGCCACGGAAACGTTGAATTGGTTGTGCACCCGGTCCTTTAAATGATTCAGAATCTGCCGTTTTCCCTTGAGCGATCGGTTTTCCGGCAAAAACAGGTCAATTGTTAACGTGCCAACCACCATCTACACCAGTTTGCGGGCTATTTCCGTAAGCTCGTAGCACTCGATTACGTCGCCGACTTTGATGTCGTTAAAGTTTTCGATTTGAATGCCGCATTCAAAACCGCTGGCGACTTCGCGCGCGTCATCTTTAAAACGCTTTAAGGCTTCGATTTTCCCGTCGTAAACGACCACTCCGTTCCGGACGATTCTCACCCGGTCAACCCGGCGCACCGAGCCGGACTGCACGTAAGAGCCGGCAATGGTGCCCACTTTTGAAATCTTGAAAAGCTGGCGCACTTCTACCGTGCCGGTCACTTTTTCTTTTATTTCCGGCGCCAAAAGCCCTTCCAAAGCTTTGTGGATTTCTTCCTGGGCTTCATAAATCACGGTATAGAGGCGGATATCGACTTTTTCCTTCGCCGCCAGCTCCCGGGCGCGCAGGTCCGGCCGGACATGGAAGCCGACGATGATAGCCTGCGAAGCGGCCGCCAAAAGCACGTCGTTCTCGTTGATGGCCCCCACCCCCTTGTGGATAACGGTAACTTTAACCTCGGAGGACCCGATTGTGGAAAGTAAATCGGCCAAAGCTTCGACCGACCCATCCACATCTCCTTTGACAATCACCCGCAGTTCTTTGATAAGACCCGCCTTGACCTGCTGGTAAACTTCTTCCAAAGTCAAAGACTTTAACTGCCGGAAATCCTGCTCGCGTTTGACCCGCATCCTTCGGGCGGCAATTTCGCGGGCTTCCTGCTCGCTCTCGGTAACGATGAAGGAGTCGCCGGCCTGGGGAACGCCGTTGGCGCCCAAAATTTGAACCGGCGTGGAAGGGGGTGCATCCTTCACCGTATGGCCGCGTTCATCGAGTAACGCCCGCACTCGGCCTTGGAAAGCGCCGGTGACAAACGGGTCGCCAACTCTCAAGACTCCTTTTTGCGCCAGAATGGTTACGACCGTACCCTTGCCTTTATCCAGCCGGGCTTCAATTACCGTTCCCTGCGGCCGAATCCCGTAATCGGCTTTCAATTCCAAAAGCTCGGCCTGCAAAAGAATCATCTCCAAAAGTTTTTCTATATTTTTTCCGAACTTGGCTGAAATTTCGACAAAAATTGTTTTGCCTCCCCATTCTTCGGGGATTAAATTGTATTTGGAAAGCTGGTGCTTGATGGTTTCCGGATTAGCCGTCGGCAAATCAACTTTGTTAATGGCCACAAGAATAGGCACGCCGGCTGCTTTAGCATGATCAATCGCCTCGACCGTCTGCGGCATTACCGAATCGTCGGCCGCCACCACCAAAACCACAATATCGGTTATTTGCGCTCCGCGCGCGCGCATGGCGGTAAAAGCCTGGTGGCCGGGGGTATCTAAAAAAGTAATCTTTCCGCTCGGCAACAGAACTTCGTAAGCGCCGATATGCTGGGTGATTCCTCCCGACTCGCCGGCGATGACGTTGGTTTTGCGGATGTAGTCCAAAAGCGAGGTTTTGCCATGGTCCACGTGTCCCATAATGGTAACCACCGCTGGCCGGGTGCGTAATTCTACTGTCTCTTCAAGGATTTTTTCTTCAATCCCGATTTCCTTCACCTGTTCCGTCTTGAAACCGAATTCCAAAGCAATAGTTTCAATGGTATCCAGATCAAGCCGCTGGTTAATCGTGGCAAAAAGCCCCAGTTCCAGGCATTTGGAGATCACCTGAGCCGGAGTCATATCCATAACGTGGGCCAGCTCGGCGGTGGTCATAAATTCGTTCACCCGGATTACTTTCTCGGCGCTGGGAGCGGCAGCGGATCCCCGCTCTTCCCGCCGGGAGTACTTCTTAATCTTTTTTTGGCTTTCCAGTCCGGCCAATGTTTTTTTAAAACTTTCTTCGACCGCTCTTTTGTCCGGCAGCCGGGGGCCTTTGGGGGCACTTTTTATCCGCTCCGTCTGGGGCCTGTCGACCACCCGGGCCAGCTTGGGGAGGACGATTTCCTCATCCAGGTCTCCGGCCATCCGCGCAAGCGTGGGCGGCGCGGCGATGGCAACCGCCGCTTCCCGCTCTTTTTTCTCGAACTCCTGGTGCTTCCGCTTCTTTTCTGCCTCCTTCTGTTTCAGCTCATCCCGTTCCTTTTTGAAGCGGCTGGAAACGGCGGCAATTATCTCATCGGTAGCCGTGCTCATCCGGCTTTTGGGTGTAAAACCCAGCTCGGCCAAAATCGCCATCATCGCCTCCGAAGAGATGTTATGCTCTTTTGCTAATTGATAAATGCGCAAACCGGCCACTTATTTTTCCTTCTCCCCTTTTTCTTCCGATTCCGTCTGTTCCTCACCCCGCCCCTCTCCCGCATCTTCCTCCTCTTCCTCCTCTTCCTCTTCTTCATCCTCCTCTTCGTCCTCTTCGGTTTCCTCTTCTTCAACGTCTCCCGGCTTGCGCTTTTTAAGCTCTTCCAGATATTCCTTGGCCGAAGCGATTAACTTTTCCGCTTTTTTGGGACCGATGCCTTCAATTTCCATCAGAGCTTCCAGATCCGCTTCCGCCAGACTTTGCACGGTTTCAAACCCTTTCTCCATCAAATTTTTGGCCATAACGTCTCCCAATCCTTCCAGACTGTAAATCGGAACCTTTTCCTTGCGCCGTTTCTTACGTTCTTCTTCGTGCTCCGATTCAGCCAGAATGTTGATTTTCCAGCCGGTCAGTTTGGCCGCCAGACGGGCGTTTTGCCCCTGCTTGCCGATGGCCAGCGAGAGCTGGTCGTCGGCGACCACGACGGTGATTTCACTATCGGCTTCATTGGTGGTCATAATCTGGGTAACCTTGGCCGGAGCCAAAGCGCGCGTGACATAGGTTTCGGAAATGGCGGAATAGGCGATAACGTCAATCCGTTCCCCCGCCAATTCGCGCACGATGGACTGCACGCGGATGCCGCGCATGCCCACGCAGGCACCCACCGGGTCAATCCGTTCGTCCGCCGAGGACACTGCTATTTTGGAGCGCTCTCCCGGTTCGCGGGCCACCGATTTGATTTCGATGATTTTCTCAAAAATTTCCGGCACCTCCAGCTCAAAAAGCCGGCGCAGCAAATCCGGATGGGTGCGCGAAAGGATGACCGGCGGGCCTTTGGAAGATTTCTGAACTTCCAAAATCAGGCAGCGAACCCGCTCTCCCAGGCGGTACTTCTCGCGCGGTATCTGCTCGCGCGGCGGAATGGCCCCCTCCGCCCGGCCCAGGTTGACGATTACATATCCTTTATCCATCTGCTGAATGCTGCCCACCACTACTTCGCCAACCCGGTTTATATATTCGTTGTAAACCCGCTCCCGCTCCGCCTCGCGAACTTTTTGCACCAGAATCTGCTTGACCAGCCCAATTGCGTTGCGGCCGAATTCGGTAATGTCGATGGGAACCTCAACCTCTTCGCCGACTTTTCCTTTTAAGCCCCTCTCCGCAAGCTCTTCGGTCGTTATTTCCTTGGCCGGGTCGGCCATCTCCTCGACCACGGTACGGGTGGCGAAGATTGAAATCGAGCCGTTCTTCGGGTCAATTTTGACTTTTACGTTTTCATCCGTGCCGTATTTTTTCCGCACCGCCGAAAGCAGGCCGGATTCCAAAGTTTCGCGCACGTAATCCAATTCCACGTTGCGCCCGCGCACCACTTCCGACAATGCGTCCGCTATATTTATTGTTTGGGCCGTTCGCCCTTTTTCCACCGTCCGCTTAGCCATTTATCCTCTCTTTAATCAGGCTGCTTATTGAGAAACTACTCAAATTATCTCTTTTCCCTTCTCTACAACCGTGAAGGGAAAGAATTTTTCCTCCCCGTTTGCGCAAAGCCGCACCCCCTCCTCCGTCACCCCCGAAAGCAGGCCGGTGGCTTCAGTGGTTTTAAGACCATCCAGGACCCAAAGCCGCAAAGAACGGCCTTTCTTGCGCTCAAAATCCCGCCGGGAAGTCAAAAACCGGTCCAGACCGGGAGACGAAACCTCCAAAATATAAGCTCGTTCAAAAACATTCTCCAAATCAAAATAGTCTGAAAGCTTGTTGGAAAGCCGGGCGCACTCGTCAACGGATATGCTCCCGCCCGCCCCGGGCAGCCGGTCGGCATAAACGCGCACAACCGGCCGGTGGCCTCTTTCCACCACGGCCAATTCAACCAATTCAAACCCTTCTTTTTCGATTACCTCCGTCACCTTCTGCAAAATCTTTTCTCGTAAAGTCATAAGTAACCAATGGGCAAAAACTTAGCCTAATAGTATAACAACAAAAAAGGCTTTTAGCAACAGCTTTTAAAAACAGAGCGTAACCCATTGCCTTCCAGGCAGATTTTAGTGTACTTGGGGACGTTTTTGCGGCAAAGCCTTGGTCGATTCCTGTAGCTCGGCCAAAAAAGCCCGCAGGCCCGGGGCATCGGTATGATTGGGAAAGAGAGCCAGCCAATCTTCGGCCAGCTTTAAGCATTCCGGAAAATTCCGGGTGGTATAGTAGAAAGAAAAGAGCGTGCGAAAACTGGCTTCTTTGTTCCGCAGATACGCTTGCTTGTAAATCTCTTCCGACTTCTCTATTTCACCCGCCTGGTAATAGGCGGAACCCAAATAAAATCGGACGCTGTCTTTTGCAATCTCTGTCAACGGAGCTTTTTGAATAAGCGATTCCGCTTCCGAAAATCTTTTCTGTTCGCCTAATAACTGAACCAGAACGGGATAAGAGTTTACATCTTGAGGAACCGTTGCGGCGGCCTTTTTTGCCAGTTCAAGGGCCTCTTTTAAATCTCCGGCTCTGCGCAAGGTATCGCTTAACATCAAAAAACCTAATGTGTAATTTTGCACGATATGCCAGGCGTTTTCATCCTTGCGAACCTTCGGGTCGGCCGTTCCCCGGTAACGGAAAACTTCGGAATAAAGCCGGCGCGTTTCAGCAAGGTCGATTCGCCCCGTTCCCGTGTCCGGCACCACATCATATGCCATCCCGCGCATAATCAAATGCTTGTCCAAAGATTGACCGCGATAGGCCCGGCTTTCCGCCGAACAGGTTATCGAAAACTGAATCGGAATTTTCCATTGGTTAGTTTCCAATATGTTGTCAATGACCTTATCCTGAACCCTTTTGACCAGGCGGCCGGTGTTCTGGTCAAAATCGCTGCGGATATGGGCAATTTCCGAATCCGACAGGCTGATTGGCACCCCGTATTGCTTTTTCATTTGAGCGATATACCAGTTGGTGTTGATCAAACTCAAATTGATAATCCGGACGTCTTTGCGAATGCCGTATGCCTCCTGCAACGCCCATAGGGGAAAAGTGTCGTTATCCCCGTTGGTGAAAACCACCGAGTTCGGCTTGCAGGAAGATAGAAGATTGTAGGCATAATCGTAAGGCAAGAAGTTGTTGATACGCTGGTTGGGGCCGAAATTTGTAACCAGCCCATAAACCGGAAAAGCCAGAGCCAAAACGGCAACCGCCGCAGGCAAAGCCATTGAAAATCTCCCCAAACCTCTTGCCTTGATTCGCTCCATCAAGCGGCTGCCGGCCGCAGCTAAACCCAGGCCGATGGCTAAAGCAAAGGCAATAAATCCCGGCGTCCAAAAGTAATCCCGCTCTCGGACTTCGAGATACCCTTCCCCGGTAATCGGATCCTGACGGGTGCCGTCGGCAAAGTTCATATACCAAACCAGCCCCACCGTGCCCAATATGACCAAAGCGATGAGCATAGTTCCAGGCGAACGGCTGCGGCGCCAGCTTTCGTAAAGTCCCCACAGGCCTAAAAAGAATGGGACGGCGAAAAGCCAGCCCGGAAAACCGTACTGCTTTTCAAAATATCCCCAAAACCCCATGTGGGGATAGCGGCCAAACTGATGCACCGGATCGCCCCTCCGTTTGAAAGCCCGCGTTAGCATATTCGTTTGGCCGTACTGTTTGCGCTCCAGGAAATATTTGAAACTCTGCCAGCTCTGCGGGTTGTTTTCATTAATGCGCGGTTCCTGTGCCGCGCGGATGGGAATGAAAAGCTGGGAAGAAAAACCCAAAATGGCGGCCAGACAGAAATAAAGATGCAGCCGCCAGCCGTTGGCTCTCGGATTGGAGAAAACCACAATTACCGCGATAATGGACCAGGCGGCCAAAGCCACCAGAAAATTTTCTATGTCCCCCATAGCCAGAAGCACCAGAACGGCTCCCGTCACCCAGAATCGCCAATCTCTTCGTTTATCCGGGTCGGCCAGAAAGACAAGCAGCAAAATAGGCGGCAAGGCGAGATACACGGTCATATGCACGGCCGAACCCAAAACCGCCAGATAAGCGGCCAAAATTAGATATTGATTTCCGCGCCCTTCACTGGGGCGCTGCCACCATAGAATACCGAGGTAAACAATGAGCAAAGTCAAAAGCATCGCCAGGCCGTAAACTTCCGCCTCCACGGCCGACGACCAGAAGGTGCGCGAAAAAGCCAGCGTAAGCCCGCCCGAAACGCCGCCGATATATTTCCAAATTTGGAAATACCATTCCGGCTTCTCTTTCAACCAGTAATTGCTCAGGCGATGCACGATGAGATACCCAACCATCGCGGTGAAAGCCGAAGAAATCACCGAAACCAGATTCACCCGGACGGCAATGTCGGCGGCAATCGGCAGCTTGGTAAAAAGATAGGCGATTATAACATCCAAAGGCGAACCCGGCGGATGGGGAATGCCCAAAATGGCGGCGCAGGCGATAAATTCCCCGCAGTCCCAAAAGGAAACCGTCGGCGCCTTGGTCCAGTTAAAAACCAAAAACGAGGCCAGAAAGACGAACCCCGCCGAGGCATAATGAATCCAATCTATTTTTCTTTCGCCAGCTCCATTCATTCAAATTTCCTCAATAATAGTTTATACCCGAAAAACAAGCCGCTAATATAGACCCTTAACCGTTAATTAAAAAGAACTTTCCAGCGGCCTACTCCAACTCCATAAGAAACGGATTCGTCTGCCGCTCCTGTCCAATGGTAGTTGCCGGCCCGTGACCGGAATAAACCACGGTCTCATCCGGCAACTCGAGAAGTCTTTTCAACGAGCGGAACAGAACCTTGCCATCCGAATGCGGAAAATCATAGCGCCCAATGGAACCGGCAAACAAGGCATCGCCGGTGAAGGCCATTTTCTCTCCGTAAATCGTAATTCCTCCCGGCGTATGCCCGGGAGTTTCTACAATTTCGAAGTTCAAGCTACCCAAAGTCAGCTTCTCCTCAGCTTTAAGAAAACCCTCTGCCGGTCGCGCTGACACCGGCATCCCAAAAGCGGCCGAAAGATTTTCTTCGGCGCTGATGAGTAAAGGATGGTCTTTCTCGTGAATCAAAACCGGAATTTTGTAATAATCCCGCAACTCATCAACAGCGGCGATGTGGTCGCCGTGAGCGTGGGTCAAAAGAATCTTAACCGGCTTGACTCCCGCCTTTTGAATTTCTGATTTTATCCGATTGGCTTCAGCACCGGGGTCGATAATCCAGGCCTCTTTTGTTTTTTCATCAATAACCAAATAGCAATTCTCAAAAAATGGCCCGACGGTGATGGTTCGAATTAACATTCAGGCGGTGGTTGAAGTTGATTGAGAGGAGTGAAAATGCTCGAATACCTTCGATCCTACCGATTTCGGTATTCCCGGAACGGCAAAAAGCTCATCCAAACTGGCCTGTTTCATATTCTCTGCCGAGCCGAAATGGGAAAGCAAAATCTGCCGCCGACCGGGGCCAATGCCGGATATTTCATCTAACTCGGAGCGGATGGTGCGCTTTTTGCGGACCTTTTGGTTGTAGGCCAGGCCGAAGTGGTGAACTTCATCGCGGATGCGCTGCAACAGGCGCAAAGAAGTTGAGGAATGAGGCAGGGTTAAAGCATCACTTGAACCTGGAAGGATAACCTCCTCCAGGCGTTTAGCCAGACCAATTACTGGTTGCTCACGTATTTCCAGTTTTTCCAAAGCCGACAAAGCCGAAGAAACCTGCCCTTTACCGCCATCGATTAAGACCAGATCCGGTTTCGGAATATCCCCTTCCTTGACTTTGGCGAAAAAACGGGAAACGATTTCTTCCATCATTGCAAAATCGTTTTGAAATTCGACCGTTTTAATTTGGAAATGGCGATAAAACTTTTTTAAAGGTCGGCCATCGTTAAAGAAAACGGCAGCGCCTACTTTGTCGGTATCGCCCAAGTTGGAAACATCAAAGGCTACAATTTGGCGCGGCGGCTTGGGCAGGTGCAAATCTTTTTGTAAGTAGTTAATAATCTCCGGAACCCGATTTTGATATTCCTTTTTCTGAATCAAAAGTTCTTCCAAAAGCAGTTGGGCATTTTTTTCAAGCGTTGCTAAAAGCTGCGCTTTCGCTCCTTTTTGCGGCAAAATGATTTTGACGTTTGTTTCCGCCTGCTCCGTTAGCCACTGGCGCAAAAGCTCCATATCCTCCGGCTCAATGGGTAAAAGCAGTTCGGAGGGAAAGGCCGATTGACGCAGGTAATACTGTCGGATAAAATTGGATAAAACCGCCGCGTCCGGGTCTTCCCGGTCGGCCGTCAGATAATAATGCTGTCGGCCTATCAATACTCCTTCCCGGACCTGGAAACAGGCGGCGCAGATGTCTCTCCCCTGCCGGGCAATCGCCATCAAATCGCGGTCAGTCAAATCATCCGAAACTACTTTTTGTTTCTCTTTAATTCCCTCAATGGCCTTTAACTGGTCGCGCACCAAGGCGGCGCCTTCGAAGTTTTCCGCCTCGGAAAAGTCCTCCATCCGGGCTTGCAGCTGGTCAATCAAGGCCTTGCGATGTCCCGCCAAAAACAAAGCAGCCGAATCGATTTGCTCTTTGTATTTTTCGGAAGTCACCAGCTCTTCGCACGGCCCGGGGCAGCGCTTGATGTGGTATTCAATGCAAACCCGATACTTTCTGGTATTCGGCGGCGGAATAACCAGATTACAGGAGCGAATCTGAAAAATTCGCGTCAGAGTCTTCAAAGTCTGGCGCATCGCCCCAACGTTGGTGAACGGCCCAAAATAGCGCGCTCCATCCTTTTTCATCCGGCGCACGACCAAAAGCCGCGCAAACGGTTCGTTCGTCAGCTTGAGATAAGGATAACGCTTGTCGTCTTTGAGGTTGACGTTGTAACGCGGTTTATACTCTTTGATAAGATTGGCTTCGAGTATCAAAGCTTCTACTTCGTTGTCCGTAACCAAATAGTCCAAATCGGAAATCTGTTTAGCCATCGCCGCGGTGCGCGGGCTTACCGGCTGCGATTCGTGAAAATAGGAAGCGACTCGATTTTTCAGAACGGCCGCTTTGCCCACATACAAAATCTTCCCCATTTTGTCTTTAAACATATAGACACCGGGCTTATTGGGAAGATTGGCCAGCTTGGTTTCCAAATCAGGGGTTTGCATTATGGATACATCATTCCAAAACGGCGTTTATAGTAGATTCGTGTGGCCAAAAAGCCGGCCGCCAGAATCAAAACATACCAGTAATAATATTGAGCGGCGGAGAGGGAAAGCAACAAAAGCGCCGCCCGGGTGCCCCAAGTGGAAAACTTGGCCTTCTTCTTATCCAAGGCTAAAGCGAAAAAGGGAAGCGTCAAAATCGCCGGGATTAAAAAATCAAAGTCTCGAGTGAAAACGCTGACGCTTATCGCAACCAAAACAAAAAACAAAGCCAGCCCTTGTGTAAATCGTTGACCATACGCAACAGCGACAGTTCTTTTCCCAACCCGCCTATCTCCCTCCACATCCGGCAAAGTCGTATTCAAGTAGATGGAGCCTACCGCAAAAAAATACGGCAGCGAGCGAATTATATCTTTGTTATTGAGCTCTTCGCTCCAACTGGCACCGATTAGATACACCATGGAGCCGTGCGCCAGCATATTGGCCAAGAGCGCCGGCCAGGCGCGGTCTTTCAAGCGCAACGGTGGAGCGGAATAGAGAATGCCCAAAATCACGATGGTTACAAACAGGACAAAAGCGTAACCGGAAACAAGAAATGCAACCGCCAGCGCCGCCAGATTAAGTCCGATTGCCAAAATCGCCGCCTCCAGGACGGTCACTATTCCTTGCGAAAGGAAATATCCCTTATTATTGATTTGGTCCGTTTCTCTATCGAAAATTTGGTTGACCAGATAAACCGCTCCAAAAAGACAGGCCGTGGCAAAAAGCAAACTGCCAACCGTTTCCCCGGAGAGCCGGCGGCCTGACTTTCCACCCGCTCCGAGAAGCGCAACCGTCCAAACCGGCATAAAAAGCACCGGCCGGGTGGCGAAAAAGTAATCAAGAAGTTTGGTTAGGAAACTCACTAAAATCGAGCCTCGTGAAATATTTTGTTTTTAATCGTAGGGGCAGGCCTCTGTGCCTGCCCTTCATCTTTCAGGCAAAAACTACCAAAAAGAAATACACCGCCGGAAGCGCAAAAAGTAACGAATCAAACCGGTCCAAAACCCCGCCATGCCCGGCAATGATCTGCGAGGCGTCTTTCACTTCAAAATTTCTTTTCAAAAGCGATTCAAACAAATCCCCCATCTGCCCAAAAAGAGAAATGCTAAACGCCAGCCCTAAGGTTAAGCCTAAGCCCATCGCTAACTTTTTTGTAAAAAAGAAAATTAAACCAATTATCAAAGCTCCCGCAAATCCTCCCGCAAATCCCTCGGCCGTCTTGTTCGGGCTTATGGTGGGAAAAGGATGAAAACGCCCCAATTTAGCCCCCACAAAGTAAGCCGCCGTATCGGTGGTCCAAATTACCGCCCAGAGAAATATCAAAAGCCAGCGCGCCGTGTGTACTTCGCTCACTCGGAACAAACCCTCTCCACCGATGGCAATATTAACGCCGGATGGAATCCTGTGAACCCACTCCTCCATCCTTAAGCCAAATCCCAGAAGCCCGGGAATGTAAACCAAACCCAAAAGAAAGAGGGCGGCCTGGTGGATGCTCCCTTCGACTTTGCCACGTAAAACAAGGAATATCGATGCTGTAAACAAGGCTATAAAGGCAAAATGATTGGTGAATACTGAAGAGGGCCGGGTAAGAGAATAAAGATAACCCAGCCCCAAAACCCACCCCAAAAAAAGAAAATATCCGGGAAGTTTGCTAAGGCGCGAATACTCCCAAAATCCCAAAAAGGAAACGAGCATCAAGAAACCGGCCCACCACCATCCGCCCTGCCAAGAGACAAAAAGAATGGCGGGGATGCCGATAATTGAAGCGGCAACCCGAACGGCTAAATTCTTGGGATCAATCGGCATCTACACTTTTCCAAAACGGCGCTGGCGATTCTGGTAATCGGCCAAAGCCATTAAAAACTCTTTTTCGTCAAAATCCGGCCACAAGATCTCGGTTATATATAATTCAGCGTAAGCCGCCTGCCAGAGCAAAAAATTGGAAAGCCGCTTTTCGCCCGACGTGCGAATGAGCAAATCCGGGTCGGGCATACCCTTTGTGTAAAGGTGCGATTCAAAAACTTTTTCATCTATTCGAGCAGGCGTTAGCTTTCCATCCTTGATTTCACGAGCGATTTTTTTTATGGCCGCCAGAATTTCCGAACGACCGGAATAGTTGAGCGCCAGGTTCAAAACAACGCCCTTGTTTTTGGAAGTCTTTTTTATCGCCTGATGCAGGGCTAAACGCTTTGCATACGGCAGCCCTTCAATATGGCCGGTGGCGGTCAAACGCAGGTTGTTATCCATCATTTCTTTCAACTCCCGGCGCGCCGTGTCGGACAAAAGCTGCATCAACGCCGCCACTTCCTCTTTCGGACGCCGCCAGTTTTCAGTTGAAAAAGCAAACAACGTGAGGTATTGGATTCCCATTTCTCCAGCCGCGCGGACCACTTTTCGAATTGCTTCGACTCCTGCCTTGTGTCCCTCGGAACGGGCAAGATTGCGCTGACGGGCCCAGCGGCCGTTGCCGTCCATTATGATGGCGATATGCGCGGGCAGGTTGCCGCGCGCCTTGATTTCTTTTTTTAAAGTTTCCAACATACCGATGCCTGAATAAACAAAATCCCCTCTTGCGGAGGGGATTGAAAGAAAGAAAAAAAGCCTAAACTTCCATTATCTCTTTTTCTTTTCCGGCAATAACCTTGTCAATTGATTCGGTAAATTTATCGGTGATTTCCTGAACGTGCTTGTGGGCTTTTTTAGAATCGTCTTCGGAAATTTTCTTCTCCTTCTCTATTTTTTTCACGTGCTCAAGAGCATCGCGGCGGATGTTGCGCAAGGCGATTTTTCCTTCTTCCGCCAGCTTGTGTACCAGGCGAACCAAGTCTTTGCGCCGTTCTTCCGTCAAAGGCGGAATCGGCAGGCGGATGATGTTACCGTCCGACTGGGGATTTAAACCCAACTCCGATTTTTGAATCGCTTTGACGATTTCCGGAATAACGGTCTTCTCCCAGGGCTGGATGGTCAAAAGCCGCGGCTCCGGGGCGGAAACCGTGCCGACCTGATTGAGCGGCACGTGCGAGCCGTAATACGGCACGCGGATGGCGTCCAAAAGCGAGGTGGTCGCCTTGCCCGAACGAATGGTGGCCAGCTCGTGCGCGGTGGCCTCCAAACTTTTTTTCATTTTTTCTTCGGTATGCTGATATATATCTTTGAGCGGGTCCATCTCCCCTCCTGTTTAGGTATGGACTAAGGTGCCGATTTTTTCTCCCATTACCACTTTCTTCAGATTCCCCCGCAGATTTAAATTGAAAACGATTATCGGCAGCGAATTGTCCATACAGAGCGAGGTCGCGGTGGAATCCAGAACCTTTAATCCGAGGCTCAAAACCTCAATATAGGAAAGCTTGTCGTACATTTTGGCCTCTCGGTCCAGCATCGGATCGGCATTGAAAACGCCGTCCACTTTGGTGGCTTTGAGAATGACCTCGGCGCCGATTTCCGTAGCCCGCAAAGCCGCCGCCGTGTCGGTGGTGAAAAAAGGATGGCCGGTTCCGGCCACTAGGATAACAACGCGCCCTTTTTCCAGGTGGCGAATCGCCCGGCGGCGAATGTACGGCTCGGCAATCGCCTCCATCCGCAAAGCGCTCATTACGCGGGTGAAAACGCCCAGTTTCTCCAGCCGGTCCTGCAAAGCCAGACCGTTGATGACCGTAGACAGCATCCCCATCTGGTCGCCGGTGGCCCGCTCAATGCCGGAAGCCGTCGCCGCCAGACCGCGGAAGATGTTCCCGCCGCCCACCACAATGGCTATTTCCACGCCCAAATCTTTGACTTCTTTAACTTGTTCGGCAACCGTGGTGATGACATCCGGGTCGATGCCGAACCCTTTTTCCCCCATTAAGGCTTCCCCGGACAGTTTTAACAAAATACGACGGTATTTTAAATCAGGCATTTTATTCTCCCAACCGGAAGCGGACAAAGCGGCGGGGAATTATGTTCTCGCCAATTTTCGCCACCGCCCCGTTAACTAACTCCTTTATGGTCCTATTCTGGTCTTTGACGAATAGCTGCTCCATCAAGACCGCTTCCTGAAAATACTTTTCTAATTTCCCTTCCACAATACGGTCGACAATTTTTTCCGGCTTTCCCTCATTTTTGGCCTGCTGGCGAAAAATCTCGCGCTCTTTTTCCAAAAGCTCCGAAGCAAGCTCTTCCCGATGGATTACCAAGGGCGAAGCCGCCGCAATCTGCATCGCCAAATCTTTGGCCAAATTCCGAAAATCATCCGTGCGCGCCACAAAATCAGTTTCGCAATTTAATTCCAGCAAAACGCCCAGCCGGTCCCCCGGATGAATGTAAGAATATACGATTCCCTCTTTGGCCGTCCGTCCGGCGCGCGAGGCCGCGCGCGCCTGGCCCTGTTCGCGCAAGTTTTGCGTCGCTTTTTCCAAATCGCCGCCGGCGGTTTCCAAAGCCTTTTTGCACTCCATCATTCCCGCGCCGGTCTTTTCGCGCAATTCTTTAACCAGGTTTGCTGTAATTACCGTCATTTTGCTCTAACTTCCTTCGCTTCCCTTTCCCTCTTGCGCGCCGCCGCTTCCTGCTCCTCTTTTTCCTTGAAAAAGGCCCGCGCCTCCACCGCCGCGTCGGCAATCTCTTTGGTTATAAGCGCGATGGCGCGCAGCGAATCGTCGTTGCCCGGAATTGGATAGGTAATCACGTCCGGATCGGAATTGGTATCGACGATGGCTATCACGTCCACGCCCAACTTGTTGGCTTCCGCAACGGCGATTTTTTCCTTTTTGGTATCGACAACAAAAACAATATGCGGCAGGCGGTTCATATCGCGGATGCCGCTCAAAACTTTCTGCAGTTTTTCCGCTTCTCGGGTAAGATACAACCCTTCCTTTTTGGTCAACTTCTCGAAGGTGCCATCTTCCTTCATCCGCTCGATGTCTTTCAGACGCTTAATCGACTGCTTGATGGTGGAAAAATTGGTCAGCATCCCGCCCAGCCAGCGCTCGGTGACGTAAAAAGCTCCGCAGCGGACCGCCTCCCGTGCGATTACTTCCTGCGCCTGTTTTTTGGTGCCGACGAAAAGCAGATTGCCGCCGCTTCGGACGACGTCTGAAACCCGCTTACGGGCACGCTCGATGGCGCTGGCGGTTTTTTCTAAATCTAAAAGGTAGATGCCGTTTTTGGCGGTGAAGATGAATTTTTTCATCTTCGGGTTCCAGCGCCGGGTTTGGTGCCCGAAGTGAACCCCCGCTTCCAATAACTCACTTAGTCCAACTGCCATTTAACTCCTTTACTCTATGCCTCGAGTTTTTCCGAGGGTTATTAGGTTTTTCCTCCACCCCGGCTCGGTTCGAACCATTTTGAACCGGTCTTTTGGGCCGAGCCCCCGACCAGTCGGGGGACCTGTCGGCCGCTGTCTCTCGTCTCGGCGACCCCAAGCTTGCCGAAGGGCCGAAGTCAGACGAAAAACGGGTGTGTGTATTTACAACTATCCCCCCGCCTTAGCGGGAGGGAAAACATTAACGCTTGGAATACTGATAGCGTTTGCGGGCCTTAACTAACCCGTATTTCTTCCGTTCCACCTCGCGCGCGTCGCGGGTCAAAAAGCCGTGCGTGCGCAAAGTCTTTTTGACGTCCGGAGCAAGCGCCGCCAAAGCCCGCGCCATCGCCAGCTGCAAGGCCTGCGCCTGGGCGGAAATTCCGCCGCCGCCCGCCCGGACCGTCACGTCGTATTTCCCCATATTGCCGGTCACTTCCAAAGGGGCAAAGACCGACATCACCAGGTGAAGACGTTTGCCCAGGTATTCCGCCAGCATCCGGCCGTTGACTTTAACAATTCCCGAACCGGCGTAAACGCGGATGCGCGCCACCGCCGTCTTGCGGCGTCCCACCGTGGAAGTTAACATTTCAGGCATTCGTTATTCTCCAATCAGGTTTGCTTTAAACTTGGTTGCCCTGACTTGTCCCGAACCGAGTCGAGGGAGCTTTGTCGAAGGGCAAATTCATTCAGATTTAACGCTTCAGGCTTTTGCGCTTTATGCGGATGAGTCTCGCCTTTATAAACGAAAAGCTTGGACAGAATTTTTCTTCCCAAACGGTTTTTCGGCAGCATTCCGCGAACCCCTCGGCGGAAAAGCTCTTCCGGCTTGGTGGCCTTGAACTTATCAAAAGTGATAAAGCGCGC
>CAZSIT010000025.1:0-35404 GCA_964607165.1 uncultured Ignavibacteria bacterium
TTGGGTTTCATTTTTTTGCGGACTTTCGTTCCCCTTTCCCTTTTTCTTCAGCTTGGGGCTGCTAACCAGTTTAGCAGCCAATAGTCTAAAACAGACTTGCCTTTAAATTCAGCTTGTGTGCAACTAACGAAACCATTTTTGGCCCTTCTTCGCCTGCTCGTTCAGAGACTCCCTGCCTTTGGCGGTATCCCCCTCCGTGTTGCCGCCTGGCTACAAGACCTCCTTAATAAAACAACCGAAAGATAAGCCCCCACCGCCCGGCCGTCAAGCGAATACTGCGACTTCAGTTGTCTGTATGATGTCGTAAAGACCTTCTTCTCTTAGCGATGGTGCAGAAATTTCTCCATACCTGCTAACGGGACATCAACATTCATTCCTTTTCTTGAGAGATTTTCCGAAATTGACTGGGATTGGCGACTTTGAAGTGTGGCAAACTGTGTATCAAGACGTGTAGCAGGCCGCGGAAACTTGACGGGTCATTTAACACAAAAAGGCGGAACTGCTTGCATGCTAAGGCCTTTATGTCGTGCCCCAACTCGCTAAATATTAAAGAGTTAACCTCTATTCATTGAGTCGGCGAGTTGGATTCTCGTTGAAAAAAGTTCTATCTATGGAGAAGTGTATGTCCCCATATCGCTTGATAAATAGAACCATCTTTGATTGGAGCTTTGAAAGTCCTCAAGTAACTAAGGCGGGCTGACCCGTTATTGGCCGCGATAGTTTAGATTCTTTGCAAATCGAATTCGTACAAGCAAATCTCGTGTTCGCCCTTTACACCAACGTGCCGCTGATAGCGGACAATTCCGACAGCAAAGAAGGCCTCAACTGCTCAAATACTTTTTGCGGCACTTTCATATACTTCCAATTCTTCCCGGTCAACTTTGTAGCGTCCTCGCACCAGCGTTTTGCCGCCCGGTCTTTATGCTTTACGTTCTCGGTTTCCTGTCCTTTGGTTTCCAGTATCCAAAAGGTACCATCGGTATCAACGGCTACGAAATCGGGGTAATAGTAGCCCAAATTCATGGCTTCATCGAAATAATCAATCGAAAAGCCGAATACCATAGGCAATTTTGAAAACGCCTTTATATCCTCTGCCCCATCCAGAAACTTGGCAAATGTTCTTTCAAAATCATTATCGCAAGGCACTAAATTGAAAATACACTTTCGCCCTTCCCAAACCGGACGGGACCAGGGAAACGGTTCGGTGCTGGAAAGGAATTTCTCCGGCGCGACCAACTGCGGCTGGGTTTCGACAACCGCCTTGCCCGATAACGCCTTTTTGAAGGTTTGCACGCAAACGTAATGGGCAATGCCGGTGCTCATCGCCTTGATTACGGCCTTGTCTTCCAAATCCACGGATTTGCCAAACGCTTTCTTTTCGAAAAACTCCCCCACCTTTGGAGCCAGCGCCGCAAATTGGGAGGGCAGTTTTACTTCTTTGGCTATGTTTCGGGCGTAATAACCGATTATTTCCTGCGCTGTCTGCGGTTCTGGAATCGTGTATTCCCTTTCAACCAGTTTTTCCAAAGTAATTATGTCGTACCCCTCATATTTAAAATTTTGCTCCGCCGCATCCCCTTTCTTCATCGGGAGAACGGGGCAGGTAAAACTCATAACATCCAGTCCGGCAATTTCCTCGGCCAAACTCTTTTTGCGCATCAAAGCAGGGGACAAAACCGGCAAGCCGATATCAAATTCTTTCTTTTCTTCAACAGGGACAATGGTTAGAATAGTAAGCCGGTCTTTGCCGACTTCAAAGATATCGAATTTGATTTCTTCCAGCTTTTCCAAATCTTCCACGAAATCCAAGAAAGCTTTATTGCCAATAACATCTACGCGTTCTTTGTAGCCCACCGGTAAACCGCGGAACATCAGACGCAATCCGCGCCCAATCGTTTGCTCCGGCAAGATGTTTGCCTTGGCCGTATAGGGTCGCAGGCCCACGACGACTGTAACATTTTGCACGTCCCATCCCTCACGCAACATTAGAACGCTGACGATGGCGTTAACCGGATTGCCCCCCTGGTCAACCTCTCTCGCCAGTTTTCTTGCTTTTTCCAAATCCGCCTTGGTGATTTCCCCTTTTGTATCGGTATGAATTATTAAGGTTTTTTCTCCACCAAATTCTTTCGGATATTTGACACGCAGCCAAGCTCCAACAACGTCTGCTTCTTCCGTGCTGTTAAGCATTATGAACAAAATCGGTTTTTTATTTAGCGGCGCCAGTTGCTCGCCGTATTCTTTCCACCGTTCCACTCCCGCCGTCAAGAAACCCCTATACCGAACGCTGGCATCCTGCGACTTGGCCTCATCAATCCGAGCAATGCCTTTGACCGGACGTTTAACAATTCCATATATTATCGCCTGCTTTAGTGGATAATCGAAAACCGTCCAGGGGAAAATCGCCCCTTTCTGAAAGCGGGGCGTGGCGGAAAAATCCAATTGAGCCGAAAGTGGCGTTTGGGTATGTAGATTTCGGATAATTTTGTTCCACTCGTTATCTTCATCGTGGGTATGGTGGGCTTCGTCGTTGACGACCAAAAGCTTGCCAGAGCGCAGGGCAATCCGGTCGCTAAAATCGGATAGTTCCAGCTTTTGGGTTGGCGGTTTGGGCCCCAACATTTCGGTCATTACGTCCGGCTCTTCTCCGTTTTTCCGCCCGGCCCGTTCATAAAACTGCTGGATATTGGTAAGAAACAAAGTCCCCTCGTAATGCGGCCTTTCCCCATCCCCCCGCATAACGCAATCGAAGTCCCAAAAAATTTCCAAAGAACGGGGAATCATTTGATCTTTTCTGAAGATGTTCCTTTCACCTCCAGCAAAGTCAGTTTTAAGCCGGTCAAAAACAATCACGTTGGGTGCAATAACCAAAAAGGTCTTGGCATAGTTGGCCGCCACATCTGCGCTTTCCCGAACGGCATTTATAAATTGCCAAACGACGGCCAAGGCCATCACTTTGGTTTTCCCGCTCCCGGTGGCCATTTTTATGCAGTAACGCGCAAATTCGTCATACGACGGAAGCCGCACCCCTTTTAGGTCTTGTGCATATCTTTCCAAAAGTGCTTTTCGCGTTCTAACTTTCTCATATTCCCATACAAAAATCAAAGTTTCGAGAGCATCCCGTTGGGAATCGTGATAGGCAAATGGCTGGCCGTTTGGCAGGCGATGGTCTGTTTTGAACCAATGATTCAGTAAAATTTGAGTTGTTTCGGTTGTTCCCTTATACCCGCCTGCTCGCCACGCTTTGACCGCTTCGCGTAAAGCCGGGACGCAGGGGGCCGTGCGTAAGCGCGTCGTAACGTCCAGTAGTTCGGTTTGAGAAACACTGGCCGAAGTTTTTTTAGGGCGTGGCACTACTTTACCTCAACTTGAATCGCTTTGGTCGTATCGTTACCCAAAATGTCGATTACTTTTACGACAATCGTATAGTGCCCCGACTTCTCGTAGGTATTGGAAATTTCTTTTTGCAAATCTCGTTCCTTGCGGGTACGATAACTTTGCCACTGGTTGTGAAAAGTATCCCCTTTGTAGTCCCAATCCACCGCCCAATAGTCAATCCACTGGCTCCAGTGCTTTATCACTTTTTGAACGTCCGCCGGAACGTCATCCGGCGGTATTACAAAATCTTTCAGTTTCAAACTGACCTGTCGCCCTTTGGTTTTAACGTCCACTTTCAAAGCCGCCAGTTCGTAGAAATGAATGTCTCCTTGCTCCACCGCCTTTTTTTCCAAAACCTCGCGCGGAATTTTTTTGAAAGAAACATCCACCCTTGCTTCTTCCGCGACCTGCTTGGCCATTTCGTTTATTTCAAAGGCAAATTCCCATCCCAAAATGTCCAGCCCCGCTGTTTTCGGAGAGTCCTTGCCGGTGCCAACGGCTCGCCAAATTTCCGCCGCCGCCGCTTTCACGTCCGCCAAAGTCACCGGTGCATCCACGGCTCCAACGTGAACCATCCGCCCATTTTTTGTGCCGTGCAACCAAGTATAACCGTTCACCAGCGTAGCGTGATAAAGTTCAAGGATAAACTTTCGATAATTCGTTTCAGTATTTTCTTTCTTCCCCGCTTCAACTGGAAACTCTGCCGCCTGCCACGCCTGCCTTTCGTACTTTCCCAAATTCTGCACCACAAAAGGCCGAACATTTGGAATTTGCAGTAATCTTTTTCGTGCAGTGTGAATAGCAAACCGCCCTAAGTCGCAAACAATCCAGCGGCGATTGAGCTTTTCTGCCACTGCGGCAGTTGTGCCTGAACCGACAAAACAGTCTAAAACTAAATCGCCTTCATTTGAGGAAGCTTTAATAATTCGTTCAAGAAGGGATTCAGGTTTTTGGGTAGGATAGTCGAGCAATTCACTACCAGTCTTACTTGGGAGCAAATCTGCCCATATAGATTGGATCCTTCGCCCTTTTTGAACATACTCGTCCATGTATTGTTTGAGATAAGGAACTCCAGTCGATGAGTAGTAAATCTTTCCCTGAGCCTCTAATTCGTCAATGTTTTCTTGCGTATAACTCCAGTGTCTTCCAGTTGGTGGTGTCTTCAGTTGCCCACGAAAACGGCGACTCGGACCATCTCCCGGTGCTGTTATTGGCCCCGCGAAAAATCTTCGCCCCGTTTTTTCATCAACTTGATTGAACCTTGTTTTCAGGTGTTCCTCCGTATGAGGAACGTATATGCTGTTAAATGTCCATTTATCACTTTTACTATAAAAAAAAATCATATCATGTATATGCCCAAATCTCTGAGGGTCATTATGTGCTCCGGTTCGTTGCCAAACTATCTCATTTCTAAAGTTATCCTGCCCAAAAACTTCATCCATTACCGCCTTCACATAATGTCCAACATGCCAATCTAAATGCACATAGATACTTCCGTCTTCTGCCAAAAGCTCTCGCAGCAAAACCGCTGTTTCGTAAAACCATTCCAAATAAGAATCTAACCCCCCGCCCCAAGTATCCCGATATGCTTTCTGCTCGATAATGCTCGGTTCTTTTACAAATGAGGTTGTTTCATCTTCATCAGTTTCAGGGTTGTCGGGAATGGTGGCGGTAAAAGAAAAATCGGCCCCGGTATCAAAGGGCGGGTCGATGTAGATTAGGTTGACTTTGCCTTCAAAATCAGGCAAAAGTGAGGGCAAGACATATTTTTTATCCCCCCAAATCAGCCGGTTGCGCCATTCGGTTTGCTGTCCGGAGGAAAACAGACCCAGCATTCGCTGGCGCTCCTGCGCGCTTTCGTTAACCGTTTCTACGGTCTGAAAGGGTAAGGGAATCCGCACCGGGGCGACTTTCTTGCCGTCCTTGTATTTCCCTTCCCAGATAAGTTCTGTCATTATCGGCCAAAAGAAACAGTTTTAATCCCCACCGTCAAGCAATTCAATTCTTGCAAGCGTGAAAAATTGAATTTTAAGCTACAAACAGACAAAGAGCAGATCCAAGCTTCAGACAACGACCTACGAAAATACACGGACGACCTTCACGAACTTCTCGCAAAGGGCTCGCTGCTTGAGAGGAAATCTTTCCTGCGGTCTTGGATAAAGAGAATTGATTTTTCCTCCTCCGGGAAAGGCGTGATGACTTACACACTGCCAATCGTCCCACTTACAAGGGAATCGAATGGCAAGACCGAGGTTCTATCTTTGGCGAAACAAGGGGTGGGCAATGGGATTTGAACCCACGACCCCCAGGGCCACAACCTGGTGCTCTAACCAGCTGAGCTATGCCCACCGTGTTCGGGCGTATTTCAATACGCCCCTACAAACCTGTTTTTTGCAGGGGCGAGGTATTTCCGTCCGGAGAACGGGCGGGGCAACCCCGCCCCTACATTTGATAGAATAAACCGAAAAAAATCAGCTGCGCAAATAGGAAAATTTACGACTGAAGAAATTGCCATTGCTTTGTCGTTTGCGCCGAATACAAAAACCATTCGGCTCCACCGTCGATGAAAAAAAACGGGCAACCACAGAGGGTTGCCCCTACAAAAAACATTTCCCGGATACCGGTTTCAACCTGCGATTACAACAAATAAATCGTGGTGAACAGAAACACCCAAACTATATCCACGAAGTGCCAGTACCAGGTGGAGGCCAGAAATCCGAAGTGCCGGCCGGCGGAGAAATGCCCCAGCTTTAAACGCAGCCAGACGGAAGCCAACAAAACCAAGCCGACGGAGACATGCAGACCGTGGAAGCCGGTCATCGAATAGAACTGGCTGCCGAAGATTCCCTTGTTATGGACGAACTTGTCGAATTCGTGCAGATGCCCCCACTCATATCCTTGAATGGAAAGAAAAACCGTTCCCAGAAGCAACGAGAACAAAACCCACCGCTCGCACACCACTCGTTCCCCTTTAATGAGAGCTTTGTGCGCCCATTCCATTGTGAAGGAGGAAAAAACCAGAAGCAGGGTGGCAAGCGCCGGGAGGCGCGTTTCCAAATGCGGGGCTCCTTCCGGCGGCCAGACGGCAAAATGGGTACGGGTATAAAAATGATGGGCGAAAAACGCGCCGAAAATCATTGCTTCTGAAATCAAGAAAAGCTTAAATCCGTTCTTCAACCAGTCGTATTCTCCCACCTCATAGTGGATGGCGTATTTCTCGCGTATGACCGCGTGCACCCAGCCGCTCATCGCGAAAAGAGCGATCAGAGAACCGGTGGCTAAAAGGATTATGCCGGCCTGCTTGGAGCCCCAGTTCAAAATGATAAAACCGAAGGGGAGAAAGCCTGCGCCCAAGGCCAGAATGGCCGGCCACCAGCTGCCGTGCCAGACCGTTGTGGTTTCCGAATGCGAATCGTGCATAGGCTCCTCTTATTTGGGGGGTGGGGGGACGAAGTGGAAAATCTTCATCAAGACAAAACTGGCCGACATCAACACCAAAGCAAAAGCGACTAAAATGATACCCAGCCTTCGGTTTTTTCTGGCTGTGCTAAATTGGTTCTGTTGCATTGGAAAGTCAGGTTTCATTTCGTCTCATGTAACGGTTTTTGGAAGAGGGTGTAATTCAGCGTCATCCGTTCCACGGTAGAATCCAAATCGGGGATGATGGAAAAGATGACCGGCATGGTCACTTCCTGTTCGGGCAGCAAGGTTTGGTCGTCAAAGCAAAAACATTTTTTAAGTGAAAAGTGGGTAGCCGCCGCTTCGGGAAGAATGGAATGCACCGGACGGAAACGGATGGTGTCTTTGGAAAGGTTCACGAACCGGTAGGCGGTCTGCACCTGCCGCCCCAGCGGAACTTCTTTAATCGCTTCCAGCGGCTCAAAAGCGATGGGGGCATTGCCCGCCACCACACCCATAAACATCACTTCCACCTTGCGGCCATTTTTTCCAGCGCTCGTCGCCACATTTGTGCTTACCGTGTTCGGGGAAAGCCCAAAACCCAACTTTCGGCAAAACATTTTGAAGAGCGGGACATTGGCGAAGGCGAAGCCGAACATCAAAATCCCAAAGGCGCCCAAGATCAGTCCCAATTTTTTGTTCTTGCTCATTTTCCCTATCTGCGTCCTACGCTTTTCGACCTACAGGTTCTTATGCCAAATGGAATCCACCATAATTCCGCTAAAAAGTATTAAAAGATAGACTATTGAATACCCAAAAAGCCCCCAGGCTTCTTTAACCGTTACCTGCCGCCAAGTGCGATAAGCCTTGTAAACGAAAATTCCGTTCAGAATCAAAGCCAGCAAAAGATAAACCAGCCCGGCTTTTACCAGAAGCAATGCCAGACTGAAGGCCACCATCCAGAGAGTATAAACTAAAATCTGCCGCGCCGTTTCTTTGTCCCCTTTCACCACCGGCAGCATCGGAATTTTGGCTTTTTCATAATCTTTTTTGACGCACATCGCCAAAGCCCAAAAATGGGGCGGCGTCCAGAAAAAGATTATCATAAACAAAATCCAGGGGGTAAAATTCAAGCTGCCGGTGGCGGCCGCCCAGGCGATGACGGGGGCCATTGAGCCGGCGGCGCCGCCGATGACGATGTTCTGGTGGGTGCGCGGTTTGAGATACAGCGTATAGAAAAGGGAGTAAAAAAGGATGGTCACCAGCGCTAAAACTGCCGAGAAAAGATTAAAAAAAACGGCGAATAGTAAAGTTCCCAAAATCCCCAGCGAAAGGGCGAACGCAAAAGCCTCTTTGGGTGAAAGTTTTCCCAAAGGAAGCGAGCGTTTGCGGCGGGTGCGTTCCATTATGGAGTCAATGTCTTTCTCGAAGTATTGATTAAAGGCGTTGGCCGACCCGCCGGTCAAAAGCAGGCCTAAAATTACCAGAGCAAAATCAAGGGGGTTGGAAAGCAAAGACTTTTCAATAACCAGAGCGGTGGCTCCGGTCAAAACCACCAGAAGCAGAATGGTCGGCTTGGTTAAACTGATGTAATCAGACAGCCGCGGTCTCATAGCGGAAACGCACCTCGTGGGTCATAATTACCAAAAGTCCGAAAAGGGTCAAGCCGGTGACTAAATGAGCCAGGCTCATTCCAAAGGGAGCCTTCATAACCAAATTTCCAATCCCCAAAAGAATCTGCAAAACCAGCATTATTCCGACCCCGCGCGCGGCCAGGCGGGCGCGGGGAGTGGTCGCTGTTTTCAAAGCCTTAACGTGCGCCCAGATGACGAAAGCCGCCGCCGCAAACGCCCACCAGCGGTGGAAAAACTGAATCAAAATTTGATTTTGAAATAAATTATGCCAAACCGGTTGATAAACGGAAGACCAGAGCGCCGTTGCCGGGGGAATCCAGAAATCCCCCATTTTGGGAAAGGTGTTGAAAACCAGCCCGGCCCGGCTGCCGGCCACCAGCCCGCCGGAGACGATTTGGACGAAAACGAAAACAGTCGCCACCCAGGCCAGAAGGGAAAGCCCCTTCCACCCTCTCCGTGCAATGGCCCCCTCCACCCGGGAAAGCTTCAAAGCCATCCACAAAATAATTCCGAAAAAGTAAAAGGCGGCTCCCAGGTGTGCTGCTACCAACTCCCCTTTCAATTCTTCTTTAATCACCAGCCCGCCCAAAAGCGCCTGGCCAACCAAAAACATCGCGGCAAAAACCAAATACGGTCCGACCTGCTTGCGGATGGTGCGATTCTTAAATCCGCGCACAAAAATCGCCAGAAAAACTAAAGCGACGACGGCCGCCAAAAAGCGGTGGAAGTATTCAATCCAAAACATCGTCTTGAAATCGGATATTGATAGCGGAACGAAGCCCAGATCCGATTTGGCCTGATATTTGGTAAAAACCGCCTGCCAATCGGCGTCGGACATTGGGGGAAGCAGGCTGCCGTTAATTAGCGGCCAATCGGGGATGGAAAGACCGGAACCGGAAAGCCGCACCACCCCACCCCAGATAATTAGTGTAAAAACCAAAAGGGATAAAAACAAAAGCCAGCCGGCGATGCGCACCTCGCCTTTGACTCCCGGCTCGGAAGGCTTGGCCACCGCCGTCTTTTTGGAGGCAGGAAAAACTTTCATGCCACCTCAGGAATTTTGGCGAAATTCTCCACCGGCGGGGGGCTGGAGGTTGACCAGTCCAAAGTCTTCTGCAAAGGATAGGCGTGCCACGGGTCGGCCGAGGCCGGTTCCCCTTTGCGCAACGCTTTGAATATACTGTAGAGCAAAAGCATTCCGGCAGCAAAAAGGAAAATATAGCCAAAGGAAGAAACCTGGTTCCAAAACTGAAACTCCGGACGGTAGGTATAGACCCGGCGGGACATCCCGATAATCCCCAGCCAGTGCATCGGCAAAAAGGTGATGTTCATCCCGATGAAAGTAAGCCAGAAGATGACATTCCCCAATTTTTCATCCAGCATCCGGCCGGACATTTTTGGAAACCAGAAAAAAGTCCCCGCTAAAAGCGACATCAAGGAGCCGCCGAACAAAACGTAATGCAGGTGGGCCACTATAAAGTAGCTGTCCTGAACCTGCACGTCAAACGGCACGACCGCCAGCATCAAACCGGAAATTCCCCCCATAACGAAAAGGGAGATAAACCCTAATCCGAACTTCATCGCCGTAGTGAAGCGCAGCTGCCCGCCCCAAAGAGTCGCCAGCCAGGAAAAAATTTTAATGCCGGTCGGCACGGCGATAACCATAGTCATAAAGGCGAAAAAGGCCCTCAACCGGGGGTCAATGCCGGTAGTGAACATATGGTGGGCCCAGACCATAAAGCCAATTATACCGATCCCCGCCAGGGCAAAAACCATCCCTTTGTATCCAAACAGCTTTTTCTGGGAGAAAGTCGGCAGTACGTGGGAGATAATCCCCATTCCCGGCAGAACCATAATGTAAACCGCCGGATGGGAATAAAACCAGAAAAGATGCTGCCACAAAAGCGGGTCGCCCCCTTCCGAGGGACGGAAAAAGCCGGTGCCGAACATCCGGTCGGTCAAGGCCATAGTCAAAGCGCCGGCCAAAACCGGCGTGGCAAACAGAATCAAAGTGGCGTTGACCAGCCAGCTCCAGACAAAAAGCGGCATTTTGAAGTAATCCATTCCCGGCGCGCGCATATTGACGATGGTGACAATGAAATTAATGGCTCCCAAAATACTGGAAAGTCCGACCAAGTGCAGGCCCAAAATCCACATATCCACTCCCGGCGTTCCGGAATACTGGCGCGAGGCCAGAGGCACATAGCCGGTCCAGCCGGCCTGGGCCGTGCCGCCCTGAACAAAAAAGCTGCCGAACATCAAACCGGCCGCCGGCAAAAGAAGCCAGAAGGAGAGCGCGTTCAGCTTGGGGAAAGCCATATCCCGCGCCCCGATTAAAAGCGGCACGAAGTAGTTGCCAAACCCGGCCATCGCCGGAATGATGACGAAAAATATCATCAAAGTTCCATGCATAGACAAAAATTGATTGTACAGCTCCGGCTGTAAGATTTTCAAGTTAGCCGCCGAAAGCTGGGCCCGCAAAAGTCCTGCAAAGGCCCCGCCGAAGACCGCCATAAACAGAACCAGCCAGAGGTAGAGAAGGCCGATATCTTTGTGGTCGGTGGTGGTCAGCCACCGCTTTAAGCCTTTGGGGCGCGCTCCGCTCACTCTAACCTTGCTTTGCCTTTGCCGTATCCGCCGGAACGGCCGGGGGAGGGCCGCCCAATTTCTTTTTCATAAGCCAGCCTTCAAACTCCTCCGGCGTGACCACATTTACATCTATATACATTTTGGCGTGCAATTTTCCACATAACTCGGCGCACTGTCCTTTGTAATGCCCCGGATTTTCGGCTTTGAACCAGGCGTTGGTAATGCGCCCCGGAAAAGCGTCCTGTTTGACCCCGAAGGCCGGCACCCACCAGGAATGCACCACATCGACGCTGGAGAGGTTCAGCGTGACCACTTTCCCCGCCGGCACGACTAAAGCTTCTTCGGCAAAGGAAACGCCGTATTTCGGATAGCGGTACTCCCAGAAAAATTGGTGGCCGATAATTCCTACCACCAAATCACTTTTGGGCGGCACTTCCATTTTGCGCATGGTTTGGTAGGTTGGCACGGCGGTGATGACCAGAGTCAAGGCCGGAATGACCGTCCAGAGAACTTCCAGGCGCAGATTCTCGTGGAAAGTAGCCAGCCGCCCTCCCGGTTTGGCCCGGAAGCGGACGATGCAATACAGAAGCAGCCCTTCCGCCAGGAAGAGGAAGGGCATTATGGTGGCCATCGAGAATAAAAAGTTGCTGCGAATGGCATGCGCCAGGGGGCCTTCCGGTTGGGTCAGCCAGTTGGTAATCGGCTCGTCTCCCCAAACAGTCCCGAAACCGAGCATTACCAACCCAATTGCCGCCGTTAAAATTAATCGTTTCTTCATAGCGCCTCTACTGGGCCAACGCCTGCACGTAGCGATATAAAGCGTCCAGTTGCGAACTTGTCAAGACAACCCCCGGCATCATCTTTCCCGCAAGCCCTCCCACCACAATTTTTTCAAATTCCTTCCTATCTTGCAACCAGAAAGTGCCTTTGTTCTGGAGCGACGGCGCTTTGGCGTAGAGGTACGGAAAAACCGCCAATTTTTGCACCGGCTCTCCCCCTTCGCCCGATGCCCCATGACAGGAGGCACATTTCTGGCCATAAAGGATGGCACCTTCTCCGCCCGGCAAATGCTCAAGCATTTTCCCCGGAGGTAGCTCGGAATGAGCCGATACCACCAAAGCCAGAACAATCGGTATTCTCGTGCCCGTTTCCGAGGCGGCAGTAGTCGTCGTAGAAGTACCCGTAGTCGACGGGGCTTCACCCCCTCCGCTCATTTTAGCCATCACCTCGGGCGAGTCGTTGGCCGGATTGGGGATAAGGGTACGAACGTAGTGTATGATGGCGATTCTATCTCCCGCCGGCAAAAGTTCAAAAGGGGCCATAGCCGTGCCGGGGGAGCCTACCCGCAAAGTATTCCAGAGCTGGCTGGGAGCGTTGCCGAATTTGAATTTTTCAGTGGCGTAGTTGCGCGGCCGTGGGTTCAGTTCCGCGGCCCGGTCACCGTCTCCTTTGCCGGCCGCCCCGTGGCAGGAGGCGCAGTTGATGGCATAGAGCATCTTTCCTTTGGCAATCAAATCGGGCGTGGAATTAAACAAGGCACTTAAATCCACAGCCGCAGGTTGAACCGATTCCTTTCCCGGCGGCGCATTTTTCGCCGCGCGCATTCCCATTTTGAAAAAGCTGACAAAGGCCCAGAAAACCAAAGCGGAGGCGACGGCAAAAAGCGGCAGATAGATAATCGGATTGGATTTTTCTATTTTTTGCTCGACGGGTGGCTGGCTCTGATGTTCCATCACTGTCTCCAGTTCAAACTGGCCAGGATATTTGGATCCCGCGCCGCCAGAATCGAATGCCGGCTGAAAAAGCGCGCCAAGGTTGCGCCAAAAATTCCTAAAAACCCAAGAAAAGTTCCCAGCTCTATCCAGCCGAACAGCGGCTTTTGGGGGCTTAACGCCGGGCCAATCATCAGGTAAATGTCAAAAAATTCTCCTAAGATGATTAACGCCGCGCCAAGTAAAATCACCCTTTCGCTGCGCTTGGCATCCCGTCCCATCAAGAGAAAGAATGGGAAAAAGAAGCGCAAAAAAACTACCGCCAGAAAAATGTAACCCCAGGGAAAAGTCCGGCGGGTAATCAAATAAAAGGTTTCCTCCGGCATATTGGCATACCAGATGAGCATATACTGGGAAAAACCGATGTAGGCGGAGAAAACCGCAAAGGCGAACATCCAGTTGCCGACATCTTGAAGATGATTGGCGTTAAAAATCCCCTCCAGCACACCCCGTCTCCGCAGATAGATGGCTAAAATGGCCAAAAACGCCATTCCACTTTGAAACAAGCCGGCAAAGCAATAGACTCCGAAAATGGTGGAATACCAGTGCGGTTCCAAGGACATAAGCATATCGAAGACCGCCACGGTAAAGGTAATGCCAAAAACCGGAAAGAAAACCACGGAGAGCTTGGCCGACTTCCGCGAAAGCAAGGGGTCGCCGGTTTCATCCTGCTTGAGCGAGTTTTTAATCAAAACCGCGGCGAAAAATATCCATATGCCGAGAATGATGAGATTACGCGCCGAAAAGAAAATGGTGTTCAAATAGCCAAGCTTATCGCTTTCTATGGGTGGCTCAATTTGCGCGATCTCCGGATGCCCCCAAGCGTAAAGTTTTCCCGAACCAACCAGCAAAACCAAAAAAAGCACAGCCGCAACCGGAAGATAGGAGGCCATCCCTTCCGAGATGCGCCGCACGACGGTCGACCACATCGCCCCGGTGGCGTGGTGCAAGGCGGTGAAGAAAAGCCCGCAAAGCCCCCAGAAGAGAAAGAAAACGTAGCCGAAAAGCCAGGCCGACCAGGCCCGCTGGGCATCCACTTTCAATCCGAAAAGAAAAGCAATAATTCCCAATGCTCCGAGAGCGATTAAAATTTGATATAAGCGGGCCGGAACTTTAAAAGGCCCCGGGTCTTTGACAGTCGTAATTTTAGTCTCGCTCATACTATCTTTCCGGCCACTCTTTCGCCGCCGAAGTATCCGGCTCGTCTCCCGAAAAATCGATTCCCAAAGCCTTCATCTGCGCCAAATCTTGCGCGGTTGGCCGGGCCGCCCGCTGCAAAACCCGCACGTAGTTCACCACCGCCCAGCGCTGGGCCGGGTCTAATTGATAGGCATACGAAGGCATCGTTTGTTGTCCCCGAGTGATGTTATGAAAAATTCTCCCGTCCGGCCAATTCCGCACCCGGTCAGTCAACAAAGAAGGAGGTTGGGGGAACTTGGGGATGATATAACCGCGGCCGTCCCCTTTAGCTCCGTGGCAGACGATGCAGAAGGTGTTAAACGATTTCTGTCCGGCTCGCAATATTTCCAAAGTTGCTGGAAGAGGGTTTTTTAACTCGGCGGCCGCTTTCAGCGTGTCACCAATTCCGTAGGGATACGCTTCCCAATCCCGCGGCACCGTTCCGGAAACTGGCAAAAACATCTTCCGCTCCTGGGCCTTCACCGCCGGCGAGTGGGCCATATTGGGCATATACTCCAGCATCGGTTTGGATTTTTCTCGCGAACAAGCCAAAACAAAAAAGAGGGCAATAAAGGAAAACTTAGACCCGGCGGACATCCTCTGCTCCAACTTCGTTTAAAAATCTTTCCTCTTCGCTGCCGGTGCCGGAAATCGGAATGACCAAAGCGAAGCGATTATCGGTCAGGCGCAAGTCCAACACCTTCGGGTTTTTAACCGGCAGGCGGCAGGCGACAAAAAGCGCTCCCAGCGTGGTCAGGCCGGCAAACAGCACCGTGCACTCAAAGGTTATCGGGATAAAAGCCGGCCAGGAAATAAACGGTTTGCCGCCGACGTTCAAAGGCCAATCCACGGCCGACACCCAGGCCTGAAACAAAAACCCCAGACTCCCGCCGGTCATTCCGGCCGCCAGCGTGGCCCAAGGAACCCAGGAGCGTTTAATGCCCAAAGCTTCATTTATACCGTGCACAAAATAAGGCATATAAGCGTCCAGGTTTTTGAACCCCCGCTCGCGCGCGGCGCTGCCGGCTTTTAACAGCTCCTCTGGATCATCGAAAAAACCGACGGTGGCATTAACGACCGTTTTAGCCATGCACCGCCTCGGCCGTTTGCATAATTTTTTTACCGGAAGGGTTCACCAGAACCCCTTTAACTTCCGCCAAAGACAACGATGGCAAAAAGCGGGCAAACAGTAAAAAGAAAGTAAGGAAAAACCCGAAGGAACCGACGGTCATCCCGATTTCGTAAATGGTGGGGGCATAGGTATCCCAGCTGGCGGGCAAAAAATCTCGATGCAAAGAAGTAACGATTATAGTGAAGCGCTCAAACCACATCCCGATATTGACGAAAATGGAGATGATAAACATCGTCAAAATATGCCGGCGGGCCGGCCTAAACCAGAAAATCTGCGGGATTATGAAGTTACAGATAACCATAATCCAGTAGGCCCAGGCAAAAGGCCCAAAAGCCCGGTTCCAGAAGGTGAAGCGCTCAAATGGATTTTCCGAATACCAAGCAGTGAAGGCCTCGGTCATATAAGCGTATCCCACCATCCAGGAAGTGACTAAAATAATTTTGTTCATCATCTCCAAATGATGCAGGCCGATATACTCTTCCAGCTTGAAAACCTTGCGCAGAATCACCAGCAAGGTCATCACCATTGCAAAACCGGAGAAAATCGCGCCGGCAACGAAATAGGGCGGGAAGATGGTAGTGTGCCAACCCGGCAGTTGGGAAACGGCGAAATCGAAAGATACAATCGAGTGTACCGAAAGCACCAGTGGAGTGGAAAGAGCGGCCAAAAGCAGATACGCTTTTTCGTAGTGGTTCCAATCCTTGGCCGAGCCGGTCCAACCCAAAGAGAAAATACCGAACAAAAGTTTTTTTATCTTTGAGGTCGTGCGGTCGCGGACGGTGGCCAAATCGGGGATTAAGCCCTGATACCAGAAGCAGAGTGAAATCGTGAGATAGGTGGAAACGGCAAAGACGTCCCACAGCAAAGGGGAACGAAAATTGACCCACAGGCCCCGCTCGTTGGGATACGGAATGAGCCAGTAGGCATACCAAGTGCGGCCTAAGTGAATAAGCGGGAAAAGACCGGCGGTCATTACCGCAAAGATGGTCATCGCCTCCGCCGAGCGGTTGATGGAAGTGCGCCAGCGCTGGCGCAGCAAAAACAAGATGGCTGAAATCAAAGTTCCCGCGTGGCCGATGCCTATCCAAAAAACGAAATTGGTGATGTCGAAAGCCCACATCACCGGGTTGCGCAAACCCCAGACGCCGACCCCTTTCATCTGCTGTGTGGCAACGGCCCAGGCGCCAAAAGTCAATGCGGCCAGCGAAAGGGCGAGAGTAAAAAACCAGAGCTTTCCCGGACGGTCAATGGGGCGCAAAACGTCGGCGGTCACGTCCGCCATGGTGATGCGCGGAGGAATTAAAGGCGGTTTGGCGGCGGCTTCCGTGCTCACGCCTTTTCTCCCGCTTCTTTGTTGCGAATCTTGGTCAGATAGGTGATGGCGGGCTTGGTGTTCAGAAGCTCGATTACCTTATACCCGCGCGGCTCGGCGGCCATCTTGGCCACCCGGCTTGCCGGGTCGTTCAAATCCCCGAAAACGATGGCATCCGCCGGGCAGGTCTGTTGGCAGGCGGTCAAAACGTCTCCATCCGCCAGCGGTTTCCCCAACTCTTTGGCCCGCTCTTTTCCGTCCCGAATCCGCTGAACACAGAAGGTGCACTTTTCCATAATCCCGCGCGTGCGCACGGTAACATCGGGGTTTAAAGCCAGCTCCAAAGGATGCTGCCCCGGATTGTCGTAAAAATGGGTATATTGATAAAAATTAAAGCGCCGCACCTTGTAAGGACAGTTGTTGGAGCAGTAGCGGGTGCCGACACAGCGGTTGTAAATCTGCTGGTTTAAGCCTTCATCGGTATGGGTGGTGGCCAGCGTGGGGCAGACCGTTTCGCAAGGGGCGTTGTCGCAATGCTGGCAGAGCATCGGCTGGTGCACAACGTCCGGATTTTCCGCGTCGCCGGAATAGTAGCGGTCGATTCTAATCCAGTGCATTTCCCGGCCGCGCAAAACCTGGTCTTTACCGACCGTGGGGATATTGTTTTCCGACTGGCAAGCCACCACGCAAGCGTTGCAGCCGATGCAGGAGTTCAAATCCACCGCCATCCCCCACTTATGCCCTTTGTATTCGTAGGGTTTCCACATCGAAATCAATTCTTCTTTATGCTCCGGCTGACCCGCCTGCGGATTTTTCTGATATTCGGCCAAGCTTGCTTCCTGAATAATTGGCCGGTGCTCAATCATATTATGCCCCTGCACGCAGGCCAATTTATTGACCTTTCCGGTTTTGGAAATTTCCACCGGCAAAGCGGTTGTCACAAGCGAACGCCCCTCCATCCGGGCCAAGGCATAAGCGTTGACGCCAACGTTGTCGCCGTTGCGCCCGACTTTCTTCCGTCCCCAGCCGACTGCGACGGCGAAGACTTCCGGATGCATTCCCGGTTGAATGTGAACCGGCAGTTCAATAGAAACGCCGCCGGAAGTCAATTTTACCACATCCGACTCTTTCAAGCCGAGCTCCTCTGCGGTTTTGGGAGCAACCGAAACAAAATTGTCCCAGGTAATCTTTGAAACCGGGTCAGGAGTTTCCAAAAGCCAGGCGTTATTCTGGTAACGGCCGTCATAATTTATCGGAGAAGCGTAGAGAGCTAAGCGATATTTTGAATCGACCTTTTGCGGGCGACCTATCAGCGTAAGCGCTTCAACTCGGAAACGGCGCGGCGCGGCCTCTTCGTTGTGCGTCCAGAAACCCCCCTGCCGCAAGGCCCCGTTCCAGAAATCTTCGAATGAGCCGGCCAAGTTGTAACGCGAATAAATTTCCTTCTGCCAGACTGATTTCAGATAGTCGTGCCAAGCCCCTTCCCATTTTCCTGAAACACCGGCATTGGCAGTTTTCGAAAAAGATAGCAAGGAATCTTCAAAGCCGCGGCAATCAAAAATCGGCCCTATGGTCGGCTGGGTTAAGCTGAAAACCCCTTTTTGCGGCTCGGCGTCCCCCCAGCTTTCCAGCGGATGCAAAACCGGAAGAACATAATCGCACAGCTCGCCGGTTTCATCCACCCTATCCCCGAGATAAACAATTTTTTTGACGTTGCGGGCCGCTTCCACAAAACCGGCCGATGCGGGCAGCGAGTAAGCCGGATTGGTGCCGTAAATTATCAATGCCTCCACCTTACCGGCCTTCATATCGGCAATCAAAGAAAGCATATCGGCGATGGAGCCTTGTGACTGATTGCTCGGGGATAAGGTTCCATCGACAGCAACGCCTTCATTTTCCAAAACCGAGTTGAGAAAATTGACGGCTACTTGCAATCCGAAATAAGAACGGTCGCGGGCGGTCAGCCCGGCGGCGTAAACCAACCCCTTGCCGCGCGCTTTCCACAATTCGAGGGCGGTTGATTTTATCGCTCCATCTGTAAGGCCGAGTTCTTTTTCAACATTGGAAGCCGAATAGGGCCTCAAGGCAGAAACCACGCCGCCATTGCCGGCAAACGAGGATTTTCCTTGAGCAACTACGATTTCATTTGCCAAACCCAAGGCAACTTTTATTAAATCTTCCGGTTTGACTAAGTAATGTAAATCGGCCGAAGAGCCGGTCAAAGAAAGGTTAGGCTCGAAAGAGATTACTTTGGACATTGCGCCGTTTTTAACTTTTCGACCGGCGGCAAAACCGCGCGCAAATTCCACCGGCGAATGGCTGGCTCCCAGTGGGTCGGCGCCCAACAGCACCAAAACTTCGGCTCGGTCGAAACGATAGCGCGGCAGAACCGCTTCGCCATAACAAGTCTTCTGGGCATTTAAAATTTCTTCATCCGACAAAGCATCATAAACAACTTGGCGGGCTCCGGGAAAAGAGGTCAAGAAATCAGAGATAAGCCGTTTACGCGCCGGCCCGTGGATGGTGCCGGTGAGCAGAACAATTTTGCCATTGGCAGAGTTCAAAGATAGGGCAATATCGGAATCAGCATCTTTCCAGCCGATTTCAGTTTTCATTCCGCCGGGACGGGAGAGACGGACAGGCTTTTGCAGGCGGTCCGGGTCGTAAAGATTTAAAACCGAGGCCTGCCCGCGGGCGCAGAGTTTTCCGGCATTGAGGGGATGGTCGGGGTTGCCTTCCATTTTAATGGGCCGGCCTTCGCGGGTTTTGACCAGAACTCCGCACCCGGCCGGGCATTCTCCGCAGGTGGAAGCATACCAGTTGGCGACACCGGGAATCAACTCTTCTGGCTGGTTGACGTAGGGGATGATTTTTTCAACCGGCTTGCGGGCGCAGCCGGCGGCGGCGAAAACCGCCGCCGCTCCCGTCAATTTCAGCAAGTCCCGGCGCGAAAAAGTCGACTCCCCCTTGTCGAAGGCCCCCAGCACCGACTCCGGTTTGGAGAAAAACTCCTCCTGACGAGCCTTTTCCACCGCCGGATCGCCCTGATAATCTTCCAGGCTTACCCAGTAGCGAATCTGTTTTTTGCCGTTGTTCCCGTTCTCTTCCATACTCAATTATGACAGGTTATGCATTGAATCGAAGCGTTATTCTGGCGGTGACAGTCCACGCACCAGCCCATATTCAGCTTTTGCACCTGCACGATTTTATCCATCGTTTCCACCGGGCCGTGGCAGGTTTGGCAGGCGATTCCTTTGGCCAGATGCCAGCGATGGGAGAAGTAAGTGAAATCCGGCAGGGAGTGAACCCGCGTCCAGGCGATGGCCGAATCTGCTTTGAAGACATTGGCCAACTTGATAACGTTCTCTTTGGTTACGGCTACCGATTTGTGGCAGCCCATACAGACGTTCATCGGCGGCACGGCGGCGTGGCGGCTTTTTTCGGCGGAAGAATGGCAGTATAAGCAGGGGATTTTGTTGTCCCCGGCATGGATTTTGTGGGAAAAGGGAAGCGGCTGTTCGGGGGCGTAGCCGACATTCGTGTTTAAATCGGCAATCACCCAGCCGCCGTAGCCAACCAGAGCCAAAACCACGAGCGTTATCTTCCATTTCAACGCCATTTCTTACTGCAAATCTCCTCTACGCCTCTGCTAAAACCCATCTCCCGCTTGTGAAATTTGTAACAAGCAAGGTTAAAAAAATTTGGCTGCTTCTACCCTACCTACCCAACCAAACTTCCGATATTACAACCCCGCCTTTGGGCTGTCAAGCCCGAAAAGCTTTTTTCTTGGCACTTGACTTACCGGCTGGACAAATTAACTTTTACACGGGTGGGATAGCGCAGAAAATTAAACCGGGTGGGGCACCGCTTTGGGCATTCGGGGGTGTTCCATAAAACATAAACTCAACTCTATTAAGGAGGAGTAAAATGAAAGGCTTCAAAACGTTTTTCGGACTGGGGATACTGCTGGCGGCTTCAATGGTGCTGGCAACCCGCGCGGAAGCTCAGCCGTCTATTCCTAACTTTATCAACTTTCTGGGGCGATTGGACTCAGCCGGCGCCCCGATTCCGAATGGCACGCACAGCGTCAACTTTGCCATCTGGACGCTCCGAAGCGGGGGTGCCTCGCTCTGGAACGAAACGGCCACAGCGACTACCTCCGGGGGTATTTTTATGCATCCATTGGGTTCGGTTATCTCGCTGCCGACTAATCTCTTCGACAGCAACGATTCGCTTTTTCTGGAAATCACGGTCGGTTCGGAAGTCCTTACTCCCCGGACAGCCCTGACTTCGGTGGGGTATGCCCGCCGGGTTCAAACCGTCAATCGAGCTACGGGTGGAACGATATTCGGCGACGTCAGCATTCAAAGCGACCTTACCATTTCCGGTAAGGCGACCATCGGGCCGGGGCATACGAATACCGGTACGAACGCTTTTATCGCTGGGGATGGAAATACGGCAAGTGGTAATTGGGCCACAGTGAGTGGTGGACTCACCAACGCTGCGAGTGCAGAGGCAGCTACGGTGAGCGGTGGCAAGGAAAACGCGGCCAGCGGAACTAGCTCCACAGTGGGCGGCGGCGACTTGAATAGCGCAACCGATAGCAAGTCTACCGTTGGAGGCGGCCAAAGCAATATCGCCAGTGATTTTGCCTCAACAGTCGGTGGCGGTCAGTCCAACACGTCCAGCGGCAGCTTCTCGACGATCGGTGGCGGCGAAGGCAACAGGTCCACCGGTGCGGCAACGACCGTCGGCGGTGGTACGGGCAATAAGGCCGACTCCAATTTCACTACGATCGGGGGAGGTGAGGGCAACGAGGCCTCGCGCCACGGGGCTACTGTCGGCGGCGGTCAGATTAACACCGCGAGCGGTGAAAAGGCTACAGTCGGTGGTGGTGCCTTCAACGCCGCCAACGGGGTTGCGGCCACGGTCGGCGGGGGTAAGTTCAACAATGCCCGCGGACAATTTTCCGTTGTTAGCGGCGGCGGTGGTGTAACAGCATTTGATTCCAATTCAGCGCAGGGACCAAACTCCACCATCGGCGGCGGCCGAAGCAACATCGCCAGCGCTATATACGCAACGGTCGGTGGCGGTGTCATTAACACCGCCAGCAACCAATCTGCCACGGTCGGCGGCGGCCAAGACAACAGGGCAAGCGGCTTTGCCTCCACCGTCCCCGGAGGTAACACAAACAAAGCCAGTGGAAATTACTCTTTTGCCGCCGGCCGCCGGGCAAAAGCTAACCACTTGGGTAGTTTCGTTTGGGCCGATAGCAACGACATCGACTTCGCCTCCAGCGCAAATAATCAATTCAACGTCCGCGCAGGGGGCGGAACGAGGATTTACTCCGATGCGAGTTTGACGGCAGGCGTAACCCTCGCCGCCGGGGCTTCCGCCTGGGTGGCGGTTTCGGACAGCAATTTGAAACGAAACATCCGGACGCTGGATGGAAAAGAGATGCTGGATAAGGTGATGCAACTCCCCATCAAACGCTGGAGCTACAAGGCGCAGGACCCGAACATAGAACACATCGGCCCGATGGCGCAGGATTTCTATCCCTTGTTCCAAGTCGGCGATGACGAAAAAACCATCTCCACCATCGACCCGCCGGGGATAGCGCTGGCGGCGATTCAGGGGCTGTATCAAATCGTTCAGGAGCACCAAGTGGAGAACGACGAGTTGAGGCGGGAGTTGAAAGACCTGCGGGAGCTGGTGCAGACACTTTTGGCGGAAAAGGAAGAGAAATCAGCCAAAACCCTGACTGTAACCAAGTAGGTCAGGTCCTTTTAAGATCCCCCCCTTGTAGGGGCACGTTGCCACGTGCCCCTATTTTTTAGCCGTTGACACTTTTTTCTACTCCCTCTAACTTCTTGCGCTCTATGAAGGCCATCGGCTTTAAACAAACCGGCTCCGTTTCTAACATCGAAGTGCTGGACCTCCCGGCTCCGGGTGGGCCCCAACCCAGCGAAGTTCGGCTGAAATTTCTTTCCGGAAGTTTGAACCATCTTGATTTATGGGTTATCAAAGGCCTGCCACATTTGAAATATCAGTTTCCCCACATTGCCGGCTCTGACTTTTGTGGAAAAGTAACGGAAAGCCGCTCGGAAAAATTCAAAGCTGGAGACCGGGTGCTGGTCTATCCGGGCGGCAATTTGGGTGCGGATAAAAGAGAATATCTGCCCGAAAATCTGCGGGATGATTTTTTAATTCGCGGCGAAAACAGTCCCGGAGTTTTGCGGGAGGAACTGGTGGAGCCGGAGAAATATCTGGTCAAATGCCCCGAACATCTTTCTGACGAAGAGGCCGGAGCAGTGCCGCTGGCTTATCTGACTGCCTGGCAAATGGTAGCCGAGAAGGGATTTTCCCTCGGCTCCGCTCGGGACAAGTCACCGGAAAAGGCTGAGCCGCAAAAAATCGAGCCGGTTTTGGTGCACGCAGTCGGAAGCGGGGTTTCGCAGGCGATTTTGGAGCTTTTGCTTTCCTTCGGCTTCAAAAAAATCGCGGCCACCTCCCGTCAGGCGGGCAAATTGGAAATCTGGAAAAAAAGAGGAGTTCAGGGTTTTGTCTCCGGCCAAAATTTGGAAAGCGAGTTAAAATCCTGGTCTGGCGCGGAGCGCTTTGGCATTATTTTCGACCACGTCGGACAGGATTATTTTGAAATGAACATCCGGCTTTTAAGAAAAGGGGGGAGATTTGTCACTTGCGGAGCTACTACCGGCCCGAAGGGGCAACTGGATTTGCGCTATGTTTTCTTTAAACAGCTACAACTTTTAGGCTCAACGATGGCGAGTTTGAAAGAGTTTGCGGCAATGGTGAATTGGGTGGGCGAAAAAAAGATTGTGCCGCATGTTTCGCACGTTTTTCCTTTCGACAATCCTACAGCCGCCTACGAGACAATGGAAACGGGTAAACAGGACGGAAAAATCGTCCTTTCGGCCAAAACTAAACAAACGTAGGGACAAATCTTCGGATTCGTCCAGGGCGAACCTAAAGGTTCACCCCTACATTTATCAAATGAAATAGAAAAAAAGTATGGAGGTGCCGTGTGCCCCTACAATTTTACAGGAACTACGGAATAATGCACGGCGCCATTTTGGAAAACGAAGGCAGAAATTTTATGGACGCTCAAAAGGTCTTTAGGTCGCGCAAAGAAGAGCGCCACATTATATATATCCTTATAAAGGGAGACCTGCGGCTCTCGAATTAAATCGCCCCAAGCCTTCTCCCGCTCCATATAATCCTTTTCTTTTTCCTTCAACTTGCCTCTTTTAAAACGGGCAAAACTCCGGTCTTTCCAGAGGTGGCGGTAAATTCGGCTAACCGGCGGCTGTTTTTCCGGCTGCAGGTGCATAGCTTGCTCCTGATAGCGCGCAAACTGGCGCAACTCGCCGGTCGTGTCTAAAATGAGGGCGGGGAAAAAACCCCGAATTTGCAAAATCTCGATGAAATACTCCAAAGCGGCCGTATCGGAAGAAATTGTTATTCCCTGTTCTTCGGCCATATCGTCCAGGTCGTCGGGGGCACCGCTTTGGTAAATAATGTAGGCCCTTTCTTTCTTCCGGTCGATTCCCACCAAATTGCCGGGGGAAACTACTAAACTCGGAGTAAAGAAGCGGAAAAAACTGATATTTGGAAAAGAAGGATAACTTTCCTCAAAACGCAATTCAATCGGCCCAAAGTGGGAAAGCCAGCCGTGGCGGGTGGTGTCACTCCGAATGGCTTTGCCAGCCAAACGGAGGTCTGCCGTATCCACACGGCCATTCAAACGTAGAGAAGCCGTTATTTTGAGGCTGTCCTGGATAATCTCGATTTTTTGGGGCGGCTGGGCGAACGCCCCTTTCGAAATCCATCCCGAAAAAAGAAAAAGTAAAACGGCACGGGGAAAAAACTTATTCGCTTTTAAGCGAAAGGAACGGTAAATAATCACGCCATTTTCCTAAGTTCAAATTCATTATTTTTAAAAACCGCATACGTAAAATTGTAGAGAAAATCGCCGATATTCAGCAAGGTTTTTCCTTCCATTACCTTCAGCTCCGGCGCGTGGGAATGCGCCAGAACCACGGCATCGAACCCTTCGGCAAACTTATGACGGGCGAAATCCTCGTATTCGGAAAGCTGTTCCTTGCCCCGCGCTTCGGAAAAGCGCCGCGAGGAGCCGGAAACGATGCGTGCCAGAGGGAAAGCTACGTCCACCGGCAGCTGGCGATAGAGCCAGACGTTTATCGGGTTGCGGAAAAGCGCCCGCAGGATTCGATATCCCCAATCCGAACGGGCTTTGCCGTCCCCGTGCGTCAGGAAAATCTTTTTGCCTTCGTAATTCAAAACCAAATCTTTTTTTTCGATTTTGACGCCCAGATATTTGCTGAAAAAATCGCGCTGCCAAAAGTCGTGATTGCCGACCAAATAGACCACCGGCAGGCCCATCAGGGTTATATTTTTCAGAGCGGTCAGGATTTCAACTTCAGTCTTGGGGATGGCGTTTTTGTACTCAAACCAGAAGTCGAACAAATCGCCGACAATGTATAACGTGTAGGCGTTTTGGCGGACCAGCTGCAGGAATTGAATGAACTTCTCTTTTTTCTTCTCTTCTTCGGAAAAAGTTCCCGCCCCCAGATGCAGGTCGGAAACGAAATACAAGGCGTCCCGCATATAAGCTTCGATAATAAAAGACGGGGTGACGTAAAGCAAACTCGAAAATCAGGAACCGTCAAAATAAAATGAGGGCCAATACCGCCCCAAAAAAAGTGGCCAAAAAATTAACTCCGTCGTTGCCTAAAAATCGTAAACCAGAGTTTAAGAGAGTTGGCCTGCCACAGTGAATGGGAACTTCCACCAGCGAATTGCATAGAGAACATTGATACTTGGCTTGAAGCCGGGCGCCCAAAACGGAATCGAGTAGGGAACCTAAAAAAGCGATTAAGGAAATCAAAGCAATCAGTTTGAGAGACAACAATAAGTCCCAGCGACGCGAGAAAATCCCGACCATACCAAGCAAAACTGCAGCTATCAAACCAGCCATTGTTCCTACCCAACTGACCCCTCCGGAAAGACCCGGAGGGATGGTTCGCAAGTTGGTCAGTGAAATCGTCTTGCCGGCCCGGCGCAGGCCGATTTCGCCGCCGACCGTATCGGCGCAGGCAACCGCCAGTGTGGAAACGTAGGCCAGATAATAAACTTCGTCTTTCTTAAAGCCATACAAAAGCGCCAGAACGGCCGCCCAGAGCCCATTGGCCAGAACCTGCTTCCAATCCCTCCTCGCTTTCTGTTCGGGAGCTTCAATTTTGGAAGGCAGGCGCGATAAAACCGAGCCGCCAAGAAAAAAGAAAATCAAAACCGCCGCTCCGTAAAAACCGGCGCCCCAGAAAATCGAGGCGCCCACAAAAATGGCCGCCAGAAACCCGGAAAAATCGAGCGCCTTGGCCCAAAAACCAGCGCCCGAAACCACAAGAGCCAGAAAAATGGAAAGAAGAATTTTCAAACTACAAAAGCTGCCAGCGGCGGCGCAGGTACCACTCCGTGGCCAAAAAAAGAATCATTCCAACCAGAAGAAACGGCTGGTGAGCCAACTCCCATTCCTTTTTCCGGGACCATTCCTCTTTTTGGGGATTGAAATCTTTGGCAAAACGTTCAATTTCCTCCGGGCGGTAAAAAGCCCCCCCGGAAACGGCGGCGATTTTTTCCAATAACGTGGCGTTGAAGGAGACCGAGCGGTCTTCCAGCGAGAGCTCTTCGACGGTGAAACGGGCAATGGCCTCTCCGATTTTTTTGCCGTTCTCGAGAAAGGCGGCAACGGCCGTGTAGGCCCCCGGCTGGATTACCCTTTTTCTCCCCGCATATCGCCCCACTGCCTCTTCGTACAGCAAAAGATTTTCCTCCCCCTTTATCCCCAAATCAATCTCCACGTCCAAACCTTCCAGGGGCTTATGCGCCAGGTCGAAAGCGGCGGCGGAGAAACCGATTTCTTCCCCGGAGTTATAGACCAACTTGTCGGTGGATAAATTGAAGCGCCCCTCTTCTTCCGAGCCGGCCAGCCAGCTGCAAGCTTGATTTACCAACCAGGCGAAAGTGGTATCTTCGGTAGCTGTTCCGACCGGAAGAAAATACCATTTCCAAAGCGGATAGACCGATGCGGCCAGGACTCGGCCCCTACCTAAGTTTTTGGCCGACAAAGCGGGGATACGAGCTGGTTCCACCGGCCCGGAAACTGCAACTAAAATTGTTCCATTGGTTGAAGGGAAATCAGAGACAACTACCCCCTCCAAAGGAGGCAAATTTTTCCACAAATTAGCCTGCTCCGCCGGATCGGAGACGAAACGGGTGGCGGGATGGGAATTTCCTTCGGGGGTCAGCGTTAGAACTCCAATCGGCGCAAAGAGTGAAGGGCGGGCTTTTTTGAAATCCAGGGGCAGAAGCTGAGTAAAAGCAGGTGAAAGTGAAGCGGAGGGGAACTGCTCACCCAAACAAAAGAAAACACCTTTTCCTTTATCGCGCACAAAAGCGAGCAAACGGGAATCGATTCCCGAAAGCAAAGCCGGGGAAAAATCGGTAAAAATCAGAACGTCGTACGCCTCCAAATTTTGGGCGTCAAGGGGAACGGCCGAAAAAAGAGGTTTGGCGCCCGGGCCGTAAACTAAACCTTCCACATCCAAACGCGAGTTTTCCTCCAAAACCTGTTTTAAAAATCGATAATTCCAGCCGGGTGAACCGGCCACCAGCAAAACTTTCTCTCTGGCCTTTAAAACTTTCAAGGAGAAAACTCTCCGGTTGTTCTTTAACTGGCTCTCCCCAGTCAAAGCAGGCAAACCGGCGCTGTAAATCAACGTGCCAACCGAGTCGGGCGCCAATTCCACTTTGACCGTTTTTTCGCCGTCGCCGGCAAAGTCAACCATCGGAGCAATTATCTTTTTACTGCCCCGAGAAATGGTGAGTGGAAGTTTTATCTTTCCGACTCCCCGGGCCGAAAGCAGGAACTCAACCGTGACCGGCGTTCCCTCGAAAGCGATGGAGGGAGAACTTATTCCTTCAATTCCCAAGTCAATCGCCTGCTCCTCCTGGCCAACCGCTACCGTGTAAACCGGAACATTTAATTTTTTGGCGACGCCCACCGGGTCGGGACCGGAATTATTAGCGCCATCGCTTACCACCACAAGGCCGGCCAGATCCGGAATTTCGGAAACGTAACGTAAAATCGAACCTATGGCGGTGGCGGTTCCTTTGGCCGGCGACGAAGAGCGGTATTCGGCCAAACTATCTGCGAAGTCAAACTTTTTAAACTCCCAATTCCCTTTTTGTGCCATAAGCTTTTCAACGGCTTGGTCGGCGATAACTCCTCTTTTCTCCTTTCCTAAATCCATACTGGCGGAGCGGTCAACCAAAACAGCCACCACCGGCTTTTGCTTGCCTGCCAGAAACAGGGCCAGAATCGGCTCGGCCAAAACCAGAAAAAGAAATACGAACCCTAAAAAACGGAGAGAGAGCAGCAATCGTCTCTGTTTTTTTTCCAAAGGCGGCAGGGTGCGGGCGTAATACCAGAAAAGCGAACCCAAAAACAAAACCGCGAGGACCAGAATTATCCAGCGGTCGGCGGAAGGAAAATTTAATTTTAAGGAACGAAGTTCCGGAAGCGCAAAAAGTAAGACCACCTTACTTCTACCAGCCAGCCTGCAAATTGTTTTTACACATCCCGCCGGGTGGCAAAGCGAGCTATCTGTTCCAAAGATTTTTTGTATTGCGAACTCGGCAGGCCTTCCAGCAAGCGAAACGCCTCTTGCCCCATTTTATCTGCCTGCCGCTGCGCGTAAGCCACGCCGCCGGCCTGGCGCACCAGTTGGGCCACCAGCTCGATTTGGCCGTTGTCGGTTCCCGTGCGCAAAATCTCGACCACTTCTTTTCGGTAACGGGAGTTTCCGTTTTGCAGGGTGTAAATCAAAGGCAAAGTAAGTTTTCCTTCGCGCAAATCGTTACCCGCCGTTTTGCCGGTCGTTTCTTCCTTGCCGACAATATCGAGCAGGTCGTCGGTAATCTGAAAAGCAATGCCCACTTTTTCGCCGAAGTCGCGGATTTTTTCCCGCTCCGGCTCCGGCCGTTCGGCCAAAATTGCCCCCGTCTCGCAGGAAACGGCAAAAAGCGAGGCGGTTTTATCGGCAATTAAGGAGAAATAATCGGCCTCGGACAAATCCAGATTGTTTATATGTTGGATTTCCACCAGCTGCCCGACCGAAACCCGCTCCGTGGCGCGCGAAAAAGCGGCGGTTAGCGTCCGGCTGTCGGCCTGCACCAATAAACTGAAAGCCCGGGAGAAAAGATAATCGCCCATTAAAACCGAAACCAGATTGTTCCACTTCGAATTGACCGTCGGCTGGCCGCGGCGGGTGGAGGAAAGGTCGATGACGTCGTCGTGCAAAAGCGTGGCGGTATGAATCAGCTCCACGGCCAGAGCCGCCAGCATGGCCCGTTGGGGGTCGGCGGCCATCTGCCCGGCGGAAAGAAAAACAAAAGCAGGGCGCAGCCGTTTTCCCCGCCGGGTCAAAATATGCTCGGTAATTTGCCAGACGAACTCGGAGCGGGCCGCTCGTTCCGACTTGTCCCGAGTTTTGTTTACGCTGCGCTCAACGCAAGCGAGGGAAGCGTCTGAGTGAAAAAGAAACGACTTCAGCTTCTCCTCAAAACCGCTCATTTGCGGCCCAACCGGGCGCAAAATTTCTTCCAAGCGTTGGTTCATACAGGCAGGCAAATATATATACGCTAAGCCGAAAAGCCAACCGAAAGGGCAGACTATTTACAAAAAACTCGGACTTATTTCAAAAACCCGTCGTAATTCTCCAGCGTCAGGCGCAAATCTTTTGGTTGAGTGTCCAGCGTCTTGGCGATTAAGGCGTGGCTGCGTAAGACCGCTTCGCGCTTGTCTTTCAGTTTTTTATCGCTCTGTAAAATGGTGTTCAAACTGTAACAGCCGGCGGATTGGTGCATCACCCGGAAAAGCTCGAACTCCTGATAGAGGGTGTCCGGCTTGCCGTCGGTGGAGGCATACCGGTCGTAATAGGAACCGTCTAACTTGCCGCCATTTTGCAGCTCGATGCGGTCGATAAAAGCTTTTTCCTCCGCGTCGTCCACCGCGCGGTAAGCGTTGCAGGCTATTTCCCGTTTTTTGTCCGGCGTTTCGCCGATTAAAAGTTTGGACATAAAAAGCGAAAGCGGCAAAGACTGCAAAACATCCAAACTGGAAAAGTCACGCTTCAAAAGCATTATGTTGGCCAGCCGCACCGGCTCCATCGGATTGGTATAGACCCGCTCTTCGCCGAAAACTTTCTTGATATCCAGCATCGCGCGGGTGTTGTCAAAAGCGTACAAGCGTGCGACTAAATAACCCAGGCGGTCCTGCTCGATGGAGCGAAAATAATTTCGCAATTCGGAATCTTCAAGATTTTGCAGGCGATTCACAATACCAGCGATGCTATCTCTTTCAGCCTCCATAAAAGCGGGCGTTACCTCGGGGCAGTTTTCCAGCTTGGATTGTAAAATCGGATAGGCTGTTTCGGCAAAACTTTCGACTAAATTGGAACGCAGATAAAAAACTTTTTCCGAGGTGTAGGCATAGGCTTCGATCGGTTTGGAAAAATCCAAATCGGAGAGCCGAACTTTGACTTCGGCATTCTTCAAATCCATCCCGGCAATTTCGGCGTCCGACTTCGAACGGTTCTCTTCCAGCCAGCGATAGACCTGAAAGCCCAAGGCTGCCTCTTTGCCGCTTGAAGAAATCCTCATCGGACAAATCAAGCCGCCGTTTTTCAGCCGGTAAGCGTAGCGCACGTACACCCAATCGTCGGAGTGAAAGCGGCTGCCAGGGGTGCCCATCAGGCCGTAGGAGGAGGTGGACTTTCCCGTACCGGTGGGAGCGATATACAAAATTCCTTTTTTGTTCCGCTCCACGCAGGCGCCGTGGATGGAATGAATGCCGTGATCTTCCGCCAGAACTCGCCCGACAGCACCGAGCACCCAGCTTTTCAACTGGCCGTAATAAGATGTGTTAAAGAAAACAATCGTATTCGCCTTGCGGCTGTAATAGGCCGCCTCTTCCTCGTTTTCGACGCCGCCGAAAGCGTAAACCATCACTTTGGGTTCCGCCGATGGAGCTTGGCCGGTTAGTTCTTTCCATTCGGAAACGGAATACCAGTTATCCACCCAGTAATCGAAAAGATGGGGGGAGTTGGTCATCGCCCGTACCCGGATGCCGTGGATAATTACATCATGCTGCAGGGTATTCTGGGGGCTGGCCTTGCGCATCGTTTTGGTTGCCGAATCAATTAGCTTTTCCAGTTTGCCGGGAGTTTTGTCCACCACTTTGTCGTGGAGTTTGGTGCGGCCTTTGGTGCGGGTGACCGCGTTTGAGGCGCCGATGGGAACACCGTGCCATTCTACTGCGCCGGCAAAAGGAGGCGGATTAAAGCTGTATTTGACTTCTTCTTGCGCTTGAACCGCTCCGCTGACTTTCACGGCAAACTCCCTCTGAACTTCCGGCATCGCTCCTCCATTTTCAAATTCAAAATTCTAAACAACAAAACTGAAACTTACCGAATTGGTGGTAAATTGGCAAGTGAAAAGGGCGTATGGCAATACGCCCCTACAAAAGAATTTCTCTCCGCCCATTTCTTTCTTATTTTGGCGCAATGGCGGCAGAATCCAATTCTCATTTAATCGCCGGAATCCGCGTCCGGCTTTTGGTTATTGAGGAAGCTCTGCGGCGGATGGAGCTTTGGCTGACTGCGCCGGAAGCCGAGCCGATTTTGGAAGCAAACCTAAACGACTTAACTGCCGAACAGAAAAACGAGCTTTCAAAGAAGATTGAAAAAGTTCGGGGAATGCTCAAAGAGCTGAAAAACAAACTCAATCTTGAAATCACTTCGCGCCCGGTCAAAAAACGGCTTTTGGCGGAAGCGGCGCGGCTTTGGACGGTGGCGGGAAATTTGGAGGAAAAACGGCTAAAAGGCTACGGACAGATTCCTTCGGAAATAGCTGCAACCATTCAAAGCCCGGCGGAAGAATTGCAAAAAATTTTTAAGGAGATGGAAAAGATTTTGTCTTTGTAGAAGCGGTTGCCTTTGGATAAGGGCAATTCATGAATTGCCCCTACAAAAACTTCAATAATTAAACACTTGGTCCAATTTCCCCTGCTTGCGGGCCAGATATTCCATCCAGCGGTTGATGGCTACCGAAAGAAAAACGGAAGCGATCGTGGTAACGAACAGAACCAAAAACAATTTCTCGTCCGACCAGGGAAGAAAAATCTTCGAAACCGGCTCGGCCATTAACGAACGGCGGATCGCTTCCAGCCAATAAGTAATCGGGAAACCCAAGGCCAAAGGCTCAAGAAAGTTGGGCAGGACTTCGATAGGGAAAACGGCGCCGGAGACTAAATAGAAAACTCCGGCCGTGCCTTCGGCCATAAAAAAGCCGTGCCGGGCGGTTAAAAGAGTGAGCGAGGCCAGAGCAATCCCCAGAGCGACGGTGGCGATTATTCCCAGAGGAAAACTCAAGAAAAAAAGCGGCCAGTGGCCAAATTTCAATGAAAGCCCGAAAATCCAGACCCCGAAGACCAGGGTAACGATTACCGCCAGAGTGGTGATAATCAATTTGGGAATGCAGCGCCCTAACATATAGAAATAAGTGACAATCGGCGCCAGATAGATGTATTTCAACATCTCGTAGCGCTCGCGGTCTTCGTGAACAACGATGCCGACTCCGGCTAACGTATTCGCGGTGTACATAAAGAAGGCGTTGCCCAGATAGATATAGGCGAAAAGGGGCGTTGAAGTTTGGCCGCCGGCGACCACTTTGTACATTAACACCAAAATCAAGGTTGAAAAAATCGGCCGGGTGATGGCGTAGGCGATAAAGGTGAATGGTTCGGCCCAGTTGGCTTCAATCGCCCATCCCAGATACCCTGCGGTTTTTACGGTGCGTAATAAACTCATCTATTCCCTTCCCCTAAACCTAACCCCCTGACCCCCTTCCCGAAACGGGAAGGGGGAAAATTCCCCTCCCCGCATCGGGGAGGGGTTAGGGGAGAGGTCTTCTTTGTCACTGCCATCGCAACGTCAGCCGCCCCTCTTTTTTCCCTAAATTTTCCATTTTCAAAAGCGACAAATTAGCCAGCCATAGAAAAAGAACCGAAAGTACCGACAAAATCAAAATCTCCGTCCAGAGAGGCAAAAAAGCGTGAACCCGTCCAGCCTCAAAAAATAACTGCCGCATAGCGTCGATTCCCAAGGTTAAGGGAAGCAATGAGGCGATGGCGCCGAGGGTGAACCCGAAAGACTTAATCGGAAAATAAAAGCCGGAAAAAACGTAAATCGGCTCCTGCAGCAGGGTGGAAATCTGCCAGGCGTCACGGCCAAACATCAAAAAAAGGGAGGAGGCCATCATCCCCAGTCCGTACAAAGCCGCCATCGAAAGAAAAAAGACGAGAATCAAAAGCGGCCAGGAAGTTGGAATCATCTTTACGTGAAACAACAAAACTCCCCCGGCCAAAATTGCCACGGCGCGGGTGGTGCACATAAAAAGACCGCCCAAGGCCATTCCCAAAAGAATCGACATCCGCGAAATGGGTGCAATTAAATAAAGCTCCAAATTTCCCTGCTCTTTCTCCCAGTAAAATTGGGAGGCCATCGACCACAAAACGTTCAGCCAGTAGGCGGTCATAATCCCGCCCAGGATGACAAAGCCGGTGTAGTCGGGCGGCGCGCCCAGGGCCTTATAGACGAACACGTAGGTGGCTACGGCCAAAAGCGGCATCGTAATTTCAAAAAAAATCCAGGAAAGTTCGCGCGTGCCGCCGACCACGCGCACGTAAGCCCGCCCCCAGATGGCGCGTAGGTTGGTTTTAAGCTCCGTTTTCATCTATTTCTCTTTTTTTCTCTCTTCCAAGTTCCCCCTCTCTGCCCTGCGGAGAGGGGGCCAGGGGGTGAGGTTAAGCTCCGTTTTCACCCAATCCCCTTCCGACTAAGGAAACAAAAACATCTTCCAAGGATGGCTCCCGCTTGGAGAGCGAGCGGATTCTGGAACCGGAGGATTCAATAAGTTTGGTCACTTTGGAAATCCCGGCTTCATCCCGCAAAATGATTTTTAAAACCGTCTTCGACTCCACCGGCTTGTGCTCGAAGGCAAAGTTGACCACTTCCGGAATTTGCGAAAATTTCTCTATATGGTCGGTCAGCAAATCGACATCCAATTGATAGATGGCATCCTGCTGCAGCTGCCGCTTCAAGTTTGCCGGTGTGTCGCAAACCAAGACCAGTCCTTTGTCGATAATCGCCACCCGGTCGCACAGTTCGTCCGCTTCCGCCATATAGTGGGTGGTCAAAAGCAACGTCCGTCCTTCCTTTTCTTTTATCCATTCCTTGATGAACGCGCGCACTTCGCGGGCGATTTGCACGTCCAGCCCCAAGGTCGGCTCGTCCAAAAACAAAATTTTGGGATCGGGAACGAAGCCGCGGATGATGTTCATCTTCTGGCGCATTCCGGTGGAGAGTTTGCCCACTTTGGTTTTCGCAAATTCCGCCAGGCCGAATTTCTTAATCATAAAGTCAATTCGTTCCAAAGCGAGTTTGGTCGGCACGCCATACAACTGGGAGAACATCCACAAATTTTCGCGCACGTTTAAAATGCCGTAGCCGGAATGCTCCCCGCCGGAGACCATATTAATACGCTTGCGCACCTCGTCCGGGGCTTCGGCAACATCGATGCCGTCCACAAAAGCTTTGCCCGAGGAAGGCAGAAGCAGGGTGCAGAGGATTTTTATCAGGGTGGTTTTCCCGGCTCCGTTCGGGCCCAAAACTCCGAACAACTCCCCCGGGCGGATTTCGACGTCCACGCCGGCAAGGGCGACCACGTCCGCTTCCTTTTTGGTGCGGAAGACCCGTTTTAAGTTCTCTGTTTTAATCGCTAAATTCATTTTCCTCTTTCAAATTTTTCTTTCAGATACAAAAAAAGCCGCCCCGAGCGTAGTCGAGGGGCGGCCTACGAATCGAGTTTTCCCTTCAGTTATTTTCCGTCAAAATTTTCATCGGTGCAAAGATACACTTAAACTCTTTGTTGTCAAGTAACATGGAGTAAAATTACAAATACCGCTATTTAGGCTTGACAGTAGAGCTTGCAATTTCTATTTACAAATTATGCCCGATGTGTTAGAAGACTTTAGTTCTCCCAATTCAAGAGAAAACTATCTCCTATTGGCCGATTATGATTATCTCGGCGCTCGGGCTTTATGTTTGTTAAAACTTTATCTTCCCGCTGGAGTTCTGGCTCAACAAGCTGTAGAAAAATATTTGAAACTAAAACTGATAGAATTTACCACCGGATACAAAGGATGCGAAAAAATTAGAAAACAAATATTCAGCAAATGCAATCATAATCTTTCGTGTCTATTCAAAAAGCTATCGCCATTTATGAAAGTTGCCGGGTTACAATTAAAAGAAGAGCTGCATTATAAGAATTTGTTGGAACAACTAACCAGCAATTTCGAATGGAAATATTTTGATGAGAAAGGGCTGCGTGGGGCGCTAAAACAAAAAAATTCAGTTACCGTTGGTATGAGTGAGAATTTATTGCCAAGATTTGACGAAATCTGCATGGAGCTCCGTAATGCCGTATTTCTGACGGGCCTTGGCGCAATGCCTGTAAATGACGCCATTAATGGTGTAAAATTCTGGGGAGGACAAAAGGATTTTAATCTTTCGTGGGCTTTTTATACTGAAAATTTATTTGCTGAATATTTTCGATACGCATAAAATTGGCAATCCGCATAAATAGGACCGCTGACTAATCCAACAAACCCGAAAGATAGTGCATAAAACTACCCCCCAAGTAAAACAGTGATTAGAGATTAGTGATTCGTCCACCCACCCCCTACCCAAAAACCTGTCCCCCGTGAATACAGGGGTAAGACTACCCCCTATAGTCCCCCTTGCCAAGCGGACTGGCACAGAATTTAGATAGCTCCACGGAGCATTTT
>CAZSIT010000026.1:0-33926 GCA_964607165.1 uncultured Ignavibacteria bacterium
TTTTAGTTTTGGAAGTATTGACAAAGCTAAATTCGTCGATTACGTTAACGTTTGACCTACAAAGTCCGGACATCCTTCGAACCGTAAAAGGTCGAACGGTAGAATTCAGAAGAAAGGAAATTCAGAACGATGCAGCAATCAGCTTTATTATTTTGACGAGGAGGTGCTCTATGTTGTCTATCATCCGCAAGGCACGCAGCATGGGCGTTATACTTGCGCTCTTGCCACTCGCATCGCTTGGGGCTCAAGAAATATCTGATAAAATCACCCCGGGCACACGGGTGCGCGTCTCTGCGCCCGCCGTGGCGAAGAACCGCATCGTTGGGACAGTGGTCTCTGTGGACTCTACCCGGATCGTGCTGCAGGCCACCCCAAGTACCGATCACCAGCCGCCTCCCCTGACAGTGCCCTGGGCGGCGATGCAGCGCCTCGAACTGAGCCAGGGGCGGAAATGGAGTGGGGGGCGCACGGCAGCAGGGGCAGGTATCGGACTGTTGGCGGGAGCCTTGGTAGGAGCGGGCATTGGCGCCGTTGCGCCTTCACCTTCATTCGACGAAGATGACGGACAAGCAGTATCGGCATTAGTCGGGGGGATCGTCGGGGCTGGTAGCGGGTTAGTTCTTGGGGCGATCATCGGAGCCCTTCCTCACGAACGCTGGCAAATGGTGCCGCTGGCCAAGGTTCGTTTAGGAATCCTTCTCTATCGACCTGACGGAAAAGCCCCATCCTCTGTCGGCCTAGTATGGTCCGTGGCGTTTCCATAAGACTGGAGCATTTCGGATTGTACGTCGCCAAAGAATTCGGACACGTGGGTACTCCAAGTTAAGATAGGCTTTGCCGGAAATTGAGAAACTTCCTACTTCGGTTGACATCTTTATCTGGGAAGGTAGCTTAACGTGTAGTTGAAATAGTTAGAATTTAACTCGGGTTGTTTGGTTTTCTGCCTGTTCGGTCAAGTTTAGCCCTTCTGCCTCGCTCAGAGTTTTCAACATTTTTTCTCGAATGCCTCCGGAACCACCTTGGCTACCACGATACCCCCGATTAGTGACAGGGTTAGCTGGACCGATTAAATAACCCTGCCATTTCCCACTTTGTATAGAAAGCGAAATCTTTGCCATTGGTAGGCCTTTTCTAAATCGATTATAGGTATCTAAGACGAAAAGATTTTCCCTTTATTTTGAAAGTGTGAAAAGGAATTGGGCTACCAAGTGAAAATTGTTGAATAAACGACCCTACTTCGCTTCTACTTCTTCGGGGGTTTCTTGTGGGATGTCGGAAGATTTGGTTTGAGTGGTCTCAACTTGGCGTTGACCAAAGACCGCTTTTTCTAACTTCCTTAGCTTTTCGATATACTCCGGCAGGTTGGAGAGAATCGCTTCGATTTTTTTGCTTTTCTGCATATCCCTTGCGGGGGAACCCAAAAGGATTTGGCCCGGCTGAACGTCTTTATGCACTCCCGATTGGGCGGCGACGACCGCGCCGTCACCGATATGAATATGTCCGACCACTCCAACTTGTCCGGCGATGGTGACGTTTTTGCCGATTTCGGTCGAGCCGGAAATACCTGCCTGGGAAACGATAATCGAATTTTCGCCGATTTTTACGTTGTGGGCGATTTGCACCAGATTGTCAATCTTGGTGCCCCGGCCGATGCGCGTTTCCCCCATCGTGGCACGGTCGATGGTAACGTTGGCACCGATTTCAACGTCATCTTCGATGACCACAATTCCAACTTGTGGAATCTTATGATAAACTCCTTTGTCTTTGGCGTAGCCGAATCCGTCCGCACCGACCACCGTTCCAGAATGGATAATTACCCGGCTGCCGATGCGAACTTTCTCGCGGATGGTGACGTTGGGATAGATAATGCAGTCGGCACCGATTTCACAGCCGGGGCCGATGTAGCTGCCGGCGCCAATCAAAGTATTATCACCGATTTTGACTTTGGAATCGATGACCGCAAAGGGGCCGATGCCAACTTCTTTGCCCATAACGGCATCGGGAGCAATAGAAGATTGCGGATGGATACCGGCAGCGACCGGGCGTTCGGCGGGATGGAAATGCTGCAGGGCCAAAAGAAAAGCATAGTAGGGGTTGGAATGACGAATCAAAGCCAAAGAAGGCCAGTTGGTTTCTTTATCAACTATGGCGGCGGAAGCGCCGGTGGTTTTCAAAAGCGGGCGGTAGCGGGAATTGGCTACAAAAGTCAAATCCCCCGGCCCGGCCTGCCCAATGGGAGCCACGCCGGTTATAATTACTTCTTTGCTGCCAATCAACTCCCCCCCCACCAATTCCGAAATTTCTGCCAGGCGTATCATTTTTTACCTCCCAGGGCGGCTTTCAGCTTATCCAAAACCTTATCGGTTAAATCCAAATTTTTACGTCCATAGGCCACGCTTCCGGTAACCGTGTCTAAAATCAAATCGTAATTGTTTTCCAGCGCTACTTCGGCAATGGCGGCGTTGACCCGGTCCAAAATCGGTTTGGAAAGCTCGCTGTTGCGGCGCTCCACTTTTCCGTTCACGCCAAAGGTTTCCGCCAGATACTGCTGGTATTCCCGTTTGGCTTTCGCCACTCCTTCTTCGCGCTCTTTTCTTTTGTCGGGGCTTAAAATCAAAGCCACCCGCGCCAGCGAATCTTCCTGCGTTTTCAGGTTGCGCGAGAGAGAATCAGCCTTGCTCTGCCATTCCTTCACTTCGCTGTCCAACTGGGTCTTGGCCTCGGCAAAAGGGGTGTATTCGTTTCTCAACCGGTCGGAATCGACATAGCCGATTTTCTGGGCGAAACAAAACACAGGCAGAAGTGAAAATACGGCAAGTAAAAACCACTTTTTCATTTACACGCTCCTCGCTGGCGAATATAAGAAAGTAGAATCATAAAATCTACGCTCCAACTTTAATGATTAGTTGCGTCAGGAGTTACTCCTGACGCAGGGGTGGGGAGTGGTTCGACTCCGCTCACCATAAATAACTCCCGACACAACCACTCGCTCATTTCTCATTTCCCCACCCCGACTCTTCGCTTCACTCCGAATGACGGTTGCCATCATTTTCTCTCTAAGGGAGAATCTACACAAACCGGCCGAAAGCAGATAAACCCAAAACCTTAAAAGTTGGAGCCGATTTGGAAATGCGGCCGCCATTTGCGGCCGTCCAGATACTGGCCGCGGCTGTCGCGGATGGTCGAAAGCCCGTAGCCAAAGTCGAAACCGATCGTCCCCAAACCGGGGACAACCACCCGAAAACCCACGCCGGCGGAGGCTTTTAAATCGGAAAAAGGATGAACTTGATATCCGGCCAGCCAGGCGTTACCGGCATCGGCAAAAGTCAAAACATAAATCTGGTCTTTAATCACCGGCAGCTGAAGGGTCAAATTGTACACCAGCTCGCTTCGGCCGCGGCGCAGCGGACTGCCCGTAAAGTTATATCTGATTATATTTCCGGCTGTGTCCTTCACCGCCGTTGAATCGACCGGATATCTTGGTCCTATCGAACCGTCGATGTAGCCGCGAATGGTTCCATCCGGGTCAACTCCGCCGGGAGAAAACCGTTCGGCATAGGGGATTCGGTCTTCGTTCGCCCCCCCATCAATCACCCCTGTTTTTGCTTTTCCAACCAGAACCAAGGGCCCGAGAATCCGCAAATATTTGCTGGCCTCAAAAATATGTTTATTGTAGCGAAAAAAACCGCCCAAAGGCCCGCCGGCTACTTCCACCGAATAAGCGGCCAAAGAACCGCGCGTGGCAAACTGGGACAAATCGCGCGAATCGCGGGTCAACGTGACCCCGGTGGCAGAAGTAATCCGCGGCCATTTAACATCGGTTATTCCACCGAAATTAAAGCCCGGACCGAAATCAAAATATCGCAGGCTTTCCAGGCGGTAATTCGTAAGAATCCGGAAATAATTGTCCGGCCAGAAGAGCCGGCGGCCCAGGCGCAGGGTAAGCCCGGTGCGCTGCTCGGTAAAATCATTCCCCCCGCTGCCGTAGTAGGAAAGCCGGCGGTCCACGTTGAAAATGTCAAAGCCGACTAAAGTCGGCGAATCGCGAAACCAAGGGTCGGTAAAGGAAAAGGAAATAGATTTGCGCCGCCCGCCCAGGTCGGCGCTGACGTTGACGTTTTGGCCGTTTCCCATAAAGTTGGGAATCCCCACCGAAAGGGTTAAAACAAACTTGTCCTGTCCGGAATAGCCGCCTCCCAGCTGAAGCTGCCCGGTCGGCTTTTCGGCCACCCGGATAACCAAATCAACGTCGCCATTTTCCAAAACGGTGTAATCCGGCTCGACTTTGGAAAAGTAATTCAAAACCATCAGTTCGCGAATGGAGCGGAACAACAGGGAACGCCGGAAGGTTTGCCCCGGCTTGACCCACAGTTCCCGCCGGATGACTTTGTCTTTGGTTTTGGTGTTTCCCTCAATGTTGATTTTGTGAATCTTGGCCGGGACCCCTTCGGAGACTTCGTAGCTGATGTTGACCATCGAATCGACGGTGGTTATCTGGTCGGCAATCCGGGTATACAGATAGCCGTCTTCCTGATAGACGCCGTACAGATTTCCCAAAGATTTGTCGTATTTTTCCTGGCTGTATAAATCCCCCTTCTGGAAGTCCAGGGCCGGCCGCAGCTTGGTTTCGCCGTATAGTTTGTTGCCGGAAAAAGCGGCCTCGCCGAAACGGAACTGTTTCCCCTCGTCCACCCAGAGCCGCACGAACATATTTTTAAGCGTGGAATCAACCCAGGTGGAATCGCGGGTGATAACGGCGTTGATGTAGCCTTTCTTTTTGTATTCCTCTACAATTTTTTCTTTGTTGGTCTCAATCCGGTCGCGCAGGGGGTCAGAGGAACGGGAAAGCAGATCCTCCTTTTTCGGCTTGGCCTTCATCCATTTGGCGATTTTCCCCGGCGAAAACAGGGTTACCCCTTCGGAATAAACCTGCTTGATTTTGACTTTCTCCCCTTCGCGGATATTAAACTCTATTATCTCCAAATCAGAACGGGAGCCCGGTTTGTGCTTGGCTTCGATTTGAGCCAGAAAGTATCCTTTTGACTGATAAAACTCTTGCAGACGGTCCACGTTCTCCCGGACGACAGCGGGGTTGGAGATCCCTCCGGCAATCAAGTTCAGCTTTTCAAAAACCTGCTCCCTTTTTACCTGACGAGTGCCGTTAATTTCTATCCGTTCAATACGGGGAAACTCTTTCACCTCTATTAAAAGTTCCAGGCCGGTTTCTTGGGGAACGGCTTTAATTTGAACGTTTCGGAAGAGGCCCAATGCGTAGATTTGGCGGACGGCGGACTGCACCACATCGGGAGTTAAAAGCCGGCCGACATCCAAGCCGGAAACGTTGCGCACCAGATTCGGGTCAGCCGTTGTTGTGCCCAGGATTTTAATAGAACTGACCGGCTTGTTGGCGGTGTTATCGGTCTGGGTTTCCTGGGCAGAAAGAGAAGAAAGAAAATACAGCACCCAAAAACCGGCTGCCATTGCGATAGAGGCGGTCTTTTTAATTCTCACTTCCGAGTAATTATACGCCCAAAAACCGATTTTGGCACGGGGAATTTAGATATTAAAGGCCTCTCGTAGGCGGCACTTTCAGTGCCGCAGCCGGACTGCCTGCCCGAGGCGCGGCCTCTGGCAGCGGCCAGGGAAAGTCCGGCCTACGTTCAGATGTCAAAAAAAACGCTTTGTTCTTGGCTGTTCGTAACGGAAGCAGAGCCACTTTTCAACAGTTATCTTTAAATTTAGCTAAAAAAATCTTCCCCCCCCCAGCGAGGGGGAGATTCGGGGTCAAATTAATACGCCTTCAGCTGCCGCGCTTTTTTCATAATCCTCTCGGTGTTGGGCATATAAAAATGCTCATACGGCGGGGCAAAGGGAATCGGCGGAACATCCAGGCCGCAAAGGCGCATCACCGGAGCGTCCAGATAGTCGAAAGCTTCTTCGGTAATAATGGCCGAAATCTCTGCCATCACCCCGCCGGTTTTGGGGGCCTCCTGCACCAAAAGCACCTTGCCGGTCTTTTTGACCGACTCTAAAATGGTTTGCTTGTCAATCGGCAAAAGCGTGCGCATATCGACCACCTCGCAGGAGATTCCCTCTTTTTCTAACTTTTCCGCCGCTTCCAAAGCCCGTACTAACATTAAAGCGTAGGCGACAATGGTTACGTCCGTGCCGGTTTTTTTAACCTCCGCCGGGCCGATCGGAACGGTGTAATCTCCTTCCGGCACGTCGGTTTTCAGCGAGCGGTAGAGCCGCTTGTGTTCAAAGTAAATCACCGGGTCGGGGTCGCGGATGGCAGCCAAAAGCAGCCCTTTGGCGTCGTAGGGGGAGCCGGGCATCACCACTTTTACCCCGGGGCAATGCACAAACCAGGCTTCGTTGGTCTGGGAATGATACTGTCCGCCGCCGACATCCCCGCCGCAGCAGACCCGGACGACCAGAGGAACGTTCCAGGCCCCGCCGGTGCGGTAGCGAATCCGGGCCGCCTGCTGCACAATCTGGTCCATTGCCGGGGTGATAAAATCGGCAAACTGTATTTCCGGCACCGGACGCATCCCGGCCAAAGCCGCCCCCACGCCGGAACCGACAATCAGATTCTCCGAAATGGGGGAGTCGATGACCCGGTACTCGCCGTATTTTTTCTGCAAGCCCTTGGTGGCCTTAAAAACCCCGCCGTACAGGCCGATGTCTTCGCCTATCAGAAACACCCGCTCGTCGCGGGCCATCTCCTGATCCAAAGCCTCGGTTATCGCTTCTATGTAAGTAATCGCTCGGGCCATCTACACTCCTGATTTAATCAATCGTCAATGATTCAATCTGCAATGAATCAATTTTCTTACTACCGGTCGTCAGCCTCTACTTTGAAGTCGGCATACACATCTTCCAAGGCCCACTCCGCCGGCCCGTATTCGGCCGCTTCGCCGTAATCGACCGCCTCGTCAATTTCCTTTTCGATTCTTTCTTCGATTTCCTTCTTTTCTTCCGCGGTCAGAATCCGGTTGTCGAAAAGATGTTTTTCATAGCGCGGCAGGGGATCTTTTTTCTTCCACTCCTCAACTTCCTCTTTCGTGCGGTAGTCCGCCGGGTCAATTTCGGAATGTCCATACCAGCGGTAGGTTTTCATTTCGATAAGCGTCGGCCCTTCTCCCCGGCGGGCGCGGGCAAGGGAGGCGGCAACCGTTTCCCAAACTTTCAAAACGTCATTGCCATCGATGGAAATTCCGGGCATTCCAACCCCGAGGGCGCGGTCGGAAAAATTTTCAATGGCCCCCGCCAGATGCGCGGGAACCGACTCCCCCCACAAATTATTCTGGATGACAAAGATGTTCGGCAACTTGTGCACGGCGGAAAAGTTAATCGCCTCATACCAGGAGCCGTGGGCAGTGGCTCCCTCGCCAACGAAGCTTAAAGCCACGTACGGCTCTTTGCGGATTTTGAACGCCAGAGCAACGCCGGTGGCCAAAACCGCCTGCGCACCGATGGTGAAGGCAGGGGTGATGATATTGGACGGGCGATAGCCGTAGCTGCAGGGGTGCGATTTGCCTTTGTCCGGAGAGTTGGCACGGGCATATATCTGCGCAGCTATTATCTTGAGCGGTGTGCGGGCAATCGAGCAGCCCAATTCCCGATGGGACGGCCCGACGAAATCCTGGGGCATCAGTTTGTAACAGGGAACCACCGTGGTGGCTTCCTGCCCCACACCGGAAAAGTAAGTGCCGGCAAAGCGCCCGGCCCGGAAAAGCTTGCGGAAACGCTCGTCGAACGTGCGGCATTTTAAGAGTAAATAATAGAGCTCTTTTTTCTCTTCGCTGGAAAGTTCAAACTCCGACTTTTTCGTTTCCACCTTCGGCTTTTCATAGGCAACCTTCATTCAGCACTCCTTTCGCTCCGCCTGGATAAATCAAAAAAAGGGCACAAAACAGAACACCCTGCCCCAGGCAGATAAGCTCTAAATATAAAAATTTTAGGACATTCAAACAAGCTTTTTGTAGCGGTAGAATCAGTTTCTACTCCCCCGCCACCTTTTGGCCCAAGCTCATATCCTCGGCTAAATAGACCTCCCCCATTCCTCCTTCGCCTAACTTCTCAAGGATTTTGTAATGAGAAATAGTTTTACCGACCATACAGGAATTTAATCATTATATCATTTATCTATTGATTCAATGTTTCAATCCAACAATGATTCAATCCTTCGTTGGTTTGGCCTATCATACAAACAATTTAATCATTTATTCATTGAACCATTGATTCATTTTTTTTCAATCCGACAATGATAAAATGGCTAAATGATTCAATCCCTCAATCGTCAATGATTCAATCGTCAATCGACCAGGAATATAAGGAAATAGGTGGCGGACAGATTGTCAATTTTGTTATGGCGGAAAGGATGGTACCCGAACAAACTTTATGCCACCGGCCGGTGCTGGAAAGGTTTTAACTGGGTAATGTCCCGTTCGAAAAATAAATCGATGGTCCAGTCGATGACCACGCGTAATTTTTTCTGGAAGCGCGGCAAACGGAAAAGATAATAAGTCCGCCAGAGCCACCAGGCCCAAAATCCCTTGAGCCGAAAACCCAGAACGATGGCCACGCCGGAGCGCCGCCCCAGCATCGCCATCTGCCCCAGCATATTGTAATGGAAGGGCTTCTTTTGGCCGCCCAGCAAATCCGCCATAAGATTGCGCGCCGCCAACCGTCCCTGACGCGTGGCATGCTGCGCGGTCGGCGGATACGGCTTGCCGGTATTGGGGTCACCCAGAGAACAGCAATCTCCAATCACCCAAACGTCCGGGTCATCCAGCGATTGAAAATATTCATTGACCCGGATTCTCCCTTTTTCGTCCTTTTGAAAAGGGAGCGAACTGACCACCGGGTGCGGCATCACCCCGGCGGTCCAGACGATGGTGCGGGTGAAAATCTCTTCCCCGCCGCGGATTATTATGCGGTCGGCCCGCGCTTCCGCGACCAGGGTTTGCAGCCGCGCTTCCACCCCGCGTTCGCGCAAAGTTTGCAAGGCAAAATTGGCCAAATCTTCGCTCACTTCGGAAAGAATTCGCGCTCCGGCTTCCAGCAAAATTATGCGGATGGCATTTTTATCAATGTATGGATAATAGCGGCGCAAATGGTGGCCCAAATCGGAAAGCTCCCCGGCGATTTCCACTCCGGCAAAGCCGCCTCCCACAACAACGAAGGTGACCAGCGGGGCTTGTTTTTCGATTTGCTTTTCCATATCCGCCTGCTCAAAAAGCGAAATAAAATGATTGCGCAAAAAAACGGCGTCCCCCACGTCTTTCATCGTGATGGCATATTCTTTCAAGCCCGGAACGCCGTAAAAATTGGTGGTGGAGCCCAGAGCAATCACCAGTTTGTCGTAGCCCACTTCCTCTTCCGCGCCGGTCGCTTCCTGCCGGGCACGGACGGTCTTTTGTTTTGGGTCAATAGCCATCACTTCCCGCTCTTCAAAGCGCACCCGGCGGCAGAGCTGGCGGATGGGGTTCAAAATGTGGCGGGTTTCAATCGAGCCGGCGGCGACTTCCCCCAGCATCGGGGTGAACATAAAGAAATTATCGCGGTTGATAAGTAGCGCTTCCCATTCCGTGTCGGCCAGCCACCTATCCAGATATTGGGCCACCGGCATTCCGGCAAACCCACCCCCCAAAATGACGATACGTTTTTTAGCGCCGGGAGACATAACCCGAAAATAGCAAATTTTTCAAGCCGGGTAACTATATTCGCTCATTTCTAAGGAGTTCAACAAGTTACATCCACAGATAATTTTTAGCCGCTCCTATTAAAAGCTTGTAATCTTTTGTATTTCAATGAATTGCATAATCTTCAAAAAAGATTTTACAAAATAGCTTATATGTGCGTATCATTATTACCAGTTGTAGCGATATGAAGGAGGAGATATGCGTTCGGCCAGAGTTCTGAAGAGGGGAAGTTTCATTTATTTTGTTTCATTGAGCGTTTTTATTGGGACCTGCTGGCTTAGCTTCTGCCAGGCTTCCGAGCCAAAAGGAAAATACGATTACTTCTTGAGCAATTATTCAAAGATTCGTCAGCCGGAGCAAAAGCTACATTTCATAGTTTACGATACCGCCACCTATTTTGGCCTATCCGACGCCGAAAAGGTCGACTTACTTGAACTTCTGGCACCTGTTTGGACCAAACTGGTAACTGAATCCCATGGATTGACGAATCAAGAAGGGATGGCCCTGAAATCATTCTTGAATACTGCCTTTCGGGATACTCTTCGCAATTATGGTTGGACGGAGGAGGAGAAAAAAGTCCTATCCGAATTAAAACGGCTTTATTTCGACACCTTACGAGTTCGGGAAGATAACCCCGTTGGACGAGAGCTTCGCGCAGCCTGGGCCGGACATGTGAAGAATGTGAGATTAGGGGAAGAGGCGAAGCGGGCGATGGAAAAAGAAGCCGAGCTTCGGGACCCCTATGCACAGCAAAGGAAAGAAAAACAGAAGTTGCAGGAAGAACTGCTTGCACGAAGGCAGGACCCGGTTTACCAGAAGGCTAAGCGTGACTCCATAGAAGCGGCATGGCTGCAAAGATTAGAAGAACAAACAAAGGCAACAAATGTTAAGTTATCAGAAGCTGGTGGGCAAAAAAGATGTAGATTTGAGCAATGGTAGAAGTGACATAGACCTTGTGGAACCGACGTACTACCGCGGCGTGAGCGCAGTCGCACTGCCCGACCCACGCGATTCAATCATAATAGAATCCAAGTTTGTACAATTTGGAGTCGGGTCACCAGCCACCGTTGTCCGCGTATATATCACCAATAAAGACACTCTTGGAGCCATTGGGCTTTGTCTGGTTGAAAAGTCGATATCCGGCGGGGCTTATATGATATTGTCTCAACCAAGAACCTTTCAGGGTGTTGTCAATCAACTCATTCCCACGCTGCCTGATTTTCAGACTTTTGTTGGCAATCGCTATAACAATGTTTCGCCCGATTCTTTTGCCATAGCCAGTTACAGGATTGCTCTTGCCGGGGAAGAACCGCCCAATTTGACTCGAAAGGCGATCTATGAAATAAAATTTGACACGGTTCGAACAAATTCTAATAATGGCAAGGTAGTGATTGATACCTGCCGTATAATCGAAAATTGGACCAGCTTGTGCAAACCCAACGGAGAAGATATTAAGGTGAATTTTGTAAAGGGAACCATAACCGTTTCTCTTGCCGACGTGCCCGCTAAACAACCCAAGTGGTATGATATGAATTTAGACGGCAGTTTGGATGCTGCCGATGCAGTTTTGCTGTTAAATTGTGTTTATCTGGGCGAGGGAGAATGCAGCGGGGCAACTTCCAGCGACGTCGTCAAGCTGCTAAATAGCATATATCGGGAAACCTCCGCGGAAAAAGTCAAAGAAAAGTAAGAAGGAGCAAGATTAAAACAAGGCGGGCTCTTATGCCCGCCTTATTTTTTCTCTATCAGAAACACAAACGAATCGTTGGGGATGATTTTTAAAGGCAGGCCCTGCTTTAGCTCTTTAGCCGAAATTTTTAGCTCCAAATCCCCCAGCAAATCGGTCATCCGCAGGCGGTCGCCGCGGATGCCGTAGGAAGAAACGTCCACTTTGATAATCACTTCGCGCGGGCTGCCTTTGTGATTGGTTTCGGAAAGCGGGTAGAAAAGATACAAAAGCGTCGCTTTCTGATTTTTGGCCACGGCCATATCCAGATACGGGTCGGAAGCATAGAGCCGCCGCGAAATTCCCGCCTCTTCGAAAAGTTTTTCCAAAAACAACAGCCGTTCGTAATTTAATTGGGACGAGAGGTCAAACGAGAAAAACCAGACCTGCCCTTTTTTCACCCGCCCTCCTGCCGCCACCGGCTTTTTCTTGTCGAAAGCGATTTTTTTCAGCTTGGAAAAGCGGATATGCCCATACAAACTGGCCGGAAATTCCAAATCCAATCCTTTCACTTCCCCGACTTCATCGGCCGGGGAAGTTTTGACCTTGATAAAATTCGCCAGAATCTGGCAGGCGCGGCCGTTTTCGTCGAAGGAAGGAGCGGCACCGAAAAGAATCAGGTTTTTCCCCTGCTTTAAAAGCTCGACCAAAACTTCCTGTGAGCGGCGCGACATAAATTCCGCCGAAGGAACGAAGAAATATTTGAACTTTTTCAAGCTGGCCGGCGAGGAAAAATCGGCCACGCCGAACTCGATTTTTAAAAACGACAAATCGCGCACCAGTCCAAAGTAGGATTGCGACAAAAGATTGGGAACGTAGCCGTATGGCTCGGCCGCCTTCAGTTCGCGATACCAGTAATACGGCCGGTCAACCAGAAAGGCGACTTCCGCCGAACTTTGCAAAGTGTCGAACCCTACCCGCTCGGAAGCCGCGGTAAATTTGCGCACCACATCGTAGCCGGCGGTAACGGTGCCATCCTTGGTCAAAGGGGAACCGTACCAGTGGTCGCGGTCAATAAAAGAAGCCAGGTTGAAGCCGCGAATCCCGGAAGCCAAAGATAAGGCCAAACTGAACTTTACCCGGCGGGCGTCATAAGGGAGATAGCGCGCCGCTTCGTCCGGATTGGCGGCAGGCAAGCCGGTGGCCAAACTGGAAAGATAGGCAAAAGGCTTGGCCGTGGCGTAGGCTTTCAAATCATGCTTGGCGGTGAAGTAATCGTAGTTGCCGTCCAGATAGTAACTGGAGAAAAAGGACATATCCTCCGGCATGGGCTGGTCCAAAAGCGGCAGTGAGCCCTCCTGGGAAAAGTGCGTGAAGTGATACAAAGCCGGCATTTCAGAATTGGTCAAAATTTCTTTGAGATTGGACACGTAACGCGCCAGCATCCATTCTTTAAAGCGCATCCAGTCGAAAACTTTGGCCAATTGTTTTGACGTCTGCGGATGAAATGAAATCGGCGGCTTGAGGTCCGCAAATTGTTTTACTTTCTCTCCATACGTCTCGGAAACTTTCTTGGGCTCTTCATATTTTTGCTGCAAGAATTCCGGATACAAAGTGGTGACGGTGTACTGATTGTAATCCAGGTCGAACGGCCCCAAATGTCCGCCAAAGGAAGGCCGGCTGTCGATTTCAATCAAAAAGACCGGCCCGCGCGGATAAATGTAATGTTTGACCACTTCCGCCAGCGCAACGAAATACCGCTTTAAATGCGAAAGAAACAGCGGATGCAGATACGAGGGAACATAGCCCCCCTTCACTCCCGCCGTATTTTTAGCCGGAACAAAGTTTCCGTTGCAATCTTTGGACAAAAGCTCCGGTATCGAAGCTAAATAATCCGGATAGCCGCCGTTGACCCATTCCGCGCCAATCCAGGGGCCGGGCTTGAGGATGACTTTAAAGCCAAACTCGCGCGCCAGCTCCAGAAAAACTATCAAATCCCGGCGCGGGTCCAATTGCCCGCTGAAATCGAACTGCCCCTGCGGCGTTTCGTGCAAGTTCCAGGGAACGTAAGTGGAAACAATGCGAAATCCGGAGCGCTTGACCCGCTCAAAGCAAATCGACCAGTAGCGCTTGGGAACCCGGAAATAGGAAAGCTCCACCGACAGAGGCGGATAAACCTCTTTACCGATTAAAAACTGGTTATCGGTAACTTTTAACATAACACTACTTCGCACGACCATATAACTCGTTGTCTCCCTTTATATTAATTGGCCACCGCGCCTTCTTTCAGCAAGTAACATTCACCCTGCCCATAACAAACGCATTTTGCCAGCTTTGTCAATAAGAATTATTCAAAGAGTATGATATTTTTTTCGCAATACGTTTAAGCTATTGTTATTCAACTACTTACAAAAAAGTCGGCCTCTTCCACGCTTTTGCCAAGTTGTTGTCTAACAATTGGATAAAAAAAGGCCGCCTCACCGGCGGCCTTTTTTAACTCAAGAATATAACTTATTTTATCACCATCATTTTCTTGGTTTGGATAAACTGATCAGGCCCGTTTTTGGATGTCAGGCGGTAGAAGTAAATTCCGGAAGGAACGCCGGTTCCCTGGTCATCCCGCCCGTCCCAGTTCACCGTCTTGGTGCCGGCGCTCATATATTCATTGAACAAGGTGCTCACCTTTTGCCCCAGGACGTTATAGATTTCCAAAATCGTATTTCCCGATTTTGGCAGAGCAAAGGTGATTTGGGTATTGGCGTTGAACGGGTTCGGATAGTTCTGCGCCAGGGAGTATTCTTTGGGAATCAGACCCCGATTGATATCGTGTGCGCCCAAGCCAACGTGCGTGTCCACGGTATCAATCGAAGAAACAAAATTCACAAAGATCGTGGTTCCTCCTACATTGACAAATTGTAATGTATTGCTCAGAACCTTCGAGGAGTCAAGCTGGAAACACCCAACACCGGTTACGCTGTCAAATTTGATTTCAAGCAACAGCGCCCTGGGTGAATTGGGCGGCAGCTTGGTATCGTCGTCGGTCGGGTCAGAAAAAGTAAACGTCCCCATAAAGGTGTCCGGTGAATCGCTATGGTAGCCGGCAAAGCTCGGAATACGGGTTGCTAGCCGCGGGGTCCCGGAACCGGGCGCCACAGGATAGAGAAAATTGAAAACCACCGGGCTGGTCCGTGCATTCCCGCAGACCGTTGGACGGGATATGATGCCGTAAGCGTTGCCGTTAATGGTTTTCTCTTCGAGAGGAATCGTAACGTTAGTCAGCGAATCCTTATTGGTTACATAGACTCGTACCCTAAATATGCCCGAATTACAGGCTCCTATAGTAGGATTGACCGTAAACTTCGACTCCATTATCACCGAATCAGCCGGGTCGGGAGGTGCGGCCGCCGCTGCACCCACGGAGCAAATCAAAACCAGCGAAAAAAACATTGCTGATGCTTTCAAAAATCGATTCATCATTTCCTCCTATTTGAGGTTTTCACTTTCCAATTTTCAGCTACCCTGACCTGCAGGGTTCGTTCCAATCACAACAAAACGTTACCTATCCGTCGCTCTCTCCACCTCCTTATCAACCGCGCTTTCGCGCCTCTCGTTCCCCATATTAATCAACCGTTTTTTTTTCGTCAAGCGGAAAATGAAATTATTTTCGCACAGTTTCCAGGCCCCCTCCGGCGCACACTTTTGAGAGTGCGAAAATCCGGTTCGTCCCGCCACGCGGGGCGCCAGAAGGGAGGATACCAAGATGAAAATTATCACTATGCTTGGAAACAACACAAAAATGAAATTCTTTTGTGCCAGCCGGCAACCAAAAGATTCAATCCAAAACGTAGTGCGGGATGGTTTTTTGGCTTGCCCTGAGCGGAGCCGAACGGGGTATCCCGCACGCTTACGCGGGTTACAGGCCCGACTTTGTGTCGGGGCTTAAAACCAGCTTCTCCCTCCGGCGAAGGCTTTAGCCTGCGACCCCCATTCGCCCCGATCGGTCGGGGCGCCAGAAGGGGATTGGTTTTCTTACCTTCGCCCAAGGGACCGACCCCGAAAACCCGGGAAGCGGGATAGAGGCCCGCGCTGCCGAGCGGGTATCAGGCTCTACTACAGAAATGTCATCCCCATCAATTGGAAAACGGCACCCAAACAAAACCGGCCCCATTTCTGGGGCCGGTTTTGTTGTTCTTAGGCCTGTTCTATCCTTTGCTTGATGTTACAAGCAACCCAACAAGTCGGGCAGGTTTGGATACCCTGGATATATCTGACCCAGGAAAGTATAGTTCAACAATCTTACCACGTCGGCCGAGGTCGCAAAGCCGTTCAAATCGTGGTCGTACACGCAGTCCAATACGCCCGATGGATTTTGTCCCAAGAAGGTATAGTTCAGCTGCCTTACCACGTCGGCGGAAGTCAAGATGCCGTTGTTGTCGGCATCGCCGCGGTGGAACAAGATGCTGCCGCCTTCCTGAACGCTGTCCGTCTGGTTGTACCAGTCGATGGCCGCATCCGCATTGGTCATCAGGTCGGCAAGGCCGGACAAGCTGGTAACCATAATGACCGTGTAGGACTCGGAAGGTCCAGGCAGGGTCAAAGTGTCGATGGAGGCCGCCAAGCCGGAAAGACCGCCGCCCCGAATGGTAAGCAGGTCTTTGACCACGGTGTTGTTCGGCAAAGTCACCTTTTTGGCGCCGATGATGAAACCGATATCCACCCCGCCGCCGTTCGGGCAGGAATCCAGAATGAACATGGTATCCATACCGGTTAGCGGATCGCCCAGATTGCGGGCGGTATGGTAGCCGGTCGCATCCAGGTTACGGCAGAATGTCGAATCGACCCACTGGTTGCCCAAAACCAAGGTGCGGTTGTTGTGAATCACCGCGCCGCGGGCCTGCACCGGAGAGGGCGAAGCCGCGCCATCCGGCAAGCAGAGCACGCCGAAGTATTTGTCGTTCGGGGTGCAATAATGCGGCGGAGAAGTGCCGCTCTCGCCCGTGGTGTCCGCACCGGCGAGCACCAGCAAACGATACTGCTTGGTGGGGTCCGAAGTGGGCGTAAAGGTCGTGTCAAACGACAGGTTCACCGGCCCGGTCATACCGTTCTCGTTGCCGCGAATGAAGTTGGTGGGCACGTCGATGTCGTTGGCGTGACCCAAAATCACGTTCGGCAGATCGGCCCCGGAGATATTGACCACTTTGTTGGTTATCACCAAAAAGTCGGAATAGGCCGGGTTGGTGGACTGTCTCCAAATCGTCTCCCAGACGATGGTGGAGTCAAACCGCCCCGTGGATAATACCTTGGCATAAATCTCAAAGGAATTAGGCGGGTCGGTCGGATCCGGAATGGAGTCCAGCACGATCGGGCTCAAGCAGCGCAGGAACTGGTCGTCAAAGTAGTTGCGCAAGCTGCGCGGATGGTTGGGCGGGCCGGCTAAGGCGGGATTGTAAATCGCCTTGCCGCCGTCGAAGATGAAGTTCTCGCCGGTGGCAAAGTAGAACATCCCGTTCACCGAAGCCGCAAAAACTTCCACGCTGTGCGACCAAATTTCCGTGAAGTTCGAGGCCGAATGGATGGTGTCGGCCGAATTCAAGCAGAGTTTGGACACCACGTAAACGTTGGCTCCCAGCTGGCACAGGGCGGTCGCAGGACCAACCAGTCCGGCCGTGTCGTTGGTGTGGGTCCAAACCTGAATCTGCCCGTTGCGCAGGCCGGATTGAGCGTAGCTCACGCCGGAAGCGTCGAAGGTTATCGTCACCGAAGCGCTGGTCAGCTGCGGAATCGGGTCGCCAAAATTGGCGCCGGCGGTTTTGCTGGTCACCAGCTGCGCGCCGTTCAGCGTGCCGGTGAAAAGAATCGAATCCAGGCGCAAATCAACCAAACCGGAGTTGGTGATGTCGAAAGTGGCAGCTTCCAAACCTCCCGGCGTAACCTGCAGAGCCGAAAGGTTGTCCGGGCTGGTCACCTTGAAGTCGCAAGCCGCGGTTTTCTTCACTCCGCGCGCCGGAATCAAGTACAGGCGCCACTCGTCGGAAAGACGGGTGTCGCTGGTGCCGGGGGCTTCGCCGCCCAAAATGAACAAACCGGGCTGTTTTTGCACTTGGGCAACTACGTAAATGGACGTATCGGCCACTTCCGCCGCGGAGAGATAGAACTCATGCTCGCAGGGGACAATGACTCCGTCGCAGTCGTTGTGGTTGGTCAAGGTCACGTTGGTCTTGGAGTCCCAGTTGCGCCCGTTGGTGGCCGAAGCGCAGCACCAGATGTCGTTGTTCCAAAACTCCCGGGTGCCGCCGATGAGGTTGGTGCTGTCGTTGCTCCTTCCGGGGTTCAAAGGATCTTCCGGAGGCGCGCCCCAGAGGACGTACATAACGCCCGTGCTGGCACTGCGCGCAACTGAAGGACCGGAACCGCCGGCCCAAAGGCCGTGGCCCAGACCGAACCCGGTGGCGCTATAATCGTAGTTGATATCATAGAAGATGTTGATATCCGCCACCTTGTGCGGGCCTTGAATGGCGCCCGAAGGCTCCACCGCCACATGATGGATATGCCCGCCCGGCAAAATATTGAGGCCGTGGGTATGGTCGGCCCAAAGGCAGTGCGCCGTATCGCCAATCATAATGGCAGTTATGCTGCCGTTAAACTGCGGAATGTAGGTCGGCAGCTCGAACGGCCCGGAAACCGAAACCGTTGGCGACCAGGTTGCTCCTGCGTCGATGGACTTTACCATCAGAATCTCTTCCACGTCATCCCCCGCCGAGGAGTCCGCCAAGCCCATCGTGAACACATATATAACCTTGGGGTTGGAGGGGGAGTTCGCTGGGGCGATGCTCAAAAACGAAGAAGAAGCACAGTCTATCGGGACCGACCAGGTCACGCCGCCGTCCAACGAACGGGTGGAGCCTATTGTGGCGTTGGCGTTGAAGTAGGAAATAAAAACCACGATGCTGTCCGGGGAAGCTCCCGCGGATACTACCCGCAAGTCCGGGTCCAATCCCCGCGCGGGGACCACCGGCGTGTTGGCCGTGGTAATCAGGCCCAAACAGCTGGAGGCATCTTCGTTGTAAATGGTGCCGGTATTGCCGCCAATGCCGCGGCCCGCCCAGACCGCCTGGGCGGTGGTGGCGTCGCCAAAGGAAGCGTGCAGACCGCCGTTCTGGTCCGCCTGCGCCGGGTTGGCGCGGGGCTCGTTGTTGGTCCCTTCCGGGTTGTTGTAGCTCATTACCACAGCACCGGAAGCGAGACAGTTGTACTGGTGGCGGTTGTTGGTGGCCGCAACGTTGTCAAATACCGGATACAAAACGTGTATGGTCCGGCCCGGTCCCACCGCTCCGCGATAGACCGCGTGGCGTTTCCAAGCGCCGTTGTTATCCGCCTCGCGCACCCCCTGGTGCATCAAAATGTAGGGGGATGCCGCCTGCGAAATCAATGGAGCAAAGCTGCGCGGCTGAACAGCCACGTCGGACTCACCCGTCCCGTCCCAGCGCAGCATATCTTTCTGCTGGTGGGAAGCACGGGCCACCGCCTGCTCCACTGCCTGGGCCTTCATTTCGGCCGCCTTTTTGGACGCCGCTTTTACGTCGGCGCCATAGGCGGTCAGAGAAAGGCCTAAAAACAGCGCGGCTATGGTTAGGACAAGTAGAATTGCAAATTTCCTTGTCATTGTTAAAACTCCTTTCACAATATCAAATCAATAACGTTTTCGTCACCCCAAACCTGGGGTCGCCTGCTTTTTGAATCTTCCCAAAAAGCCAGGGTTAAAAAAGGCTGCCCGATGTTCCCATCGTGCACTTTTTAACGGTTAATCACCTCCCTGTAACTGAAGCGCCTGCGCGAAATTTAGCCATAAATCCACTCTGTTCTGGTGGTTTCCCCTCATATTCCATAGTGGACTACGGTTTTTTTGCCCGGGAAAACGGAGAAATCAGGCAAGCAATTTCGCTTTCGCTCCTAATTGAGCCTGTGTCTGTAAACCTGTCTTTTCCAGACCGTCTTGAGCCGTAAGACCGTCCAGCTTGCTCGAGGCACCTATAATATTGCACCCCCAATTGATTTTGTCAAGCCCTATTTGGACTTTTTTTTACCCCCATACCCTACCTCCACCCCACCCCAGAAACCGACGTCCCGCCTGGCTGGGCGAAAACCCCCTCGCACTCTAAAGAGTGCGCCGGAGATTAAATTGGTTTTAGGCTGTAGCGGTGTCTTGGGGGCCTGACTATCGGCTTGTAAAAGTAGCTGCCTACATACGAAAACTATGCAATTTGGGGCTTTTTGACCCCCCTCCCCCTTCCCCCATAACCCAAGAAAAAGGGCCTCTCGAAAGCCCGCCCAAGGCGGACTTCTTAAAAGAGACCCTCTTCCCCTCAGGAAATTGTCGAAACGCGGTCAGCGCACAGCCGCGTTGGAACTGGGATTGAGGGGCGGCGGCAGCTTGGGGGGGGCTATCCCCAGAAATACCAGGTTCAGTTCGTGCACCACGTCGTTGGAAGTGAACAGCCCGTCGTCGTTCAAATCTACCGAGCAGTCAGGGTAAAGCGGTGGATTCTGGAGCAAGAAGACAAAGTTAAGCATTCGCACCACGTCGGTGGAGGTGAGCAGTTCGTCACGGTCCAAATCCCCGTACAGACATAGGCGCACGCGCATCCGCACCGCCTGGTTAAAAGTGGCTATCCCGTCCGAAGCCCGGAAGGTGACGATATAGGTCGAGTCAATCTGGGTCGGATCAGGCACGAAATCGAAGCGCCCGGTGCCGTTCCCCCGGTCCAAAAATGTGGCATTGCGGGGGATGCTCAAAGCCGAAAGTGTGGGCGTGGTCAAATCGGCGTCGGTGGCGGTCATCTCCATAAACAGGCTGTTTCCGGTCAACACCAAAGTATCGGGATTTGGCACCAAAAGCACCGGCGGATGGTTGCCGAACTCGGAGACCGTGATGGTTACCAGCTCGCTGTCGGCCCGCAGGGTGATATCGCGGGCAATGAAAAGCACCTGATAGTTTCCTGCCTGATTGAACGCCGGCGTCCAGCTAAAGCGGCTGCGCCCGGCGCTAACCGGAGTAAAAGCGGCCCCGGAAGGCAGGCTCTGGGCCAGAAGGGTAACGGCCGTGGAATCCGGGTCGGCGGCGGTAACGTCAAAGGTCAGGTTGGTGCCTTCCGGCGTCGCCTTTGCGCCGATGGCTGTTAGAATCGGGTTTTTCTCCACGTTTACCACGGTCACCTGCAATTGCTGATTGATGACCACACTTCCGTCGTCCCGGTCCGTGGCGCTGAAGGTCCACTTGGGCAAAATCCGCGCCGGGGAAGAACCGGCGGCGTTAAAGCTGGGAACGTAGGTGACGTTTATACCGCCGGTGCCATCCAAAATGGAAGTCAGGGAGCCGGGGGCATCGGCGGGGGCCACCGGCAGCATTGCCACAATCGGAATGGTCAAATCCGGGTCGGTGGCATGCACAAAGACCCGCAAGGTTTCTCCTTCATTTATTGTTCGAGATGACGGGAAAACGTCGAAGAACGGCGCCCGATTGTTGTTGAACACCGTGATTTCCACCCGCTGGCTGTCCGCCAGAGCCGCATCGCGGGTGTCCACCGCCACAAACCAGATGTTATAGATTCCGGCCTGCAGGAAACCGGGGCGGAAAACAAACTTCCCGCTGTCGTTGCGCAGGTCGGTAAAGGTGGCGTTGGAAGGCAAGGGCCGCGCTAATAAGAACGATTTGGTGGTATCCAAATCGGAGGAAGTGACTGTAAATTTCACCGAATCCCCTTCCCCTATAATCCTTGGGGTTGGAATGGAATCCAAAACCGGCCGCTGATTGCCGATATCCAAAACGTTTACCTTGGTAACGGTGGTGTCGGCCAAAGAGCCGTCGGAAGCGACAAACTGGAGCAAATAGAGACCGGACTGGATGTAGCCGGGCTGGAATACAAATGTGCCCACTCCCCGGCCGGAGTCGGCAAAAGTGGCGTTAGCCGGTAAATTGGCCACCGACAAATGCGGGAAGGTTGAATCCGGGTCGGTGCCGCTGACCGGAAAAATCAGAATTCCGGTTTCGGTGACCTCCAGGCTGTCGGGCGCATAGACCGTCGGCCTCTGGTTCCCCGCTTCGGTAACCTGAATAAAGACGGTTTGCTGGATGGAGGCCAGGCCGTCCGAAGCGAAGAATTTGACCGAATACAACCCGGCTTGAATGAAAATCGGCAGGAAGCGGAAAGTAGCCGTGTTATCCCGATTGTCCACAAAGGAGGCGTTTAGCGGAAGCGCGCCGCTGGTAAGCGTCAACAAAGTGGAATCCGGGTCGGCCGCCCGGACGGTCAGGCGCAGCGAATCTCCTTCGCGCACCAGTTGAGCGCCAAAGGTGGTAATCCAGACCGGGGCGCGGTTGGTGTTTTGGACCGCAACCGTGATGGAGCGGCTGCTGGTCAAAGCCGGCGTGTCGCTGTCGGTGGCAAAGAAGGTAATCGGATAACTGCCTACCTGGGCAAAGGTGGGAGAAAAAGTAAAGCTTCCGGAAGTATTGCCGGAATCGACAAACATAGCATTGGCTGGTAACGAACTGGTGGTCAGGAAAATCGCGCCCGGTGTGGCGTCGGTAGTGTCTTTGGCATGCACCCGGAACCGCAGGGTCTGCCCGGCCAGAACCGTCTTGTTCGTGAGGGAATCCAAAATGGGCGGACGGTTTACGTCCTGGACAACAAAACCTATTGTTTTAAAGGAAGAGGCTGGAGTTGAATTGCGGTCCGTAGCGATAAAGGTGACCGAGTAATTCCCAGCCTGCAGGTAAGTCGGCCGGAAAACAAACAGTCCGGAACCGTTTAAACTGTCGCTGAAGCCGGAATTCGCCGGGCGGCTGGCAATTCCCAGAATCGGAATGTCCCCTTCCGGATCGACGGCATGAATGCGCAGGAAGAGCGAATCCCCTTCGCGCAGGGTAATCGGGGATGCGACTGAATCAAAAACCGGCGCCTGATTTCCCGACTCCTGAACGGTGATGGTCACCACTTCGCTGTCGGATAGACCGGCGGCGGCGACCGTACTGGCTGACCCGGCGTCCGAGGCGATAAAGGTCACGGAATAGATGCCCGCCTGAAGAAAGGTGGGAAGCCAGCGGAAAAGTCCGCGCCCGTTAAGAGAGTCCACAAAAGTAGCTCCGGCAGGCAAACCGAGTGCCGAAAGCTGCGGAATCGTGGCGTTTGAGTCCGAGGCCGAAACGATAAAACTTAGCTGTTGTCCTTCGCTGGTTTGTTTGGGGCCAAGGCCAATGGGGAGCAAAACCGGCGCTCGGTTAAAAACCGTAACCGTTATTACCACCGCTTCGCTGTCGGCCAAATTGCCGTCGGAAGCGATAAAAGTTACCGTATGCGGCCCGCCTTGGGCAAAATTCGGAGTCCAGCTGAAGGACCCGGCTCCGTTCAGAGAATCGACAAAGGCCGCCCCGGATGGAGAGTTAACCGCCGACAAAGCGGGAACTGTCAAATCGGCATCGGTTGCCGACACCCTAAATTGTAACAACTGATTTTCGGTAATGCTCTGTACCCCAATGGAAGCCAAAACCGGCGCCTGATTGAAATTATTGACTGTTATAGAAACAATCTCACTATCGGCCAGCGAACCATCGCTGGCGATAAAGGTCACATTGTAACTGCCCGCCTGGGTTAAATCCGGTGTCCAGGCAAACGCGCCCGCGCCATTCAAAGAGTCGGTGAAAATTGCACCTGCAGGCGAACCGACTGCGCTAAGCGAAGGGTTGGTTAAATCCGGGTCGGAAGCCGAAACCCGAAATGACAAAAGTTGAGTCTCCATCGTAGTTTTGGAACCTATAGCGGCCAGAACCGGCGCACGATTTACGTCATTGACGGTTATGGTGACAACCTCGCTGTCGGCCTGCAAACCGTCCGATGCGATAAAAGTAACGTTGTAGACTCCAGCTTGAGTAAACGAGGGCGTCCAGGCAAAGCGGCCCCTGCCGTTAAGTGAATCCACAAAGGTGGCACCGGTTGGCAATCCGACTGTGGAAAGTGAAGGTGTGGTTAATTCCGGGTCGGCAGCGCTTATGTTAAAAGCTAAAAGCTGATTCTCGTTCGTGCTTTTGGCCCCAATGGGTACCAGAACCGGCGGTTGATTCCCCGCATCCAAAACGGTGATGGCCACCACTTCGCTATCCGCCAGCGAACCATCGGAAGCTATAAAGGTGACATTGTAGTTACCGGCCTGTATGAAGGAAGGCGTCCAGATGAAGGAGCCGGCGGCGTTGGTGGAATCGACAACGACAGAACCGGATGGCGGGCTCACGGCCGACAAAACCGGGAAGGTGGCATCCACATCCGCAGCCGAAATTCTAAATTGCAACAGCTGTCCTTCGGTGGTTGACTTTGAACCGATGGCCGCCAAAACCGGCGCTGCGTTCACGTTGTTTACCGTGATGGTAACCACTTCGCTATCAGCCAATTGGCCATCGGATGCAATGAAGGTCACGTTGTAACTCCCCGCCTGCACAAAATCCGGGGTCCAGCTGAAAGAACCGGCACCGTTGGTGGAATCGAAGAAACTTGCGCTCGAGGGTATCCCCACGGCAGAAAGCGCCGGCACCGTCAAATCCGGGTCGGCGGCGGAAATACGGAAACGCAGCAGTTGGTTTTCATTGGAGGATTTTGCCCCGATTGCCGCCAGCACCGGCGCCTGATTGCCGGCATCAAACACGGTAATGGTTACCACTTCGCTGTCGGCCAAGGAACCATCGGAAGAAATAAAAGTAACGTTGTAGGTTCCCGCCTGCGTGAAAGAAGGCGTCCAGCGCAAAGAGCCGGCGCCGTTGGTGGAATCTACGAAAGTTGCTCCGGAAGGAGTCCCAACCGCTGTTAAGGAGGGAATATTGCCATCCACGTCTGAAGCGGATACCCTAAAAGCAAGTAACTGATTTTCGGAAACGCTCTTGGAACCGATGGCAACCAATATCGGCGGTGCGTTCACGTTGTTGACGGTGATGATTACAATTTCACTATCCGCCAAAGAACCATCCGAGGTAATGAAAGTAACGTTGTAATTACCGGATTGAGTGAAGGATGGCGTCCAACTAAACCGGCCAACGCCGTCCAATGAATCCACAAACACAGCGCCAGAAGGCACTGCCGAAGTGGAAAGAGTCGGAAAGGTTAAATCCGGATCGGTGGCGTTTACGCTGAAAGCCAACAATTGATTTTCGTTTATCACCTTGTTGCCGATGCCGGCTAAAATCGGGGCCCGGTTGACGTTGTTGACCGTAATCGTAATCGCTTCACTATCTGCCAAAGCACCGTCTGAAGCAATAAAGGTCACAGGGTACGCTCCGGATGAAAAGAAATTAGGCACCCACCTGAATGAACCGGCGCCGTTCAATGAATCCGTTAAAACCGCTCCGGCAGGAATACCGACGGCGGAAAAACTTGGGATGCTTAAATCCGGGTCCGTGGCCGAAATTCTAAACTGCAAGAGTTGATTCTCATTTACACTCCTGTCCCCTATCGCCGCCAAAACCGGCGCCCGGTTAGTGTTGTTCACGGTAATGGTGACCACTTCACTATCGGCCAAAGAGCCGTCCGAAGCGATGAAAGTGACGTTATACGTTCCCGCCTGCGTGAAGGAGGGCGTCCAGTTAAAGGAGCCGGCACCATTTAGAGAATCAACGAAAGTTGCGCCCGAAGGCGAACCAACTATGGAAAAGGACGGAGTAGTCAAATCCGGGTCGGAAGCGGAAAGCCTGAATTGTAATAGCTGATTTTCGCTGGTGCTCTTCGCCCCGATAACCGCCAAAACTGGCGCCTGATTGGAATTGCCTACCGTAATGGTGACCGCCTCGCTATCTGCAAGAGAACCGTCGCTGGCTATAAAGGTCAGGTTGTAAGTTCCCGACTGGAAGAAAGAAGGTGTCCAGACAAACGCGCCGGCACCGTTTAAAGAGTCGCTGAAAGTCGCTCCAGAAGGAACCCCAACAGCCGAAAGCGAAGGAACAGTCAAATCCGGATCGCTGGATGAAATCCTAAACTGCAGCAGTTGATTCTCATTTACATTTTTGTTTCCAATCGCGGCCAAAACCGGTGCCCGGTCGACATTATTGACCGTGATGGTCACCACTTCGCTATCCGCCAAAGAGCCGTCCGAAGCGATAAAAGTAACGTTGTACGTGCCGGACTGGAAGAAAGTCGGCACCCAGCTGAAGGAACCGGCTCCGTTTAGCGAATCGACAAAAGTAGCGCCCGAAGGTTGCCCGACAATGGAAAGAGCCGGCGCAGTTAAATCCGGATCGTTAGCCGAAAGGCGGAATTGCAGCGCCTGATTCTCATTCACGCTCTTCGCACCAATCGCCGCCAAGACGGGCGCCCGATTGACGTTGGTAACCGAGATGGTTACCGCCTCGCTGTCGGCCAGCGTGCCGTCCGTGGCGATAAAAGTTACGCTGTAAATTCCGGCCTGGGTGAAAGAAGGTGTCCAGCTAAACGAACCCGCGCCGTTGAGCGAATCCAAAAAAGTCGCTCCAAGCGGGACACTTACCGCCGACAGGAAGGGATTATTCAAATCCGGATCGGCAGCCGAAATTCTGAACTCCAACAACTGGTTTTCATTGGTATTTTTTGAACCGATGGCCGCAAGAATGGGCGCCCGATTGACATTGCTAACGTTAATATTCACCACTTCACTGTCCGCCAAAAGACCGTCGGAAGCGATGAAAGTTACGCTGTAGTTTCCAGCCTGGAAGAAAGAAGGCGTCCAGTTAAAGGCCCCCGCCCCGTTGAGCGAATCGGTGAACGTTGCGCCGCTCGGCGCATTTACCGCCGCCAGCGAAGGTGTTGTTAAATCCGGGTCGCTGGCCGAAACCCTGAACTGCAAGAGCTGGCCTTCGTTGGTGGATTTCGAACCAATTGCCGCCAAAACCGGCGCCTGGTTGCCGCCTTCATTCACCGTTATGGTGACATTTTGGGTATCCACCAACTGTCCATCGGAAGCTAAAAATCTAAGATTGTAAGTTCCAGACTGCGTGAAGGTGGGCGTCCAGCTGAATCGTCCGCGGCTGTTTAGAGAATCCACAAAAGTTGCACCGCTTGGCAAAGGCGCCGCGCTCAAAACCGGAATAGTGCTGTCCGGGTCGGAAGCCGAAACGTTGAAAGCCAGAAGCTGCCCTTCATTGACAATTTTGTTTCCAATCGCCGCCCAGACCGGCTTGCGGTTGACGTTGGTGACGGTAATGGCGACCAATTCGCTATCGGTCAGGCTGCCGTCCGTGGCGATAAAGCGCACGTTGTAGGTTCCGGCCTGGAAAAAACTGGGGTTGAATGTAAAAGAACCGCGTCCGTTGCCGGAATCCACATAAAAAGCGTTGATGGGAACGTTCTGCAGGACAAAAGCAGGTGACGTTCCGTCCGGGTCGGTGGCGGAAAATCCAAAGGTCAAATTCTGCCCTTCCGCAACAGTCTTAGAACCAATGGAAGCTAAGACCGGAGCCTGATTGCCCACCTCAAAAACGGTAATCAAAACGTTTTCGCTGTCGGCCAAATTCCCGTCCGAGGCGATGAAAACGAGGTTGTAGTTGCCCGACTGGGTGAAATTGGGAGAAAAGCTGAAGCGCGCGTGGCCGTTGCCGGAGTCCACATAGGTGGCATTTAGCGGCGGATTAATGACCGTCATCGTCAAAGGATCGTTGTCGGCGTCGCTGGAACTGGTGTTAAAGGCTAATGTGTTTCCTTCAAAAATCGAGCGATTGCCGATGGTTGCCAAAACCGGTGCGCGGTTGACATTGGGGACCGTAATGGTAACCACTTCGCTGTCCGCCAGGAAAGCATCGCTGGCGATGAAAGTTACGAAATACGTTCCGGCTTGAGTGAAGGAAGGCGTCCAGCGGAACGAACCGCGGCTGTTCAGCGAATCCACAAAAGTAGCGCCGGAAGGAACTCCCACGGCCGACAAAGCCGGCGTAGTTCCATCGGCATCCGAAGAGGTAATTCTAAATTGCAACAGACTATTTTCGGCAATGGTCTTTGGCCCAATCGGGTCCAGTACCGGCGCCTGGTTGCCGGATTCGTTTACCGTAATGGTTACCACTTCGCTGTCAGCCAACGAGCCATCCGAAGCGATGAAGGTAACATTGTAAACCCCCGATTGGGTAAAAGATGGCGTCCATCTAAATGAACCGGCCCCGTTCAAAGAGTCCACAAAAGCAGCCCCGGAAGGCGAACCCACCGCTGACAGCGAAGGAATGGTCGCATCCGGGTCGGTAGCTGAAATTCTAAATTGCAACAACTGATTTTCATTTACCGTCTTACTGCCAATCGCGGCCAAAACTGGAGCGCGGTTGACATTATTGACGGTTATCGTAACTACTTCGCTATCGGCAAGTGAACCATCGGAAGCAATAAAGGTCGCGTTGTATGTGCCTGCCTGTGTAAAGGAAGGTGTCCAACTAAAGGAACTAGCCCCATTCAGCGAATCAACAAAAGCTGCTCCAGAGGGAGTTCCCACCGCCGAAAGAGTAGGCGTGGTTAAATCCGGGTCAGAGGAAGAAACCCTGAACTGCAACGCTTGATTCTCATTGGTGCTCTTTGAACCTATCGGGTCTAATACCGGAGCGCGATTAACATTGTTGACCGTTATCGTAACAACTTCACTATCGGCCAAAGAACCGTCACTGGCAATAAAGGTCACGTTGTAGGTGCCGGACTGCAAGAAAGTCGGCGTCCAGGAGAAGCGGCCCCGGCCATTCAGCGAATCTACGAAAGTAGCCCCCGAAGGCGCTCCAACCGCCGAAAGTGAAGGAGTCGTCAAATCGGCATCGGTGGCGCTGATGTTAAAAGCTAACAATTGATTTTCATTGGTGCTTTTAGCCCCAATCGCGGCCAAGACCGGCGCCTGATTGCCGGAATCCAAAACGGTTACGGTTACCACTTCACTGTCAGCCACAACGCCATCGGAGGCAATAAAAGTTACGTTGTAAGTTCCGGACTGGGTAAAAGAAGGCGTCCAGCGGAACGAACCGGCCCCGTTTAAGGAGTCAACAAAAGTCGCTCCGGAAGGTGTGCCCACTGCCAACAAAGAGGGAATGTTACCATCCACGTCCGAAGCTGATATTCTAAATGAAAGCAGCTGATTCTCGGTGACGGTCTTGCTGCCAATCGTCGCCAAAACCGGCGGAGCGTTCACGTTGTTGACCGAAACGACTATGACCTCACTATCCGCCAAAGAACCATCCGAGGAAATAAAGGTGATGTTGTAAGCACCCGATTGAGTGTAAGACGGCATCCAGGTAAATCTACCGCGACCGTTTAAGGAGTCCACAAAAGTTGCACCCGAAGGCAAAGCAGAAGCCGTCAAAACCGGTATAGTCGCGTCCGGATCGGAGGCGCTGATGTTAAAAGCCAACGGCTGATTCTCGTTTACCACCTTGTTGCCAATACCTGCCAGAATCGGCGCCCGGTTCACGTTGTTGACCGTGATGGTTACCACTTCACTATCTGCCAGAGCACCGTCGGTGGCAATGAAGGTCACGTTGTAAGTGCCGGACTGGAAGAAATTAGGTGTCCAGCGGAACGAACCGGCCCCATTCAACGAATCCGTAAAGATGGCTCCCGAAGGCGGGTTCACGGCCGAAAGAGAAGGTATGGTCAAATCCGGGTCGGCAGCCGAAATTCTAAATTGCAAAAACTGATTTTCGTTTGTCGATTTCGGCCCAATTCCAGCCAGCACCGGATCCCTATTCACGTTGTTGACCGTAATCGTCACCACCTCACTATCGGCCAAGCTGCCGTCGCTGGCGATAAAAGTTACATTATACGGGCCGGACTGAAAGAAAGACGGCGTCCAGATAAAGGAACCAGCCCCATTCAAAGAATCCGTAAAAACCGATCCCGATGGTGAACCGACAGCTGAAAGAGATGGTATTGTAGCATCCGGATCAGTGGCAAAAACTCGGAATTCTAACAGCTGGTTCTCGTTGACGTTCTTCGCTCCAATAGTCGCCAACACTGGAACTCTATTCACGTTGTTAACGGTGATCGTAACCACTTCACTATCCGCCAGAGAACCATCACTGGCTATAAACGTCACCGGATAACTCCCCGACTGCGTAAAAGACGGCGTCCAGATAAAGGAACCAGCCCCGTTCAAAGAATCCGTGAACGTAGCCCCCGTAGGAGAACCCACCGCTGACAACAAAGGGATAGTAGCATCCGGGTCGGTTGCTGAAACTCTAAAGCCTAACAACTGATTCTCGTTGGTGCTCTTGGCTCCAATGACCGCCAATACCGGTGCCCGATTAACGTTATTGACCGTGATAATTACGACTTCGCTATCCGCCAGCGAACCATCGGAAGCAATAAAGGTCACGTTGTGTGTACCGGACTGGAAGAAAGTCGGCGTCCAGGTAAAACGTCCCCTACCATTCAGCGAATCTACAAAGACAGCCCCCGAGGGCGATCCCACCGCGGAAAGTGAGGGAATCGTCAAATCCGCATCGCTGGCACTGATATTGAAAGCCAAAAGTTGATTCTCGTTGGTGCTTTTGGCTCCAATGGCAGCCAAAACCGGCGCCTGGTTGCCGGATTCGTTTACCGTAATGGTCACCACTTCGCTATCAGCCAAAGAACCGTCACTGGCGATAAAAGTGACATTGTATGTTCCCGCCTGGGCAAACGATGGCGTCCAGCTAAATGAACCTGCCCCATTTAACGAGTCCACAAAACTGGCACCCGATGGCCGATTGATTGCCGAAAGAGTGGGAATAGTTCCATCCACGTCCGAAGCCGAAACCCTGAACTGCAAAAGCTGGTTTTCGGTGACGGTCTTGGCACCAATGGTTGCCAAAACCGGTGGAGCATTTGCATTATTGACTGTTATAGTCACTACCTCACTGTCCGCCAAGCTCCCATCACTCGCTATAAACGTCACCGGATAACTACTGGATTGGGTGAAAGAGGGCGTCCAGATGAAAGAACCGGCTCCGTTCAAAGAATCGGTGAATGTTGCTCCGGAAGGTGAACCCACCGCAGTCAGAGAAGGAATGGTAGCATCCGGGTCGGTAGCACTAACCCTAAAGCTTAAGAGTTGATTCTCGTTGGTGCTCTTAGAACCAATGGCAGCTAATACCGGAGCACGATTCACATTGTTGACCGTAATCGTTACTATCTCACTGTCGGCCAGAGCACCATCACTGGCGATAAACGTCACCGGATAACTCCCCGATTGGGTAAAGCTGGGCGTCCAGATAAAAGAGCCCGCCCCATTCAAAGAATCCGTAAAGGTTGCCCCCGAAGGTGAGCCCACCGCAGAAAGTAAAGGTATCGTAGCATCCAGATCAGAAGCAGATACCCTAAAGCTTAACAGCTGGTTCTCATTGGTGGACTTCGCTCCAATAGCGGCTAGCACCGGAACCCTATTCACGTTATTCACGGTGATGGTTACCATTTCACTGTCCGCCAGAGAACCGTCCGAGGCGATAAACGTCACCGGATAACTCCCCGATTGGGTAAAGCTGGGAGTCCAGATGAAGGAACCAGCCCCATTCAAAGAATCTGTAAAGACAGCTCCGGAAGGTGCGCTAATTGCAGAAAGTAAAGGAATAGTAGCATCCGGGTCAAAAGCCGATACCCTGAAGCTCAACAGCTGATTCTCATTAGTGCTCTTGGCTCCAATAGCCGCCAGCACCGGCACCCGGTTCACATTATTAACGGTAATGGTTACTATTTCACTATCTGCCAAAAAACCATCGGAAGCAATAAACGTAACGTTATACGTCCCCGCTTGTGTAAACGACGGCGTCCAACTGAACGAACCCGCTCCATTCAACGAATCGGTGAAAGTTGCTCCACCGGGCAAACCCACCGCACTCAAAGCAGGCGTTGTGCCGTCAGGGTCTGTGGCAGAAATTCTAAACTGCAAAAGTTGATTCTCATTGGTGGACTTCGCACCAATAGCAGCCAAGACTGGCGCCCGGTTCACGTTGTTAACCGTAATAGTAACTACTTCACTATCCGCCAGAGAACCATCGCTGGCTATAAAGGTAACGTTGTAAGTCCCGGCTTGCGTGAATGAAGGCGTCCAGCTAAACGAACCCGCTCCATTCAACGAATCGGTGAAAGCAGCTCCGGACGGCGAGCCAACCGCCGAGAGCGAAGGAATGGTAGCGTCCGGGTCGGTAGCCGAAATTCTAAATTGTAAAAGCTGATTCTCGTTCACGCTCTTATTGCCAATAGCTGCCAATACCGGAGCTCGATTCACGTTGTTAACCGTGATAGTTACCACTTCGCTATCGGCCAAGGAAGCATCGCTGGCAATGAAAGTTACATTGTAGGTGCCAGACTGCGTGAAAGAAGGTGTCCAGCGGAAAGAACCCGCACCGTTCAGAGAATCCACAAATACCGCACCAGAGGGAGCGCCGACGGTGGTCAAGGTTAGCGGATCAGATTCGGGATCGGTAGCCGAAACTCGGAATTGCAATAGCTGATTCTCATTGGTGCTCTTGGCTCCAATTGCGGCCAAAACTGGCGCTTGATTGCCAACATCGTTGACCGTTATGGTTACGTTTTGCGTGTCCACCAATTGACCGTCGGAGGCCAAAAATTTCAGATTGTAAACTCCCGCCTGTGTGAACGAAGGAGTCCAGCTCAAGCGCCCTCTGCCGTTTAATGAATCCACAAAAGTGGCTCCCGAAGGCAATGGCGTGGCACTCAAGGATGGAATCGTGTTATCCGGATCGGTGGCGCTGACGTTGAAAGCTAAAAGCTGGTTTTCATTTACGGTTTTGTTGCCAATTGCCGCCCAGACCGGCTTGCGATTGACGTTAGTGACGGTTATCGCCACCACCTCGCTGTCCGTCAAACTGCCATCGGTGGCGATAAACCGTACGTTATACGTGCCCGCCTGGAAAAAATCGGGATTGAAAACGAATGAACCGCGTCCGTTGCCGGAATCGGTGAAAGTGGCGTTGGAGGGAACGTTCTGCAAAATAAAAGCCGGTATTGTGGCATCCGGGTCGTTGGCCGAAAAACCAAAAGTTAGATTCTGCCCCTCCGCCACGCTCTTGGAACCTATCGACGCCAAAACCGGAGCTTGATTGCCCGCATCGAAGACGGTGATGGTAACCGCTTCGCTGTCCGCCAGGCTGCCGTCGGAGGCGATGAATAGGACATTATAAGTCCCGGATTGCGTGAACCCGGGCGTCCAGGAAAATCGGCCGTGCCCGTTCAACGAATCCACAAAAGTAGCTCCGGAAGGCACGGGTGAAGCGGAAAGAACAGGAGTGGTCAGGTCGGGATCGGTGGCACTTATGTTGAAAGCTAAATTATTTCCTTCCACAATCGAGCGGTTTCCAATTGCCGCCAACACCGGAACTCGATTCACATTATTAACAGTAATAGTCACTACTTCACTATCCGCTAAAGAGCCATCCGAGGCGATAAAGGTAACATTGTATGTCCCGGCCTGGGCAAAGCTGGGTGTCCAACGAAACGAACCCGCTCCGTTCAAAGAATCAGTGAAGGCGGCGCCACTGGGTGACCCCACCGCCGACAGTGAAGGAATAGTGGCATCCGGGTCGGTCGCTGAAATCCTAAAACTCAACAGCTGATTTTCGTTAGTGGACTTGGCACCAATCGCCGCCAGAATGGGTGCTTGGTTGACATTGTTAACAGTAATGGTTACTACCTCGCTATCCGCCAGAGAACCGTCACTGGCGATAAACGTCACCGGATAACTCCCCGACTGCGTAAAGGAAGGAGTCCAGATAAAAGAACCAGCCCCATTCAAAGAATCCGTAAACACAGCCCCACTGGGCGAACCCACCGCCGACAACAAAGGAATAGTAGCATCCAGGTCGGTAGCTGAAACCCTAAAGCTCAACAGCTGGTTCTCGTTGGTGGACTTCGCTCCAATCGCCGCCAGAACTGGAGCCCGATTCACATTATTAACGGTAATGGTTACTACTTCGCTATCGGCTAACGAACCATCCGAAGCAATAAACGTCACCGGATAACTCCCCGATTGGGTAAAGCTGGGAGTCCAGATGAAGGAACCAGCCCCATTTAAAGAATCGGTAAACGTAGCCCCACTAGGTGAACCCACCGCCGAAAGCGAAGGAATGTTAGCATCCGGATCCGTAGCAGATACCCTAAAGCTTAAGAGCTGATTCTCGTTAGTGAACTTGGCCCCAATAGCTGCCAGCACCGGCACTCTATTCACGTTGTTGACAGTAATAGTCACTACCTCACTATCCGCCAAAGAACCATCATTGGCGATAAAGGTCACGTTGTATGTTCCCGATTGAAAGAAAGTCGGCGTCCAAATAAATGAACCCGCTCCATTCAGTGAATCCGTGAACGTAGCTCCCGAAGGCGAACCCACCGCCGACAGAGAAGGAACCGTTGCATCCGGGTCGGTAGCACTAACCCTAAAGCTTAACAGCTGGTTCTCGTTAGTGGACTTGGCACCAATCGCTGCCAGCACCGGCACTCTATTCACGTTGTTGACCGTTATGGTTACTACCTCGCTATCCGCCAGAGAACCGTCACTGGCGATAAACGTCACCGGATAACTCCCCGATT
>CAZSIT010000027.1:0-33369 GCA_964607165.1 uncultured Ignavibacteria bacterium
GCCACCTACGGCGCTTTTGCCGCCTGCCGGGATTTGGATATGATTCGGGTGACCACCTGCTATTCCAATTTGAACGTCAAAATCGGCGGGGCGCACGGCGGGATTTCGGTCGGCCCGGACGGCGCCACCCATCAGGCCCTGGAAGAGTTCGCCATTATGCGCTCGCTGCCCAATATGAAAGTGATTTGTCCCTGCGATTACTGGGAGACCAAGAAAGCGACCAAGGCGGCGGCGGAAATCTGGGGACCTTTCTACATCCGGATGGGACGGGAAGATGTGCCGGTCGTAACCGATGAAAACACTCCCTTTGAATTCGGCAAAGGTATCGTAATGCGCAAAGGGAACGATTTGGCCATCATCGCCTGCGGAATTATGGTTTATGAAGCGCTTGAAGCGGCGGAAGTTCTATCCAAAGAAGACCACGTCGAAGCGCGGGTTATTAATGTGCACACCTTAAAACCGCTGGATGAAGAAATTATCGTCCAAGCCGCGCGCGAGTGCGGCTGCCTGGTCACCGCCGAAGAGCATCAGATTTACGGCGGCCTCGGTTCGGCTGTGGCGCAGATAACCGCCTGGTATCATCCGGTGCCGGTGGAAATGGTGGCGATGTGGGACCGCTTTGGCCAGTCCGGCAAGCCGGAGGAGCTTATGGTCGCCTTTGGAATGAAATCGACCAACATCGTCGAAAAAGCGCGCAAGGTTTTGCATCGTAGAGACCACAAGGAGAATGGTAAGTAGGGGCGAATCTTCAGATTCGCCCAGGGTGAACCTCAAGGTTCACCCTTACTGCCCCGTCTATGCACGGGGCGTTTTTTTATGGGAGAAGCTTTGCGCTTAGCGGAGCGGATGTCCCGCTTGGGGACGGAGACCGCCTTCGAAGTTCTGGCCCGCGCCCGCGCGCTGGAAGCGACCGGGCGGGAAATCATACACCTCGAAATCGGCGAGCCGGATTTTGACACGCCGGAATTCATCCGCCAAGCGGCGCAAAAAGCGATGGAGGATGGCTTTACGCATTACACCCCTTCGGCTGGTCTGCCCGAAGTTCGTCAGGTAGTGGCCCAACATCTTTCCAAAAAGGTAGGTGTTCCCTACAAGGCGGAAAATATCGTCATTACCCCCGGCGCCAAGCCGATAATGTTTCTTTCCATTTTGGCCTTAATTGAAGTCGGCGACGAGGTGATTTACCCCAATCCTGGCTTTCCGATTTATGAATCGGCGGTCAACTTTGTCGGCGGCAAGGCGGTGCCGTATCCTCTGGAAGAAGCCGACGGCTTCAAAATGGGAGGGGAGAAGCTCAAACGTCTGGTCACCGACAAAACCCGGATGCTGATTTTGAATTCCCCCCATAATCCCACGGGCGCGGTGATGGGTAGAAAAGAACTGGAAGAAGTTTTTGAAGTTATCAAAAACCGGGATATCTGGGTTTTGTCGGACGAAATCTACTCCCGCATTATGTACGGCGGCGCTCATCTTTCCATCGCCTCCTTTCCGGGGATGGCAGAACGCAGCATCGTTCTGGATGGAATGTCCAAAGCGTATGCTATGACCGGCTGGCGGCTGGGCTTTGGCGCAATGCCGGAAAAATTAGCCGCTGCAATAACAAAACTGGCCATCAACGATTTTTCCTGCACTTCCGGTTTCGGCCAGAAAGCGATTGAAGCCGGGCTGACCGGCCCGCAGGAGGAAGTGGATAAAATGGTGGCCGAATTCAAAGCCCGCCGGGATTTAATCGTTGCGGGTCTGAAAGAAATCCCACGCCTATCGATCGCCTTGCCCCAAGGAGCCTTCTATGTTTTCCCTTCGATAAAGGGTTTTAATAAATCTTCCAAAGAAATAGCCGATTATTTATTAGAGAAGGGAGGAGTCGCCTGTCTCTCCGGCACCGCCTTTGGCAAATTTGGGGAAGGATATATACGCTTTTCATACGCCAATTCGCTGAAAAACATTCAAAAAGCTCTGGAGAAAATCAAAACCGCTTTAGCTGCGCTTTGAAAAGACTTCTCCTCGTTTTCCTGTTAATAGGGGGAGAGACAGAAGCCCAAAGCTTTTCAGCTTTGGCGGACACAACTTTTTCCTCTTCTGCATTCAAAAAAACCAAAGTCGCCGCTGCCTTCTTTTCGCTGTCGGAAGGTATCTCGATCTATTCTAAGAATCTGGCCGTGCCGATGGTTCCGGCTTCCAACGCCAAGCTGGCCACCTCGGCGGCCGCCCTCCATTTCTTGAAACCGGATTTTCGCTTTGAGACCTCCTTTTGGATAAAAAGGGAAGAGGAGGGGGATTCCGCTCTTTCCGTTTTGGTTTTAAAAGGCACGGGTGACCCGTCGATTTCCGGACGGGATCGTCCGAGCCCATATGAGATTCTGGAGTTCTGGGCCGATTCGCTGGCCGACCGAGGTGTCAAAAAAATCGGCCATCTTGTTTTGGACAACCGCTACTTTGAAGGCCCCGCCATCCAGCCGAGCTGGCAGGGGAAAGACCTTTCCTTTTGGTATGCGGCGCAAACTTCTGCTCTTTCTTTTGAAGATAATTGCGTTAAATTAAGATTCTACCCCGGCTCCAAGGTGGGTCGTCCGGCCAAAATCGTTCTAGAACCGGATTTCGGATATTTGAAAGTGATTAACAGATCCCGCACCGGCTCCCGGGGCAGCGCTTATACGCTGGACGAAGATTACCACCGAAAACCGGGCACCAATACCGTGACTTTCTTTGGTAAAATTCCCCTATCCGATACCGGCCGCTCCGATGATGTAACCGTTCACGAGCCGGCTCTATATTTAGCGCACACGCTGCGCGAAATCTGGAAAAGAAAAGGAATAATCGTCAGTTCTCCGGCCATCTATTGGGAAAGCTCCGGTTTGATAGAGGATAGCTTGAAAAAGCTTTTTGTCTGGCGTTCCGATTCACTCTCCAACATTTTAAAAGTGGTGAACAAGAATAGCCAGAATTTTTACGCCGAGCAGATTTTAAAAACGATTGGAAAAGAAATTGAGGGAAAAGGAAGCTTCGAAGCCGGTTTAGCCGTTGCGGCTCGTTTTTTGCAGCAGGCCGGGCTTTCCCAATCCGACTTCTATATGGCCGATGGCTGCGGTCTTTCCGATAAAAATCGCTTTACACCCGCCGGATTTATCAAGCTGCTTAGATTTATGTGCGATTCCCCTCTCTTTCCATATTATTACGAATCGATGGCCATTCCCGGCGTTGACCGTTCCGTCCGTAATCGAATGAAGAAAGACTCCTTGTCGGTTAACTTCCGCGTTAAAACCGGCCTGGTTAACGGCAGCCGTACGCTTTCCGGTTATTTCAAATCCAAAAGCGGCAAGCTCTACTGCTTTTCCATCTTGGTGAATGGGTCGAAGTTAAACAGGCAGCTCGTTGACAATGCGGTAGACCGACTCTGTCTGGCTGCGGCTAAAATGCTGCCTTGATGAATCGTCAAAACAGTTGCGGCCGCCCCAGTTTTCTTACGGTCGATTTGGACCGGTTGGCCGCCAATATTCGCATCATCAAAAGACAAATAGAAAAATCGGTCGAGTTGATGGTCGTGGTGAAAGCCGAGGCTTATGGTCACGGAGCTTTACCTGTAGCTAAAGTCTCTTTGCGAGAAGGCGCCACCTCGCTTGGAGTTGCGATAGTAGAAGAAGGCATTGCCCTACGCAAAGCTGGATTGAAAGTTCCAATTGTCGTCTTTTATCCCGATTTTTCCCCACGCGCCCCACTTTTTGCCCGCTACGATTTAATTCCAACTATTATCGATGAGAAATTTGGTAAAGCTTATGTAAACGCCTGCCGAAGGCAACGCAAAAAGAGGGCTCCTTTTGTTGTTAAGATCGAAACCGGACTGAATCGGTATGGAATTGCCGCTGAAGATGCTTTGAAGTTAACCCACTCTCTTCTGCAATTCAAAGGCGCCGAGCTCTGGGAGCTTTCTTCTCATCTGGCTACGGCAAGTGAGGAAGAAATTGAGTTTGCCCGCTTGCAGGTAAAACGATTGAAAGAAGCCAAAGAGCTTTTCGAAAAGGCCGGTATTTTTCCCCGCTATGTAAGCATCGCCAACAGCGGGGCGGTCCTGGACTTGCCGGAATCATATTTCAATTTGGTGCGGGTAGGTGTTCTGCTTTTCGGCTACCCCTCCAAAACGGTGGCTGGAAGTTCATTGCCCGCTCGGCCGGTAATGTCCTTGGAGAGCCGGATTGCCCAGCTCAAACTCATAGAAGCGGATGAAACCGTGAGTTACGGCCGAGAATTTACGGCACGGGGCCAGCGGTTGATAGCCACCCTCCCTCTCGGTTTTTCCGATGGCTATCCCCGGCACTTGGGCAATAAGGGTTGGGTTTTAGTTCGCGGACAGCGAGCGCCGGTAGTCGGACGAATAGCGATGGATGCTACAATGATTGACGTTACGGATGTGCAAGGGGTCAAAGCTGGCGACCGTGTTGTTTTGTTGGGAGAAATGGGGAAGGAAAAAATCACTGCCGAAGATTTGGCACATTGGATTGATACTTCTCCCTATGAAATAATCACCCGTATGGGCACTCGCCTGCCGATTGAATACACCGGCAAAGCTGCTCGTCTGCTAAAGTTGAAATGAAAGGTTTAGTCAAAATCCCCGTCGCCGATTTGCGCCTCGAACCGAATTTTAACTCCGAGCGCGTAAGCCAGGCTCTGTTCAATACGCCGGTCGAACTGGGCGAGGAGAAAGAAAATTATATTTCAGCCACTTTGTCCGATGGCTATCGGGGCTGGATATACAAAAATCATTTGGCCTATCCATTCAATGCAGGTGCTTCAGTTGCCAATTTGAAGGTCGCTGTTCCATTTCTTCCCGTCTGTTCATCCAACAAAAAAACCAAAGTTTCGGTTCTCCCTTTTAATACATCCATAAGGATTTTCAAAAAGGCGGGTGATTGGTTTCAAATCGGTTCTGACGGTACAGTGCTTGGTTGGGCTAAAAAAGATGGGGTCTTGGAAATAAAGAAAATAAAGTTTTCTGTTCTCGGCTTAATCAAAAGAAGTATGGAGTTTTTGGGCACGCCCTATTTGTGGGGCGGAATTTCCTCCTTCGGCTTCGATTGCTCCGGTTTTTTGTTTACCCTTTTTGACTATTTTGGTAAAAACATTCCACGCGATACCTCTGAACAGATTAAGATGGGGGAAGAAATTCCGTTTGCGAAAATTAAAGCCGGTGACCTGCTCTTTTTCCCCGGCCACGTTGCTTTGTATGCGGGCAAAAACAAAATCCTGCACGCCAATTTGTGGGGAGGGGGTGTGGCTCTTGACTCCATCGGGAAAGGTGAAAAAAATTACAACCCCGTTATTGAAAAACTCACCAGCGTTCGGCGAGTCAGATGAAGCCGGTAAAGCCGAAAGCCCTTTTTCCCGGTGCCACCATCGGTATCGTTGCTCCTGCTTCGTGGGCTAAAGATGCTAAACTGCACAGGGGCTTGAAGTGGCTTGTGAAGTCCGGCTTCAAAACAAAATTGTTTTTGTCTCCCAAGCAAAAATACGGCTACCTTTCCGGGCCGGACGAAATCCGTGCCCGGCTTTTTAATCAGGCCTTTGCCGACAAAGCCGTTGATGCCATCATTTGCGCCCGCGGCGGCTACGGTTCCCTGCGGATTCTGGATAAAATCGACTACAATTTGATTCGTAAGAACCCCAAAATCTTTGTAGGTTTTTCGGACATCACCGCTCTGCATCTGTCCATCTATAAAAAAACCGGGCTTTGCACGTTCCACGGCCCAATGGTCGCAGATTTTGGCACCACCTACAATCGTCAAAATCTTTTGCAAATCTTGACTTCAAAAAAACCTCATGGGGCAATTCCTTTTCCAAAGAGAATGCGACCGAAATTCTTGCGTCCCGGAGTTGCCACCGGCCCTCTTTTGGGGGGCAATCTTTCGTTGATTGCCAAGCTCTGCGGCACGCCCTTTATGCCGTCATTTAAAGGGGCGATTCTTTTTCTCGAAGACACCGGCGAATACCCGTACCGGATCGATGGATATTTAGCTCAACTTTGTTTGACAGGAATCTTGAACCAGATTGCCGGATTAATCCTGGCAGAATTTACGGATACGATTCGCCCCAAGAAGGACGGTTTCACCTTGCCGCTAAATACAATATTCAAAGAATACTTCGGCAAAACTCCATTTCCCATAGCGCTGAATTTTCCTTTCGGTCATTCCGCCAATAAGTTTACTTTGCCTTTGGGGGCGCGCGCCACTCTTGACTCCAGAAGCCGAGGATTAATTTTAGAGGAAGCGGGTGTTCAATGAAACAACTGGAATGGGAATCTTACTTTCTCAAGCTCAAATATCCCTTCCGTTTATCCCGCTCGGTTATCGACCAGCGGGAAGTAATCTTTGTTCGCTTTGGCAAGGGAATTGGAGAAGCTTCCTATTCCGCCTACTACGGCGAAACGCGCGAAAAAGTAATAGAAACTATAGAAAGTGTAGAGGGCAAACTTTCCGAAAATCCGCTTGATGTTGAAAACAATCGTTCAATTATTGGCGAATTAGCAAGCGAAACGAAATCAGCCCAGGCGGCCTTGGAGATTGCTCTTTTGGACAACGCCGCCCAGGCGCTTGGCCGCCCCCTTTACGCTTACTTGGGCTTGCCCAAGCCGCAGTCGATAAGAACTACAATGACAATTGCTCTTGCCGAGCCGGATAAAATGGCCGAACGCGCCAAAGAAGCCGCCGCCTTTTCAGCATTAAAGTTAAAAGTCGGAGTGGAAGGCGATATTGAACGGATAGAGGCGGTGCGAAAGGTAACTTCCCAACCTATTCGGGTGGATGCCAATGGCGGCTGGACGGTTGATGTTGCGATTGAAAAAATCAAACAGCTGAAATCTCTCGGAGTGGAGTTTGTCGAACAACCGCTCGCTAAAAATGACATTGAAGGATACAAAAAACTTTCCAAAGAATCGGCCCTGCCGATTTGGGTGGATGAATCAGTTATTACTTCAGACGACTTGAGAAAACTGAAAGGTCTGGTCTCCGGTGTTGTCTTAAAAATCCAAAAAATGGGAGGTGTAAAACCAGCCCTGGAAATCGCCTATTTAGCGCGGGCTATGGGAATGGGCGTTATGCTGGGCTGTATGGTGGAATCTTCGGTCGGCATTGCCGCCGGTTGCCACATCGCCTCCGTCTGCGATTATATTGACCTGGATGGAAATCTGCTCGTTACCAACGACCCCTATGAAGGCTTGGTTTTATCCGGTGGCAGCTGGCAACTGCCGGAAGGATTTGGATTAGGAGTAAAAAAGAAGTGAAAAAATCTTTTTTGTTTATTTTTTGCCTTTTTACCTCGTCTGTTTGGGCAGAAGAGCTATCAATTAAAGTGGTGTATCCCGAAAGCCATCAGACCATCGGCGCGGTCGATTCCAACTTTATCTTTGGTTCGGTTACACCCGGTGTAAAGCTCACCATCAACGGCACGTCCGTGGACGTTTATAAAAACGGCGCCTATCTGGCATTTTTACCTCTTGGGGAAGGGGAATTTGTTTATCATTTTGAGGCCGAGAAAAAAGGACAAAAAGCAACTCTCGACTGGCCGGTTTTAGTTTCTCCCAAACCCCGTCCCATTTCACCCGATAGTCTGGCAATCCGCTTTGGCTCCTCTTCTCCAACCGATTCGATTTTTGGTTATCCGGGGGAGCTTATTAACATCTCTTTTGCTGGCACCCCCGGCTTGAACGCATTTTTCAAAGTCGAAGGAGTTGAGGGAGAGTTTCCGATGGCAGAAACGGTTCAGCCGCCGCACAGCCCCGACCAAGGGATCGGAGGCAATTCCGTTTTAGTCCAAGGGACTTTACCGGAATCCACCGGCTCCGGGTTTTACACCGGCGTTTTCCGCTTGCCGGAAACGAAGTTGGCCGGCGCAAAAATTATTGTGCATCTGGTGAAAAGCGACACGGGATGGAAAATCCCCGGCGTTCCCTGTTTTCTTTCTCCGCCGGTAGTGGGGCAGGCGATGGTTTCCCGTTGCGTGGTCGAGACCTTGCGCTCTTCGGTGACCGTTTGGAATCCGTCTATCCCGCGGGTCGCCGAATTGGATGACTCGGTTTCCGTTCTCCGCTCGGCTCCAAATGCTGGTTATGTAGCCATCTTTCAGCCTAAAGGTGTTCGTGCGCTCTTGATCGAACGAATCGGGCGTTACCTAAAGCTTAAGCTGGCCGAAACGCAATCTGCCTGGGCGCCCGATACGCTCGTTACCGAACTTCCGCCCGGCACTCCGGCACCGAGCGGGTTTGTTTCCTACATCCGCACCTATGACGCCGGAAAATGGATGAAAATCGTTTTTACCATTGGGCGCAAACTGCCCTTTCGAGTGGAGGAAGACCCGCTTTTGCCCCGTTTATCTCTTTACATTTATAGCGCCCAGAGCCGCGCCGACTGGATTCGCTACGATGGCTCTTCCGGTTTTATCAAGAATATCCGCTGGACGCAGGCGGAGTCGGATATTTTCCGCGCCGACATCGATCTGGATGCCGCCGCTCTCTGGGGCTACGATGTTTTTTACGAGGATTACAATCTGGTTTTGCTGGTCAAAAAGCCGCCCGCCAAGAGTGGTTCACTCAAGGGTCTGACGATTGTTGTGGATGCTGGCCACACCAATACTCCCACGGAAACCGGTGCCAAGGGCCCCACCGGTTTGGAAGAACGTCAGGCCAATTTAGGGATTGCGCTGGAGCTGGCCAAAATCTTGGAGCATCGCGGCGCCAAAGTGGTTTTGACCCGCAAGGGAACCGAGGCGGTGCCGCTTTATGCCCGCCCCGAAATTGCCAAAGCCGCCGGTGCCGACCTGTTCGTATCCATCCATAACAATGCTCATCCCGACGGCGTCAACCCCTTCGCCAACAACGGCACTTCGGTTTATTATTACCATGTTCATTCGCAAGAACTGGCCCGCACCGTTCACAAACGGCTTTTGAAAGCCACGCGCCTGCCGGACCAAGGGCTATATTTCGGCAACTTTGCCGTCATCCGCCCGCCCCAGTATCCTGCCATTCTGTGCGAGGTTGCCTTTATGATGATTCCCGAGCAGGAAGAAATGCTGCGCTCCAAATCCTTCCACAAAAAAGCGGCGCGGGCCATCGCGGAAGGAATTTCGGATTATCTGAAAGAAAATGTTAAAAGGTAGGGGCTTAATATATTAAGCCCCTACTGCTTTAATGCCCCGGCGGTCAATCCGGCAATAATCTGTTTCTGCAAAACCATGAAAACCAAAAGCGCCGGTATGGTCGCCACCGCCGAGGCGGCGAAAAGGTGCGGCCAGTCGATGGCCTGATAGCCTTGGTACATAGCTAAGGCCACCGGCAATACTCTTAAATTTTCGGACGATGTAAAAAGAAACGGGAAAAGAAAGTTGTTCCAGTTTATCCAGAAGGATTGAATCGCCAAAGCTGCCAAGGCTGGCTTGGCCAAAGGCGCGACTATTGAAAAGATAATCCGAACTTCGCTTGCTCCATCTAAACGGGCTGCCTCTTCCAGTTCTACTGGCAGCGATAAGATGTATTGCCGCAAAAGCAAAATTCCGAGCGGAGACACCAGAAACGGAATTATCAAGGCCCAGTAGGTGTCATACCAACCAAGCTTTCTTACCAAAAGGAAAAGCGGGATGATGACCACGTGCGTCGGCACTGCCAGAACGGCTAAAATCGAAACAAAAAGAAAGCGGTTGGAAACCGAAGGATAACGCGCCAGCCCGTAACCTGCTAAAAGTGCGAAGAAAAGGTTCCCTATCGTGATTATGCCGGTTACAAAAAAGGAGTTAAGAAACGCACGCGTAAAAATCTTTTGCGAGAGCACATCTTTGAAATTATCCAAAGTCCAGTTAGGGGAAAGGGCTACAAAAAACATCCAGAAAAACGGAAAAAGAAAAATTATGGCAAGGATGGCCAGCAAGGTGAATAGAATTGGGTGGCGCATCAGGCTTTAGCCCCGGTGAGAGTCTCGGTCTCCGACTTGAAGCTTTTGAACAGGAAATAAGAAAAGACGGCGATGATGGCAAAAAGCAGGTAAGCCGCCGCCGAAGCATATCCCATCTTAAATCTATGCAGACCTTCCTCATAAATGAAATAGACGGCAGTAGTTGTCGAACCCAGCGGCCCACCTTTGGTCATCACGAAAATTTCCACAAACACCTGGAATGACTTGATGGTATTCAACGTTACGATGAAAAAAAGCATTGGTTTGATGGAAGGAAAAGTAACCGCCCAAAAGGTCTGCCAGGCATTCGCCCCTTCCACCTTTGCCGCTTCATACAGTTCCTGCGGCACGTTTTGGAGGGCTACTAAAAAGAGCAAAATGTAATAGCCGATGGCGGCCCAGATATCCATAATCATAATGGAGGGCAGAGCGGTTTTTTCTGCCAGCAGAAAGCCTCCACTTGGAAGCGCGAAAAATTTTCCGAGAAAACGATATAGCCAACTGCCCTCGGAGTACAGCTGCGTGAAAATCAGTGCCACCACGACCAGTGAAGTTATGGTCGGGATAAAAAAGGCCGCTTTGAAAAAGTTCTTTCCCCATATCGGTCGATTTAGCGCCAGCGCCAAAAGCAGGGCAAAAATTGTTGTGAATGGTAAGGTACCAATTACAAAGATAAACGTGTTTTTCAGCGCGGTTACAAAATTTGGGTCGGTTAGCAGCTTTTTAAAATTTTCCAGGCCTACCCATTTAATTTCACCCGAAAGCAGATTGTAGTCGGCAAACGCCAGAACCAGAGACCAGATGAGGGGGAAAATCCAGATGACAAAAAGCGTTAACGTCCAGGGGAGAGGAAGAAGAAACCCGGCCTTAGTTTTGGCCATCAACTTCTCAAAACGGCATTAATTTTGGTGGTCGCCTCATCCAAAGCTTCTTTGGCGGTTTTCTTTTTGTACATCGCCAGCTCTACCGCCTCTTCTATCGCCTGTTCGATTTCCACCCAATGGGAGTTTAGTGGCGAACTTTGCGAAAGTTGCAGCTGCTCGATAAAAGTTTTGTAATTGGCGTCGGATAAAAAGAAAGTGTCTTGCTGGGCGGTCGTGGAAGCCGGCGTCGGTATCAGAGCCTTTTGACAGAAGAAAACCTGATTATCCGGCCGGACTAAAAATCTAACAAACCGCCAGGCTAGCTCCTTTTTCTTGGATTTGGCTGGAATCGCTAAAAATTCTCCTCCCGCAAAGGAATTTCGGTTGGCAATTTTCCCATCCGGAGAAGGCATTAAGGCGGTCGTGTAACCGAACTTGGGATGATTGTTTTTGATTTTTTTCAAAAGCCAATCCCCGGAGATGACGGCGGCCACCTTGCCTTGTAAAAAAGCGTCATCTAAATTGGCTTGAGTCGCCAAAAGGGAGCGCTGGCAGATGTCGGCATAAAACTCCAAAGCTTTCACTCCTTCCGAAGAGTTCAGAACGCATGTTTCGCCGTCGGACGATAGAACTTGTCCTCCCGCGCTCCATAGGAAAGGCAGAAACTTCTTGTACAACCTATGTCGTTCGGAAGCGTTGGCACCAAACCCGTAAATTTTGGGTCTTTCCTTGAGAAGTTTCCAGGTCAAATCGGAAAGCTCGGCCCAGGTGGTCGGCACGTCGTAAAATCCGGCTTTGTTCAGTAAATCAAAATTGTAAAACATCAGGCGCGTTCCCAAAATCCACGGAACGGCGTAAATCTTTTCATTCAGAATACCCGGCTGCCAAAACAGAAGTTCATTTTTCAAACTCTCCGATTTTTGTGTTAAATCGAAAAGCAAATTATTCGCAGCATACTCATAAATCCAATCAGAGCCAAGTTCCAGAACATCGGGCGGCTGACCTGCGGAAAAAGCTACCGTAATTTTTTCGTGCCCGTCGGCCCAGGTCAAATCGGCCACTTGAATGGTTACCCCCGGGTTTTCTTTTTCAAACTTGGCCACCAGCTCGGTTACCAACGGCTTGGTTTGCGGGTCGGTCCAGAATTGCCACCAGGTCAAAGTTCCGGTCTGATTTTTTGATGAAGAACAGGCCGCCGCTGCCAGAAAAACGAGAGCAAGAACTTTTCGCATTCCAAGGGGGAATAAAACCGAGCGTTAGATTTCTGTCAACTTTGGCCGGTTTGATTAAACCGGGTGAATGCTTAAATTGCCCGATGGAAAAGATGATTGGCCAGACCATTTCGCACTATAGAATTCTTGAAAAGTTGGGGGAGGGAGGAATGGGAGCGGTTTATAAGGCAGAGGACGTCAAGCTGGGGCGCTACGTCGCTTTGAAATTTCTTCCCGCTTCCCTCGCGGCGGATATCGGCCGGAGGGAGCGTTTTATTGAGGAGGCCAAAGCCGCTTCCCTTTTGGACCATCCCAACGTGGGCACCGTTTACGAAATCGACCAGACGACCGACGGCGGTCAGCTGTTTATCGGTATGGCCTATTACGAAGGGGAGACGCTGGAGCAAAAAATTAAGCGCGGGCCGTTGCCGCTGGAGGAAGCGGTCGGCATCGCCATCCAGGCGGCGGAGGGCCTGACTGCCGCCCACGAGCAGAAAATCGCTCACCTGGATGTCAAACCGGCAAATTTGCTTGTCACTCCAAGCGGCGTGGTTAAAATTGTCGATTTTGGTTTGGCGCGGCTGGCCGGCCGCAACGAAAACGCACCATCGGGCACGTTTATGGGGACCGTTTTTTATATGTCGCCGGAGCAGGCGCGCGGCGAGGGGGCGGACCATCGAACCGACATCTGGGCTTTGGGGGTGGTTTTATACCAGATGATTTCCGGGCGACTTCCTTTCAGCGGCGATTACGAACAGGCGCTCATTTATTCCATTATATACGAAAATCCTCCGAGTCTGAATTGTTCGCCCAGGGAGGCCTCCGAGGAGTTAAACCGGATTTTTGCAAAAGCTTTGGCAAAAAACAGTGGGGCGCGATACCCCGCTATGGGGGAAATGCTGAAAGACCTCCGTTCCCTAAAGAAGAATTTGGTGGAGGGGTTTTCAAAGCCCCGGCTGGCGGTTGCGGTATTGCCTTTTGCCGATTTGAGCTACGAAAAAGACCAGGAATACTTTTGCGACGGTTTAACCGAGGAGCTTATCAATGCCTTGACGAGAATAAACGAGCTCCGGGTGGCTTCGCGCACGACGGTTTTTCAGTTCAAGGGAAAAGCAGAGGACATTCGCCAGCTGGGGGGGCGGTTGAACGTGAGCGTGGTTTTGGAAGGGAGCGTCCGCACATCGGGGGAGCGGCTGCGGATTAGCGTTCAACTGGTTAACGTGGATGACGGTTATCCAATCTGGTCGGAGCGGTACGACCGGGTTATGAAAGACATTTTTTCCGTTCAGGAGGAGATTGCCCAGGCTATCGTCGCGAAGCTCGAAGTCGGCTTGTTGCCGGAGGAAAAGGCCCGGCTCACCAGACGGCATACCGAAAACCTAGAGGCTTATACCCTCTATTTGAAGGGCCGCTACTTTTGGAACCAAAGGACCAAACCGAGTTTGGAAAAAGCGATCGATTATTTTGAGGAGGCTATCGGCCGGGACCCAAACTATGCTATGGCTTATGCCGGGCTGGCCGATTCCTACGGCCTGCTCAGTTTATACGGGCAGCTTCCTTTGAGCGAATCGTATCCGAAAGCAAAGGCCGCCGCCGATAAGGCCCTGGAAATCGACCCCAGTTTGGCCGAGGCGCAAACATCCCGAGCGCAGATTACGGCCACCTATGAATGGGATTTTCCAAAAGCGCTTCGGGAGTTCCGGCGGGCGATTGAATTGAATCCAAACTACGGGACCGCCCATCATTGGTATTCCACGGTTTTGACGGAGGCCGGACGGATGGAAGAGGCGCTCGCCGAAATCCGCCGGGCGCAGGAGCTGGAGCCGGTTACGCTAACCATATCCGTTTCGGTGGGACTGACCTTTTACTACGGCCGCCAGTATGACCGCTCCATAGATCAGGCCAAAAAGGCCTTGGAGCTGGATTCAAACTTTGCTTTGGCGCACCGTTTGTTGGCGATCGCCTGCGAGCAAAAACGAATGTATGCCGAAGCGATTGACCAGAACCGGCGATGGGGAGATTTGACCGGCGACGGGGTGAAAACTAGGGTGGCTTTGGGCTATGTTTACGCTCTGTCCGGTCGGCAGAAAGAAGCACTGGAGGTGCTTGAAAAATTCAGACCGGAAGAGACCCGGCGAAAAGATCTGGCGCCCGGTGTTGCGTTTGTCCATACCGCCCTGGGAGATTTCGACCGCGCCTTCGAATGGCTGGAAAAAGCTTATCGGAACCGTTCCGGGGCTTTAACCACCGTCAAGGTTGATCCCCGGCTGGACCCGTTACGTTCCGATCCCCGGTTTACGGTACTCCTTAAAAAAATGGGCCTGGACGAATAACTCTACTTTTTTTTCTTTGACCTTGACAAAAATTTTAGTCGGCGTAGTTTAATGCTCAACCGATGAACATTCTCATCTGGTTACCTGCCGAAAAGGTTCAAGTTTTAATTGCATTTCTTTGCGTTGCGGCTGCGCTTTTGGGCGTTTTCCTCTTGAGAAAAAAAGGCAAAACCTTTAAAATCCGCACCCTTCCCGGGGCTGCCGCCATTGAAGAGGCGATTGGCCGTGCCACCGAGATGGGAAAACCGGTTTTTTTCACTTCCGGCACCGGTAAAATCGACCGGATGGCCACCTTGGCCGCTCTGTCGGTTTTAGGTGAGGTGGTTTATAAAACCGCCAATTACGGCACGCCGCTTTTTTATCCGAACAATGACCCAGTGGTAACCACGGTTGCTCAAGAGGTGGCTTCCGAAGCCTGCCGCCGCGCCGGCCATCCGGAAGCTTACAAACCTGAAAATATTTTCTTTGTCACCCAGAGCCAGTTCGGTTACACCGCTCACGCTTCCGGATTGATGGAAAGAATCAAGCCGGCGGCCGCTTTGTACTTTGGCACCTTCGAGGGGGAATCGCTCATTCTGGCGGAAACCGGCTTCGCCCAGGGCTCCATTCAAATCGCCGCCACCGACTCGACCATCCAATTAGCTTTCTTTTTAGTGGCCTGCGATTATACTCTGATTGGGGAGGAACTTTTCGCCGCCGGAGGCTCGGTTTCCGGCAATCAGGATGTAGTGAGTTCGATTGTAGCGCAGGACTGGCTCAAAGCAGCGGTGATTTTGTTTCTGGTAATTGGAGCCATCTTGGCCACCTTTACAACTTTTAACCTCGCCTCTAAACTGTGATCTCTCGGACGGTTTTCTGGACAACTTTGCTTTTTGGCCTCTTTATGCTTTCTCAATTTTTTGTGCCCCTTTTCAAACCGCTCCACAGCCGGGTCTTGGACTGGATGCAGGTAATCGAACTTTCCACCCTTTTGGTTGGTGTTATCGCTTTGGGTCTGCAGCATCTCAAAAAAGTAAGCGCGCAAACTTCCGGCTGGGGATTCAGCCTGGTCACCTTGCTCGGGCTTTTGGCTATGCCAATTGCCGCCATCTTTTGGGGCACCGAGGAAAGCTCTCCTTTTTTTTGGCTCTTTAACAATATGCAAGTGCCGATGCAGGCCACGGTCTTTTCCCTTCTATCTTTTTTTGTCGCTTCCGCCGCCTTTAGAGGATTTAAGGCCCGCTCTTTTCCCGCTTTTCTGCTTTTGGCCTCCGCCGTTATCGTTATGATTGGCCGGGTTCCCATCGGAACTTTGCTTCCCTTTGACCTGCCGCTCTGGGCGCAGACCATTTTGGATGTTCCCGGCGTGGCTGCCCGGCGCGGAATTTTAATCGGTATCGGCCTGGGCGCCGTGGCTACCTCTTTGCGCGTCATTTTGGGCATCGAGCGCGGCTTTTTCGGGGGAAAGGCGTGAACTCGGTTTGGCTTGTGGTCGTCGCTTTTGCCCTTCTCTGCCTCTATCTCACATTTTTGGTTTTGAAACAGAAAGGGCCGAAATATCAAAAAGAAGCCGAAGAGGTGAAGAAGCTGGTCTTCTCACTCAATGGCGCCTATCGGGCCAAGGAGCTGAAAGTTATCGCCTCCGTCTTGTCCGACGATTTCAGCGCTTTTTTGGATTCCCCCTACCGGTTGGACGACAAAAGGCGTTTTGTTTCTCTTCTCGAGAATTTTTTTGAACAGGTTACTCTGGATGAACGTAGCGTCCTGCAGGAGAAGTTCTCTGCCTGGGATGGGGGTTGGGTTCTGGTTACCTACCATTTCATCGAAAAAGGAAAAGTCGGCGAAAAACCGTTCGAGCGCACCGGCAAGGCTTCCGAGCTATATCATCTTTCACCCCTGGGCTGGAGAGCGTTGCATTTCCACTATACCTATCTGCCGGCCAAAGAGGGGGGGCTGGGTTCCAACCGGGTATGAAATTCAGTCCGCGTGGAGTTGTTTTTATTTTAATCTTTCTGTCGGTCGCTTTTCCGCTTTTATTTCCTTTGCACCTGCCGGATAAAATCTCACCCGAAACCGAACGCTTTAAGAGTTTGATAGATTCTTTGCCTTCCGGTTCGGTGGTAATGATTTCCTTTGACCACGAGGCCTCCACCGTAGCCGAAGTCCGTCCTCTGGCTACAGCCTTAATCCGGCACCTTTTCTCCCGTAACCTGCGCATCATCGGTTTGGCTCTATTTGCGGAGGGGACGGCCATCGGCAATCAGGTTCTCACATCCGTTGCTAATGAATACCAGAAAGAATACGGCCGCGATTGGGTTTTTCTTGGTTTTCGGCCGCAATATCAATCCACAATTATTGGAATGGGAGAAAACATACAGAATGTCTTCCCGCGCGACTATCGCCGCCGTCGGGCGGCAGAATTGCCGCTTATGGCCGAGGTTCCCAACTATTCCAAAATCGCTCTGGTAGTTTCGGTGGCCGACGGCGATTATGCCGGCTACTGGGTTGAATATGCCCACTCCCGCTTTGGAGTCCCGATAGCTGGGCTGGTCACCGCGGTGATGATGACTACCTACCTGCCTTATTTGAACTCCGGCCAGCTTGCCGGCTTGGTCAATGGTTTGAAGGGTGCCGCCGAATACGAGAGGCTTTTGGGCCGCCCGGATGCCGCGGTGCGCGGTATGGATGCCCAATCCTTGGCGCATCTGTTGATTTTCGCATTGATTGTGGTTGGCAATATTGCCTATTGGTGGAAGAGAAAAAGATGAGTGCCGGAACCATTGTCGCCGCCATTTTAACCCTCGCAATTTTTAGCTTTCTTTACAAGGAAAACCCGTTTTTCCGTTTTGCCGAGCATCTTCTGGTTGGGCTATCCGCCGGATACTTTGTAGTAACCGGCGTTCAGGGAACATTCCTGCCCAAAGTTTGGGAGCCTTTAAAATCGGGCGATTGGCTTATTGTTATTCCGGGGGCCTTAATAATTATGATTTTAGGGCGTTTAACGGAAAAGACGCGGCCTCTATCCCGCATTCCTTTGGCCCTGATTGTAGGGGCAGGCGCTGGTCTGGCTATTCCGGCGATGCTGCAGGCGCGTGTTTTAGGACAAATTAAAGCCACGATAAAGCCGCTTGATTCTATTTCCAGCGTTTTAATTCTGGCCGGTGTCATCGCCACCTTAATTTATTTCGTCTTCTCCCGCGAACATAAAGGCTGGTGGGGCAGGTTAGCTACCATTGGCACCTGGTATCTGATGATTTTCTTCGGCGCCACTTTTGGCAACACGGTAATGTCGCGCATTTCCTTGCTGATTGGCCGCCTTGAATTTTTATTGGGGGATTTTCTCGGCCTGATTAAATGACCGGTTTTGTATCGCTTCATTATTGAAACATATATGACCGCTATGACTCCAACTCATTCCAAATTGGGTTTGATATATTTCCCGTTCCTTGCAGGAGAGAGTAAGGGAAAGGTAGGTCTTTAATGTCTAATCTCCAATGTATAGTCTCTAAGCTCTGCCTTTGACCTGCCCGCGCTGCGGCAAGCCGATGCGCGAAGAGCGCCGCAGCTTCCATAAAAACCGCAAATGGAAATGCCCGGCCTGCGGGAAAGTCCGCTTTCAGAAAATCAAAAAGAGCGCAGGACGTAGGTGAGTCTGCGCTCTTTGAGTTCTTAACAGGGCAGGGGGATACCCGGGAAGACCCAGTTCAGGTGCAGCAAGACGTCAGCCGCCGTCAAAACGCAGTCGCGATTGAGGTCTGCCACACCAGGCACTCCAGCTTCCAAGATGTGGAAGGAAAGTGTCTTTGCCCCAGTATAGTTCTCCATTAGTTGCGCCATCGTTGTCGAATACGAACCAGCCGGGAGAAGGAAATGCCCCCTCAAAGTTCTGAGTCGTAATAATCACTAAGCCTGCATTCGCCGCACTAATCCTGCTTTGAGTTGAATCGCCTTTTCCCTCTTCGTCTTTCTTTTCACCCGGCTTTTCCCTCAAGATTGAATCAAGGTTTATCTGCAGATGGATTTCAGCCGAATCAAGAACGAGGGAGTCGGGTAAAACTTCTCCCTTCTTTCGTTTCCTTTTCGATTCGCCGGTCTTTTGAGGGGCAGGAGCGGGTTTCTGTTTCCGTAGAAGCGAGCTATCTGCAGGAGCCGTTTGGACTGGCACGGCGATGGGCACTTGTAAGCTTTCTTTCTTTGGCAATCTGCCAGGTGGGAACTCATAAATAACAAGATTTCTCTTGCTCAAAATGGTGCCGGAATTTGCGTCAACGTCATAAATCCAGTCACCAAAGGGATAGTCTGAAGCCTTGAGCCGGACAATCCAAGCCAGACGGTATTTATTTTCAACCGGAAAAATCACCAAATACGCTGTGTCGATAGTTATGGATTTGTTCAGCGACTGAAGATCTTGTTTGGCCAAGTTAACTGCCCCATTTTTGTCAATTTTGGGGTTGATGGATAAGTCTAAATCTGGAATGAAAGAACCTCTAACTTCTGTTAGCTTCCCCATGGAGTTAAAATTTAACCTTAGCACCCCGCCCGAAACTCCAAGTCCTTTATAAACTTGCTGCAGAACAACAAGGGCACCCCCCATTTCTTTGCTGAAGTTTTTCACCCTGCCCACTTTCAACTCTGACCGAACGTCGTTTATGCCGTAAAGCCCTCTGTTCTGCTCAAAAAACTCATACGCCACTTCTACCGGGTCAGTTTTGGTCTGGCTGTTTGCCAGACCATCACCCCTAAGCTCGGTGGGATTATTCGTCAGCGTGTCAAGCGAGTAACTGACAGGATAGTGAGTCTGAAAAAAAACGGACAACTCCCGTTTTCTTTCTGCACGAAGGCTATCTTGCATCCCCGTCTGGGAAGTGCTTGTGCCGCGAAAGCAGAAAAGACAGAACAAAAGCCCCAACGTTAGAGTTGCCGCAAACTGTTTCATACCTTCCTCCTTCTTCATAGCTTGGGCACATATGTGCTACCGCTAATGAAAGGTCAAGCGCCCTTCTTAAGCAACAAGAAAAGCGGGCCCTGCGGCCCGCTTTCTTTCAGAAAGTTATCTTACATATGCTTGGCTAAATCGTACAGTCGGGCTATCCGTTCTTCCACCGGCGGGTGGGTGGAAAAAAGCCCAAAAACCTGCTTGCCGGAAAAGGGTGCCACGATAAACATATGCGCCGTGGCCGGATTAGCGTTAATGGGATATTTCTGCACCCCGTTGTGCAGCTTTTTCAACGCCTCCGCTAAAGCCAAAGGCTTATGAGAGATTTTGGCTCCCCCTTCATCCGCGCCGAACTCCCGCTGACGGGAAATCGTCATTTGTACCAGCATCGCCGCTATAGGTGCCAGAATCAAAAGCATAATCATAACAATCGGGTTGCCGCCGCCGCGGTTGTGGTCGCGGCTGCCGCCAAAAAACATCGCGCTGCGGGACAAAACCATAATCGCCCCGGCAATGGTGGCGGCCACGCTGGCAATCAGAATATCGCGATTCTTTACGTGCGCCAGTTCGTGGGCCATAACCCCGGCTAATTCGTCGTCATTCAAAAGCCGCAGGATTCCTTCGGTGGCCGCTACGGAAGCATGCTCCGGATTTCTCCCTGTGGCAAAGGCGTTCGGCTGCGGAGAAGGGATCACATAAACTTTTGGCATCGGAATCCGTGCGGCGGTCGCCAAGTCGCGAGTTAACCGTACCAACCGATCCTTGTCGGCCTGCGGGATGTCGGCCTCCTCCACCTTTTTGGCGTGATACATTGCCAAAGCCATTTTGTCCGAAAACCAATAGGCGAAAAAGTTCATTCCGGCGGCGAAAATTAAAGCTATCAACATTCCCTGCTGACCGCCAAAATACCCTCCAATTGCCACTAAAAGCAAAGTCAAAAGGGTGAACAGAAAGACCGTTTTAAACATATTCATAACCTAACTTCAACCTCCTGTCATTTCTACGCTTACGGGGTTTGGTATACCTGCCCCGTAGTTATCACTCATATTTAAACGTAAATCAGGGAGAAAAAGTTCAAGAAATCGGATTGAGCTATTTCTTCTGTGATTTCCTTCCATCAACACCATTTTTCCACCTGTTTGACTATACCCTCTCGCGCCTTTTTCGTCAAGCCCTTCATGCCCTCTTAAACCGGTTGACATTTAACGGCGTTTTTTAGATTTTCGCCGGAGTGGAAAAAACGAGTTTAGGGCGGAGGGTTTTTGAAAAATTGCGGCGGTTTTTTTGGGCCGGTCTCTTGGTTGTAGTCCCTATTATCGCCACCTTTCTGGTATTGCGTATGCTTTTCCGTGCCGTGGACGGTCTTTTGGCGCCGCTCCTGACCCATTTGGTCGGGCGTGATATTCCCGGCATCGGACTCTTGGCCACCATCGTAATAGTTTTCTTAGCTGGTTTTTTTATCTCTTCTGTTTTCGGCTCGCGGTTATACTCGATTGGCGAAGTGCTATTCATCAAAACTCCTTTGGTGCGCACCGTTTATGGCGGAGCCAAACAACTGATGGAATCGATTTTTTCACCTTCCGGGAAAGCATTCAAACAGGTGGTGATGGTGGAATATCCTCACAAAGGCGCCTGGGCGCTCGGTTTCGTTGGAGGAGACTTTAATGTTGACGGCAAAAAGCTTGTTTCGGTCTTTATCCCTCATACCCCAACCCCTTTTACCGGAATCGTGATAAATTATTTGCCAGATGAGGTTGTCCCGCTTTCCATTTCGGTTGAGGAAGGGCTAAAATTCGTCGTTTCCGGTGGAATTGTTGCGCCACCCAGTTTAAGGCCTGCCCGAGCCGACCTCGGAAGCACGGCCAGGGAGGCCGGTTGAAGTTAGTTGATTTATTAAGTTCCGATTTAGTTGTTCCAAATTTAGCGTCCAAAAGCAAGCGGGAGGCGATAGCCGAGCTTTTAACGCCGGTGGGGCAGAAATTCGACCATCTCGACACCGACATCGTTCTGGAGACTTTGATGGAGCGGGAGGAGGTGGAGTCCACCAATCTGGGACGCGGTTTTGCTTTTCCCCACGCGCGCGCCGAAGCGGTGAAGGAGATGATTTTTGCCCTCGGGATTTCTGCGGCGGGAATCGTAGACAAAACGCCGGATGGGAAACCGATACATGTTATCTGCCTTTTTTTGACGCCGCGCAATATGACCCGGCTCTATTTACAAGCTTTTTCGGCTTTGGCCACTTTTGCCCGCAAGGCCGGTACGCTCGACATGATAATGGCCGCCCAAAGCGTGCCGGAATTGATGAAAGTTTTTTCCAAAAGCGGCATACTCGTCCGCCGAGAGCTGGCGGCGAAGGATATTATGCACCGCAATGTTGTTACGGTTCAGCCTGAAGCCACACTCAAGGAAGTGGCCAATCTGCTTTTCAAGCACAAGATTCCAGGGATGCCGGTTTTGGACAAATCCGGCAAGGTGCTGGGAGAAGTGACCGAAAAAGAACTTATGCAAGCCGCTGTTTCTCCGGAATATCGCCGGGCTAAGAAGACCAAAAAGATTTTGCCGGACCCTTTCGAAACCCTGGTTTCAAAAGAAGAGCAAATCCGGGCGCGGGATTTGATGTCCAAGAAATTTGTGACCGCTTCCGAGCTTACGCCGGTGACCCAGCTGGCGTATATGATGCTGGACAACAACGTCCGGCGGGTTGAAATCGTGCGCAAAGGTAAACTGGTCGGCATCGTTTTGCGCTCCGACATCGTGGGAAAAATCATCCGCGGTTGAGGCGAACATCAAAGCGCTTTACAAACTCCATTCGCTTGTAATTTTCACCGCCACCGAAACGCAGGCGCAGGCTTGGTCGGCGCTTTACACTTTTCCTTCCATCGTTATGGCGGCGATTTTAATCGCCTGGGGAGCGGAATCGGCGCAGGTCATCGTTTCGCAGGGGCTCGCTCTGGCCGTTCTGGCCTGGCTGCAGACTTCGCCGGAGTTTATGGTGGAGGGGGTCATTGCCTGGCAGCAGGATATCAATTTGATGACCGCCAATTTTACCGGTGCGCTGCGGCTTTTGGTCGGGTTCGCCTGGCCGATGGTATATTTCACCGCCTATTTTCGGCGGAGCAAAGAAGAGCGCAAAAAATTCGAAATTAAAATGGACGGCGAAGACTCCGCCCCCATCGTGGGCATTCTTTTACCTGCCCTCTACGGGCTTTTCATCGCCACCAAAGGGTCGCTGGGGCTTTTCGACGCCGGAGTGCTTTTGGTTATGTATTTCGCCTACCTTTTCATACTCAACCGTTTTCCGGCAAAGCATGAAGAGCAGGCCAGTGAGATGGAGGCGGTGCCGCGCTGGATTTTGTCGCATTCCAAGCCGGTGCGCAACCTGCTCATTTTGGCCTGTTTTATAATCGGCGGGACTTTGGTCGTCTTCCTTGCCCATCCGTTCGTGGAAAGCTTGAAAGCCTTGGCTTTGGTTTTGGGTATTCCTGCTTACTTTTTTGTGCAGTGGGTGGCGCCTTTTTTATCCGAATTCCCGGAGTTTGTTTCGGCCTTTTACTGGGCGCGGTCGGTGAAGAAAGCGCCGATGGCCTTAATGAACACCGTTTCCTCCGTTATCGCCGAGCTGACTTTGCTGGTCGCTTTAATCCCCATCGTTTATTCTTTTTCCCGCGGCGAGCCCTCCAGCGTGCCGTTCGATTTTTCGCATCGAATCGAAATCTATTTGACCATCGTGCAGTCCCTTTTGGGTTTTTTGTTTTTAGTCAATATGCGCTTTGCGTTTTACGAGGCGGCCGGCCTGGCTTTCCTCTGGTTTTTCCAGTTTCTTTTTCCCCACACCCGGGAGGAAATCATTTTCGTTTACATTTTCTGGATAATGGTCGAGCTGGTTTTCCTCTTTTTGGGGCGGCGCAACCTGGCGGCGTTTCCCGTTTTCTTCCAGTTGTGGCGGAGACATATTTTTAAACGACCAGTTTAGGGTTCGATTTGTTGAACCCCAACAACAGAGACAGAAAACAGAGATTGACAAAAATGAATGGAGTTTGGTTGTGAATTTGTCAAAAAAACAAAATAATACCCCTTTCAATTTTTCCTGCTGCAAAATCGGTTGCGATTTTGCCGGGAAATTGTAGAAAGACCATCCAAAAGCGGGCAGACACATAGGTCTGCCCCTACGGAAAACTAAAAGCAGAGGAGGGGGACAGTCTTCGGCCTGCCCCAGCCCTTGCCTTTTGTTTCTTTTTTGAGGGCGTGTGTGTGCGGGATTGAATCAGCATTTAATTTTGGGAGCAGGGTCTCGGCCCATACGGGTCGTATGACCTGCTCTTTGTTCTTTCAGCTTGCCCATTTCTCTGGTCTGCCATTGACGCGCAGGCAAGCGGCGCGTTCGCGCGGCGTTTTTAAGCCCTTGCTTATCCCCTCCCCTACAATGAAGGAGAAAAGCTGGGCAGGTTTGGCCCTATACGGACCTGGGTTTAACCCTCGAGGGTTGGGAACCTACTGGTATTTTAACTCTTGGAGGGGGGAGGAGTCGACAATCCTTGCCCCTCTTTGAGGTCAATCCCATCCTAACCTGGCTGTTTAGCCCGGCCGGATAAACACACACATCCCTCTACTAATAGCGAGCGAGTTGTTTTTGGGTCAATTTTTGTTAGAAATTTGCGTTTTTACCTAACCCCTTTATCCCCTTCCCGAAACGGGAAGGGGAAGGGCGACCACAGGGAGTCGCCCCTACGTTTATTTTTTGTATATTTCGAATATGTCATACCCGGTATTCATTTTAGGGGCTGGGGCTTCGCACGATTATATCGCTCCTGAAAATCAAGTGGCGGACGAAACTTTTAGACCACCGTTGACAAAGTATTTGTGTTCTCCAAAAAGATATGAAGCTATAATAAAATCGTACCGGGAAGTTGAACGTTTAGTCGCAGACATTCAGGTGGCGTTACATAGGGGCAAGGATTTAGAGGAATATTTGAATGAAGTCCAAACATTGGCAACAAATAATAAGGATCGGTCTCAACAACTGATTGCATTTCAGTTTTATTTACATAAGCTCTTCCAGAAAATATCTGATGAATTTGGAAGGCAATCTGCGAATAACTACAATGTGCTAATCAATCAAATAAATGATAACGGAGGCAATGCTTGTATTGTAACGACAAATTATGACTTGCTTTTAGAACAAAACCTTTATGATGTTATTAACGAAAATATAAGTTCTTATATTAAAGGATCGATAAAGGTCATAAAACTTCATGGTTCTTGTGACTGGATGTATAGTCTTGATGTGTTTGGGGGGCCTCCAATTAAAAATTCGTATGATTACTTGATAAATTATCAATTTGGGGCGACAAGGAACCTTTTTCCAAGGCGGATAACATCCCATAATGTTCAGGTAGATGGAAGAATAGTTCATCTTTGTCCGGCAATTGCGATTCCCCTTCCCGGCAAGGGTGATTATATCTGCCCCCCTTCACATATTGATGAATTGAAAAAAGCTTTGTCGAAAACCGACAGAATTTTGATTATTGGTTGGCGCGCCAACGATACGAACCTTATATCTCTGATCGAAGAACATATAGGGCACTATGTCGAGGTAACAATTATAGCAGGGGGACAGGAAGCCGCAAAAGAAGTAAAAGCGAAACTTGAACATATTAAAAATCTTTCCTTTGCTTCCGGTCTATCGAATCAAACCTTCACTCAATTCATCCAAAGTGGCTACTACGAAAACTTTTTTAGGGCTCAGCAATTGGCCACAACCCCACTGTAAGAAAAAGAAACAAGATAGTTCCCGGTTTCACAGGCTAAAACCTCTTATTTGACAACAGGTTACGGCGATAAAAAAAGTTCTAATAACTATTGACAATCCTGCCTTAAAGTTCGTATAATTAAATGCCGACCTTTATGGTCGGGAATTGTGGGATTGACGATTGGGTCATTCCAAGTTGGATGATTGAAAGGGAAAAAAGAAGGTTTTTAAAATGGCTGTAACGGACGAAAAAATAGAGCTTCTGGAACAGGCTGCCGACAAGCCCGGGGTCGAAGAACTTGTAGGCAAAGAATATAAGTACGGTTTTTATACCGACATCGAGTCGGATGCTGCCCCGAAGGGGCTGAACGAGGATATCATCCGGCTGATTTCGACCAAGAAAAACGAGCCGGAGTTTATGCTGGCCTGGCGGCTGAGGGCGTTCCAATACTGGCTCAAAATGGCCAAAGAAGAGGGTCAGCCGAAGTGGGCCAATATTACCTATCCGGAAATCGACTATCAGAATATCATCTACTACTCGGCTCCCAAAAAGAAGCCGAGACTGAACAGTTTGGAAGAGGTTGACCAGGAGATTTTGAAGACCTTCGACCGGCTGGGAATACCGCTGGAAGAGCAAAAGATGCTCACTGGCGTCGCCGTCGATGCCGTCTTCGACTCGGTTTCAGTCGCCACGACCTTCAAAGCAAAGTTAGCGGAACTGGGCATCATCTTCTGCTCTTTTTCCGAGGCGGTGCAGAACCATCCCGAACTGGTGAAGAAATATCTGGGGACCGTCGTCCCCTACACGGATAACTTCTTTGCTACACTCAACTCGGCGGTTTTTTCGGACGGGTCGTTCGTTTACGTCCCGAAAGGGGTGCGCTGTCCGATGGAGCTTTCCACCTACTTCCGCATCAACGCCGCGGACACGGGGCAGTTCGAGCGAACACTCATTGTGGCCGACGAAGGGGCCCACGTAAGCTATCTCGAAGGTTGCACGGCGCCGATTCGGGACACCAACCAACTGCACGCTGCCGTTGTCGAGCTTATCGCACTCGAAGGCGCGACCATCAAATATTCGACCATTCAGAACTGGTATGCCGGCGACAAGCAGGGGAAGGGGGGGATTTTCAACTTCGTCACCAAGCGCGGGAAAGCTTTGGGCAAGAACTCCAAAATCTCCTGGACGCAGGTGGAAACCGGTGCGGCGATTACCTGGAAATATCCAGGCGTCATTCTGGAAGGGGAGAATTCGATTGGCGAGTTCTACTCGGTGGCGGTCACCAACAACTACCAGCAGGCAGATACCGGCACCAAGATGATTCATTTGGGGAAAAACACGAAGAGCACCATTGTTTCCAAAGGGATTTCGGCCGGGCACGGGAACAACACGTATCGCGGGCTGGTGAAAGTTCAGCCGCGGGCCAAGGGTGCGCGCAACTACACCCAGTGCGATTCGCTGTTAATCGGCGACTGCTGTTCGGCCAACACTTTTCCGTATATCGAAGTGCAGAACAGCTCTTCCAAAGTGGAGCACGAGGCTTCCACCTCGCGCATCAGCGAAGAGCAGATTTTTTACTGCAAGCAGCGGGGGCTTTCGATGGAGAACGCCATTTCGATGGTCGTCAACGGCTTTTGCAAGGAGGTTTTCCGGGAGCTGCCGATGGAGTTTGCCGTGGAGGCTTCGAAGTTGTTGTCGGTGAGTTTGGATGGGAGCGTAGGATAAGTCGGGAGCGGAGCTCCTCACAGCGATGACCACTCCTTAGTCCTCCCCTAAAAGGGGAGGGAAAAATAAGTGAAGCGGAACGATAAGTATAATGGAGAAAAAAGGAATGCTGGAGATAAAGAATTTAAGAGTGGCGGTTGGGGAAAAGGAAATCCTCAAAGGCATCAATTTGAAAGTAAATGCCGGAGAGGTGCACGCCTTGATGGGGCCGAACGGGTCGGGAAAAAGCACTTTGGCACAGGTTCTGGCGGGACATCCGGCTTATCACATCCTTGAAGGAGAGATTACCTACGAGGGAAAAGATTTGATTGAAATGCAGCCGGAAGAGCGGGCCAAAGAAGGGGTTTTTCTGGCCTTTCAGTATCCGGTGGAAATCCCCGGTGTCTCCAACGCCTACTTTTTGCGCTCGGCTTATAATGAAATCCGCAAGCATAAAGGGGAAGAGGAACTGGATGCTATCCAGTTTTTGAAGCTTTTGCGCGAGCGGATGAAGTTAGTGCATTTAGACGAGTCTTTAATCAGCCGGCCGGTAAACGAGGGTTTTTCGGGCGGGGAAAAGAAGAAAAATGAGATTTTTCAAATGTCGGTTTTGGAGCCGAAACTGGCGGTTCTGGACGAAACCGATTCCGGGTTGGATATTGACGCTTTGAAAATCGTGGCGCACGGAGTGAACGCTTTGCGCCGACCCGATAAAGCCACTCTTTTGATTACTCATTATCAGCGGATTTTGAATTACATAACTCCGGATTTTGTACACGTTCTGATGGACGGGCGGATTGTTCGCTCCGGCGGCAAAGAACTGGCCTTGGAGCTTGAGGAAAAAGGATATGACTGGGCGAGGCAGACCGGCGTTTCTGCCGAGAAGGTTGCCCTTGGAGTTTAATGTGTTGACCGCAACGCCTGAAAAAGCCAACTATATAGCTGATTTTGAGGTATTCGAACGCAACGGCGCATCCGGCGCTCCGGCCTGGGTAAGAGAACTGCGACAGAAGGCCTTTTCCCGCTTTAGCGAACTGAATTTCCCGACGATGCGGGATGAGGAGTGGAAGTACACCAGCGTGGCGCCGTTGCTCAAAGTGCCGTTCCGGTACGCCCCCGAATATTCTGCCCCGGTGCTGTCCAAAGAAGAATTAGGGCGGTTGATTTTCGGGCAGCCGGATTGGAATCGGCTGGTCTTTGTCAACGGTGTCTATTCTAAAGAGCTTTCCATGGTTTCACGGCTGCCAAAAGGGGTATTGGTTAAGAATTTGGAGCAGGCGCTCTCTGAAAATCCGGATTTGGTGAAGCAGCGTATAGGAAAATATGCCGGATTCGAGGAAAACGTTTTCACCGCTCTGGGCGCGGCTTTTTTGCAGCAGGGAGCCTTCATCTATTTTCCGGCGGGCGTGAGTTTTGAAGAGCCGATTCATTTGCTTTTTTTCTCCAGCGGACAGAAATCGGCGACGGTGGCGCATTTGAGAAATCTAATTGTGGCTGAAGCGGGAAGCCGGGGTGTTGTTATTGAAAATTACATTGGACGCTCGACGGAGCCCTACTTCTCCAACGTAGTGACGGAAATCTTGGTCGGCGAGAAGGCGCGTTTGGAGCATTACAAGATTCAGAGGGAAAGTGAGACTGGTTTCCAGATCAACCATACCGAAGTTCATCAAGAGCGGGAAAGCAAGTATCTTTCTTTTTCGGTGGATATGGGTGGGAAGCTGGTGCGGAATAATCATCGGGCGATGCTGGACGAAGAAGTGGAATGTCATTTGAATGGCCTGTACATCGTCACCGGCCAGCAGCACGTGGATAATCATACGGTGATTGACCATATGAAGCCCTTCAGCAAGAGTTTTGAGTTGTACAAAGGGATTTTGGATGGGAAAGCGCGGGCGGTTTATAACGGAAAAGTTTTTGTGCGGCAGCCGGCACAGAAGACCGATTCCAAACAAACCAACCGAAATTTAATTTTGTCCGAGGCGGCGAGGGTGGATACCAAACCGCAGTTAGAGATTTTTGCCGACGACGTCAAGTGTACACACGGAGCGACCGTCGGGCAATTGGATGAGGAGGCGATTTTTTACCTGCTTTCGCGGGGAATGAGCCGCCCGAAGGCCATGCGGCTTTTGACCTTTGGCTTTGCCAACGACGTCATCGGGCGGGTTGAAATCGAGCCTTTGCGAAACGAGCTGGAAGCGGAGCTTTCGGCTCGTTTGCAGCCTCTGGGGAAGTGATGATATGGCCATGGCGACAACCTCCAAGGATATTGCGGTTAGCGTTAGTGCGCACTTTGAAGTAGAAAAAATCCGCCAGGATTTTCCCGCGCTGCATCAAAAAGTTTACGGTAAGCCATTAGTTTATTTGGATAATGCGGCCACCAGCCAGAAGCCGCAGGCGGTTATTGACACGCTGGCGCGGTATTATACGATAGAAAATGCCAACATTCATCGGGGGGTCCATTACTTGAGCGAACGGGCGACCTTAGCCTACGAGGGCGCGCGCGCCCGTGTAAAAGATTTTATCAACGCCCGCGAAGCAAGGGAAATCGTTTTTTGCCGCAGCACGACCGAGGGAATTAATCTCGCGGCTCAAAGTTACGGGCGCAACTTTCTCAAATCCGGCGATGAAATTTTAATCACGACGATGGAGCATCATTCCAACATCGTCCCCTGGCAGATTTTGTGCGAGCAAATCGGCGCGGTTTTGCGCGTGGCGCCAATCAACGATGCCGGCGAACTTATAATGGAGCACTTTGAAAAACTGTTGAACGAAAAAACCAAGCTGGTGGCCGTTGCCCACATCTCCAACGCTCTGGGAACCGTCAATCCGGTTGAGGAGATTATCCGAATGGCGCACCGGCGCGGGATTGCCGTGCTGGTGGACGGGGCGCAGGCGGCGCCGCATTTAAAAATTGATGTGCAAAGGCTGGATGCCGATTTTTACCTCTTTTCCGGGCATAAGATGTTCGGGCCAACGGGGATTGGCGTTTTGTACGCCAAGAGTAACCTGTTAGAAAAAATGCCGCCGTATCAGGGAGGCGGAGATATGATACTTTCGGTAACGTTTGAGAAGACCGTTTACAACGTCATCCCGCATAAATTCGAAGCGGGAACTCCGAATATCGCCGGGACTGTCGGTTTGGGGGCGACCATTGATTATCTGAACGAAATCGGGATGGAGAATATCGCCGCTTACGAAAAAGAGCTTTTGGAATATGGAATGGAGGTTCTCTCGGGCATACCTCGCCTGCGGCTGATTGGAACGGCGAAGGGAAAAGCGGCGATTTTATCTTTTATCATCGACGGGGTTCATCCGCACGATGTAGGCACGATACTGGATCGGGAAGGGATTGCCATTCGCACCGGACATCATTGCGCCCAGCCGGTTATGCAGCGCTTTGGAGTGCCGGCAACGGCGCGGGCCTCAATGGCCTTTTACAATACCAATGAAGAAATTGATGCTCTGGCGGCAGGAATTAAGAAAGTTATCGAGGTGTTTCATTGATTTCCGAAATTGAGGAACTTTATCAAGAGGTCATTTTGGACCATAACAAAAGTCCGCGCAACTTCGGCATTCTGGAAGAGGCTTCGCAAAAGGCGGAAGGGTATAATCCTTTGTGTGGCGACCGGTTGGCTTTATACGTGAAAATGGATGGCGACGTCATCAAAGATATCCGCTTTCAGGGCTCGGGATGCGCTATTTCGGTGGCTTCGGCTTCGATGATGACGGCCTGTTTGAAGGGAAAGACCAAGGCGGAGGCGGAGAAAATTTTTAAGCAATTTCATCGAATGGTAACGACTGGGGCGAATGGAGATGCGGAAGAGTTGGGAAGTCTGGCGGCGTTTTCGGGCGTTTCGCGGTTTCCGGTGAGGGTGAAGTGCGCCAGTTTGAGCTGGCATACGTTGAAAGCAGCGTTGGAGAAGAAGAAAGAGATGGTTTCGACGGAATAACCTCACCCTTGTATTCCCTCTCCACAGGGTGGAGAGGGAAACGGGCACAATATATTGTGCCCCTACAATACAAGAAGGAAATTCGTGTTTATAATGAAAATGAAAGGAGATAGAGAATGGTAACGTTATCGGCGATAGCCGGGCAGGCGGTCAAGGAAATCATCGAGCGGGAGAAATTACCGGCCACGGCGGCTTTGCGGGTCGGAATTACGAGCGAGGGGTGCGAAGGGAGCGGCACGAAATTCCGCTACGTTTTGGATTTTGACTCCGAGCCAGCCCATCCGGGCGACAACGTTTTTGAAAGCGAGGGGATGAAAATTTTAGTCGATCCCGAAAGTCTGCCGCATCTGGACGGCTTGCAGTTGGACGTGCTCAAGAAACTTGGCGGCGTCGAGTTCGTTTTCCGCAATCCAAAAGCCCGTCACAGTTGCGGATGCGGGCATACTTTTTCGGAAGAAGAGCCGCGGGCTTCCGAACCGAAGTAGCGAAGAGAATGGAAAAAACTCCGATTACAGCTTTGCCGCTGGAGGCGCAGGTCATCGAGGTTTTACAGTCCTGCTACGACCCGGAAATCCCGGTCAACATTTACGAGCTTGGGTTAATATACGACTTGAAGGTTGACGCAGAGGGGTCGGTCGAAATCAAAATGACTTTGACCTCGCCCCACTGCCCGGTGGCGGGCTCACTGCCGGGGGAAGTTCAGGAGAAAGTTCGCTCTGTCCCGGGCGTGAAGGACGTGAAACTGGAGCTGGTTTGGGACCCGCCCTGGGATATGAGCAAAATGTCGGAGGCGACCAAGCTGGCGTTAGGGTTTTTGTAGATTTTTTAAGAATTTTTGTCTTAAAAAAGCGGCGTTTGGCCGCTTTTTTTGTTATTGGCGCCTTGTTGTCAAATCAATACAGGGTTATAATCGCCGATGGCCAGTAGGAAGAGATGATCAACTTATGCCGGGAATTGCTGGGATCGTAGATTTTCAAAAGCAGGATTTGACCGGGCAGTTAACTAAAATGTTAACCTGCTTGAAATCAGAGTCCTGGCACAAAACCGATTACTTCAACCAAGCCGGCGTCGGTTTGGGCCGAGTGAGTTTGAGAGGACTGGAGCCTCAACCAGTTTTCACTGCTGACCGCTCACTCGGACTTATCCTTAATGGTGAAGTTTACCAATATCCGGAGGATTTTTCCGATTTCATCAAGAAAAACTGGCCCGGGAAATTGAGAAGCGATGCGGAACTTGTTTTGCAACTGATTCAGCACCGGGGCATAGAAGCGGTTAGCGGTTTAAATGGGGCATTTGTCTTAGCCCTTTGGAATTCCAAGGAAAAGACTTTAACTATTGCCAATGACCGGTATGGACTGAAACCTTTGTACTATTCTTCCTTCAATCATCTTTTTGCTTTTTCATCCGAAGTGAAGTCGATTCTTACGATTCCAAAAGTAAGCAGGGACGTGGAGCCGCAAGCCGTGGCCGAATTTCTAACTTTTGAATATTTTTTGGGAAACCGTGCTTTTTTCAAATCCATAATGGCCTTGGAGCCAGCTTCCATTTTGATTTTTAAATCTGGAAATCTATCCATGAGAAACTATTGGAAAGCCGGCTTTTCTAAAGAAGAAACTTTTTTTTGGAAGGAAAAACCGTTGGACAATGCGAAAGATTTGTTATGCCAAGCAGTGAAGAGGCAAGTTACTGGGGAGAAAAGGGTGGCTCTTGCTTTGAGCGGAGGATTGGACTCACGCCTCATTCTGGCGGCGGCAGCTGAAGCTGGTTGTCCCATCCCGACGTACACGTTTGGAATCAAAGATTGCGATGACGCGAGAATAGCCCGGCTGGTTGCCGACTGTTTGGGCAGCGAAAATCACTTTTTTGAACTGTCACCGCGGTATTTGTCAATCTGGGCGGGAAAGGGAGTGTGGCGTACGGATGGAATGAACAATTGCACCAACTTTGCCGGAATAGAACTTTATTCCGAGGTCGGGGAAAAATGGAGAATTATCTTGAACGGCTCGGGTGGAAACGAGCTCTGGGGAGGAATTTCGCCGGGTCTTTTGAAGTTTTTGTTTATACAAGATGAAAAGAAACTGGCCCATGCCTTTTTCAGAAAAATGAGCACCGGTTTCCCGGAGAACACTCATAACAACCTTTTTCAATCCGGTTATTATACTCAAATTAGGGGTGCAGTTTACCAGCGGTTTGAAGAAAGTCTAAATCGATCACCGGACCAGTCTTCTTTAGGTAAGATATACCACTTTTACCGGCAGGAGAAAACCAGAAGAGGCACCCTTATGGGCTTGGTTTTAGATAGCGATCAGATTGAGTATCGACTGCCTTTTTTCGATTACGACCTTTTTGATTTCATCCAAACCATTCCGCATAAATTGCGAGTTTTGGCCGGTTTTAAACGCCGTTTGGTCACAGAAAAATTTCCGCGAATGGCTTCCATACCCTATCAACGAACCGGCCTTCCTGTGGATGCCAGCTTGTTTTCCATTCTGTTTCGGAGGTTTGGCAATCGTTTTGGAAGTTTATTTCAAAAAGGAGCATCGCCTGCCAACCGAGTTTGCTTTGATAATGCCGGATGGCTGCGAAATGAGTTAAGGGATTTCGTTGTTTCAACCCTTTTGAACCCGAAAGCCTTGGACCGGGGTTATTTCAAGCCGGGATATGTCGTGCCCCACTTAAGATTTGGACAGGTATAATCGTATAAGGAGGATTGA
>CAZSIT010000028.1:0-32349 GCA_964607165.1 uncultured Ignavibacteria bacterium
AGTTGGTTAGAACGCCTGCCTGTCACGCAGGAGGTCGCGAGTTCGAGTCTCGTCGACCCCGCTTTTTAAAAAAAGCCCAAATAATGGGGTTTTGTCTTTGCAATGTCCTACTTCGTTTACATCCTCCAAGCTAGCGACGGGACCTACTACGTCGGTCAAACACAAAACCTTGAAGATCGTCTTTTACGCCACAAGCAAGGCCGTTCTTTGGCAACCAAATCTCGAAGCGGTTGGCAATTGGTTTACCGAGAAGAGTTCGCCACCCGTGCCGAAGCGGTTCATCGAGAAAAGCAGATTAAATCCCAGCACCACCGTGAATACATCGAAAGGTTGGTTAGAACGTCCCGCGCGTAGCGCGTGGAAGGTCGCGAGTTCGAGTCTCGTCGACCCCGCTTTTGAATGTCGCGCCCCACCTGAGTGAAATTGTATATATTAGCCGGACGTGGACTCAACGATTGACCTCAAAACCGAACCGGATAATCAATCGAAACTGGGATTTTGGCCCGCCTCCGCGCTCGTCGTAGGGAATATGATCGGCTCCGGCATATTCCTTTTGCCCGCAACCCTGGCCGCCTACGGCGGAATCAGTCTGTTGGGCTGGCTTTGTTCCGCGGTTGGAGCAATCCTGATGGCACTCGTATTTGGAGAGTTGGGCCGCCTGGCGCCTCGAACCACAGGAGGGCCATACGCCTACACCAGAATCAGTTTGGGGGAATTCCCCGCCTATCTTGTCGCATGGACTTATTGGATTTCCATCTGGTGCACCAATGCCGCGATCGCGGTGGCATTAGTGAGTTACCTTAGTGTTTTCCTTCCAAACCTCTCTAAAAGCCCGCCGGCTGCAATTTTCACCGGATTGTCTGTTATCTGGCTTCTGACCTGGATGAATTCAAAAAAAATCCGAACCGTTGGCTTCGTTCAACTGATTACCACGATATTGAAGCTCATTCCGATCCTATTGATTGGGGTAGTGGGGATTTTCTATGTGCGGAGCGGTCATTTTCCGGCATTCAATCTAAGCGGGGAATCAAACATTGCCGCGCTGACAGCGGCTACGACGTTGACTTTCTTTGCGTTCCTCGGAATGGAGAGCGCAACCATACCGGGCTCTAAGATCAAGAATGCCGCGACGACCATCAAGAATTCCACCATCGCTGGAACTTTGGTCACGGTCGTGGTATATTTATTAAGCTCGGTGGCGATAATGGGCATACTTCCGGCAGAGACACTGGCTGAGTCAAACGCTCCATTTGCCGACGCGGCGGCAGTCTTCTGGGGAGCTTCTGCCAAATACGTGGTTGCGGCGGGGGCGGTAATCTCGACTTTTGGTGCGTTAAACGGCTGGATACTGATGCAGGGACAGATTCCCATGTCCGCAGCAAACGACAAACTCTTTCCAAAAGTCTTCGGCAGGCTCAATGCAAACGGCTCCCCTGCGATGGGGATAGTTATGTCGAGCGTACTGGCGTCGCTATTGATGGCCTTGAATTACTCAAAAACACTCGTTGACGCTTTCACTTTTATGATAATGCTCTCCACCCTTTCTGTTTTGACACCCTATCTCTTTTCAACGGCGAGTTATGTATTGCAAACGATTAAGTTGAGAGAAGGCAACTTGACCGGGAAACTCATTCTCGCCAGTCTTGCGTTTGGTTTTTCCCTCTGGGTTATGGTGGGGAGCGGCCGGGAGGTCGTGTTTTGGGGCTTTATCCTTCTCATGGCTGGAATTCCCTTCTACGTATGGATGAAAATAGCCGATCCGGAGTATTCCGGCGAACCGGAGAAACAGTCGGGTTGATATGCGACGGCCCTATAAAATAGACCCGGACATAAGAAGAGCGGAAACGCTTCCGGCCTCTTTCTACCGGGACCCCGATGTTTTTGAGGAACTGAAAGAGCGCGTATTCACCAAAACCTGGCAGTGGATCGGCGATGACAGCGTCATCCCCCCCGGGAACAGTGCTTATCCATTCGTTCTGTTGGATAAGTTCCTTTCCGAGCCGATGATACTCACCCGGGACAAGGAAGGCGCCGTGCGGTGCCTGACCAACGTTTGCACACACCGCGGCAATATAGTCGTCCAGAATCCCGGGAAACCAAAATCGCTGGTCTGCGGCTACCACGGCCGGTCATTTGACCTGGACGGAAAGTTCAAATCCATGCCCGAGTTCAAAAATACCGAGAATTTCCCCCGGCCTTGTGATAACCTGCATCCGTTTCGCCTTGCCCAATGGGGGCCGCACCTATTTATCGGGCTGGAGCCCCGGTTTGACCTGTCGGAAGTCTTCGGCATTATGAACGAACGAGTTGGTTTTCTCCCGTTGGGCCAATTCAAACGCAATGACAGCCTCGGCAAAGATTATCTCGTCAACTGCCACTGGGCCCTCTACTGCGATAATTACCTCGAGGGATTTCATATTCCTTTTGTTCATGAGGATCTCAATCGGGTCGTGGATTATGGTAAATACACAACCGTGACTTATGAACATCTCAATTTGCAGATTGGATATGCGGACGAAAGCGAAGAGGTATTCGATCTGCCGGTGGGGCACATTGACCATGGTAAATATGTCGCCGCCTACTACTATTGGCTGTTTCCGAACATGATGTTCAACTTCTATCCCTGGGGACTATCGGTAAACCTGGTGCGGCCGCTCGGCCTGAACCGCACCAAAGTCTCGTTTTTCGCTTACGTGCATGACGAATCGAAACTCAACAGCGGCGCCGGCGCGCTTTTGGACAAGGTGGAACGTGAGGACGAGTTCGTTGTAGAGGGTGTGCATACCGGCCTGCAGTCAAGATACTACAAGGCAGGCCGATTTTCCCCCACGAGAGAAGTGGGAGTGCACCAGTTTCATCGACTCCTGGCAAAGTATTTGGGCGAAAATCTCGATTCAGGCGTTGAGAAAACGTCAAAAATCTGAATCGCTGCCAGTGACATTGGACCTCCAGGTCTCTTGAACAAGCACGGGATCGTCTAAAGTCATTTGCGGCTGGGGTGTCGTCGCGGACGGAAGCTCTCTTGCGCCGCGTTTTCAATAATCCAGCTGCGAAACTCGTCTCGTAGACCGCGCATTTTTTATTAAGCCCAAAATCTCCCTTATTTCAACGCCCCCATTGTATGGAATGTATTGTTCCTATACATAGGTAATAATTTTCAACGTTATTAGCTAAAGGGTTTTGGCTACTCTTTCAGGGCTTTTCGGGAGCGTAGCTTCTTGGCGAAGGCCCCCTCCGGCGCACTCTTCAGAGTGCGAAGGAGGGTCGTCCCGACAAGTCGGGACGCCGGAGAAAGAGCTGGTTTTAGGCGGCATCGACCTCTGGGCTTTTCCTGTTGGTTCTCTTTTTGAACCCGCCGTGGCGGGTTACCCCGGTCTGGAAACAATGCATCAATTGTACGGAAGGGCTTGCTTTTTAGCTTTAAATTCATAGATTAAAGCCTGCCGGAAGATAGATTCTCCGGCGCCCTGCTCCCCGCCTGAGGCGGGCAGCCGAAAAACCTAAAGACCGAAGGGAGTGTAGTGAAAACGTACGAAACCACTTTAATTTTATCCCCCATTTTACCCGAGGCGGACTGGGAAACCAAGGTTTCCAAGTATGAAGGAATTATCACCGCCCATCAGGGTGAAATCAAAAAGAAGGAGATTTGGGGAATCCGCAGAATGGGGTATGCCATAGGGGGCCGGGAACAAGGATACTACGTGCACTTCCAGTATCGGTCCCCCGGAGAGCTTCCGCGCGAGCTGGAACGCAACTTTCTTTTGGATGAAGATATCCTGCGCTATTTGACCGTTCTGGTCCCCCTATCCACCCCGCCCCGGCCGGAAGCCCTGCCTGCGAAAGGAGTAGAAAATGCCCCGTCGATTTGACCGAGATGAAGAGCGCCGCGGCGAAAGAGGCGAACGGATGGAACGCGGAGCGCCGCGCGGGCCGATTTCCAAAAAAAGCTGCCGCTTTTGCGGCAGCCGTTTTGAGTCGATAGATTATAAGAATGAGCGGCAAATGCGCAAAGCGGTATCGGATCGGGGAAAAATTTTGCCCCGCCGCATAACCGGCAGCTGCGCCAAACACCAGCGTCAAGTAGCCCTGGCGGTCAAATATGCCCGCCATTTGGCTCTTTTGCCGTTTGTGGCGGAAGCGCACCGATGAGATTGAACGCGGCTCTGTTTTTCATAACCTTTATCCTTACGTTTGCGATTACTGGCGGTCCGCTGCCGGCTCCGCTGACTTTTCTGGTGAGCCTGTGTTTGACTTCGGGGCTGATTTTTCTTTTGGCGCGGTTGTCGGTAAGCCATTCTTTGATGTGGATGGCGGCGTTGGTAGTAACCGCTGGATGGAGCGGCAAGGGCTGGATGGCGGCCGGCGTTTATTCCATCCTGACTTTGTTTCCCGCCGCCGCGGCCGGTATAATGACCGGCAAAAAGCTGCCGTACAAAAAACTGTTGGCGGCCATCTCGCTGGTGGCCATTTTACCATCCATTCTTTTTGTCCTCTTTGCTTATCCCGGGTTTAAATTGGATCTGCTTTCCAAAGCCGATCTATTAAAGAATCAACTAACAGTAGGAGCCCAATTGGTTGGCCAGGCGCCCGTGCAAGTAGAAGAGATGCAGAAAACCTTCGACCAGCTCATCCAATTTGTCGCGCGCGTCGCCCCGGCGCTCTATTATACCGCAACGTTTTTCTCTTTGGCTCTGGCGCACCTTTTGGCTGTCTGGATGTTGGGAAGAGCCGGAAACTCCTTTCCCGGCCCCAAAAACTTTCTGGCCTGGCAGGCGCCTTTTTTCTTTACGCTGCTTTTAGCACTTGGGCTGTCCGGCCATCTTTTTTTAAGAAACGAGTGGATTAAAGCGGCCGACAATTTACTTTTGGTGGTGGTTTTCGCGTATGCCGTATGCGGCGCCTCCAACCTGGAATTTTTTTTCAAGAAAATGTCGGCGCATTGGGTCATGAAAAGTTTATTTTATGTCTGGCTGGTAGTTTTTGGCCTAGCCTCTTTTTTCGTTCTCTCGGCGGTCGGGTTTTTGGACAGCCGTTTTGATTTTCGGAGGCTCAAGGTCTCGATTGCAAAAGAAAGCGAGGAGTAAATGAAAGTAATTTTGAAAGAAGATGTCGAAAAATTAGGCACAGTCGGGAGCGTAGTCAGCGTGGCCAATGGGTACGCGCGCAACTTCCTAATACCGCGCAACCTGGCGACTCCCGCCACCAAAGGGGGGCTGGCCGCCATCGAACACATCACCCGCGAAAAAACCATGCGCGACCAGAAGAAGCGCCGCGAAACGGAAAAGTTCAAGGCGGCCATCGAAAAACTTTCCTTGATGACCGAAAAGGAAGTTGGGGAGGAAGATAAACTCTTTGGTTCGGTAACTTCCTCCGAGATTGCCGAACTTTTGCTGGCCCAGGGCATTGAAGTGGACCGCCGCAAAATTGAGCTGGAAGAGCCGATTAAAGCTTTGGGCATTTATGAAGTGCCGATTAAACTCAACCCCGAAGTGACCGCCACGGTCAAACTTTGGGTGGTGCGCAAAAAAGAAGAACTGCAGGAGTAAACGAAACTCATTTTCGGGCGTATAGCTATTTGACGGAATGAAAGTGTGCCGATATACTGAAAGAGGGAAACGGTGACGAGCAGGATGGTGCAATCGAAAATCAACGGGCTGGCCTTGGATGTTTCCACCCAGTCGCCGGTGGTAATTTTAGCCCCGCTGGAATCGGCGGCGCCGGAAGAGGAGAAGGTGCTGCCGATATGGATTGGGCCTTTTGAGGCGCAAGCGATTGCGATGGAGCTTTCCGGCATTCCTTCCAAAAGGCCTTTAACTCACGATTTGATTAAAGCGGTCATTACTTCGATGGGCGGAAAAATCGAAAAAATCGAAGTAACCGAGCTGGTCAATCAAACTTTCTACGCCAAAATTTACGTTTCCATAAACAGCCACACGGTAGAAATCGATGCCCGGCCCTCCGATTCTTTGGCCTTGGCGCTGAAAGCCAAAGCTCCGATTTTTGTCAACAACGAGTTGTTCCAGGACAAAAAAGACCAGGTAGGCGGTTCTTCCACCTCGCCTTTGAGCGGGGAATCGCCCGATTCTTTGCGCGAACGGCTGCGCCGCATAAACCCTGAAGATTTCGGCAAATACTCACTCTAAGCAATCCTTCCAGTCCCCTTTCCTCACTCGAAGCAAGAAGATGCAGCGAAAAGCTTTAGCTTTCCAGTTGTATCGAAAGATGGAAACCTAAAGGTTTCCGCTACGCTTGAAATTTTTGGGTAACTTCTTGCGCAGGTTTTAACCTGCGATTGGTAATAACTCTCTGGTTGATTATATTGTTAAGGATATTTTATGCTTTCTGAAAATACCATCTGGGAAGCGCTGAAGGGTGTCAAAGACCCGGAGCTGGGAATTTCCATCGTTAAATTGGGAATGGTCAAGAAAGTGGCCGTGGAAAACGGAAAGGCGACCATTGACGTAGCCTTGACCATTTCCGGCTGTCCGCTGCGTGAAAAGGTACAGCAAGATGTGTCGGATGCGGTCACAAATTTGGAAGGAATTAAATCCGTTCAGGTCAACCTGGGGGTAATGACCCAGCCGGAGCGGGATGATTTAGTGTCCCAATTAACCGGAAAAAAGAAAAGCGAGCTTTTCTCCGGGCGCCGGCCCAAAAAAGTCATTCCGGTCGCTTCCGGCAAGGGAGGGGTCGGCAAATCGACCGTTACCGCCAATTTGGCTTCGGCTTTGGGAAGTTCCGGTTACAAAGTCGGTTTAATCGACGCCGACGTGTATGGATTTTCAATTCCGCGGATGCTTGGAATCAGCGGCCACCCGACCGTTATTAATGAGATGATAATTCCTTTGGAAAAGAATGGGGTTAAAGTAATTTCAATGGGTTTTTTCATTGAGGAGGAATCTTCCGTTATTTGGCGCGGCCCGCTTTTGCACAAAGCCATCACTCAATTTATGACCGATGTTTTCTGGGGCGAGCTCGATTTTCTTTTTTTGGATTTACCTCCGGGCACGGGGGATGTTTCAATCACTATTGCCCAAGCGCTCCCCGAAGCGGAGATTTTGGTGGTTACTACGCCTCAAGCAGTCGCTTCCAACGTGGCGGCGCGGGTCGGCCGTCTGGCTGAAGTAACCAAACTTAAAATTTTAGGAATTGTTGAAAATATGTCCTACTACTTAAGCCCGCAAGGGGAGAAGGTCTATATTTTCGGGCAGGATGGTGGCAAAAGGCTGGCCGAAAGAATGAACGTTCCCCTCTTTGGTCAAATTCCATTGGATGTTGCGATTCGGGAAGGGGCCGATGCCGGTGAGCCGGTATCGGTTTACCAAAAGGACTCGCCGATAGGGCGGCTTTACAACGAGATTGCCCAAAAAATCGCCGCTACATTAGCTCAACCGGCCTTGGCCGTTTCGTAAATTTCTTCTAACTTTTTTAGCACAACCGTTAGAGAAAATTTCTCGGCCACTTTTTTCTGCCCCGTTTCTCCCATTTTTTTCCGTAAGTCGGCGTTTGCAGCAAGCTTTGCAATGGCGGTTGAAAGTTGCTCTCCCGAACCTCCTGCGAAGTCGGGAAGCGGCACAAGAAAACCTTCCTTACCGTCCGTGATAATTTCCGGTATCGCTCCGGCTTGTGGACCAACTATTGGCAGACCTGCCGCCATCGCCTCTATCACCGAAAGCCCAAACGACTCTTCATACGCCAGCGAAAGGAAAATGTCCGAAGCGGCCAGGTAGGGCCGGACGTCCGGCACGCCGGAAGGGCCGCTCCAGAAAAAATACGAACCTAATTCCAAGCGTTTGATTTCCTGAAAACACTGAATAAAAAGCTTTTTATCATCCGGATACCAGCCGCCGACGACAAGAAATCTTGCCCTGGGAACAATTTGTATGATTTTGGGCGCCAAGCGTATTAAATCAAGATGTCCCTTTTTAGGGGTAATGCGCGAAATCATACCTACCAGTATTTCTTCTCCTGTCCAGCCTAAATCCTTGCGAGTTTTTTGCCGGAGTTCCGTCGAAGTTTTCCACCGCTCTGGAATTATGCCGTTGTGTAGCGTGGCAATTCTTTCTTGCGGCAGAGGGTAAACCTGGCGGCATTTCTCCGTCAAGAAATTAGAAACCGGTAGAATCCGCGAAACTTTCGAATACAACCAGCGATGATAAAAGTCCTTTTTAGCTTTTCCCGGAGATTGATGTTTGATCAAAAAAAGTTTGACCTTTGGAAATTTTCGCAAACTCCAGACCAAATAAGGCAGGTCCTTCGGATAATGGCAGAGGATCAAATCAATCTTTTTTTCGGCTATTAGTTTGCGAACCACTGAAATAAGCTGCCATCGTGTTTCAACGGCAAGCAGATTAACAAGCCCGTTTTTCTGTTCGGATAAAGGGGTGCCGGCTAAAACTAAAAGGTGGGATTCTTTTTTCTCCGAGAGCCAATAGTTATGCCAGTCCAGGGGCACTTTTTCCATCCCCCCCCAGCCGCCGGAAGTGATAACTTGAAGGATTTTCAAATGAAGAAAAGAAATGCGGCGGAAACGATTAGGATGTAAACCAAAAAAATCAAAAGTTCGTAGCCCAAAATCTCTTTGAACTCAACTTTTGCCACCGAAAGCAGGGGGATGGCCCAAAAGGGCTGTATCAAGTCGGTGGCCATATCCCCCCAGGCGTAGGAAGTCACCACTTTGGCCGTCGGCACGCCCAAATTTTGGGCCGCATCGATAAGATAGGGAGCCTCAATCGCCCACTTGGAGCCGCCCGAGGGAACAAAGTAGTTCACCAGACCGGAGTACCAATAAACCAGCGCGGGATAAGTTTTAGCCGAGGAAACCGAAACAAACCAGCGCCCCACAATTTCCGCCAGACCGGATTCTTTGATAATCCCATATATTCCAGCGTAAAACGGAAACTGCACCATCACCCCAAAAACCAATTTTCCACCCTCTTCCGCTGCCTTCCAAAAGCTTTGCGGTGAGGAATGCAGGGCTAATCCTAAGAAAAGGAAGACAAAGTTCAACAAATCAATGTTTAAACTTCCCTTGCCCGAGGCAAAACGAAAAAAAAGCCAGGCCAAGGCGAAGGCGGCGAAAAGGATATTAAGAAAGGGCGTTTTTTCCAGAAAATCGACCCAGCCGGCCGGCTTGACTAATTGATAGGATTCTGTGCTGCCAAAAGTCTCCAGAAGTTCCGGCTCCACCGGCCGAGTTCTCTCTTTTGCAGGATGAAGGGCTGGGACTAAAAAGGCTAAAATCAGGGTAACCAAGCCAACTAAAATCAGGTTGAAAGCTGAAAAAATAGTCTCGCCGGTCGGTACAACACCAATTTTCGGCTCTAAGAAATGCCCCGGAGTCGCAACGAGCAACGGCGCCGAAGCGGAAAGGCCGGCGTGCCATGTGCAGCCCATACCCAAGTAGGCGGCGGCGACTAAAAGGGGGTAGTCCACGCCGGTTTTTCTTTTGGCAATTTGTCGCACCAGCAGGGCGGAACCGACCATCGAGAGCCCCCAATGCAAGAAAGCCAGAGATAGCGAGGCAATCGTCATAACTAAAATCGAACTTTTCGGCCCTTTGGCAAAGCCGGCGGTTTTTTCCAGAAGTTTTGCCACCGGCGCCGAGGAGGCGACGATGTAGCCGGTTAAAATGATTAAAGACATTTGCATTGCAAAGGGCAGAAGCTCCCAGAAACCGTTGCCCCAAAATTGGATGGTGTTTCCTACGGAAGTTTTGGCCACACCCAGCGCCATGGCAAAAGTGAAGAGCGTTAAAAGTAAAGCGATGACAAAAGCGGAGGGGATGAGTTTTTCGGATATTTTAACTAAAAAAGAAGCCGCGCGTGGAAGGAAATTCATCACTTCACGCCGGGCGGGGGTGGCTGGTGAAAAAATTGGAATAGTTATGTTTCAAATACAACAAACTTTCTTCAACCGTAAAAATCGGCGAGCTTAAAAAGTGCTGCGCTTTCTCAATTCTTACCCCGCCTAAAAGCGGGCGGGGGGAAGGCTGTTCCAACGCTGCGGTGTCAATCGGAAAAATTAACTCATGGTCGTATCCAAAATAGCGGGCGATGCGCAGGGCGAAATCGTAGCGGGAAAGATAGGTTCGGCCGGCCAGATTTAGGACCCCCTCCAGTTTTTTTTCCACGGATTCTTTGACCAGCGCCGTCAAATTGTCGGCCAGGGTCGGATTGTTATACTGGTCGGAAACTATTTTTACCGGCTTTCCAGCCGCAAGCTCTTTCACCAGCCACATAAAAAAATTCGGCTTGGAGGCCAGTTCGTGCAAGCCGAACAGCACGTTGGTGCGCACCACCAGATGCCGGCAACCGACCCGCTGCACTTTCTCCTCTCCCCAGTATTTGGTTTTGGCGTAGTATCCCAACGGATTGGCGCGGGCCTCTTCCGAATAGGGCCCGGCTTTGCCGTCGAAAATGTAGTCGGTGGAAAAATGCACCATAAAAGCTCCGATGCGCTTCACCCCTTGCGCCAGAAAACCGACCGCTTCGGCATTTACCTGATAGGCGGTTCCCCGTTCCGTCTCGGATTGGTCAACTTTGGAATAGGCGGCGCAGTTAATCACGATTTCGGGGCGAAAATCCAGAAGCAAGGCCGTCACCGCGCCGAAATCGGCGATGCTCAACGGCTCCGCGGGAATATCAAAAGTCCAGTTTTCTTTGGAAGCATTGAAGGTGGCCAAAACCTGGTAGTTGGGGTCCTGGGAGAAAATCTGGCTTATTTTGTGCCCCAAAAGCCCCAGCGCGCCGGTTACCAGAACCCGGCTCATCTACCTCTCTTTTTTTTGAAGTCGAAAACCAGCCGTCCGGCCTCGGCCAAAGCCTCAATCGACTCCCCGGCATCGGCCCAGAAACTTTTCAAAATCGAATAGGTCATTGTCCCTTGCTGGATGTAGGCATTGTTGATGTCGGTCACTTCCAGCTCTCCCCGCGCCGAGGGCTTGAGCGTTTTGACTACGTCAAAGACTTCGTTGTCGTACATATAAATCCCAATCACCGCCAAATCGGATTTCGGTTTTTTCGGTTTTTCGATGATGTTCACAACGCGGCCGTTGGTAATTTCAGCCACTCCGTAGGCTTTCGGGTTTTTTACTTTCTTCAAGAATATCCTGGCTCCGTTGCGCTGGCGCTTAAAAGCATCGACGTCGTCGCGTATGGACTCAAAAATCAGGTTATCCCCCAGCATCACCAGCACTTTTTCCCCTTCGGCAAAATGCTCGGCCAGGCCGATGGCTTCGGCAATGCCGCCCTCTTTTTCCTGATAGGTATAGTTCAAATGTTTCAAACCGAAGGCGCGGCCGTTTCCTAAAAGCCGCAGAAAATCTCCCGCCGAGTTTCCGCCGGTTACAATCAGAATATCCTTAATTCCTGCTTCCACCAGCGTTTGAATGGGGTAAAAAATCATCGGCTGGTCGTAAACCGGCAGCAAGTGCTTATTGGTAATTTTGGTTAAGGGATAAAGCCGGGTTCCCAATCCCCCGGCTAAAATGACACCTTTCAATTTTTACCTTTCAACGTCCTGCGCCTCATCTGGAACTAAAACCACCGGCGAATCCACTCTATGCTCAAGATGCCGCTCTTGCTTTTCGCAGAACGGTACCAAAAACTCTTGGACAAAGCGTCTTAATTTTGGGGGTATTGACATAGCTGTGTTCGGCGTTGTCGTACATGAACCCTCAGCGGAAGCAACCGGAAAAGTTACCGTCCAGCCATTTGAATAGGTCGCCTTTGAAAGAAACCGGAGTGCTGTCCACAGCTCCGTTGCCTCCCCACTTGTCGAAGTAGAGCGCAGCGACCCGTGTTTCATCCAGCCCGTAAAAGACAATGCCCCAACGTACGTCCGCCATTTCACTTCCCGGTTGCACCACAATGGACTTCGTTGCCTCGATCAGGTTGGTTTGGTACGCTCCGCCTCGTATGTCGCGAATCGTGAGTTTGTAATGAAACTGTCTTTCGAGCGCCTCCGGCGTAATGGCAATACGGGTTAGTACTTCTGCTGGTATCTCGAAGATTTCTATTCTCGCAATTTCATAGCCCTCGAGCTTTGCAGCAAGAATATCAACCTGAGATTGGGCCGGGCTAGTGCCTTTCACTTTACCTCCCTGTGTGCATCCGGCAATTGGTGCGATAAGCAATAACACGCATATCCTTATTGATTTCGTCATCTCGCTCACATCCTCGTTATCTCAAAAAGCAAAGGGCGGGTTGGTAACCCGCCCCGAAATACCGAAGAAAAGCTATTTCTTTTCGGGCTTCTTTGCTTCCTTTTTCTCGGCTTTGGCCGGTTCGGCCGTTTTCTTTTCTCCGGGCTTGGCTTCGGCCGCCGGTTTTTTCTCCTTGCCTTTGGCTTCGGCGCCTTCTTCCGCTTCCTCACCCTCCTCCGGCTTGCGTTCGGTAATCACTTCCGGCTCGGCCACTTCTGCCGCCGCTTCCAACTCGCCTTCCTTAATTACCGTTGGGGGTACAACGGAGGCAACCGACAAATCTCCAGCGGTTAAAATTTGAATGCCGGTAGCCAGCTTCAAATCGCGCACGTGCACGGAGTCGCCGATTTTCAAATGCGAAACGTCGATTTCAATATGTTCCGGGATTTCGGTCGGCAGGCAGGAAACCTCCAGCTCGCGGAAGGTGTGCTGCAAAATGCCGCCGGTGTCTTTCACCCCCACCGGCAAGCCGACCAAGTGCACCGGCACGTTGACCGAGATTTTTTTGGAAAGGGAAATATGCTGAAAATCGACGTGCAGAACCTTGCCCCAGACCGGGTCGCGTTGAATCTCGCGAATCAGGCTCTTCCTGGTTTCCAGCCCGCCGTTTTGAATTTCCAGGTTGACTAAAACGTTTTCTCCACGGGTGGAATGCCAGAGATGCTCAAAAGCTTTGGCGTCAAAGACAATAGGTGTGGCCTGCCCCTCGCCGTACACCACGCCGGGCAAAAGCCCTTTGACGCGCAGTTTTTTGGCTTTTTCCTTGCCCACCTCGCTGCGGGCGGAAACCTTAAACGTGACTTCTTTCATTTTTGCTCCTTACGCAACAATTTAAAAACAAACTGCCAAACAATAAAAGCTTTCGGTTATCAGGCCGCCCCCGCTGGCGGCGGGGTTTATAAAATAATACATTTTTTTAATCAAACAAGGAGGAAACCGACTCCCCTTCCGAAATCCGCAGGATGGTTTCCCCAAAAAGTGGAGCGGAGGAAAGCACCTCGAAATTGCGCGGAAGCTTTTTTTGGGACAAATCGATAGTATCCGCCACCACAAATTTTTTTATTCGCGACTGGCCAATCCGCTCCAAGGCCGGGCCGGAAAGCACCGGGTGGGTGGCACAGGCGTAAACTTCCTTGGCCCCTTTCTGAACCAAAGCATCCGCCGCCTGCACAATCGTCCCGGCCGTATCCACCATATCATCGCGAATAATCACCGTTTTCCCTTCCACCTCTCCGATAATATTTAAAATCTCGGCCTGATTCGGCTGCGGCCGGCGTTTGTCTATAATCGCCAGCCCGGCGTCCAATTTTTTGGCGAAGGACCGGGCAATCCGGATCGCCCCCACGTCCGGCGAGACAACCACCGGATTGGGCAGTTTTAAGTCCAAAAAATACCGGTTGAATATGGACGATGCGTACAGGTGGTCGGACGGGATGTCGAAAAAGCCTTGAATCTGGGAGGCGTGCAAGTCCATCGTTATGACCCGCTGGGCGCCCGCGACGGTGATTAAATTCGCCACCAGTTTGGCGGTGATGGAAACCCGCGGCTGGTCCTTGCGATCCTGCCGCGAATATCCGTAGTAGGGGATTACCGCGGTAATCGTAGCGGCGGAGGCCCTGCGGCTGGCTTCAATCAGCATCAGAAGCTCCATCAAATTTTCCGCGGGAGGGTTGGTCGGTTGGATGATGAAAACATCGGCCGCGCGCACGTTTTCGTTAATCTGAACGAAAATCTCCCGGTCCGAAAAGCGTGAAACCTCGCAGGCGGAGAGCGGAATTTTGGTAAACTCCGAAATTTTCTCCGCCAGGGGCCGGTTGGCCGTTCCGGTCAACAATTTCAGTCGGTTGCTCATTTACGTTCTTCCAAAGGCCGCAAAATATAATCAAATTTTAAGCAAAAGCTATGGATTTGTACCCCCTTTTTTTAATGTAGCGGAAACCTTTAGGTTTCCACCGACAAAACGGTGGAAGGCTAAAGCCTTCCGCTACGTTAAAATTAGGCGCTTATATTGTCTAATCGATGTGGTCGTCTATTGCTATCCGGAAATTCCAGCGAACACTTCTGACCTGGTATTCCGTCAACAAACGCTCGTTACCCTGGCAAAGCGGTTCGAAGGTCAACCCTTACGGAGTTTTCATTTCTGAAATAATGCTCCAGCAAACCCGGGTGGACCAGGCTCTGCCGTATTACGAAAGATGGATAAAGTCGGTCCCAAATTTTGAAACGCTCGCCAACGCTCCGATGCAAAAGCTCTTAAAACTCTGGGAAGGCTTGGGATATTATGCCCGAGTTAGACATCTGAAAAAAGCGGCTCAAATCATCGTTCAAAGTTATAACGGCCAAATTCCCCCCGATTATGCTAAAATCCGTGCGCTGCCCGGAGTCGGCGACTACACCGCCACCGCTTTGGCCAGCGTCATTTACGGCCAGCCATACTTGAGCATCGACGGCAACGTCTTTCGCGTGCTATCCCGAATTTCAACCCTTCCTTTGACTTCTTCCAAGCAATCCGACCGGCGCAGGTTATCCGAAGCTGCCGTCCACCTTTTAGACAGGAAGGACCCCGGAAACTTCAACCGCGCTTTAATGCGTTTGGGGGGGTTGGTTTGTCTGCCCAAAAATCCAAAATGCCCGGTGTGCCCGGTCAACTTTTTTTGCAAAGCTTATCAAACCCGAAAAGTTGCAAGCTATCCTCTGCCCAAGAGAAAGCTCGCCCGCCCGCATTATCAAATCGCCGCCGGAATTATCTGGAAGGATGGGAAAATCTTAATTGCTCAACGGAAACCGGATGGGCTTTTGGGCGGTCTCTGGGAGTTCCCGGGCGGAAAGAAACGTCGAGGAGAATCTTTAAAAGCTACCTGTAGTCGTGAAATCAGAGAAGAAACTGGAGTCTCGGTTCGTGTTGGAAATCTGGCTCGGGCAATCGAACACGGTTATTCTCATTTTTCCATCACGCTTTCAATTTTTCAATGCTTTTACATAAACGGAAAACCCCAACCCTTGGGCTGCCAAAGACTAAAGTGGGTTGGGCCGAAAGAGCTGGAAAAGTATCCTTTTCCCAAAGCCAACCAAAGAATCGTGCCGGACTTAGCGGCAGGGAGATTGGTTCCTTAGCTTACGGTAATCCAGACCAAGGAGGTCAGGATAGCGGCGGAAAGAAACGAGCCCAACAGAATGAGACGGGCGCGCGTCTTTAAGCTTTCGACCAAGCTCGTATCCTCCACTTTCTCAATTCCTGTATCCAAGTTGCGCTCCCGGCGCAACCCCAGAAATACTCAAGTGCAGAACAAAGCCTGCAGCGTTCCCAGAAAACCGAAGAAAAGAGCAATTAAAATTACAGGATAGAACCAGACCGAGCCGGGAGAGGAAGAAAAACGAACTGCAAATGCGATTGCAAAAGAGACCAGCCCCAAAATCAGACGCTTTCTTCTTTCCTTGGGGCCGATGTTGCAAAGATCAGCTTGGGCCATCAGACTGCCGCCATTGCGTAGGCCGGTTTTAACTCATCTTCTTCTTTTGAGAAGAACAGAAAATGGTCAAAATAGTAATGCATCAAAAGAAACGACAGCACCACCGTATAATACTTTGGTCGGCGGAAAAATCAAGCGCAAAATGGCTTCTTTTCCATCCACTTTTTCCCTATACGCTGTTGGGTTTTCCCTTCAAAAAAAGCTGAAAATTTATTACCGGTCCGGCTTTAGTCTTGCTGATTTGCTTCCAACCCCAAGGGGAATAACCGCTTCCAATTGGAGCAAACATTACCCGGCGTGCGCAATCGTGCATACCTCTTGCAGAACAAATGCTTGAGAGAAAATGAGAAGGCAAAAACGGAAGATAACGAAAGGGGTGGCTATGCGATACCTGCGCAGACTTTATAAACATTTTCTGGGGGGGCTTGGGGTATTCGGCATTTCACTATGCTTCCTGATTTTCAGTTGCAGCCAAAAGCTCCCCACCGCCCCGCAAGGAAACAGCACGGCTTTGAATTCGCCCGGCTCGGTTCCTTTTGCTCCTCCGGGGAATCCGCATGGGGGGTTAACCGATGCCGACGTGGGAGATGACGATGGCGAAATTCCAGCCGATACGGTAATCACTTTCGACCCCGGCAAAATGGACTCTACGGAAATGGAGGTGGGCGCCGCTGTTTTCCGGACGGTCAGCTATGATGGCGATACCATCGCTTTTCCCATCGGCAACGGCAGCAAGGACACCGCTTACTTGATTTTACCGCGGGGAGCGTTGAAGAAGGGCACCAACGTCACGCTCAATCTAAAAGGTGACGTTATGCGCACGACCGACAGCACGATGTTGGTCGCGATGTACAATTTTCTGCCCCACGGCTTGGTTTATGAAAAAGACTGCTATCTGGTGCAGCCGGCGCGCTTTAAAGATGGCACCAAGCTGGCCCTTTTGTGGTATGACCCTCTTTCTGGAAAGTGGACGGAAGAGAATGTTGGCGTGGTTGCCAATGGCCGGGTGGTTTTTGTAATCAAGCATTTCTCCAACTACGGCGCGCCATTAGAGGCGCTTTCCAGCGGAGGGCAATAAGTAAAACCTCCTCTCGAAACCAAACGGCCTCGGTTTTTCGCCGAGGCCGTTTTTTATTGAAAGTTAGAGCTCGGCCGAACGGGGATAGCGTTTCTTGACCACCAAAGGCCAGGCATCCCATATCACCGGCAGGGCGCGCAGGAGGCAGAAAATTACGGTTATATAGGCCAGAGCGTCGCCGGTAATCACGATGGTTCTAAATAACCAGTAGGGCAGAAGAAAAAGTCCTTCTCCCGCAGCGGAGACCAGCACCATAATTCCTCCCAGCCAGATAAATACGGCCGCTTTGGCAAAAGCGTACAGCCCGCGCGAATAGCTACTGGCCACCAGAAACTTGGTTAGCTCCGATTTCATCATCGTATCCGGCCCGAAGGCGGTCTTTCCTTCCGCAAAAGCGACCGCCCGCAGGCTATCGATGATGAAGCTTCTCGAAATCACCAGCAGAGGCATCCAGAGCGGCACCAGGTTGATGACCGCAAAATAAATCCAGAAGGCATTTTCCACGATGCGGTCGCCGGTGATATCCAAAAGCGCCCCCAGCTTGGAAGAAATCCCCAGCTTGCGGGCCACATACCCATCCCAGGCATCCATCCAGATAATTATGGCCGTCAAAACGGTAGCCGAAAGGTTGGCCCAGAATCCGTTGCCAAAAAGATAGATGGCCAGAAAGACCAGGACCATCCGCGAAAGCGTAATAATGTTAGCTTCCATCGCTCCTCCAGTTTTTTACCAACTTCTTCGATAAGATAGCGGCTATCGAGCCTGCCGCAACTCCCGCGGCGCCATCCACGAAATAATGATAGCGTCCATATACCGTGGAGAAAAATAAGAGCGTCAGCCATAAGATACTACCCCAAAAGAATTTCCTCCCTTCCCGAGCCGCCGCAAAAACCGCCGCCGTGGCCGCCGAAATATGCGTGGAAGGGAAGCAGCCGCCGGTAATCGCTCCCTCGTGATGCAGATAGTCGTTTAACTGCCGAAAAATCCATTTCCCTTCGAGTAACATCGTCTGCTGACCGGCCAGAGTCTTCCAGGGGCCTTCGGCCGGGAAGAAGGGGAAAAGCAGATAGCCCAAATACAGCGCCAAAAAATAATGCGCGGCAAAAAGCTGGAATTCTTTTTCCGATTTCTTAAAGTAAATCCATAGCCCCAAAATTGGGATGAAATAGTAGCTGAAATAAATAAACTCGAAAAATTCGGTCGCGTAGGGATTGATAATTTTCTCCAGGGCGACGGTTGGGTGCGTTCCAAAGATATTGAAGTCCGCCGCAATCAGCCATCCGTTTTTCCACTCCGGGAAAATCAGATGCACAAAATTACCCGCCTCCCAAAAAAGAAAGGTTATCAGAAGGAAAGGGTACCAATGGCGCAGAAATCTGAATACTGGATGATTCCAGTGGCTGGCCGCCAGTAAGAGAATCGTAGAAGCTATTCCTAAATGCAAAAATAGAAATTTCCACCAGCCGTTGAGATTTGGGTAAAAAACAGTCACCAAAATCGAGGTGGCCAACAAATAACCCAAGGTTATTACATCCGTTGGAAGCAAAAATTTCAGCTTTTTTGGCACGGCGGGAATATGCCTTAAAGGATTTGCAGGGGCAAATCAGGCGTCACCTTTAAATTATTTGCAAACGAAAAGGTCTTTATATGCGTATTATAGTTCAGTAACATAGAAAAAGGAGGAGAGCCCTCCTAAAGAGTTTAATGGTTGGAATGCCGTTAAACGGGAAAAATAGGATAACCTTTATAATCAGAAGGAGGAACAATGGGAAAAGTTAAAGTCCTGCTTGCAGTTATCAGTTTAGGATGGGGCACATCAGCATTTGCTACTCACCTGGTTGACTCCATCCGGGTCACGGTAAGCTCCGGTTCGCATTCCATCAGCACCAGCTCTTTTCCTAACGGAGTCTGGTTTATTTTAACCGGCGGGGTGCGGGAGACGGTAAAAACCTTCCCCCCTTTTCCCACCGTCACCCCCGGAATGACGGTCACCGTTACCTACAACTTGATTTCCGACCCCGACTCGGTCACCGGCGCCAATTTTGATATATCGATGGATGGCGTGCCGCACGGGGGCGCGAACCTATATACCCTCAGTTTGTGGGACAGCCCCACGATCGGACACCTGAACCGTTTAGGCGATTTAATCGGCCACGCTCCCAACGACGCTGACATTAAGTACCAACTGGTGCTGAAACAGGACCCGGCAGTCCTTTCGGTTTCTCCGGCTTCTTTGAGTTTCAGCGCCCAACAGGGAGGGGGCCTGCCCGCTTCCCAGGACCTGATGATTAACAATTCCGGCGGCGGGACGTTAAACTGGACTTTGGCCGAACAGCTGAATGCCAGCTGGCTTTCGGAGAGTCCTACGGTCGGAACGGCCCCCTCGAGCGTCCCGGTTTCGATTACCAGCACCGCTCTGACACCCGGCAGCTACGCCGACACGTTGATTGTTTCCGGCAACGCCACCAATTCCCCGGTAAAGGTGCCGGTTACCTATACAGTCGGTTGTCCGGTTAGCAAAGGGGATATGAACGGGGACAACATTTTGACTGCCGCGGATGTGGTCTTGCTTTTAAACTGCACCTTTTTAGGAATCGGCAATTGCGATTTGGCCTTTGCCGACATCAACTGCGATGGGATTTTGACGGCCGCCGACGTGGTGATTGAACTCAATATGACGTTTTTGGGCGTCTGTGCTCCATGTTAAAACAGAACCACCACGGGCGGGGTGACCCCGCCCCTACCGATAGACCCCCTGACCCTTCGTCCGCCTTCGGCGGACTTCGGGTCTGTCCCCCTTAACTACAGGGGGACAAAACTCATTTCCTGTCCCCCTTTTTTCAAGGGGGACGAGGCCCAAAGGGCCGGAGGGGGTGTTTTGAAAGGGCAGAGCGTGTTGTGCCCTGCCCCCCCCTGGCCGTAGCCAGAGGCAACGCCTCGGGCAGGCCTCTCCATTTTTGGCCTCACCCTCTGACTCCCTCTCCATTCCCTCGACTTCCCTCGGCTTCGCTCGGGACAAGCAAATGGAGAGGGAGAACCCAAAGGCGTGTCTTGCTCCCTTCTTCGGGAGTGGAGAAGGGACGGGGCTTGCCCTGAGCGGCTTGTCCCGCTTGCGTTCTCGTTCCGAGTGCAACGAGTGAAGAGCACAGCGTGAACGAGTGTAATCGAGGGAAGTCGAAGGGATGAGGCGTTTTCGGGGAGAGGGGGAAGGGGAAGCCGAAAAAAACCAAAAAGACCGCTTGGAAACCCGATTTTGCTTGCTTTTTGAAGCCATAACGGCCATATTAAGCCCGTATAAAAAATTAGACGTTTTACGGGGCATTGTGGAAAACTCTTTGGACGAAAAAGACCGTTGGAGAAACAAAAACCATACAACAACCAAAGGAGGTTTTATGCCTAAATTTTCACGCTTTTTGCTCGGCTTTGTTGCCATCTTTTTGCTGGCGGCCCCCGCTTTCAGCTTCGACTGGCCCGAGTTCTTCTTTTTTCAGAAAAACGGCAGCGCCGTGAATGATGCTTTTGGAGTAGCCGTTTCCGGAGCCGGGGACATAGATGGAGACGGAAAAGCCGATTTTATAATCGGTGCTACTGGTGCCGACCCGGGCGGGATTTCCAATGCCGGCTCGGCCTACGTTTATTCCGGCGCGACAGGCGCTTTGCTCTACCAAAAAAACGGCGCCGCGGCCGGTGACAATCTCGGTTCGGTGGCATCCGCCGGGGACGTGAACGGGGATGGGAGGGCCGATTTTATAATCGGCGCTTATGCTGCCGCCCCGGGTGGGCTTATCACCGCCGGCTCGGCTTTTGTCTATTCCGGGGCGACCGGCGCCCTGCTTTTCCAGAAAGACGGCGCCGCCGCCGGTGACCAACTGGGCTTCTCCGTGGCTGGGGCCGGAGATGTGAACGGGGATGGCAAAGTCGATTTTATCATTGGGGCGCGGTTTGCCGCCCCGGGTGGGCTTATCACCGCCGGCTCGGCTTACGTTTACTCCGGCCTGGATGGCTCGCTGCTCTACCAAAAAAACGGGAGCGATGCCAATTATCTTCTGGGCAACCAAGTGGCTAGCGTCGGGGATGTCAACAACGACGGCCGTCCCGATTTTATCATCGGCGCTCCCCGTGCAGATGTCGGGGGTTTTATTGACGCGGGGAGCGCGTATGTGTACTCCGGTGCAACCGGCTCCCTTCTATATCAAAGGAACGGCGGCGACCACGATGACTATTTTGGCGAGTCGGTCGCCGGAGTGGGAGACGTCAATAACGACGGCCGCGCCGATTTCATCATCGGGGCTCCTAATACCGATTCTGGCGCGATTGAAGCGGTCGGCTACGCTTACCTCTATTCCGGTGCCACCGGCCTCCTTCTCTACAAGAAAAACGGCACCGCTTACGCTGACGATCTGGGCAACTCTGTCGCTTCAGCAGGAGATGTGGATGGCGACGGCCGTGCCGACTTCATTATCGGCGCTCACAATGCCGACCCGGGCGGTCTTGCATCTGCTGGGTCCGCATTTATCTATTCCGGCGCCGACGGCCGGTTGCTTTACCAGAAAAACGGCACCGCCGCCAATGAAAATCTGGGACGTTCCGTGGCCGGCGCCGGAGACGTCAATGGCGACGGCAGGCCCGACCTAATCGTCGGAGCAGCCTTCGCTGACCCGGGGGGAATTTCCAATGCCGGCTCCGCTTATGTCTTTACAATCCGGACTTTGAAAGTCGGTTCAATTCTTGATTTTCCAAACGACCAGGGGAAGCAGGTGCGGATAAAGTGGAAGTGGTTTCCCATTAGCGACCCGGATTTAGACCTTTTTATCATCTACCGCCGCATAGATGCAACCGCTGCTAATTCTAATTCCGGTCGCACCCCTACCGGAGCCGAAGCCCAGGGCCTCCCTCCGGGTAACTGGGAGATTGTTGCCTCAGTTCCCGCCTCCGGCGATACGGTCTACGCTATGGTTGCCCCAACTGCCGTTGATTCCACACCGGCTGGCGGACTGAGGTACTCTGTTTTCTTCGTGCGCGGTCGCGCAACGCAGCCGAACCTGTTTGTGGATTCCCCCCTCGACTCCGGCTATTCGGTGGATAACCTCGTGCCGTCTGCTCCGTCGGTTCTGGCGGCGGCGGGCACCTGTCAGGGTTCGGTCAAGCTCTCCTACAGCAACCCGGTGGATGAGGATTTCCAGTATTTTAAGATTCTCCGGGATACTTCGGCCGCTTTCTCAAGTCCGATAGTGGCTGGAACTACTATCGACAGCTTCTTTACCGATGTCTCCGCTCCGGTCGGCAAGACGCTTTATTACCGCGTCAGTGCGGTTGACTTTTCCGGCAACGAGGGCAGCCAATCGCCGCAGGCGAATGCCTTGGCAGGATTGAAAGGGGATGTGAATATAGACGCCATCCTAACCGCTGCGGATGTGGTTGTGCTTTTGAACGCCACCTTTTTGGGCAGTCCATTCCCGGCTCCGTTCTGTGCGGCGGATGTCAATTGCGATGGAATTTTGACGGCGGCGGATGTGGTGATTGAGTTGAATTTGGTGTTTTTGGGAACGCCGGTGGTTTGCGCGCCGTAGTCCTCACCCCTAACCCCCTGGCCGTAGCCAGAGGCTACGCCTCGGGCAGGCCTCTCCATAAAAATGGAGAGGGGGGAAATGGAGGGGTGAACCTTTAGGTTCACCCGGGCGAATCTGAAGCCTGCCCGGCCAGGGATTCGCCCCTACGTTCGGCACAAAATTTTGTGTCCCTGCCAAATAATTGTTTTATAAAATGTAGAGGAGGGTTTCTAAAGCCGCCCTTTTTCGTTTCACAAGAAGCGGGCAGGTTTAAAACCGGCCCCTACAACGAAACAATGATTTCGTAGGGGCGACTCTTGTGGTTGCCCGGTTTTTTGGGGAAGGGCAGGCACAAGACCCGCCCCTACCAAAGACGTAAAAATGTAGGGGCTAGGTTTCCTCGCCCCGGGCGGGGGGACCCCGCCCCTACAATTTCATATTTATGGTAGTGGCACGCTGTCCGCCGTGGCGGATGCCGCTTAGACGGGGTTGATTTTTTTATTTTTTCGGCGAAGGTACAAAATCCCTTCCACCCAGAAGGTTGAAACGAGGGCCACGGCCAGAGCCTCCAGCCAGTCGTGCAGATAAATGGGGGCCAGCTGCATCGCATTCGCAAGCGGGGGGAAATAGATAAACACCAGTAGAATGCCAACCGTTAGAATTCGTGTTGCCCAGAAAAAGCGGTTATGCAAGGCCGCTTTTCTGTCCCGGCGGGAAAGCTCGATGGTCACGAGGAAGACCTCCGATAGAATCAGGCTGGTAACGGCAATCGCCCGCGCCTCAGCTGCCGCCGTGCCGGCCGACAGCTGGTACCAGTACAAGCCCAAAATCGCCAGCCCGATGGAAAGCCCGGTCAATACGGTGACGGCCAGTTCCCCGGCCGGCAAAATCGGTTCCCTGGGGTTACGCGGGGGTTTTCGCATCGCTTCCGGGTCGCCGGGGTCGGCTTCGAATACCAGAGCCACGGTGGGATGCATAATCAGTTCCAGCCAGACGATGATGACCGGCAGCAAAAGCAAGGGCAGCCTCAAAAGTGGAACGGCGACGGCCAGGAAAATAATCGGGGTATGGAAGGTTATGAGGTACCGGAAGGCTTTTTCAATCTTGGAAAAAATCTGCCGCCCTTCTTTCACCGCCTCCACGATGGTCTGAAAATTGTCGTCCAAGAGCACCATTGTGGCAGCCGCCCGCGCCACTTCCGTGCCGCGCCTTCCCATCGCCACGCCGATGTGCGCCTCCTTCAAAGCCAAGGCGTCGTTGATTCCGTCGCCGGTCATCGCCACCACTTCCCCTTGCTTTTTCAAAACTTTGACCAGCCGGTGTTTGTGGTGAGGCATAACCCGGGCGAAGATGTTGGCTTTTGCCGCCCGGTTGGAGAACTCCGCTTCATCCAAAGTTTCCAGCTCCGGGCCGGTGACAATCTGGTCATCCTGATGCTGCAAACCGATGGTTTCGGCGATGTAATGGGCGGTCAGCGGGTGGTCGCCGGTGACCATAATCACCCGCACCCCAGCCAGGCGGCATTTGGCAATCGATTGGGCCACCTCCGGCCGGGGCGGGTCATTAAAGCCGACCAAACCCAGACAGGCCAGGTTTTTTTCGTTTTCTTCCCGCCTTTCCGAAAATCGGGAAAGCTTTCCGTACCCCACGGCAATCACCCGCATTCCGGCGTTGGTCAGCCTTTCGTTTTCCGCCGCAAGCCGGCGGCGGGCTTCCCCCTCTGTTCGGCAAAGGCTGGAAATCCCCTCCACCGCTCCTTTGGCGCAGACGACCAGCTCGCCCGCGGCATTCCGCCAGACGTGGGACATATATTTGGCTTTGACGTCAAAGGGATAGTCCCGCACCAGCTTCCATTCATCCAAAAGTTTTTCCGGGAAAGCCCCGTGCTCGCGGGCGTGCTCCACCAACGCTTTTTCCAAGAGGTCGGTAGGGTTCGGCTCGCAGGCTAAGACGATGGTTTGCCAGAAGAGTTCCTCGTTTTCTCCTTCGGGATGCTCGGCCACGGAAAGTTTTCCTTCCGTCAGGGTGCCGGTCTTGTCGGCACAGATGACGGTGGTGGCCCCCAGCGTTTCCACCCCCACCATTCTGCGCACCAGCGTTTTCTTTTTGGCCAGGCGAAAGACTCCCATCGTAAGGTAAAGGGTGAAAACCACCGGGAACTCCTCCGGCACGGCGGCAATCGCCAGGCTGACGGCGGAAAGAAAGGCTTTTCCCCAACCCGAGCCCCGCCAAAACTCTATAGCCAGAACCAACAAACAGGCAGAGACCGCCCAAACCAAGAGCCGTTTGACCAGGCCGTCGATTTTTTTTTGCAATGGCGTCCGCTCTTCTTTGATTTTCGCCATCAAATGCCCAATCTGACCATAGCGGGTCTTTTCACCCGTTGCGGTGATTGCCGCTTTCCCCTGACCGGAAAGAACCGAAGTGCCGGCAAAAACTTCCGCATGCTCCTGGCTGGAAACTCCTTTTGGCACCGGAATTGACTCGCCCGTCAGCGGCGCTTCATCCATTTCGATATTGCTGGCATCCGCCAAAACTCCGTCGGCCGGCAAAATGTCCCCTTCTTTTATTATAAGAACATCTCCCGGCACTAATTCTTCGGTGGGGCTAAGCTTTTCCTGCCCGTCGCGCAAAACGCGCGAGAAGGGCTGAGTTAGCTGGCGGATTTTCTTTAATGCCTTGCCGGTGCGGGCTTCCAAGGCCATATCGACCAGGAGAATCGGAACGATGGAGCCGACCAGAACCCAGCCGTCGCGCGCTTCCCCCAGTAGGAAATAGACCAAAGCGGCCAGAAGTAGAAGAATTATCATCGGGTCGGCCAGAGTTTTTAGCCAGCGCAAAAAGGCCTCAAAGGGGGATTTGGGAACCAAAATATTCGCCCCAAATTGCTCTAACCGCTTTTTCGCTTCGGCAGAGGATAAACCAGTGCTTGGATTGGTGTCCAAAAGTGGCAATTCCGCCATCGGTGGCTAATTAGAAAATTGGGGTGGTGTTGTCAAGGAAAACGACCCCTCCTTAATCTTCCCCTAAAAGGGGGGGGAATTTTTTTCTTCAATCCCGCCCGAAAATACGGGTTGCAGTGATTAAACGAAAATAGAATTATCATACCCTCTCCTTTCAGGGAAGGGAGTGCTTCCTCCGGCGTGAGGTTACAAATAAAACCGCCCCGAGCGGTCGGGGCGGCGGTGGGGAGGTGCAACCGTTAACCGTCCGCCGGTTGGCGGACGGCCAACTTAAAAAATCAGTTCAAATAGGCGCGCAGGGCCTTGGAGCGGGAAGCGTGGCGCAGGCGCCGAATCGCTTTCTCCTTAATCTGGCGCACGCGCTCGCGGGTCAAATTAAAGCGCGCGCCGATTTCCTCCAGGGTCAAAGCCTTTTCGTGATTCAGGCCAAAGTAGAGGTTAATCACCTCGGCTTCGCGCGGGGTCAAAGTGTCCAGCGCTTTTTCAATTTCCGATTTCAGCGAATCGGAAAGCAGCTCCTCGTCCGGCGCAGGCTGCATATCATCTTCCAGAACGTCGATGAGCGAATTGTCCTCCGAAGCGGAAAAAGGGGCATCCAGCGAAAGATGGGAGTTGGAGATTTTCAAGGTGTCGGAAACTTCTCCCTCCGTTAACGCCAGCTGGTGGGCAATCTCATCCGCGGAAGGGTCGCGCCCTAACTCCTGCTCCAAAGCGGCGGAAACTTTCCCGATTTTGTGCAGGGTGCCGACTCGATTGAGCGGCAGGCGGACAATGCGCGATTGTTCCGCCAAGGCCTGCAAAATCGCCTGGCGAATCCACCAGACGGCGTAGGAGATGAATTTGAAGCCGCGGGTTTCGTCAAAGCGCTTGGCGGCTTTGATCAACCCGATGTTGCCTTCGTTGATTAAATCGGCCAGGGAAAGCCCCTGGTTCTGGTACTGCTTGGCGACCGAGACTACAAAACGCAAATTCGCCTTGGTCAGTTTTTCCAAAGCAGTATGGTCGCCGGCCCTAATCCGCTTGGCGAGCACCACTTCTTCGGCGGCGGTAATCAAGGACGTTTCGCCGATTTCTTTAAGATATAAATCCAGCGAACGGTCTTCGTCGCGATATTTTTTAGACTGTCTTGCCACGCTTACTCATTCCCTCCTCGCTAATTGAAACATTCCTATTGTACAAAACTTTTTACGGCGCCCCTAAAGCCAGGTAATTCGGCTGGGAATCCAAATCTCGGACCAACAGCGAAAGGGCTTTCTTTTGGCCGGCCGTTTTCAAGGCGGCCTCGAAATCTGAAACAGCCTTCACTTCCCGGCCGCTCACTTCGCTGATGATAAAGCCCGGCTCAATCCCTTTCTGGTTGGCGGGGCTGCCCGGCTCTACTTCAACCACAATCACGCCGGGATAGTAGCGCACGTCAAAACGGTCGCACAGTTCCTTAGTTGAAGTGCGCACGGTAAGGCCTAAATTATTCTTGCCTTGATTCGCTTCGATGGGGGGCTGTGGCTGCCGGACCAAGGTAGCCATCGCCATTTCGCGGTCCTTTAATTTCACGGAGAGGTTCATCGTTTTCCCATCACGATACACTTGCAAAGGGACGTCTTTTCCCGGGCCGGCTTTGGCCACCCAAAAGCGCAGCTGCGTGGCATCGATTACCTTCTTGCCGTCGAAGTTTAAGATCACATCCCCGCGCTTTAAACCGGCCTCGGCCGCCGGGCTTTGCGCTTGCACGTCAGTTAAAACTGCCCCCTCTGGGGACTTTAACCCGTTGGCTACGGCCAACTCTTTGTTTAAACTCTGCAGATAAACTCCCAGCCAGCCCCGCTCCACTTTGCCTGCTTGCATCAAATTGGGCAAAATTTCTTTGACCATGTTGATGGGGATGGCAAAACCGATACCTACGTTTCCTCCCGAGGGAGAGGCGATGGCGGAGTTGATTCCAACCACCTGCCCGTGAATATCAACCAAAGGCCCGCCGGAGTTTCCCTGGTTGATGGCGGCGTCGGTTTGGATATAATCCTGATAATCGGGCGTCTCTTCGCCGCCAAACTGCAAGTTGCTGCGCTGCTTGCCGGAAACCACCCCGACGGTGACGGTCCGATCCAAATGTTCCTGTGGAAAGGGGTTGCCAATTGCCAGAACCCAATCTCCGACCAGCAAGGAATCGGAGTTGCCCAAATCGAGGGCGGCCAGCGGCTCATCGGCTTCAATTTTCAAAACCGCCACATCGGTACCTTTGTCTGCTCCAATCAGGTGGGCTTTATATTTCGACTCGTTGGCCAAAGTCACGGTAATCTCGTTGGCGCCGGAAACCACGTGGTTGTTGGTCAGAACGTATCCTTTGGAATCGAAGATAAATCCCGAGCCCAAGGAATAACTGGGCACCTGCCGGTCATTTCCAAACGGCACCCAGGAATGATAGCGGCTCATCCGCTCCACTTTTTCGGCGGAGATATTGACCACCGCATCTTTAGCCCGGTCAACCACCACGGCAAAAGGGGAAACCACTCCCGGGTTTAGATATTTAGACCCCCCTTTGTTCTGGGAATACCCAGCGTTGGGTAAATCCAACCCCGTGGCAATGAGAATCCCCACCAGGGTGAAAAACCCCGCCACAAAAGAATATCCCAGCCAGCGCTGGTTATTTAAGCGAACCAACTTTCCTCCTTCTTGCCCAAAGAACAATTCCTCCGGGCATTGTGCAATTTAAGACAAAACCTCAAAATACTTCCAAAAATATTTTTGTCAAGAGCATAAAAAATGCTTCTTGAAACCTTCACCATATTCAGGCAAGTCATTGTCAGTCAATGGCTTATTAAAGCCCGAAAGACTTGCTTGCATAACATTATACGCAGGAAACTCGATTTTAGTTGCGGTTTTGCCAAAAAATGGAGGCCTTAAAGGAGCGGAGGGGATGGTTTTGAACTTGCTTTCTTGATGTAGTAAGGGGTTGGGTTTTCAGTCCACCAAGAGGTGGGCCAGCTTGACGAAGCCGTAGCCCATCAAGGCGCAGGCGGGCAGGGTCAAAATCCAGGCGACAATAATGTTTCCCGCCACTCCCCAGCGCACGGCCGAAAACTTTTTGGACGCCCCCACGCCCATAATCGTCGAGCTGATTACGTGGGTGGTGGAGAGGGGAACTCCGAAGCGGGAGGCGATTTCTATCAAGGTTCCGGCCCCCGCTTCGGCGGCAAAGCCGTGGAAGGGGGTCAAGTGCACAATGCGCATTCCCATCGTCTTGATAATCCGCCACCCCCCCATGGCGGTGCCGACCGCTATCGCCGCCGCGCAGAGCAGGATTACCCAAATTGGGATATGAAAATCGCTCAAGTGGTAATAGCTCACCAAAGCCATAGTGATAATTCCCATTGTTTTCTGGGCGTCGTTGGAACCGTGGCTGTAGGCCATCCAAGCGGCGGAGACGATTTGCAGCCGGCGGAAAAGAGAGCTGATTTTCCCGGGATGAACTTTTTGAAAAATAAAATAGAGAATGTTGGTCAAAAACCAGCCGAAACCGAAAGCCAAGAGGGGAGAAAGTAAGAGGGGAAGCACAACTTTTTTGGTTATTCCGGAGGTCACCAGGACTTCCGAACCTCCCAAGGCAAATCCAGCCCCGACGATGGATGCCATCAAGGCGTGGCTGGAAGAAGTCGGCAGCCCGAAATGCCAGGTAATCAAATCCCAGAGAAAAGCGGAAAAAAGGGCGCAGGCGATGGTCAGTTGGGTCATCGAGTGCGGGTCGACCAGTCCCTTGCCTACGGTAGCGGCGACGGCCGTGCCGGTCAAAGCCCCCACGAAATTCAAAACGGCAGCCATTGCAATCGCCACGCGGGGGGTCAAAACCCGCGTCGAAACGGATGTCGCTATGGCATTGGCGGCGTCGTGAAAGCCGTTCATCACATCAAATGCGACCGCAAATATGATGACGACGATTAAAAGCGAAAAGCTATCCATTACCTTTTGAAATTTTTCGGCCGGTCAAAATGGGGAAGTTTTAAGCGTTTTTGACCACCACCGACTCAATCACCACCGCCATATCCTCGCACTTGTCGATCGCTTTTTCCAGGCTCTCGTACACTTCCTTCCATTTGATTACTTCAAGGGGGGATGTGGTGTTTTCGAACAGGTCAACCATCGCCATTTTCAACAGCACATCGGCTTCGTTTTCCAGCCGGTTGATTTCGATGGTATAGTCCAGAATGCGGCGCGGGCGCTTTAAATCGCGCAGGGAGGTGATGGCTTTGGAAACCTCCCCCACCGCCTGTCCCAGAATCTCGGCCATTTGAATCAAATGCTTAGTCGGCTTCTCCAATTTATACAGGTAAATCCGGTCGGCCACCTCTTCGGTCAGGTCCAGAACGTCGTCAATCCCCGCCGTGATGGCGTGAATGTCGTCCCGTTCGAGCGGCGTGATGAAGGTGCGGTTGAGCTTGTCCATAATTTCGTGGGTGACGATATCCCCTTCATGTTCCAGTTCGTCCAACTTTTTCACCCGTTTTTCCAAGTCTTTGAAGTCTTTCACCATTTCCACGAAAACCTCCACTGCGGTGACGAGGTTTTTGGTGGCGCGCTCGAACATATCGAAAAAAGCTTCCTCTTTTGCTACCAGCCAGGGCATCGTTTTTTCTCCTTCATTCCGAGGCGAGTATGCCGATTGGTTTCGGTTTCGTCAAGGGTTAAAGGCGGAAGTGCAAAGCCCGCCTATGGCGGGGGGAAAGGGGTCAAGCTTTACGCTGGTTCTGTCGGAACGGTGATTTTTCCGTAAGGGCGAATCGGTGTGTTCGCCCTCCATTTATTCAATGACAGGTATCAGCACACCTTTATTTCATTAGCAGAGAAGTCTAATTTTTTCTCCTCGGATATCTCTGTTTTCTGACGATTCCATCAATTGGTCGAGTATAGTTACATTTGGGGTAATTTGAACATCCATAAAACTTGCGGCCAAATTTTGTTCTTACAACTAAGTATCCGTCGCAATCTGGTTTCAGTCTGGAGCCAGGGCATTTTTCTTCAGTTTGAGTACCGGCCGAGTTATCTTGGTCAAGCTCCAAACCTTTAATAATTTCCTCGATAGCCGTTTTTCCCTCAAATCGCCGCATTTGCTCTCCGGTGTCTCGATGGCTAAGGATATTTAGGCTTCCCTCCCAGGCAATTGTGTCATCTATGATAGCTACCTTTTGATGCATACTTCGGCGTTCAATTACTTTCGCTCCTATGTCACGCAATTGATTAATAACAATTTCAGCTTGGTTTGCCATTTCACCGATTTGTTGATTTTTCGGTTTCGTGTAAACTGTAATATCAACACCGCGCTGTTTTATCGCTCTAAAATAGTTCACTAAACCGCTACTTCGCCGGATTGAAAGAAACGGGCTGAGGATAAGAGCACGTTTTTGGGTTGTTCTTAGGTCTTGAAAAAATTGAGGCCAGAAGTTTTTCTCAGTATAGAATTCCCCGGAAATCGGTGTTCGCTCTGGTTGGTTTGTCTTAAGGAATATCTCGGCCCACTTCTCGAAATCGGTTGTAAAATAATTGTCCACTAAATTCTCCGATTCAATAATATTTGCTTCTTTCAGAAAATGTTCTGTGATTCTCGACAGGCTGGAATCAGAAGAAAGTTGGGAAGTTAAATATTCGGAGTTCGCAATAAAGTATAGTTTGCTTTTTGCTCGAGAGATGGCAACGTTTAAAAGCAGACGAGCACCAGTGTCACTTTTGCTGTCGTCTAACATTGGGGCAATTCTCGTGCCATATCCTTCCACTGTGTCGAAAATGATGATAGGCTCTTCACCACCCTGAAATTTATGAACCGTACTAGCGCGTACAATGTCCTGTAAGTTCCAGTCTTGCAGAACCTTATCGATGAGGCGTGCTTGTGGAGCATATGGAGCCACAACTCCAATCTTTGAATTGAAAGTTTTAGGGTTCTTTCGAATCTCTTCTATCGCCGGCTTCAACCGCTTGACAAGGGTTGCACATACCAAAGCATGATAAAGATTAAAACGGCTACCCGCTGCAAGGCGGCTGCACCAAGGGTTCATTTTTTGGGTTTCAACTAATATCAATGCAGAATTTGATACCCCATCGTCCAACTTGCTGTTAAGGGTGCTTGAATCATCTTTGAGTTTATGTCGATAGAAAAGCCGGTTGCAAATTTCGGAAATCTCTGGAGCCATTCTATATTGCGTATCAAGTAATTTTACCCCAGGGTCGCTACATGCTTTTTCCACGCTTTGAATCCCTAAAACATCAAAAATGCTCCTCCCCAACCATTTTTTTGCCATTGGCTCACCTGATATGCAGATCGGGGGTAATTGCAAAAAATCGCCAACCACCGTTACAAATTCTCGACACCTACCCGCCGCCCAATACAGAAACGGAAGCGGCGCCATGCTTGCCTCGTCGAGGATGAGGACATCAAAGGGTTGGGCGGGAAAATCCTTGGCTGAAAATGTTTTTGTTAAAGTGGTAGCTATTAACTTTGCGTCAGACAGTATTTTCTTCTGTATTTCTTCCAATTGCCTGTTAATTTCTCCTATTCTTGTTAATAGAATATCTCTTTGCTTCTCAAGTTCCTTTACTTTTTTTATTAGATCGGACCCCGATAGCCCTGCCTGCTCAAGAAAGCTGTTAATTTCTTTCTTTCGAGCGCCAATTTCTCTTTCTTTATCAGCAAATGACTGTGAAAGGTTTTGTGAGCGAATATTTAGCTCTTCTAATATTCGAGTTTTCGAATCGATGGAAATACTTGCTTGGTCAATTGCTCGCTGAATTGCAATAGGGTTCAACCCTTTGAAAAATCTTTTAAAGGTTCCAGCGGTTTTGGATTCGTTCAATTTTTCCCTGTTTTTGCTCTGGTTTTCCCCCAGATAATTAAGCTCACTTTGGGTCGTGCTTAGGCGGTTTTTGTAATCTGAAAGTGATTTTGATAAGGCCGATAACTCTGACTCAAGGGCTTCAATTTGTTGTGTGGTTTTAAGTGCCAATCCAAAATGAATCAACTGCTCGTCAATTCGCATCCTTTTATTTTCTAAATGTACTGCCCCACCTAATTTTGGACAGGTGTGTGGCTTATTTTTAACATCCA
>CAZSIT010000029.1:0-18037 GCA_964607165.1 uncultured Ignavibacteria bacterium
CGACGAGACTCGAACTCGCGACCTCCTGCGTGACAGGCAGGCGTTCTAACCAACTGAACTACGACCCCGTTACTTAGCCTTCACAAGACGGCCAAACAACAATAAAAGGATTTTCTGTTTTTTTTCAACCCTCTCTTACCACTCCGGCGCCCCGGAAGTTCCCAAGCCCGGGCCATACAGAATCGCATTGGAAAGCAGTCTTTCCGAGCCCCGGAAAAAGGCGCGGAAATTGGGTTGGGAGGCAAAAAGAATTATCTGCCCCTGGCCCATCGATTCACGCGTGCAGTAAGAAGAGTTCGAAATTCGCTTGCGGGCTTCCGGCCACAAAAGCCCGGAGATTCGCAAGTCTTTAGCCGGCGCAAATCGCCCGACGGTGCGAGCGGCAGGGTATTTGGCCATCAAAACGGTGGACGACCCGACCATAACCGGAACCTTTTCTCCCATCCCAAAAGTAAGCCATTCTTCCTTATCCAAATTCACGCGCAAAATCGCGCCGTGCGGTGAAAAAACCCGCGCCAACTCATCCGCTTTTTGCAAATCCTCCAACTTCGGCTCTGTTTTTTCTTCCTTTTTAGCCGAAGAAGTATCTTTTTCCGGATACTCCCAGATTTTCAGCTTGGAAATATCCGGCTCCTCGGCGGCGATTTCGTTCAAAGCCGCCCCCTCATAATCGCTTAACTTGGCCAAAATCTGCTCGCGCGGCCGCACGGCCGATAAATTGTTGTTGGAGTCGGCGCAGAAAGCCGCCGCGTCATCCATCGCCAAAAGTGTGCCGCCTCCTTCTATCCACTTGCGAATCTTTTCGATGGTCGGTTTACCGAGAACATTGGAGAAACCTCCCCCATCCGGCAGAATCAAAACATTGTAAACAGAAAGGTCCGCCTGTCCCAAATTGGCGATATCGATAAGCGCAGCCGGCAACCCAATTTTTTGATCCAAAAGATGCCAGATCCAGCCGACGCTGGTAAAATTGGTCGGCCCGCCGGCAACCAGGGCAACTTTCGGTTTTTTCAGAAAAACGAGTTCGCTGCCGCCCAAATCCGGCCCCACTTTCCCCTGTCCGCTGTTTATGCCGACAACGCGAACTCCGGTTTGACGGGCAACGCTGTCCAAAATCTGGGCGTAGTTGGCCGGATTGGCGCGGGCCGGAAGATATATAGAGCCGCGCGCAAAGCTTTTTCCCTCGACATCCAAATCCTTCTTGGCCGCAAACATTTTGAGTCCGCGGTCGAAAAGCAAAGCGATGGCCTTCAGCGACCGGTCGGATGAAGCCTCAAAAACAAACCCCTGCTGCGGATTTTCCCCTTCCACTTTTCCCTCAAGAACCAGAGGTTTCCAAGGTTCCGATACAACCGAAACGGGGGACTCCGCTTCATACGCTTCCAGCCCGTAGGCTTCGAGCATTGACCAGGAAGTAATTTCGTACAGTTTGCTTTCCCGATTTTTCAAAAGTTCATGCCGCTCGATGGTCAAAAAACTATCCGATACGTGCGGATCGAAGCCCAGGATGGTTTGAATCAAAAACCCTTGCGGCTGGTTGGTCGGAATTATTAAGCTGCCTTTGTTAAAAGCTTTGGCAGCCGGATTTGATTCATAGTAGTTTCTTGCCCGGGCTGAAAAATCAGCTTTGGCCACCGAAATTTCGATTCCTTGCCGCGTCAATGCCTCAGCCAGATGATTTAGCTTGTCTGGATTATTATCCGGGGCCACCAAAAAAGCTTTCGGTTTGCCGCCGCCGTATTCAGAAATGGCGCGGGCGCGGTGGTTGTAGTAATCCGTTAGAAGTTGTTTCCTATTGTTGGCGGCGGTGGTCAGATTGGCCAGCGAACTTACATAGTGATGTTCCACCGATTCAGAATAGGTCAAAACCGTGCCTTCGGGACGCGAAACGCGCGAGCCGGAAACGCCTGCCTGTTCATACAAAATTCCCACCGCCCCGGTATAAAGCGGCCAGGAGGAACCGTAGCCGGGATACCATTCTTCGTTCCATTCGCGCGTGTAATAACCCCAGCCCTGTTTATCAAAAGCCTTTGCCTGGTCGGCGGCAAAAATATCCCACCATTGGCGCATCCGCTCGGTCAGCTGGGGATTGAACGGCAGGCGGGGTGGAGAAAAAAGATACGTGTCCCACTGCCCCATCTCGTGCGCATCCACCAAAACTTGAGGATGCCAATCGACAATGGCGGCAATGCGCGCTTTGCTTTCCGGCAGCTCCTGCGTAAACCAATCCCGATTCATATCGAACAGGTAGTGATTGGCGCGGCCCCAGGGCCAAAAGCCGCCCCGCTGCAAACTCTGGCCGTCCGCCATTGGCACCGCCGTGGCAAAAGATTCCATCTGCGCCAAAAACCTCTCCCGCCCGTCCGGGTTTTCCATCGGGTCGATGATGACTATCAATTCCTTGCGCAGTCGGGAAGTGAGCGTATCCGTCCCGGCTGCTAACCGGTACGCAACGGCCATTGAAGCATCAACGCCGGAAACTTCATCCCCGTGAATGGAGTAAGCCAGCCAGACGCAGGCCGGGGTTTTATCGACCACCGCCGGAAGTTCGCGGCGGGACAGTTTTCGAGGGTCGGCAATAAGCGCCAGATTCTTTTTGATTTCCTCCAGACGAGTCATATCCGCCTCGTCCGAGATGACGGCATAAACCAAAGGCCGCCCCTCGTAGGTTCGGCCCATTTCCACAAATTTTACTTTTGGGGAAACTTCCGCCAACTTTTTAAAATAATCCAAAACCTGCGCCTGCCGGGCGGGGCGCTCTCCCAAAGGAAAACCCAGCACTTTGTCAGGCGCGGGAATCGCTGGATCGAATGGTCCCGGGCCTAAAACCGGCCGGTCGCCGCTTCCATAGAAACGGACCGGGATTTTATCTTCAGGGTAAGCAAGTCCAAAAAGTAAGAAAGAAAAAGTGAGAACAACAAAAAACGTTAAGCTTTTACGCATAGAACTCCTTTGGCGGGGTCGATTATTTTTCCGGGCATTAAAAAACTGCTTCAAAACTTTTTCAAAAAACAAAGAGGCGGCTCGCTCCCAAAGAACAAATTCGGAAAATCCGCCTACGGCTTCGGCTGGCCGGTTTTTTCCGCCGGCATCTGGGCGGCAGGGGCCTCCGGAGCTTTTTTCTTATCCTTGATAAGGATGGCGATGGGAATGATGACGACATAGCCCAACACCAAAAGAACCGGGGCCAGAACCGTGTCCCCTTTTCCCAAGAAAATGTATCCAAGAATTATTACCACCATCCCTACCGCAAAAAGAATGTAGTTTTTCTTGCCAAAAATCGGGCCGGTTTCGGCCTTGACCTTTGGGGGTTGCTTTCCTTTAACTGCCGGTTTTTCCTGTGCCATACTTTTTTTCCTCCCGCAAACCAGGGAAGTTAGTTCATTAACCCGTAAAATCAAGAAAAAAGTGCGCCATTCCATTCCAACTCAATGGCTCTTCCGTTGTATGGTTTTTCCGTTGTAGGGAGCTCTGCTCCCGAACGCTGCGGGTTTAAAAAACTTTGACAAAAAAAAGGAAACCCCAGACATCGACCTGCTTAAATTCAGCCCTCCTTCCGGCGCACTCTTCAGAGTGCAAAGAGCCGACGTGGCCATAACCTGCGCCGGCAAGGATTGGTTTCCTTTCCTTTGCCCAAAGAGCCGGCGCTCGAACACATCTGCGTAGCCCAGGGGCCTCCGCCCCTGGGATTCATCGTATGTCTTCTTGACCCGCTGGAAAACTAAACTTACTTTCGGAGAATTCGAAAGGAGGAGCAAATGTTAAAAGAGTTCAAGACCTTCGCTATGCAGGGCAACGTTCTGGATATGGCGATAGGAATAATCATTGGTGCGGCCTTCGGCAAAATTGTCAGTTCGCTGGTTGGGGATGTTTTGTTGCCGCCGATTGGGCTGTTGATGGGGAACATGGACTTTTCCGGTTTATTCATCAACCTATCGGGACAGGCCTACGCTTCGCTGGCAGACGCAAAAGCGGCCGGTGCGCCGGTTATAAGCTACGGCCTGTTTATCAATACGGTTATTGACTTTACCATCGTAGCTTTCGTGATTTTCCTGTTGGTCAAGCAGATTAACCGTTTAAAGCGGCAGCCGCCTCCCCCGCCGGCCGTTCCGAGCACGAAAGATTGTCCCTATTGCCTGTCCGTCATCCCGATTAAGGCTACCCGCTGCGCCCATTGCACGACCGAGTTGAAAATGGCATAATCCAAATTGTTCCAAAAACAAAAAGGGCGTCCGCCTTTGGCGGACGCCCTTTTTAATTTTGGCCCTTGCCTTTCTACTGAAGCCGGGTCAATTCTACCCGCCGGTTCTGCGCCCGGCCCGCTTTGGTCTTGTTGGTGACAATCGGCTTGGTTTTGCCGTAACCTTTGACGTACAGGTTTTCCGGCTTGACCCCTTTGCCTACCAGATAATCCCGAACCGCTTTAGCGCGGTCTTCCGAAAGCTGCATATTGTGAGCCGCCGACCCGGTGGCATCGGTATGCCCGCCGATTTCCACCTGAACTTCCGGATGCGCCATCAAGCTGATGGCCACCAAATCCAGAATGACTTTGGAGGTATCCAGAAGCACCGCTTCGTTGGTCTCAAAGTTCACACCTTTCAATACCAGCGGCTTCTCCGGTGTCGGAATAAATTCGACCGTCGGTATGGTGCAGCCGATGGAGTTGACTTTTGTGCCGGCCGGTGTATTGGGGCATTGGTCAATGCCATCGCAAACTCCATCTCCGTCCGAATCCATAGGGCAGCCGGCGCTATCCGCCTGGCAGCCCTTGGGGGTATCGGCGCATTTATCCACGCCATCGCAGACTCCATCTCCATCCGCATCCGTGGGACAACCAGTCGCATCTACAATACATCCTTTCGCTGTACCCAGGCATTTGTCGATGCCGTCCGGAACTCCATCGCCATCCGAGTCCATCGGGCAGCCCTTGCCGTCCACCCGGGCCCCTTTAGGCGTATTTTCACATTGGTCAAGGCCATTGCAAACGCCGTCACCATCGGAATCGATGGTGCAGCCCGCCAGGTCAACTTTACACCCCGTCGGCGTATCCGGGCACTTGTCCTTCTTGTCCGGCACCCCGTCCAAATCCTGGTCTTTCACCCGGCCGCCAAAGTAAAAAGTCAGCCCGGCATAGGCCTCGGCCACTGCTTTGGGCAAATCCAGTTCACCGGCGTTCTTTCCTACAATATCCTTATCCCCCTTAAAATCGGTCAAAAGGTTGGTGAGGTAGCGGAATTTCGCTCCCAATTCAAGCGAAAGATGCTCCCCGGCAAAAAACTCTATACCTAAACCCGCCATACCGTACAATACTTTGTCTTTCAATTCGTAGGGATTACCGGCCGTGTCGGTAACGGGAATGCCCGTGCTCGTTAACACCGTATCATCGGACATCAAGGTATTCCAACTCTTATCCGCCCATTTCCAGATGTAAATCCCGGGACCGCCAAAAATGTAGGGGGACACTCCTTTTCCCGGCATAAAGTGGTATTCTGCCACCAAGCCGCCGATAAAAGCTCTTTGACGCGGCCCGTCATCCAGGTTATCGGTGGTGAATTTGGCTCCATCGGTCGCGCGCTTCCCTTTGCTCAAATCCGCCAGGTAAGTCTGCATCCAACTGCCTTCCGCTCCAATCGAAAATTTATTGCTAATCCCGTACTTCAAACCGGCATTGGCCAGCCCGCCCACAGTCCAGATGTCGGAACGCTCGGAAAGCGCCAGTTTATACGCCCCCCCGTGAATGCCAAACCCCACCTTGTTGGCCAATTCCATCCCGCTAACAGCGGCAGATAAAAAAAATAAAATAGAAAAAATCCCGAGATGCAGGGTTAACCTTTTCATCAAAGCCTCCTTCCATGGTTTCTTCTTCCAGTAAACGTGGGGTTAATAAAATACCCTTTCCTGCTTTTTGTCAAGCAAAATCGGATGATTGACCGGCTCTACTCTTGCATTGGATTCCCATTCGCCCACGCGAAATGAGCGGGAGCCTTTTAAGTTTTTCTTTCTCGATTTATTTTTGCTTCAATGTCATATTCACCCCAACCTTTGCCTTTTATATTGGTTCCGCAAAAAGGACAATAGTAAAGGTGAAACCCTTTATTAAAAAACCACTCTGTTTCATCGTAACCAATTGCCTTCATGATAAACTTTTCTTTAACGGCAATTTGAAAGTGTCTACAACAATGTTTTCGCATTAGATTACCCCTTCTAAAATCAATACCTCAACAGAATTAATATCGACGCCAAGTGTCTGATAATACATCAATTTCCATACTTCAATCCCAGTTTCTTCAGATCGCTTTTGGGCTTTATAAGCATCTATTCCTGTTGATAGCGCGGAAACAACTCCGGGCACACCTCCTTTGATTCCTTTGAGGCCAGGAATCTTTGGGCTCACTTTGCAAATACCAAAATCTCTCTTAAAAAAGTTTGGCATAACACGTCGCAGCCATTTCAAAGCCCTTTTAGCTTCTCCCACAGGCTTTCCAATCGGTTTCCCATAATGAGTAACCAATTGACCTTGCTGATTATAACGATACTTTCCGTGTTTTCCGAAATAATGAACATAATACTCACCCGTTCTAGCGTTGTAGTCAGTATGTACTCCTTCGATGAGTCCTGCTGGGTCAACATAATTCATGGGGTTATTTCCGACATAGGAATACTCCATCATAGGATCATATTTCAATTTAGGATCCACTCTATAATATCTTCCAATCTTGGGCTGGTAATATCGAAACCAGTTGTAGTTCAACCCGCCACTGCGATCTACATACTGCCCTGGAAAGCGGAGGTTGTCCAATGTTCCACTTATCGTCTCCGACACCGTCTCCCCAAACGGGTTTAAACTTATCTTCCACTGAACGGTTTTGTTATTATCCGTAAGAACGTGAGGTGTTCCTAAATGGTCGGTATGATACCAGTAGTGTGTTTCCGGAGCACCTGCATTGTCTATCCGCACTCTCGGTTCTCCGTTGGCCCAGATATAGTCGGTCTGCCAGTTGCCCTCGGATATTTCTTCAATCAGGTTGCCAAAGATGTCATAGGCATAATTCACAATAATGTCAAAGTCGCTCTTATAGACCCGCTTATTTTCTGCGTCATAGGCGAAACTGTCGATAGCAGCTCCGCGGGTGAATTTCACCATACGGTTCAGCTTGTCGTAGGTGTAGGTCTTGGTGGAACCCGAGGCAGTATCTCCAATGACGCTTCCGTTGGAATTGTATCCGTAATTCACCACCTCGGTGCCAGTGGTGTTTCTCAGGCGGTTATTGGTGTAGTTGTAGGTGGTTGTGGCCGAGCCGCCTTTGCGTTTAGTTGAACGGTTACCGTTTTTCTTGTAACTCAAAAACAGAGTATCCGTGCGAAACTGTCCGGTGGCTTGCGTCAACCGATCAATTCCATCATAGCTGATGCTGTGATAACTCTTGGTTGAGTCCACCAGGTCCAAGAGCTGGGTGATATTGCCGTTGTGGTCGTATAAATAGCTCCGACCAAAGATGCCGATAGTGGTGTTCTTTATCGAATCGGCGTAATACTTCCGATTAAAAACCTTGCGAACTTTTATACCGTTTCCGAGTTTCATAGAGGTATCCGGGCCGAAGGGGAGGTAAAAGGTGGAGTCGAGCCCTGTAGTTGTAGTTGCCCCTTTCGTATCGGTGGCCTTAAATACTCTATCGGCGGAATCATAGGTGTAATTTACCACCCGGCCGGAAGGATATGTCATCGAAGATAGATTGCCGTTTTTGTCCCAAGAATAAAGAACGGGGTAGGGGGTGCCCGAGAAAACGAGAGATTCGGCAGTGACCCGGCCGACATAGTCGTAAGAAAACTTGCGGGTGACACTCGGGCCAGTTTCTTTCCAGAGCCGGCCTTTGCGCTCGTTATTGGCGGCATCGTAATCGAAAGTGTAGGTGCTTACTGCCCCCAGTTTTACTTCCGTCTGGCGGTTTAAGGCATCGTAAGTAAAGTGACTCGAGTCGGCATTTCCAGTGGCCGGTATTTTGGTGATGAGATTTCCGGCCTGGTCGTATTTGTAGGTGGTAACGCCGGAAGCCGCCGAGCTATCCTGAATCAGATGCCCGCGGTCGGAATATTTGTAAGTGGTAACGTTTCCCGAAGGGTCTTTTACGGATGTCAAATTATCTTGCAGGTCGTAAGTATAGACGGTTGTGTCGAAGCCGCCATCGTGCTTTTGTCGAATACTATCGAGGCGGTTAAGGGCATCGTAATGGAAGTAAGTGCTGTCTCCTTTGCCCGAAACCTGCACGGTTCGATTTCCGACAGCGTCATACCCAAACTGGTTGCAGTCATACTTAGAAGTGTCGGTTGAATCTCCAACACAAGCTTTTACAAGTCTCTTCAAAGCGTCATAGTCGAAGTAACTTGATTCAAAAAGTTTCGACCCTTTGCGAATCCGTTCAGATTTTCGGTTGGACATCAGGTCGTAGGTATAAAGAGTGCTATCGCCGGCTCCGTTTACTATACTTGTCAAGCGCCCTGCCAGGTCGTAACCGTACTTAATTGAATCGGCACCGCCAAGCGGCAAAATTATCTTCGTTATGTTTCCAGCAGCATTGTATTGGTATAGCGTGCTATCGCTGGAGCTCCCTTTGGTTCGTTTTATTTTTTTGACCCGCTGGCGTTCGTCATACTGATAAGTTGTTGTATCGCTGTTAGGGCCAATAACAGTCAGTGGATTTCCAAAGGCGTCGTAGCTGGTGTACTGGGTAATTAAAGCCGTTGAACCGGCATATTCACGCACTTCCTTTAAGTCACTGGTCGCTGAGTCGAAGACAAAACGTGAAGTATCTGCCACATCGGTTCTTGGACCATCAAGTTTTGCCACTTGACCGAAGGAGTTAAATACAGTTCGTGTTGTATCAAAGTATCGAACGCCGGTGGAAACTAAACCGGATTCAAACGCCATCGTGTCGTTGCCGTTAGTATCGTAGAAATACCTTTTGATCAGGGAGTCCGATACGTTCACCGCGCTTCCAGATGAGTCACGCGAGACCAAATTAAAATTGGCATAACGATAAGTATGTGCACGAGCGAAGGGTGTGCCGCTTGCTTCGGTCCTCTTAGTAAGCCGGTCGCCTGTGTCATACGTCATAACTTCTGTTACTCCAAGTGGGGACGTTTTTTGAAGCACATTTGAGTGGTTATCGTAGGTGTATTCATTCGCACAAGAGGAGCAACCGGGTAAAAAGCCTTTCACTACAAGCCGATCTGTGGCCAGAGCGTTTGACAAGCTTATCACGCTGTCAACTCTATTCCCAAGTGCGTCTCGGACGATGGCAATCATGCTGTCGGCATTACTGCCCGCTCCGACCCTGCGCAGATACGTAATGGCAATGCTGTCTACGCCTCCGCTTCGAAAGCTCGCAATGGCTCTCCCATTAGAATCATATTTATAAAAGTATTCGCTATTATCCGATGCCAGCACTTTCTTGAGCTTGTAGGGAACAGTGGCCGAATCGTAAGAGTATTCGACCCAGCTTCCATCGCCATAGGTCACCCGCTTCAGATAGTTCGTATCCGGCGCAAGATGATAGCTGTAAGTTGCAAGAAGGGTTCCGGCTTGGTTTCGCAACTCCGTAATACGATTATCGGCAGTTTTGGTCAACTTGTACTTTCTTCCACCGGGAGCCGTGATGCTATCCAATGTTGCTCCATGGTAATGAAGCTGGGTTTGATTGCCGGCCCGGTCATAAATTGTTGTAGCTTGCAAACCGTTTGCAAAAAATATTCGAGCGCCGTTTGCTTTATGCAAATCATATTGAGGTGTCCCGTCAGATCTGAAAATGGTATCTGTTATTCCTGGCGGCCCGATATATGTCGCGGCTGTACCTGGGCCGGTTGATATAACGTAGAAAGGAACACGTCTTCCTGTTCCCTCTGTTAAGATATCCGTCCCTGGAAAAGTAATTTGAAAATTATGTTGCCATCCATATCCAAAATGCGAGCCAAGCGTAGGTAGATTGGTGCTAAAGCTATTATAGTTCCGGGCGAAGACGAACGGTCCAATTCGGCCAGTGTTTATAACTGCGTCAACTTCGTTCCGATAAACGTTGCCGCTCGAGATATTTATCGGGTCTCCTCTCTCTTTACAATCGCTGGGGCCGAGCATGCCTGTATCGATGATGGCGGTGTCGGCAGCGTTGAATGTGAATGAAAATGGATCACCATCACGAAATACAAAACAACCAATACCCCCGCAAGCCGTATCGTCCCAGGATTGAGCTTCCGGCGTAACCATGGTCTGCGTGCCATTGGGTGCGTAAATCCAATAAGTACAAGAGCCAAATAGCGTGATACACGAGTTAAGCGGATAGCTTTCTAGGCTGTAAAAAAACGCCCTCTTCAATGCATTAAAAGTCAATTTTCCGCCCGCGGGCGTGTAATATGCATATCCGTTTCTCCCTGAATGTCCCCCGGCTAATCTCACTAAAAAACGTTGCGAGTCTGGATTAGAAGGAATTATTGCCTGTAAAATCTTTGCACTCGTTCCAAAAGTGTTAAATAGACATCCTCCGTAAACGCCCGTTCTGTTGCAACGAACAAATAGGTCGATTTTTGCCAAACTATCACAATCAAGGCTACCCCCGCAATCAGCCAAACAGGGAGAGTTTGCAGCCAAAAACAAAGCGAGGAAAGAAAATATTGTTACCGAGGTAAAACCGAGCCGTCTAAACATCCTGTCCTCCTTCCAATGGGCAAATAGCCTTTTCGTAAGCGCAAAGTTAAGCGGCGGATATTTTCTGTCAAGCCCTCTTAGACAAATCTTTAAAACCACATCCGCTAAAAACGGGTATTGAAAAATTGAGGTGTTTGGATGTATATTGAAAGGGAACGGTTTTTACCGGAAAGAAGGAAAGTATGAACAGAACGGAAGAATGGAAAGTTAAAGTCGGCTTGGCGGAGATGCTGAAAGGCGGGGTGATTATGGACGTAACCACCGCCCTGCAGGCCAAAATTGCGGAGGAAGCGGGCGCCTGCGCCGTAATGGCTTTGGAACGGGTGCCGGCCGATATCCGCAAAGAAGGCGGAGTGGCCCGTATGGCCGACCCAAAAATAATCGAAGAGATTAAACAGGCCGTCACCATTCCGGTGATGGCCAAATGCCGCATCGGACATTTTGTAGAAGCGCAAGTGCTGGAGGCTCTCGAAGTCGATTACATCGATGAAAGCGAGGTTTTAACCCCCGCCGACGAAAAAAATCATATCGATAAACATCAGTTTAAGATTCCATTTGTTTGCGGAGCGCGGAATTTGGGTGAGGCCCTGCGCCGCATAGGTGAGGGAGCGGCCTTGATTCGCACCAAAGGGGAAGCCGGCTCCGGCAACATTGTCGAGGCCGTGCGCCATATCCGCGAGATGATTGGCGCCATCAAGCGTTTGACGACTCTGGGAGTTGAAGAGTTGATGGCGGAGGCCAAAAACTTGGGCGCTCCGTATGAACTGGTTAAGGAAGTGGCCAGAACCGGAAAGCTGCCGGTGCCGAACTTTGCCGCCGGAGGAATCGCCACCCCTGCCGACGCCGCTTTGGTGATGCAGCTGGGAGCCGAGGCCACTTTCGTCGGTTCCGGCATCTTCAAATCGGAAGACCCAGCCAAACGCGCTAAAGCCATCGTCATCGCCACCACCCATTACAAGGACCCTCAAAAAGTGGCCGAGGCCTCGCGCGGCTTGGGCGAGCCGATGAAGGGCCTGGATATCAAGCTGATTCCCGAAGCCGAGCTTTTGCAAATTAGATGAGGATTTCCCCAGAGCAACCAGTCGGCGTTTTAGCCCTGCAGGGGGATTTTGAAAAGCACCGTCAGGCCTTGGCCGAAGTAAACGTTCCCGCCAAAGAAGTGCGCACGCCGGAAGAATTATCGGCCTGCCGGGCTTTGATTATGCCCGGCGGCGAGTCCACCACGATTCGCAAGCTCTTGGCGGCCGAAAGGCTCGATTTTGCCATACAAAAGTTTGCCCAAACCCGCCCGATTATGGGCACCTGCGCCGGAATGATTTTGCTGGCCAATAAAGTCGAGGACGGAACCATCGAGCCTTTGAAATTGATAGACATTACCGTGCGGCGCAATGCTTACGGCCGTCAAATCAATTCTTTTGTCGATACCGGTCGGGTGGCAATATGGGAGGACAACCCCCAGCTGGAAATGGTTTTCATCCGCGCCCCGTATTTGGTTTCCTACGGCCCATCGGTCGTGCCGCTGGCAACTTTGCAAGACCGGGTGGTGATGGCCCGCTCCGAAAGAACTTTGGTTTTGGCTTTTCATCCCGAATTGACGCCGGATCGGCGGGTGCACCGGTTTTTTGTGGAAGAATTTATTGAAGAAAGAAAAGGAATTCCGATAGCGCTTTGATAACAGGTAGGCAGGGTACAAAAAACATAATAACGGGAGGGTAAGGATGCCAAAGAAAGCTAAAAAAACCGCCAGAAAAAAAACCGCTAAAGTTAGAAAACCGAAAAAAATGCTGGCCAGAGCCAAAAAGCGGGTCAAAAAGGTTGTGAAAAAAAGAACTCCCAAGCGGGTGGTTGCCAAAAAGCCTGCAGCACCCCCTTTTGAAATGGCCCCGGTTTTGATGGAAGGAATGCTGGCGCCCGATTTTCGCTTGAAAGCATACCCGGAAGGGGAATACACCCTTTCCGACCTGCGCGACCGCAAAGTGGTGCTGTATTTCTATCCCAAAGACGATACCCCCGGATGTACAATGGAGGCCTGCTCTTTTCGCGATAGCAGGCTGGATTGGGAAGCGACCGGCGCCGTGATTCTGGGAGTTTCCAATGACGATTTGAACTCCCATATGAACTTTTCCCAGAAATACCACTTGAACTTTCCCTTGCTGGCCGATACCAACGCCGCCGTGTCGCAGGCCTACGGCGTTTACAAAGAAAAAAATATGTACGGCAAGAAATTCTGGGGAATCGAGCGCACCACCTTTATCGTAAATCCGGAAGGCCGCATCGCCAAAATCTTCCCCCGCGTCCACGTGGAAGGCCATTCAACGGAAGTTATGTCCGCCCTGCGAAGTATGTAGACTCCGCCCCAAACAAAAAAGTCCGCCTTTGGCGGACTTTTTTATTCTAATGGATATTACAAACAACCCAGCAAGTCAGGCCGGTTTGGATACCCAGGATATATCGTACCCCTGAAAGTATATCCCAACAATCGCACTACATCTGCTGCCGTAAAAATACCATTTAAATCGAGATCAAACACGCATTCAATCACCCGCTGACCGGAAGCGTCAAACGAAGGAATGCCCAAAAATACTTTGTTCAGCTCACGCACTACATCGGAGGAAGTCAGAATTCCATTGTTGTCGCAGTCGCCGCGATGAAACAAAAAGTCTCCCCCCAGTTGGGAATTGGCGGTGAGATTGAAGTACGAAACCGCCGCATCCGCGTTGGTTATCAGGTCGGAAATACCATTCAAGCTGGCCACCATTATCACCGTATAGCTTTCCGTCGGCCCCGGCAAAGTCAAAGTATCCAACCCCGCCGCCAGGCCGGAAAGACCGCCGCCGGACCGGATGAGCAAGTCTTTAACAACCGTATTTTTCGGCAAGGTCACTTTTTTGACCCCTACCGTATACCCGAGGTCAGCTGCTCCACCGTTTGGGCAGGAATCTAAAACATATACGGTATCCATTCCGGTATAGGGGTCCCCAAGGTTGCGGCCGGTATGGTAACCGGTCGCATCCATATTCCGGCAGAAAATGGAATCGACCCACTGGTTGCCCAAAACAAAAACATTGTTATTGTGCGCTACCGCCCCCCGCGCCTGAACCGGAGAGATGGAAGCCGTTCCCTCCGGAATGGTCAGAACACCAAAGTATTTGTTATTTGGCGTGCAGAAATGCGGCGGCGGAGTTCCCGACTCACCAGTTGTATCAACCCCGGAAAGTACCAGCATCCGGTACTCCTTTCCGTCTGAAGCGGCAGTGAAGGTGGTGTCATAAGAGAGGTTTTTCACACCAAGAAACACATCGTCAAGAATATATCCCGTAGGCACATCAATATCATTCGTATGCCCCAAAATCACATCCACAATGTCAGCATCGGAGATATTTACCACTCTATGAGTGATGGAAAGAAAGTCCGAATAAGCCGGGTTGGTGGATTGTTCCCAAATTGTTTCCCAAACTATCGTGGAATCAAACCGTCCGGTTGAAAGCGTTTTGGCAAATATCTGATAAGAATTGGCCGGATCCGTCGGGTCCGGAACCGAATCCACCACAATCGGGCTTAAACAGCGCAGGAACTGGTCGTCAAAGTAGTTGCGCAATCCGCGCGGATGGGAAGGCGGACCCGCCAAAGCCGGACTACAAATCGCGATGCCGCCGTCAAAAATAAAATTCTCACCCGTGGCAAAGTAAAACATCCCGTTCACCGAGGCCGCAAAAACCTCCACGCTCTGCGACCAGATTTCGGTAAAGTTGCTGGCAGAATGAATGGTGTCGGCCGAATTAAGACATAACTTTGGAACCACGTAAACATTAACACCCAGCGAACAGACAGCAACTTGAGAGCCCATCAAACCGACTGTATCATCAGTGTGCGTCCAAATTTGAACTTGTCCGCTGCGCAGGCCGGCTTGAGCATAGCTCACGCCGGAAGCGTCAAAGGTTATGGTCAAAGAAGCACTGGTCAACTGCGGAATCGGGTCGCCGATATTGACACCGTTCGTGCGGATGCTCACCAGGTTGCCATCGTTCAAGTTGCCGGTAAAGACAATAGAATCCAAACGCAGGTCAGCCAATCCGGTATTAGTAACCTCAAAGGTCACTGCTTCCGCACCTCCCGGAGATACCGCTAAAGCGGAAAGGTTGTCGTTGCTGGTGACTATAAGCTTGCAAGAAGCGGTTGTCTTCACGCTTCTGGCCGGAATTAAATACAGCCGCCACTCATCCGAAAGCCGGGTGTCTGCAAGACCGACTTCACCCAGGGCAAAGAAACCGGGCTGCTTTTGCACCTGCGTAACCACGTAAACCACCGAATCAGCCTCGGCCGCAGCTGAAATGTAAAACTCATGTTCGCAGGGATTAGTTGTTCCGTCGCACCCGGGATGATTGGTCGCAGTAACGTTGGTCTTGACATCCCAGTTTCTTCCATTGGTGGCGGAAACGGCGCACCAGATGTCGTTGTTACCGTAGGTGTGCCCGTTGATTATGATGGTCGTGTCCGACGGCACACCGGGGTTGAGTGGGTCTTCCGGAGGAGCGCCCCAGAGCGCGTACAGAATCTTTGTGCTGGCGTTGTAGGCCGCCGTGGGGCCGGAGCCGCCGCACCACAGACCGTGGCCCAGCCCGAAACCGGTGGTGGAGTAATCATATCGCACATTGTAGTAAAGCTTGATGTCCGCCACCTTGTGCGGCCCTTGAATGGCGCCCGAAGGCTCCACCGCCAGATGATGGATATGGCCGCCCGGCAAAATGCCGCTGTCGTGGGTATGGTCCCCCCAGATGCAATGCGCCGTATCCCCAACCATAATGGCGGTGATGCTGCCGTTAAACTGCGGAATGTAGGTCGGCAGCTCAAACGGCCCGGAAACCGAAATGCTCGGCGACCAGGAAGCCCCGGCGTCGGTGGATATGACGTGCAGTATTTCTTCCACGTCGTCACCCGCCGAGGAATCCGACAACCCCATCGAGAAAACGTGGACAACGTTTCCTTTGCCGGTAACCGCGAAGTTCAAAAACGAAGAAGAAATACAGGGTATCAGGGCCGACCAGGTCGCTCCAAAATCGGTCGTACGGCTGGAGCTGATTGTGGCAGCGGCGTTGAAATTGGCCATTATAACCACCCAGGTGCTTTCACTGACCACATAGATGGCCGGGTCTAAAGGACGGCTGGCGTCGGTTGACACGGTACCGGTAGCTATCAAGTCCCCGCAGGAAATGAAATTAACGGAAAAGAGCGAGCCGGTATTGCTACCCAACCCCCGTCCCACCCAAACCGCTCGACATGAAGGCAAAACATCAATCCCTCCGTTGTGGTCGGATTGTGCTGGATTTGCGTGTGGCTCACTCCCCGGAGGATAGGTCATTGTATCAGCCCCGGCCGCCAGGCAGTTGTATCCATACCGGTTGTTGGTAGTGGGATTGCCATCAAAAATGCCATAGAGAACATGCAGATTGCCGCAGGTATCTTTTACAGCGTGGCGTTTCCAGGCGCCGTTATTATCCGCCTCCCGCGCTCCGGTGTGCATCAATATGTAAGGGCTGACCGATTGGGAAATCGAAAAGTTTGCTATCCGGCTGGAAGGTACCGATAGCACCGGTTCATCCTCCGTGAACACCCGCCACTTCGCTTTGGAAAAACCGCCTGAAGGTTGGGTTTGATTGGAAATAGAAACCTGGGGCGTTTTGGACTTCCCTTTCGAGATGCCAAATGCCTCCGCCGCCAGAAGCAAAAAGAAACCGGCGGCAATTATCAAAAAACTCTTAACCAGCCGCATATAAACCTCCTTGCTCTCAAACCGGGCGTGGGGTAACCCGCTTGCAATAGTAAATACGCGAGAAAACCTAAAAAATCAAGGATTTTTTTGGCGGGTTACTTCTTTTTCGGCTTTTCCAACAGTTAAAGGGGTAGCCCAGGGGCTTTTTATCCCGAGCGAAGTCGAGGGACCGCCCCTGGGAAAACTAATCCAAAAACTTGAAGGGTTACTTTTTCTTCGGCTTTTCCACCAGCCCCTCGGCCAGCGAAAGCGCTACGCCCGAAAGCATCACTTCCACGCCTAACTTGGTGAAATCGCCGGAAATTAACTCCCGGTTGACGTTGGCATAGAGCGAACAAGCCGCTTCCCGTTCGACGACCAAACCGGAAAGCCTTCCGCCCGATTCGCCGATGAAGGTCACTTCTCCTAACTCTTCGCTGGTGACAAAGCCGGATACGTGATGCAGCTGCAAATGTGAAGTGGGGGTATAAATCACCACCATCGCCCCTTTATGGTTGCCCAAAGCGGTGTCGGGATAAATTTCCAAAGAAAGCGCACGGTGGGAAGCGGCGTCGGCAATTTTCAAAAAATAATGATCCCCTTCCTTATCCACCTGGACTGCTTTTAAAACGCGTCCGATTTCGTGGACTTTATCCGCCGAAAAAACCGCCATCAGTTCCCGCCGGAAATCTTTTTGGTCTCGTCCGGTTGGTTGATGGCTTCTTCCCCTTCCCGCACAGCCCGCTTGAATTCATGAATCCCGCGCCCCAAGCCGCGCGCCAGCTCCGGAATCTTCTTGGCGCCGAACAAAAGCAAAAGCACCAAAAGTATCAGTATTATCTCCGGCATTCCGATATTTCCAAACATGGTTCCTCCTTCTACCCCGTTAAATAACGCTCAAATTTTCCGTTGCGTCAAGCCGCCAATGCCGCACCACGCAAAGAGTGCTTTGTTTTTCTAATCACTAATCACTCATCCCTAATCACTGTTCTTAAAGGTACCACCAGCGGAAATAGATGACTACCAAAATCACCATCAAAAGCGAAACGAAGTTCAACTTGACCATAAAACCGATGGTGAAAGTCAAAGCGTACAAATGCAGGGTGGTGGGCTCAAAACCGACATCCAAAGAACGCACAAAAAGGGTTTTGGCCGCCCCTTCCGGCAAAAACGAACCGACGATTTCTCCCAAAAGCCCGCCCAAAATCGCCCCCAGAACCAGCGCCACAATCAAAGCCCAGGCCTGCGGTTTTCTCATGCCACCTGCTGCCCCGCAAAGCGCGCCGCCATCGAAAAGAAAATGCCGGCCCCGTCGGCGCTCCCTAAAATCTGCTCGGCGGCCCGGTCGGGGTGCGGCATCAAACCCATCACGTTGCCGGTGGCGTTGATGATGCCGGCGATGTTATTCACCGAGCCGTTATCGAAGACCCCGTCATCGACCCTGAGCGACTTGTCCCGACTTGTTCCGCTTGCGTTGAGCGCAGCGTAAACGAGCAACGTCGAGGAAGCGGAGTCGAGGGAAGTCGAAGGGAGCTTTGCCGAAGGCCCTGAGCCTGCCGTACGGGCCGAAGGCCCTGAGCCTGCCGTACGGG
>CAZSIT010000029.1:18137-29360 GCA_964607165.1 uncultured Ignavibacteria bacterium
GCCGAAGGCCCTGAGCCTGCCGTACGGGCCGAAGGCCCTGAGCCTGCCGTACGGGTCGAGGGGTGATTCGCCTCGTCCGTTATTTTTCCATCCCGCTCGCAGTAACGGAAAAGTATCTGGCCGGCCTGCTCTAACTTTTTGATTTCTTCCAGCGTGTTGTAGTAGCATCCGTCGCCGTGGGCGGTGGGCATTTTCAGGATTTGACCCTTTTGATAGGCGTTGGTATAAACCGTGTCGTTGCGCTCCACTTTCAAATAAACCGGCTTGTGAACGAAGCGCAGCGATTTATTCCGCAAAAGCGCCCCGGGCAAAAGCCCCGCTTCGCAAAGAATTTGAAAGCCGTTGCAGATGCCAATGACCATTCCGCCCCGCATCGCAAAGTCGGCGACTTCGCGCATAATGGGGGAAAAACGGGCAATGGCTCCCGTGCGCAGATAATCGCCGTGCGCGAAACCGCCCGGCAGGATAATCACATCGCAATTATCCAGATAATGGTCCTTGTGCCAGAGATAGACCACCGGCTGTTTCAAGACATCCTTTACAACGTGATAACAATCATAGTCACAGTTGGAACCGGGAAAAGTAACCACGCCAAGCTTCATTTTCCGTTCTCCAGCTCTATGCGGAAATCCTCGATGACCGGGTTGGACAAAAGCTTGCGCGCCATTTCACGCAATTTCTCCTCGGCCTCTTTGGAGCTGGCGGCGGCGACTTCTACTTCAAAAACTTTGCCGGAACGCACCGAGGCCACTTGCTTATAGCCCAAATTAGCCAGGGCCTTTTGAATGGTAGCCCCTTCCGGGTCCAAAACCCCCGGCTTTTTTCTGACAAAAACCTTGCCTTTTATGGTGGTTGTACCGTCCACGTATTCAAAATAAGAAAACCAAACCGCTTTGCCAACCGAAAAACCGGCCTTCCATTCCATTCCCCTCCGGCGCACTCTTTTCCATTTCCCTTCCGGCGCACTCTTTAGAGTGCGAAAAAGACTGCCAACCTGAAAATTAGCTTGTTGCTCAATCGAATTCTCAAATAGTTAAAAATTTCCGCCAACGTTTTGACCCCAACCGCTGTAGATATACTAGTTACATATAAACGGTTGTCCTGCCCCACCAGGGAACCGAACGACGATAGCGGGTCTCAATTAAATTTGAGATCACAAGTGTTGGAACGAAAAAGAGGAGTTTGTATGCCCCTTTTGCGATTGCCCCTTTTAGTTTTGTTGGCCATAGTTTTTCTCACCGCTTCCGGATGGGCAAAAATCGATACGGTCAAAATGGTCGATTTCACCTTTCAGCCGGCAAGCTTAACCATCCTGCCGGGAGATACGATAGTCTGGAAAGCTACTCAAGAGTGTTGCGACCCACATACCACTACCCGAACTTCAGCTCCGCTGACTTGGGATTCCGGACCAATGCTGCTGAATGCCACCTTTCTTCTCCCCTTTCCAGGCCAGGGGACATTTAATTACGTTTGCACTCCCCACGAGTTCGGCGGTATGGTCGGCACAATAACGGTTCAATCTCCTAAAGTGCCGGTTTTGGGCTGGCTGGGGCTTTTGCTTCTCTTAGCCAGTCTGACGGTGACGGGAATTTGGATGCTGCAGCGAAGAAGGCAACCCGCTTAATAAATTTTACAAACATATAAAGGGGAACTTACAACCAGGTTCCCTTTTTTTATTGGTGGATAGTAAAACTGCGTAGTCCCCCGGCTTCTGCCGGGGGTATGTTTTCCCAAGGGCGGAAACCCTTGGGCTATCTCTTGATTAGGTGCAAAAAGAGTTACCTATATCTGGAAACTGTACACATGGTACAAGTTCCCTCTTCTTTATTTGTGCTTTCTAATTATGCAATGCCTCTTTTTTGCTCAAGGAAGCCAACTTGGTTGCCAAATCCGTGCCAAAAACTAAATCAAACTGCGGGCAAAGTTGATTGGCCTTTGCAAAAAGTTCCTTTGCTTTTTCTCGGTCGCCGTTTGCCAGATAAATTTCTCCCGCATAGTAACAGAATTGTGGATCGTTTTCTGCAATGACGCTGGCCTGTTGAACGGCTGCCAGGGCCTCTTTCTTTCTTCCCAGTTGTAAATAAGCCCGGCCCAAAGTCAAGTACGCTCCAAAATCCTGCCGGATGGTCAAATCTTTTCTAGCCAACTCCAGCGCTTTTTGCAAATTATTGCCGCGGGCCAAATAAAATTCAGCTAAGGGCCGCAGGTAGCCGTTATTTCCGGCCTCTATCAAACGGCGATAGGCCGCTTCCCCTTTTTGCCAGGCCGGTTTGGCCGAATCGTTTCGCCCGGCTTTTTCAAAAGCGTCTCCCAGAAAAATGACCAGCCCCGGATTTTCGCTCAAAGCCGTCGCCTTTCGATAAAGTTCAATCGCTTCGTCAAACCTTTTTTCAATCAGCTGAATTTCCGCCGTATGCTCCAGCGCCATAGGATAATCCGGCAGATATTCCAAAGCAGCCCGATAAAAAGAATCAGCCCGGTTAAAATCTCCTTCCAACAAATTCAGCTCTCCTTGCGTCACGCAAAGCCAGGCCAAATTTTCCGGTGCGGGGTTTTCTTCCGATTTGGCCAGCTTTTCCGCGCGCGCATAACAGGCGCGGGCCGAATCTCTTTTCCCCTGCGTTTGCCACCAGAAATGCGCCCAACGGGCGTATGACGCCAGGTCGGGGGGGGCCGCCGAATCCATAAGGGAATAATATTGCCGGGCGCTGTCCGGGCTGCCCAGCTCGAGATAAGCGTCACCGATCAACCCAAGAGTATGCGCGTCGTTCGGTTTGGCGGCTAGGGCTGATAGAGCATGTTTAATTGCCTGCCGAAACTCATGCCGCGCTCCCTTACTCATGGCTAAATATTTGTTGACCCGGGCACTGGAAGAATCAAGCTGATAAGCCCAAGCCAAGGTGGCTTCCGCCGAGTCGGACCAGGCCGGGTCGCTGGACTCACGCGCTTTCTGCATGAAAGCATATCCTAAAAGTGCCCAGGCATCAGCCGTGTTGGCGCCGCGCACCAACTGCAATTGATACTGCTGGATTAGCTGGTCGGCCTTTTGGGGACACGCCCGCTTGGGGAAAAAGGAAAAGAGGAGCAACCCCGCAATAAGAAATCTTTTCGTTTGCATCTTTTTTTCCAGTTCCGCACGGGTCTTCCACCTATGGCGGATGACCCGTGCCGAAAAGAAAGTTTAGTGAGGCTCCGCCAGAAACGGCCAGTCGCTCAAAAAGGTCTTGTCATTGGCGTTCACGTTATCGGTAGTCGGAACATTGACCCCGCCGACGTTTTTAATCGCCCCCAGTTCAATATCGATGACATCGTCTTCCAGTCGCCGCCCGTTCAAAAACCCGGAGGGCTTGGAGACATCTATGGTCATAACGTCCGGCAAAAGGAATCGCAGGCTCGGGCTGAAGGCGTCTATGAATTGGTTAAAGTTGGCCGGGTCATCTTTCGGTTTGCCCTGATTAAAGGCATCTTTGGAGGCAGCTGGAATGAAAACGGTGTTTATCGCCGGATTACCCATCCGGTCAATGTTCTGCCGGGCTTGTCCCAACTCATCTTCGTCCCTACGGCCCCGCTCGCTGGTCTCGGCCCATAGGTGCAGCACCGGGCCACTGGTGGCAAGGTCAGAGGCCGCAACTTCCACGACAATCGCGGTAACGTTTTTGCCGGCAAAGAAATCGGTCCCCGTAAAGGCGAGCCCATGTTTGAAACCATCCAAATCAAAGAAAAAAGGATCATCCCGCAAACCGCTGAAAACCCGGCTGTGCGGCCCGGCTACCTTCACGTCGCCGTTTCCCGCCAGCCGCACCCGGATGCGCACATCCCTTTCGAAATCGCCGTTGTTGTCAATCAAAAAATCGTAATTGACCTCCGAGGAGAGTTCCGTCGGGCTCACCTCTCCCGCCAACGGGTTGACGGTCATCGCCAGAATCAGTTTGCCGTTGTCGTTGGGATTGGGAAAAGCATAAACGTCATTAATGTCGGCCTGATGATTAAGCTTGGTCAACGGGGCATCCAGATGGTCGGCTGCCAAAGCCAGACCGGCGGAAACCAGCAACAAGGCAAACAAAAACAACTGCGTAAATCGTTTTAACTGCATGGCACACTCCTTTTTTGGTTAAAGGTTAACTACTTAATTAAAATGTAGGGGCGAATCTTTACTTGTCCCGAGCGAAGTCGAGGGAGATTCGCCCGGGTGAACCTTCAGGTTCACCCCTACGTTTTTTGAAAAAAGATGAGCTGGTCCGTTGACTCCGTATTTCCTCCTTTCATTTTCCTTGGTCAGCCAATTTTCTGGATGACATTGAGAAATACGGAGTCGAAAGCTATTCGGATTTAATCGGAAAACATTTTTTTAACTAAATTTTGGAGAACGCCCCGACCAGATATTTCTCCCCCGTCGGTTGGGGCACGCCGCCCGCCGGTTCCAAAGTGACGGCAAAGGCGTTGATTTGTTCCGTCGGCGGCAGGCCGGCCATCTTCACTTCCACCGCGCCGGTTGAATCTACGCTAAAGACATCCACTGAAACCGCTTTGCCGCCGGCAATCACCCAGAGCTGGTAGGTCTTGTCCTCTGCAACTTGCGGCAGCCCTCCCGCCGTGAAAAATCCGCTCCCCGCGACCGCGTTCCAGATTACCTTCCCGCGCGCCGTTGGCGAAACCGGCTGCCCGGCCAATTCCAGAACCTCATTCATCGGTGACAGCGCAAAGGCCAAACGCATCTCTGTGGAAGTCAACTGCTGCCGCAAGCCGGCAATCTCCGCCGTCAGCTCTTGCACTTCCTTGGAAAGATTGTGCGCCGTAAAGCCGCTGTAGATGGCAATCAAGCTGGCGGCAATGCCAAAGCCAAAGGCCAGCTTGGGCCAGATCGAAGTTTGCTCTCGTAGTGGAGGTGGAGGCGGCGTTACCTGCGGCGCTTCGCTTTTGAATTTTGCCAAAACTTTTTCCCTCAAACCTTCCGGCAAAGGCACGCTCGGCGCGGCATAGGCCAGGCTGTCAACCGTCTTTTCCAGCCAGGGCAGTTCCGATTCGCAAACCGGACAGCCGGCCTTGATGTGCGCCTCGAACTCCGCCTTCTCCCCGGGGTCTAAAATCCCCAGCGAATAGGCCGCCGCCAATTCTTCGAATCGGGTATGCTCGTTCGTTCCGTTCATATATTCAACACTCCGCCCAATCTCTTTCTCATCTTCAACATCCCCTGCCGGATTTTACTTTTCACCGTTCCCAAAGGCAGCTTAAACTGCAAGGCCAGCTCCGACTGGGTAAATCCTTCAAAGTAAGCCGCCGTTATCAAGCTCCTTTCATCCTCCGGCAGCTCCGCCAAAGCCGCTTTGACCAGCTTCGCCTCCTCGATTTCTTCCCCCTTCGGGTTGTCGCTTTCTTGAAGCTGGGCGTACGTCTCTTCCCTTTTACTCCGGCTGGAAGTTGAGCGCAGCCGGTCGATGGACATCGAGCGGGTCATCTGAATCATCCAGCTTTTCACCTCGCCGCGGGAGGAATCGAACTTCCCCGCATCCTGCCAGATGCGCACAAAAAGCTCCTGCACCACCTCTTCCGCCTCGGCCGTGCTCTTCAAAATCCGCGCCGCCAGGTTGAAAGCCAGGGGCGCATACCGGTCAAAAAGCTTCCCGGCCGCTTTGGCGTCGCCGGCGGCAATCTGCGCCACTATCTTGGCATCGAAGGCAGAATCGATGGACGACAAACTCACAAGTTGGACAGTCCTTCCTGGCCGATGCCAAGCCGCGGCTCCCTGGCCGGGCAGGCGCACAGGCTCTCATCCCGATTTAATACGAGACGAAAACTGAAACGGATTTTTGAAGCTGACTTAAACATCCTCTGTTTTTCCAACATTCCTATTGCCAACGAGCGGGGAATAAGGAAGGCAGGAAAGAGTTTGTCAATCCCGATTCATTACCCCCTGTCCGCCAATGGCGGACAGGGGGTGATTTTATATGGGCGGTTCGCGAACCGCAAATTTTAGGCGGCTTTTTTACTTATAAAAATTGTTTCACGTGAAACAATTTTTTTGCCGATGAAAAATCAAAAAAAACAGGACTTAAGTTGTCAGCCTTTTTGAGGGGAGCTGCGGTGCAAGGAACTTATTTTTCTGTCAATTCTATATCATCAATCCATATTTCCGAGCGGGCGCAGGGATTATAGCCCCAGCAGGCCATTTCCAATCTGACCGATTTGATCAGGTTCTCATTAACATCTGCTAAGTATTTTCTATTGAATATCGGGTTAACTTCGTCAAAATCTACTGTCCATTTTTGCCACTCGCTTGTTCCATCATTTCCATCTATGTGTTTCCAGAGCATCCACCGTTGGGTAGGAGTGTCACCAAATTCGTCGTCCTTATAGTATTGCCAGGCAGCTGTGTGGCCGATAGCCCATACTATCTGTCCCAATTTCCGTTGTGAAGCATCTTCTAAAATAAGCCTTATAGACACCGACCCCCAACAACTTGACCATTCAGTGTGAGCATAGAGTTTGAATTTAGCAGAGAATCTTAATTTTAAGTTGTTCACAGTAACCCGCTGCGAAACTCGTATCTTAGACCAACCAGAATGATCAATATGAAGAGCTTTTGAACCTTGAAATTCTTCAATTTGAACTTTATTGGCCCCCGTCTTTCCATTGCTTTCGGGAGACCAGTCCACATCTTTTATCCATTCATTATCAAAATCTCTTTCAAAATCTCTATTTTTGAAAAAATTAGTTTTATTGGTTGCTACCTTATGGGAAGATATTATAGGCTCTGCACCGACGTAGCTATCACTTGATTGGATACTTTCACTTTCTTTTCTACTTTGCTCAACAGAGAGCAACTCATAGTCGAAAACATTTTGTGTAGATTGCAAGAACCCAAAATTATCCAGATTGTAATATATTTGATTGATATCAGTAAGATCCGATTCTACTACAGCAAGTTCATTCTCTTTTAGATCGATAACTGTGTTCCCTGACCATCTATCAACGTAGTTGTTCCAAACTCTCACTTCAAGTTTCTCCGGAGGAACGTTCTTAACTACTCCACTACCTTCAAACACCTTTCCACCTATAAAATATTTGGGAACATATGGTCCTCTTTCATATAAATATATAGACCTATTACCTTTTAAATGGATATTTTTTAAGTGGAATTGTTCATTTTGTTGGACAATTATTGAAGTATCCGAAGTTTTCCAACCTTCCTTTTTTATCTCGACGGAATGAGAAGCGGCTAATACGTCACTTAACGATATTGGGGTTTTGCCAACATATTTGCTATCAACATACACATCGGCACCTAAAGGTTCCGAGTTGATTTTTAGCGAACCATAAATGGGAGCCAAATTTGCTTTTATACTCGCCGTTTTGCCCCAACCCAAAGAGACCTTGCTTTCCCATCTCTTATAACCGTCTTTCTGAATTGTGACCTTATAACTTCCAAAAAGTAATGAAGGTGAAAAGACTACTCCAGTATTTTCACCATAAGTTACTTGAACCAGCGCACCGTCAACCAAAATCGTAGTCGCACCTTCGGCAGGAGCTATTTCAAGTCTTATTTTTCCATGCGATAAATACCAGCCGACAATTGCTATAATTCCAACTGCAACTGTGCTTACTACAATTACTCTTGTTTTGCTCGTTGCTTTTCTATCTAATTCGGCTTGTTCTTCCTTTATCGTATCTAATTGTCTCTTGTATTCTAAATTTTGCGGAGCAAAATGTACCGCTTTTTCCATGTAGCCAATGGCGGAAGAAAGGTTCTTGTTCGAAAGTACGGCGTAGCCTATCTTAAAATAGGTTTCAGCAAGTAACTTCTTATCTTCATCGGTCAGTGTTTTTTCTATCCTCCAAATCTCAACAGATTTTATCTCATCGATGGCACTTTCTAACCCACGAGGCAGCCGTTCGGTGAGGTTTATATAACCTAAAGCAAGATACAAATGAGCAAAAGATTCAAGCTCAGAAGGTAGTTGTTTGGTTATGTCTCGCAGAGACTCGATTGTTTTTTCGAAATTCCTTTGGAGACAATAGCTTTCTCCAATGGCAAATCCAGCCTCCACATCTTTTGGGTCAAGCTCCAAAATTTTCCGGTAATATCGAAGAGATTTTTCTTGCTCGTTTTTTTTGGTGTAAAATTGAGCAAGTTCTTTTAGAGGTTCTTTTTCGTTTGGGGCCAGCGAAGTTATAATTTCCAATTCGCAAAACACCTTTTCATTCATCCCGCTTTTGGCATACATCTCTTTAAGTGCTTTGTGGGTGTCGAGATTTTTTGGGTCTGTGCCGATGATGATTTCACCAAGCTTGATTGCCCGATCAATTTTGCCTGAAGCGTGATACGCCCTAAAAAGTCCCAGTTGGACTTCGAATGATTCCGGATTTAGAGCCGACGCCTTTTCGAAGGAGATTATTGCTTTTTCAAATTCCTTAAACGCAAGGTAGATTTCGCCAGATTTAAGGTTGGCGTCAAAAATGGAGCTGTCAATATTTACCGCTTTTTGGTATTCAACGAGTGCTTCTTGGAGTAAGTTGCATTCCCAGTAAACGTTCCCCAGTTCGATATACAGTTTTGGGTTTAGTGAGTCCCTTTCAATTCTTTTTTTCAGAATGTCAACTTGGGCAGCGAATTCGGTCCCAAAAAGAGTTATCTCGGTACCACATTGTCGGCAAAATTTTGCGCCTTCTCTAAGCCCGTTCCTACATTTTGGACATGTGGCTATTTCTGTCATTTTGCTGACCTCCTAATTCTCATTTGAGAGATAGCCCACATGATTCACAGAAATTACCATCTGCACTTGTATCTTGTCCACACCCTGGGCATTTTATTTTTACTACAGATGGCGATGTGGGCAAAGGTGCAACATGGAATGTTTTTAAAGTGGGGGAGTGAGTGCTTTCACCTGTTTGGCGCCCTCCCAGCATGGTTTTAATATCTTCTAACAAGCCTACCATGATATTGATTTTCCAATACCAACACATGGCTTCTCTAGCTAATAAAAAGAGAACAATAAGGATGAGAAGAACTATTACAAAACTCCCGCCTAATTGTCCCATAAATTACCTCCTTTTTCGCTCATCGACTATTTTTTAGTTAAGGAAGACATAATTGCCAGCAATGTAAGAAGTAGCAACGCCACGAGAAGATATTTATAATACTTTGAGCGGTTTCTACGCGTGACCGGGTCGGTTACACTGCGACGTAGAGCGATTATTAAAATTACACCAATTACAGCGATTACCCACCCCATATGGAAGGAAATCATATGTTTCGGGCTTCCAATTGTCAAGAGGCCAGTTTTCTCGGAACCATTTTTTGATCAAACTCGCTTTCGTGGAGCGCTATGTCTCCTTGTCCGCTCTGCAAAATTCTGCTAACCATTTGCAACCAAAAGCCGATATATTTGGGTAGGTATGACCAAAGAGAAGGTTAAAATCGTAGTCATTGACCCTTCGACTACGCTCAGGGTCACTATAAGGTATGGTGAAAGAAAAAGTTAAAATTGTAGTAATAGACGACGACCCGAAGGTGCAATGGATACTTTCCGAAGGGCTGGAGGGGTTTGAAATCGTCGGCGCCCGCGACGGGGTGGAAGGCATCCAGCAGGTTTCCCGGCTCAAGCCGAACCTGGTGCTTTTGGATATCAAAATGCCGGGGCTTTCCGGCCTGGAGGTTTTGCAAAAGCTCAAATCGGCCGACAGCTCGCTGGACGTGATTATGCTCTCCGGCCACGGCGACACCAAAAACATCGTGGAGTCGATTCGCTACGGGGCGTCGGAGTTTATCCCCAAGCCGTTCGACGTGAAGGAAGTGGAAATCCACATTCACAACGTTCTGGAAAAAAGCCGGCTGAAGCGGGAAGTTCACCACCTCAAATCGCAACTGCAAGCCAAAAACCAGTACGACGCGTTCATCGGCGATTCGTCCCAGATGGTGGAGGTGAAGGCCATCATCGAGCAGGTGGCCGATTCCGAGCTTTCGGTGGTGATTAGGGGCGAGTCGGGCACCGGCAAAGAGATTGTGGCAAGGATGATTCATAATTTATCTTCCCGCCGCAACGAACCGTTCGTCAAGGTGAACTGCGCCGCCATCCCGCGCGATTTGCTGGAGGCGGAGTTGTTCGGCTACGAAAAAGGAGCCTTCACCGGCGCGCACAAAACCAAGCCGGGGCGCTTTGAGGTGGCCAACAAGGGGACGATGTTTCTGGACGAAATCGGCGATATGCCGATTGAACTGCAGTCCAAGCTGCTTCAAGTGTTGGAACAGCACGAGTTCGTGCGCGTGGGGGGAATTCAGAATATCCACGTCGATGTGCGCATCGTCTGCGCCACGAATAAAGATATGGAAGGCGCCATCGCCGAGCGCGCGATGCGCGATGACCTCTTTTATCGCCTGAACGAAGTGGCCATTTTCCTGCCGCCGCTTCGTGAAAGACCGGAGGATGCTCCGCTTTTGGTAGCCCACTTTTTGAGCCGCTACAACGCTCTTTATGTGAAGAACTTTAAATCAATTGCACCCGACAATATGAGCCGGATGCAGGCCTTCCACTGGCCCGGCAACGTGCGCCAGCTGGAAAATATCATCAAGCAGGTGGTGGTGCGGGAGGATGACTCGATAATCCCATCGCTTCTTTCCGCCGGCCATGCGGTCGCTTCCACGCCGGCCTTCTCAATGCCCGGCAGCGCCGTAGCTCCCAGCGCCGCCGGTTATTCCTTAAAGAAGCGGGTGGATATCTTGGTCTCCAACGAAGAAAAAAAAGTAATCGCGGAAGTTTTGCAAAAGACCAATTGGAACCGCCGCAAAGCGTCCGACATTTTAGAAATATCGTATCGCTCGCTCCTCTATAAAATCAAAGAATACCGCATCAACGAACCACAGTTGTAAGGCGCCAATCGTCACAAACAAAAAGCCCCCCGATAAGTCGGGGGGCTTTTTGTTAAGACGTAAGTGGAGTTACTTCAACAGGCTCATCCGGCCGACCTTAACCTGGCCGTCGAACGAAATCTTGTAGAAGTAAATCCCGGAAGAAAGAACGCGACCGCTTCCGTCGGTTCCATTCCAGAGCGCCGAATGTTCCCCGGCCGGCATATCGCCGTCCACCAGGGTGCCCACCGGCTGGCCCAGAATGTTATAGACTACCAGTTTCACGCGGCCTGCCGTCGGCAGGGCGTAGCGAATCTGGGTCGAGGCGTTGAACGGATTGGGATAGCTGCCGCGCAAGGCAAACTCGGTCGGCAGTTGGC
>CAZSIT010000030.1:0-28147 GCA_964607165.1 uncultured Ignavibacteria bacterium
GATTGAGGGGGCGAAAACAAAACCGGCCGAAGTTGAATTGCTGAACAAGGAACCGAATCTTCCCGCCCGCCCGGTGCCGATACGGTTTCGCAAAAACATTCCAACGGCGTGGCTTAAAATTACCATTCGTGAAGGGAGAAATCGGCAGGTCAGAAAAATGACGGCGGCCGTCGGCCACCCAACACTTCGATTGATAAGAATCAAGATTGCAAATTTGGAAATGGGAGAATTGAAACCGGGGGAAGAGAGAGAAATACGCAAAGAAGACATTTTTTGACATTATTTTAATGCATCGGTTCGAATCCCCGGTCAAAAGAGCCCTTTCAAATAAACTTGACGATTCTCCGGTTGCGGCATAGTTTACCGAAGCTCGGTGGAGCAAGTGACTCCTCTGCGGCGGAAAGGAGATTATGGCGCGTTTAATGCCGTTGAGCCAGGGCTGCCAGTATGCCATTCGAACCGTGGCCCTTTTGTCGTTAAAGCCGGCCGGTACCGTATTCGCCCGCAGCGAGGTAAGCAGGCAAACCAAGGTTACCAGCGCTTTTCTGTCCAAAATCCTGCAGACTTTGACCCGGGCCGGCCTGCTCCGCTCGCACCGCGGCGCCCGGCGGGGATATTCGCTCTCCCGTTCCCCCGCGCGGATTAGTCTTTTGGACGTTGTGGAAGCCTACGACGGCCCGCTGGGGCACGAAGGCTGCCTGATAGACAGCTACAAGCTTTGCCCGGGTGATACGGTTTGCGCCATCCACGGGCAAAGGATGCGGATTCAAAAACAGCTCACGCGGGACCTGGCGGCAGTAAAAATTACGGAAGTAGCCAAAGTTCTCCACAAGCGCCATTGGAAAAACATCAATAAATAGTATGCAAAAACGAAAACTCGGAAATTCTAATTTGGAAATTTCACCGTTTATGTTCGGCGGGAACGTCTTCGGCTGGACGGTGGATGAGCCAACTGCCTTCAAGCTATTGGACGCCTTCGTCGCGGCCGGATTCAACGCTATTGACACGGCCGATGGGTACTCCATCTGGCATCCCGGAAACCGTGGCGGGGAATCGGAAACCATCATCGGCAAGTGGCTCAAGCAAAGGGGAAACCGCGACCGGGTGGTGATTGCCACGAAAGTTGGATGGGAAATTGCCCCCGACAAAAAGGGACTTGCCAAATCCTACATTCTGCGCGCCGCCGAGGATTCGTTAAAACGCCTGCAAACCGATTACATCGACCTCTATCAATCGCACAAGGATGACCCCGATACGCCCATCGAAGAAACGCTCGCGGCCTATGCGCAGCTTATCAAAGAGGGAAAAGTCCGCGCGATTGGCGCCTCCAATTACACCGCCGACCGGCTTTCGCAAGCGCTGCAGATAAGCCGGGAGAATAAACTTCCGAGTTACGTGAGCCTGCAGCCGCTCTATAACCTCTATGCCCGCGCCGAATTTGAAGCCGAACTTGCGCCGCTTTGCCTGAAAGAAAAAGTGGGAGTTATCACCTACTCTTCGCTTGCCAGCGGGTTTCTCACCGGCAAATACCGCTCCGAGGCCGATTTATCTAAAAGTCTGCGCGGAGGCCGGGTGGAAAAATATTTGAACGACCGCGGCTTTCGCATTCTCAAAGCCCTTGATGAAGTGGCCGGGGAATATCGCTCGACTCCATCGGCGGTGGCTCTGGCCTGGCTCTTAACGCGTCCGGCTGTGACCGCTCCCATCGCCAGCGCCACCAGTCTTGCACAACTGAACGAACTTGTTCAATCGACCACGCTCAAGCTGGATGACTCGTCGCTTGAGCTTTTGAATCAAGCCAGCGCGTAAGCACCCCCTATAGTCCCCTTAAACACAGGGGGACAAAATATATGTCTTGTTTTTTTTGTCCCCCTTAACAAGGGGGACGAGGTTCGAAGAACCGGAGGGGGTGATTTGGTTTTTAACCAATCACTAATCCCTAATCCCTGTTTTTATTTGTCCCCCTGTACTCAAGGGGGACGAGGCTCAAAGAGCCGGAGGGGGTAGCAACTCCTGTCCCCCTGTAGTTAAGGGGGACGCGGCCTTTTAGCCGCAGGGGGTATATTTCAATAAATCAATTTTACTGCGGCCAGAGCCAGCCGAAGGTGCCGGCCGTGACCAGGGCGTAAAGCAAGCCGTCCAAAGTCATCTTGGCTGTGTTGCTCCAGGAGCGTTTGAACCAGATGGAGGCCTGCCAGGAGGCCACCGCATAGCAGAAAAACGCCGTCGCTCCGGCAAAGCGGAAAACTTGCAAATACTCCGCTCCCGGGGGCAACGCGCGTCCGGCGACGTAGGCGGCGAAGATGCCAATCACCACACAATAGACAAACCATTGCGCCAGACTCGGCCCCATCTTAAACGGTTCGTTCGGCCAGATGGTGAGCATCAAAACCGGGCCTTTTTTCAACTTTTCTTTAAACTCCGGCGAGTTCATTTCCTTGTGGGATGAACAGCGGGGAACCATATACTCCCCCGGCGGAATGGCCAAAGGCCGCAAGGCATCCATCACCGCCGCTTCGTTCGGCATTTGGGGGAAGTCCCCCTTGTGCCAGAGCGGGAGCATATGGACGGCCCAGCTTACCAGAAATACGAACACCGACGACAAAAGAATGGGAAGCCACAGTGCGTGCACACTTATCATACCGAGAATTTAAGCCCGGATTGTTTCGCCGTCAACAACTATTTTCCAAAAAAGATAACCGCAGAAATCGGGGTAGGGGCTTGCCCGAATAAAATCATTGGGATTCGGCCAGGGAATCCCTCCGTAACCAGACACTTGTCCCAATTTGCGGTAGATAACATTGTTCGTTGCCCCACCTTATGGTAGACCAATTCATTGACAAAGCACCGACTAATTGCTATCCTACCCTGCGTGAGAGTAGAGAAATTTGGCATAGAAGAAATATACAAAAAATTTCCAGACCAAATGGCCTGTACGGCCTTTTTAGAGAAAATTCGCTGGTCAAACAACCCAATTTGTCCGTATTGCAAGCTTAGGAAGGCAAGTCCGCTACCCAAAGAACAAAGGTACCACTGCAATATTTGCAACTCGTCGTATAGCGTAACCTCGGGGACAATATTTCATCGGTCTCATCTTCCACTGCAAAAATGGTTTTTAGCCATTTGTCTCGTGTTAAATTCCGAAAAGTTCATTTCCACTCGACGGTTAGCTAACGATTTGCGGGTTAATAAAGATACAGCTTGGTTAATTATGGTGAAAATAAAACGGTTTCTTTTTGAAAGTAGAGAGCTGCTCTTTGAAATTGCTAAAGTGGCTGAAAGTAATGGTGTCGGCATGCCAAAAGCAGGTGAAAACAGTCAACCAAAAACATAAGGATCCTTACATGGAAAAAATAAAAAAAGCAACGCATCAAGGGAAACTAAATATCGGAGGCTTTAAACTCAATTGTGCGGTTTTGGAAGATGGAACACGTGTTCTATCGGAGCGAAGTATTGCGCGAGCTTTTGGAATTCGTGGGGGCGGGGCCTACTGGAAAAAAAAGAAACAAGGGGGCATCAATCTACCTGAATATCTTTCGGCCGATTATCTTCGACCACATATCGATGAAAAATTGGCCGAAAGACTTAGAAAGCCAATTCGCTACTTTTCTATCGCCAACAAAGAGTCGAATGGATTAGAAGCAGGCGTTCTTCCTGAAATCTGCGATTTTTGGGTAACATTACAGAAAAAAGGAATTCTTCAGTCCGAACAAAAGGAAATCGCAGATAAAGCTTACATTTTAATGAGGGGTTTTGCAACCATTGGTATTATTGCGCTGGTTGATGAAGCCACCGGTTATCAAGAAATCAGAGACCGGATTGCCCTACGGCAAATTCTCGATAAGTATTTGTTAAAAGAGCATGCCAAATGGGCAAAAAGATTTCCAAATGAATTTTATGAAAATATGTTTCGACTGAAAGGCTGGCAATGGAAAGGGATGTCGGTTAATCGCCCAAGTGTTGTGGGAATATATACCAAGGACCTCGTTTATTCGAGATTGGCCCCAGGAGTTTTAGCGGAATTAAAACGATTAAATCCTCCAGATGAGAAGGGCGTTCGCAAACAAAGATTTCATCAATGGCTAACCCCGGACCTCGGACACCCAGCACTTGAAAGACACTTAGCTATCATTATAGCCTTTATGAAGGCTGCGCCCAACTGGGGTGTTTTCTATAGAATGGTCTCGAGAGCGTTGCCTAAATTCGGTGAAACACTACTACTGCCTTTGGAGGAAAGCGAGTGGTAGCGACGGGGTCGGCTGCCAATAATCGAAAACTCATCCCGCCATACTCCCTTCGACTAGCCAGCCGGTACAATCGTGCCGTTGTTGTTCTGCAAACTTCGAAAGAGACTGGCGGTGGCCAAAAGGGAAACCGGGAATGAGATGAAAAGCCCAACGCCCAAGAGAGCTGCGCCGGCGATATTCAACGCCAAAATTACCAAGAAAAAACCGAACAAGCCCCACCACCGGCCTTTGGCAAGCGCTCCAGCGGTGTTCAACGCTTCCAAGGCGGATACCGGTTTGATTGTTAGAACGAACCCAAAGAACGCATAGCGCACCGCCACATAAATTCCCGGGAGTATCAAAAGTAAAAGCCCTGCGGCCACGGCCAAGAGGTAAAGAAAGATGGCCAAAAGAAAAGTTGGGCCTCGGCCAAGCAAAGCGAAAAGGTCTTTAAGCGTGGGAACCCCGCCATCGATTACCTCCAAGGCCATTCCGTGCATCCCCACCATCAGGCCGGAAAACCATACGAGGAACGCAAGGTGGAGAAGGACGTTTACAATCACCCCCAACCGGTGCAGCGTAATAACTGCAAGCTCCAGACAAACCCACGAGCCAAAAAGAATGAGCGCGGAGAGAACGAAGACGCGCCAGTTTGCCTTGAACGCCCTCCAAGCGATTCGAAGGTGCGATGTGATGGCGCCGGTCATTGAAGAAGCGTAGCCCGCGCCTATTCCGCCCGTTTCCGGCGGGCTTTTGCAGGGGATACATCGATGATTAGGGCAAGGACTATCCCCGCAATGGGAATAAACGTCCACTCCCCGCCATACCAGTGCTGCACCGCAGTGTACCAGAGCAAAGTCGTAGGCAAAAAGATAAAACCTAAAATCGGCCATAAAATCGATGCGAACATTCCCGCAAACCAGTGGGTGAAAAGCCAAAGCAAAACCACAACCAGCCGGGGAAAAAAGAAAGCGATGAGAGCGAGAAAACAGCCACAGCCCATTTTGCATTACCTCCCTACGGCGCGCGCTACCACGAAACCCCCGGCGCCGTTCCGAGATACGCGTCGTCCGAAATCTGATTCAGCATAAAGTCCGCCACGTCGGCGCGGGAAATTCGCACGGTGCCAAAGAAACTGCCGACCTCCCGGCCGCGGTGATACGCTCCCCGCTTTTCCCCGTTGGTCAAAGCTCCCGGCCGCACAATCACCCACTCCAACTTGCTTTCCGCAATCAATCGCTCCTGCCGCGTTTTATCCCAGAAGTAGAAGGGCAGAATAACCGGAATGACGAAAAGCGTGTAGTAAAGGCCCAGCCGCCCAAAGGTCTCCCCGATGCCGAGCGAGGTCTGGCAGACCAAGCGGGGAACACTGTGAGTTTCCATCGCGGAGAGGATATTCCGCGTCCCTTCCGACAGAATGCGCGTAGGATAAAAGTAGCGCTTGTGGCCCAAAGCGGAAATCACCGCCTCCTGCCCGCGCACGGCCGCCTCGACCGAGGCGTAGTCGAGCACGTCCCCCTGGATGATCCGCAGATTCGGGTGTTCGATTCCAAGCTTGGACGGGTTTCGAACCAGGGCCGTAACCGCGTGGCCCCGTTCCAGCGCTTGTGCAACGAGCTGGCGGCCGGTTCCGCCCGTCGCTCCCACGATTATCACACGCTTGGGAGCCGGTTGAAAATCCCGAGCGAAGTCGAGGGAACGCTTGCCGCTCGCCCGGCCAGTGCCCCCGGTGCGTGACCTGAACCCCGAACGGGCCAACGCCACCGAAAGCACGATTGCGTAGAGAACGAAAATGAAGAGGAGAAGAAGCTTCATATCAGGCTTTAGAATTTAGCGTTAATATCAAGAAATTCAAGCTGCCATACTCCCTCCCGCTATCCATCCAGTGGTCCAGGCGCTCTGGAAATTAAATCCACCGGTGATTCCGTCAATATCCAGAATTTCTCCGGCTAAATACAAGCCAGGAACAAGTTTGCTCTGCATTGTTTTGAAATCGACTTCTTTCAGCTTGACCCCGCCGCAGGTTACGAACTCCTCTTTGAAAATCCCCTTTCCGCAAACAGCAAAGCGCGCCGCGGTCAGTTCAGAGACCAGCTCAGTCATTGCCTGCTTGGAAACGTTCGTCCAGGCGGTTTCTGCATCGATTCCGGAGGATTGGACGAGGCGGCTCCAGTAGCGGGCGGGAATGGAGAAGAGCTTTTCGGATTGAACCCGCTTCCGGCCATTTTGTTGTTTGAAAGTTAAAAGTTCCTGCTGCACCTGCTCGGCTTTGTAATCCGGCAGGAAGTTGATGGTCAGCATAGCATGATATTTGCAGTTTTCCAGCATCCGCGCCCCCCAGGCCGAAAGCTTGAGCACCGCCGGCCCGGAAAGCCCCCAGTGGGTGATAAGCAGGGGGCCGGTCTGTTTCAAACTCCGGCTATGCCCGTCGGAGAAGGTGAGCGCAACTTTTTCAAAACTGATTCCGGAAAGCCCTACGATGCGCGGGTCGGCAACGTTGAAAGTGAAAAGCGAAGGCACGCAGGGAACGATGGAATGCCCCAGAGATGCGGCAAAGCGATACCCCGCCGGACTGCCGCCGGTGGCCAAAAGCAGTCGGTCATAACGCTCACGCCCGCCGTCGCTAAGCTCGATTTCAAATTGCGCGGCGGACGCAGCCGCCGTGAAGATGCTTTTCACTTTGGCGCCGAGGCGAAGCTGGATGCCCCGGGAGCGCGCCGCGTTCACGAGGCAATCGACGACGGTGGCGGATTGGTCGGTTACCGGAAACATCCGCCCATCCTCTTCTGTTTTCAGTCGCACTCCCTCTTTCTCGAACCAGTCCACCGTCTCGCGCGGGCCAAAGCGGGTGAAGGGCCCTAAAAGCTCCTTCGCTCCCCGCGGATAACCTTTGACAAGTTCGGGCAGGTCGAAAGAGTGATGGGTTACGTTGCAGCGCCCCCCGCCGGAGATTTTCACTTTTCTAAGCGGCTGCTGCGCCGCCTCGAACAGGTCTATTTTTAAAGAGGGATTGCAGGAAGCGGCCGAAAGCGCGCCAAAAAAACCGGCCGCCCCTCCTCCCACAACCGCTATGCGCATTGACGTGACCCCAACAGTAGATGAAATGTCATCCGGCGTAGTATGAACGCTTGCGACTGAAACGACAAGCGCAGAATAGCTTGTTTTCTCGTTTGGGAATGTTTATATCCTCTCAAACAAGGTGACCGGCAACGTTAATCCCTCCCGCGACAGGCGTTTGATTTTTGCCTCCGCCAGCTTGCGCTCCACGGCGGTGGGACTTTCTGGTGTCATTCTCGCTTTGCATATCTCCCGGCTCGGTTTCAACTCTTTTCAAATCGGGGCGACCATTTCGCTGGGCCTGGCGGGCTGTGCCGCCGGAACCTGGCTGGTGGCCTACTTTGCCGACCATCGCGGCAGGCGCGCCAGCCTGGCAGCCGTTTCCATTTTGATGTTCGCCGGAGGGCTGTCAGCCGCTTTTTTGACCGAGCCGGGAATTTTTATGGCCGGGGCGTTTTTAGGAATGATTAACGGGATGGGGCGCGACCGGGGCGCCGGGCTGACTCTGGACCAATCAATACTGGCCCAAGCTTCCACGCCGGAGAACCGCACCTCCTCTTTCGCTTGGTATAATTTGATTGTTGATGCCGGCCATTCCGCCGGCGCGCTTCTGGCTCTGCTTCCGGTTTTCTTCCAGAGAGAATTAAGTACAGGCGAACTGATATCGTATCGCTGGACCTGGATAATTTATTCTGCTTTGTGTCTTGCGGCAGCCGCTCTGGTAACAGGTTTGACGAAAAAGGTCGAAGCGCCAAACGCCCGGCCGAAAAAATCGCTTTCGCCGCAGTCCAAAAAAGTGGTGATGAAGTTTGCCGCCCTCTCCGGGCTGGACAGTTTGGGTGGCGGCTTTTTGACCACCGCCTTAATCAGCTACTGGTTTTTCCAGCGTTTTGGTGCGGACGAAGCTTTTTTGGGGCCGCTCTTTTTTGTCGTACGTATTTTGAATGGCCTTTCACACCTCGGCGCGGCCTGGATAGCCAAACGAATCGGGCTGATGAACACAATGGTTTTTACCCACATTCCTTCCAGTCTTCTTTTGATGGCCGTTCCTTTCGCCCCAAATCTAACGATTGCCGTTGTCCTTTTTTTGCTGCGCGAAGGGCTAGTGGAAATGGACGTCCCTACGCGGCAGTCCTATTTGATTGCCGTGATGGCGGAGGAGGACCGCACCAAAGCTGCCGGCATTACCAATCTGGTTCGCGGCAGCGCCTGGGCCGTCGCCCCTTTGATGGCGGGAGCCTTGATGAAGACCCTTTCCTTTTCGGCGCCGCTTTTCATCGGTTCCGGATTGAAGGTTGCCTACGACCTGCTTTTGTACCGGGCCTTCCGGGGGTTGAAGCCGCCGGAGGAAAAATAATCAAACTGTTCTCTGCATCCGGTCAATTTTCAGCGTTATTAAATTTCCCTGTTGCCTTTCAAAGTGCCAGCCATTAGTTTTAAGCCGGATTATATGCGCGCGGCTGCAACGACAGTTCTTTTTATTTGGCTTTTTGCCAACGGTAACGGCGAAGAAATTCCCGGCCCCAATCCACCTCCGGCAACACCCGCAAATTTCGCGGGGAAGATCCAACCCGACCGCACCGTCTTTTTAAGTTGGACAGCGAATACGGAATTTGATCTGGCCGGTTACCTCCTCTACCGAGGTGTGCTGCCCGATTTCCCCATCGATGCCGACCATCTTTGGGAAATCATACCGGACACCGATTCGACTTTCACCGATGGAACGATAAGCGATGCTCTGTTTTACCGCTTGGCGGCAATCGATGACGGCGGGCATAGAAGCACCCCCACCGATGAGCTTTCATTGGCTCCCACCGGGATTGATGAAATCTCCTCTATCCCCAAACAATATGAACTCGAGCAGAACTATCCCAACCCCTTTAATCCAAAAACCACTATTCGCTTTACGCTGCTAAAAGCAGAGAGGGTGAATCTGAGTATTTACAACATCCTCGGCCAGAAAGTAACAACGCTAATTAATGGAGAAAAAGCAGCCGGAACGCAAAAAGTGGAATGGGACGGAACGGACGAAAAAGGGGCTCTGCTTTCAAGCGGGATTTATTTCTATCAAATCGAAACCCCCAACTTCCGGCAGGTAAAACGAATGCTCTTTCTAAAGTAGGAGCAACGCAAGCGTCCGTAGGGGTGAACCTTTAGGTTCACCCAGGGCGAATCTCCCTCGACTCTGCTCGGGACAAGTGAAGATTCGCCCCTACGATTTTTGAAAGAGGATTATCCTACCGGTGCTTATGACACTTCTCCGTCGGCACGGTTTTTTCGGTGAAAACCTCTCGGATGGTCTCCGGGCAGCGGTCGGTGGCTAATTCGCCGGTCTCCGGGTCTACATCGCGGAAAAGTATGCCGGTCGGAATATCAAAATCTTTGTAGGAGTAATATTGCGTGGCGGCTATCATAAACTTGGTCCAGAGCGGCAGGGCGTTGGAAGCGCCGGTCTGGTTGGCGCCGATGGATGTTTTATCGTCAAACCCCACCCAGGCACCTGCCGTAATCTGGGGCGTGTAGCCGATAAACCAGTTGTCGGAAAACTCATCCGTAGTTCCGGTCTTTCCCGCCGCAGGCCGGTCGAACCCTGCCCGCCGCGCGGCGGCAGCCGTGCCGTTGTTAATGACCGATGACATCAAGCTGACCATCGTGTACGCCGTCTGCGGATTTAATACCTCTTTACGCGAGGTGGTCTCGTTCCGTTCCAGAACGTTGCCGTCTTTGTCCTCGATGCGCAAAATATATCGCGGCTGGACTTTCACTCCCAAATTGGGGAAAACCGAATAGGCCGAGACCATTTCCAGCAAATTGACGTCGCTGGTTCCGATGGCCTGCGAAGGAACCGGCTTGAGCGGCGAAGTAATCCCCATCCTATGAGCGTATTCTATGGCCTTTTCGATTCCCACTTTCTGTGCCAGCTTGATGGCAATCAAGTTGCGCGACCAAGCTAAACCCCGCCGGATGGTCATCGCCCCCCAGAATTTATTGTCCACATTTTCCGGCCGCCATTCGCCGAATCCGGGTACGTTTATCACTATCGGCGCGTCATACATGATATCGGTCGGCTTATACCCTTCTTCAATGGCCGCCGTATAGACGAACGGCTTAAAAGCCGAACCGGGCTGCCGGAGCGCCTGGGTCACCCGGTTGTATTTGCTCTGCACAAAATCCCGCCCGCCGACCAAACCGAGTATGTTCCCATTGGAATTATCCAAAGCTACGAAGGCCGCCTGCAAATGTTTATAGACCCGTTTTTTTCCAATTTTTAATTGTCCTTCAACTTTGGTAATCTCCGGCACGAGCATTGTGTATGCCGGGTCTTCCGGCGAATGACTCTGCTCCATATTTTTCTGCAGCGAATCGACGCCGGAAGAAACCGCCGCTTCGGCCACTTTTTGCAGGGTGGCATTCAACGTGGTGTAAACTTTCAGCCCCTGGTCAAAAAGGGCGTCCTCGCCATAATGGGTTTCCAGGTATTGGCGAATCATTTCGGTAAAGTAAGGCGCTAAACCGACGTCGTCGTGGCCGGCTCCCAGCGCTAACGGAAGCTGTTTTAAACTGTCGGCCTTTTGTCGCGAAAGCTTGCCGTAACTGACCATATTCTGCAAAACCAAATTGCGGCGTTTGATGGCCACGTCCGGCCTGCGAAAAGGATTGTAGCGCCCCGGCGCTTGCAGAAGCCCAACCAAAAGCGCGCAGTCCTCGATGGTCAAATCCTGGGCATTTTTGGAAAAGTAAGTTTGCGCCGCGGCCTGAATGCCGTAAGCCCCCCTTCCAAAGTTGTGCTGGTTCAAATACATTTCCAAAATTTCATCTTTCGAATAAGTCCGCTCGATTTTAATGGCGGTCATTATCTCTTTCACCTTGCGCGACAAAGTCTTTTCGCGCGTCAAAAACAGATTGCGCGCCAGCTGCTGGGTCAAAGTCGAAAACCCCTGGGCAAATTCGCCGCGCTGCAGGTTGACCAGAAACGCTTTGGGGACGCGGATTAAATCCACACCCCAATGATTGTAAAAGCGTTTGTCCTCGGCGGAAAGCAGAGCGTCAATCATATAGGGTGGAATCTCTTTGAGCGGCACCAAAATCCGCCGCTCCCGATAGAACTCTTTCAAAACCTGTCCGTCGGCGGAATAGACCCGCGTCACCAGCCGGGGCTGGATGTTGGTAAGCTGCGCCAGCGAAGGCAGCGCCTTTTGGTATCCTTTGAGCACCTGTGCCGCGATAATCAAAAAGCAGAAAAGCACCAGCGCGAAGACCAAAAGGCTGCCGACTATCAGTTTTCTTTTTTCCATTTCAACTGCCGAAGCCTGCCCATAACCGGGCTTGGCTTCGGATAGGGAATAAAGCTGGCTCATCTTCTCCGGTCAAGCGCTCCATCTTTTCTACTCCTGTAGATTATCGGCGTTCGGTGGCCGATATTACTATTGAGGAAGTGTTGATTCAATGATTGCAAAAAGTACAAGATTGCTTGCTATGCAGATGCTTTTTATCGTTCTGACCTCATCGCTAATATGGGCAGGGGAAAAATGGGATTTCATAGAACCGGAAAATACATCGATACAAGTCATACTTGTGCCATCAAAGGATACTATTTCAGCCACTGATACTCTTACCATAAGGGTGATAATTCAAAATACAGGGGGTTTCAATTTGATTCTCGCTGACAGATGGGATAACTACAATGTGTCTTTCTCCTATACTGACGAAAATGGAAAGGACATAGGATACCTCGGAGACGAAAATGGCCCTCATCTGTTCTTGGTTAGAAATCCCAGACCGAGCTCGCTCATACTTGGTTGGGACCAGTTTTGGGGATTCAACCTCGTGTTTCTTGGAAAAACTTTTCCAAAGCCAGGAACTTATTACATTCAAGTGACCTATTGGGGGACCTCACCAGAATTAATAAAACATCTAATTGAAAACGGGCACATCAAACGCTCAACAATCGACGCCCCAATGAATAAGTATTGGCATGGTGAAGTGAAGTCAAACAAGATAAAAATTGTCGTTAAAAAAGAGTAATTCACTTTTGCAAGCTTTCACCGAATTTGCTATTGCGTTTTCCTCTCGTCTGGGTAACTTTCTTTTGAGATGTTTTTATCGGTCGAAAAACAGTTGGAAGTCATAAAAAGGGGAACGGTCGAAGTCATTCCCGAAGAGCTTTTGATTGAAAAGCTCAAACGTTCCTTTGGTGAAAGAAAGCCTCTGCGCATAAAACAGGGATTTGACCCCACCGCGCCGGATATTCATCTGGGGCATTCGGTCGGTTTGCGCAAGCTCAAAGTGTTTCAAGACCTGGGGCATCAAGTCGTTTTAATCGTCGGCGACTACACCGGCCGCGTGGGCGACCCTTCCGGCCGCTCCGCCACCCGCCCGCAGCTTTCCGGCGCGGAAATCGAAAAAAACGCCGCCACCTATCTGGCGCAGTTTTTCAAAATTTTGGACAAGAGAAAAACTGAAGTGCGCCACAACGGCGAATGGTTCGCCAAAATGAGCTTTGAAGATGTGCTTAGCCTCTGTTCCCGTTTCACAATTGCGCGTTTGCTGGAGCGCGACGATTTCGAAAAACGCTACAAGTCCGGCTCGCCGATTTCCGTTCACGAGCTTTTATATCCGATTATGCAGGGCTACGATTCGGTGGCGATAAAAGCCGACCTTGAACAGGGCGCCACCGAGCAAAAATTCAATCTTTTGGCCGGCCGCCACCTGCAGACCGAATTCGGCCAGGAGCCGCAGGTGATTTTGACCCTTCCGATTTTGGTCGGCACCGACGGGGTAAACCGGATGAGCAAATCTTTGGGGAACCACATCGGCATTGCCGAACCGCCCGACCAAATTTTTGGCAAAACGATGTCCATTCCGGATAATCTCATATTTCATTACTTTGAACTGGCAACCGATTTGCCAACTCAAGATTTAGTCAAAATTCAATCAGCGCTTTCCGATGGCAAAACCAATCCTATGGAACTGAAAAAGAAATTGGCCTTTGTAATTGTCCGGATGTATCACGGAGAAGATGAAGCTAAAAAAGCCCGGGAAAATTTTGAGCGGGTATTTTCCAAAAAGGAAATTCCGGAAGAAATCCCGGAATTTCGCCTGCCTCTCGATGGAGAGGGAATCTGGATTGTGCGCATTATGACCGAAGCGGGCATGGCAACCTCCGCCAGCGAAGCGCGCCGTTTAATCGAACAGGGAGCGGTGGAACTTGATTCGAAACGAATTTCTGATATAAATTACAAAGTCAAGGAGGCGAAGATTTTGAAAGTGGGAAAGAGGCGCTTTTTAAAACTGGTTGCAGACAACGAGCGAAGCCGAGGGATGGAGAAATAATGGCACAAGTCTATAATCGCAGGCTGGAAGAAATAAACGAAAAAATCGCTAAACTGCGGAGCTATCTTTGACCTCCTCAAGCGCAAAGAAAATCTGGCGGCCATGCGGAAGAAAACCGAAGCGGCCGATTTCTGGGCTGACCCGGCCGGAGCCCAAAAAGTTTTGAAGCAAATTACCACCGAAGAGAAAATGATTACCACTTTCGAAAAATTGGGACGCAAAGCCGAGGAAATGCAGGGGCTATTGGACCTGGCTGCCGAGGAAAAGGACGAAGCCACCCGCGAGGAAACCGAGCGGGAAATCTCCGCTTTGGCCGGCGAGCTTTCCAATTTTGAACTGGTGGCCCTGCTTTCCGCTGAGGATGATTCAAAGAACGCCATTTTGAGCATCCATTCCGGCGCCGGCGGTACCGAGTCTCAGGACTGGGCCCAGATGTTGTTGCGGATGTACACCCGCTTTTTGGAACGCCGCGGCTTCCACGTCGAGCTCTTTGACTATCAAGCCGGCGATGAAGCCGGCATCAAAAGTGCCACCCTCGAAGTCACCGGTGATTATGCGTATGGTTACTTGAAATCCGAGTCGGGCGTGCATCGCCTGGTGCGCATTTCTCCTTTCGACACCAACAAAAGACGCCACACTTCTTTTGCTTCCGTTTTCGTTCTGCCGGAAATCGAGGATCGGACGGATATCGAAATCAAGGATGAGGATATCAAACTCGACACCTTCAGAGCCTCCGGCGCCGGCGGCCAGCATGTAAACAAAACCTCTTCCGCCGTGCGTATCACCCACATCCCTACGGGGATTATTGTTCAATGCCAGACCGAGCGCTCCCAGCACAAAAATCGGGAATCGGCGATGAAGGTCTTGCGCTCCCGTTTATACCAATTTTACCGCGAACAGGATGAAGCCAAACTGTCCGAAATTGAAAAGACCAAGAAGAAAATTGAATGGGGCAGCCAGATTCGCTCCTACGTTTTCCAGCCCTATACGCTGGTAAAAGACCATCGCACCGGCTATGAAACTTCCAGCGTGGACGCGGTGATGGATGGCGAAATCGACAAATTTATCGAGGCCTTTTTATCCCACCGGCCCGAGGACCAGAAACCAATCGAGGTTAAAGAAGATGAGCCCGATTAAAAATCCCGAGCGAAGCCGAGGGACGGAAGTTAAGTTGTCGCCCACCATCGCCATCGGTACCCGCGCCGCCGAGCTGGCCAGCCAGGGAATTGACGTCATCTCCCTTTCCGCCGGCGAACCGGACTTTCCTACTCCGGCGGACGCTTGCGAAGCCGGAATCAAGGCGATACGGGACGGTTTTACCAAATACACGCCCAACAACGGCATCCTCGAGCTGCGCAAGGGTATCGCAGAGAAACTTAAAAACGATAACGGCCTCGAATATTCTCCCGAAGAAATCTTGGTTTCCTGCGGCGCCAAACAGGCTTTCTTCAACACACTGTGGGCTATCGTTTCGCCGGGAGACGAAGTTCTGATTCCGCAGCCGTACTGGGTCAGCTATCCGGATATGGCCAATCTAATCGGCGCGGTTCCTCGGTTCATAGAGACCACCAAAGAAAACGGTTTCCGCCTCACCCTCGATGTTCTGCGTCAGGCCTGGACTCCCAAAGTCAAGGCCTTGATTTTCAACTCTCCTGCCAACCCGACGGGAGTAGTTTACACTCAAAAAGAACTCGATATGTTGGCACCATTTTTAATCGAGAAAAAAATCTGGATTTTGTCCGATGAAATTTACGAAAAAATAGTCTATGATACCGAAGCCGGGGCTTCGCTGGCGCGTTCGCCTGACCTGAAGAATCAATCAATTGTGGTAAACGGATTTTCCAAGGCTTACGCGATGACCGGCTGGCGGCTGGGGTATGCCGCCGGGCCGAAGGAAGTGATAAACAAAGCCTCGGCCATCCAGAGCCACATCACCACCAACGCCTCTTCCATTTCGCAGAAAGCGGCCGTCGGCGCCTTGAAAGGCGACCAGCGCCCGATTGCCGAGATGGTCAAGGAATTCCACGCCCGAAGAGATTTTCTGGTGAGCCGCTTGGGCCGTGTGCCCGACTTATACTTTCCGGTTCCACAAGGAGCTTTCTACCTCTGGGTGGATGTCTCTGCTTACTTGAATGGAAGAATTAAAGATTCGATCGAACTCTGTAAATATCTTTTGGAAAACTGCAAAGTCGCTCTAGTCCCCGGCGAGGCTTTTGGTTCTCCCGGCTATGTCCGTTTGGCCTACGCCATCAAACAAGCTCGGCTGGAAGAAGGGGTTTCCCGTTTTGTCGCCGGTTTGCAAGCATTGTGAGGAGGAATTGTTGTAATGCCCACCTATGAATATGAATGTCTGTCGTGTAAATATGAATTCGAAGCCTTCCAAAAAATCACCGATGACCCGTTGCAGGAATGCCCCCGCTGTAACGGGATGGTAAGACGCAAAATTTCCGCCGGCTCCGGGCTTCTGTTCAAAGGCACGGGCTTTTACGCCACCGACTACCGCAGCGAAAATTACAAGAAAAAAGCTTCCGCTGAAAGCCCCGAGCGAAGTCGAGGGGAAGAAAAACCGAAATCGGAAACCAAAGAAAAAAGCGAAGCACCCAAACCGGCCAAACCGGCGAACGGCAAGTCTTCCGATAATTCTTGATTGTAATCGACGGCTACAATCTGATAGGCCAGGCCGCCGGCACGCTTTCCGGCGTTTCCCTCGAAAAAGAACGCCGGGCTTTGATTCGCCAGGTTGAAAAGTTATCCCAAATCACCGGCGAAAAAGCCTTAATTGTGTTTGACGGCTCCTCCAAATCTTCTACCTCGGAACCCAAAACTCCGGTAACCATCGCCTACAGCAAATCCGGCCAAACCGCCGATGGTTGGATTTTGAAATATCTTTCCCGCAGGCCAAAAGGGTCGGTCATTCTCATTACAGCCGACCGGGAATTGACACATAAAGCAAGAAAATTAGGTTTCAAAGTAGAGCAGAGTTTGAACCAACTCGAAGCCAAAGCCCAACCCTATCTGACACCGTCAGCTGCCGAAGCACAGGCAACCAGCGATTTGCTGACCTCCATTTCTCCCCAAAGCCGCGAGGCCTTGGCCCAAATTCGAAAAAAATCAAAACGCCCGTAGGCGGCGTTTCCAACACCGCATTGAGGATGTCAAAGCTCGAGCATATAATCCAGGAGGGGCTGATTTATTTCGTAACTACTACTGCACAAAAACGCCAAAAGCTTTTTTTGGACTCCAGCTACTCGGAGATTGTTATTCATGTTCTCCGGGAGCTTCATAATAAGAAACTTTTTGAACTTTACGCTTCGTTTTAATGCCTGATCATCTCCATCTAATCTTAAAATCGACCGGAATGTTGTTATCAAACATAATGAAAAATTTAAAAGGAAAATCGTCGCGTCTTATTAACCGGTATCGCCAAACCCACGGCTCTGTTTGGCAGGAACGGTATTATGAGCATGCCTTAAGGGATGAAAAAGATTTTCAGAAAAAATATCAATATGTTTTGTACAACCCGCTGCGGGCTGGCTTGGCTAAAGAACCGGAGAATTATCCGTATTCTTCAGCGCACTTGAATGGCCTTGTTGACCCAATTCCATAACCGTCCTTTCGTAGGCGGCATTTCCAATGCCGCTGCCGGGTTGGCCTGCCCGAGCCGAGTCCGGGGCACGGCCAGGGAAACCCGGCCTACGCCGGGCGGTGGCTGTATCCCCGTAGGTGGCATTTTCCCTGGCCGGGCAGGCAATGCCGCTTAAAACATCCCTTTGGAACCGCCCTGTCTTAAAATTGGTTTTAACTTATAGGCGCCGGCTTTGATTGACTTTTACCCGCCGGTGCGCTATACTTGATAGGAGTTTATAATAATGTTTGAGGTGACGATAAAGAGAATTAAAAGCGAGGACTTATGTTGAACTTGGATAAACAAAAACACCTTCTCTCCCGCGCCGGTTACAAATTTGAGGTTTTGGATGTTACCGAGCCGAATTTGCTCCGTGAGCAGTTTCCTTACACCGACCCGCCCAAAATTTACTTTCACGGGCGCCAGTATCCTTTGGACCCGCCCGAAGATTTCTGGGTGACCGACACCACTTTTCGCGATGGTCAGCAGGCCCGCCCGCCCTACAGTGTCAAGCAGATTGTGGATTTGTACGATTTACTGCATCGCCTTTCCGGCCCGAACGGCGTGGTGCGCCAGTGCGAGTTTTTCCTGTATTCGGACAAAGACCGCGAAGCGGTCGAAAAATGCCGCGCCAAAAACTACCGCTATCCCGAAATCACCGGCTGGATTCGGGCCGTCAAATCTGACTTTCAACTGGTTAAGGAAATGGGGCTGAAAGAGACCGGAATTTTAACCTCCTGTTCCGACTATCACATTTTTCTAAAGCTCAAGAAAAACCGCCGGCAGGCGATGGAAGATTATCTGGGGGTCGTCAAGGCCGCCTTGGAAAACAACATCATCCCCCGCTGCCACCTCGAAGATTTGACCCGCGCCGACATCTTCGGCTTCGTGGTTCCTTTCGTTCAGGCTTTGATGCGCTTGGCGGAAGAATCCAAAATCCCCATCAAAATCCGCCTCTGCGACACGATGGGCTATGCCGTCCCCTATCCGGGCGCCGCTTTGCCCACCTCCGTGCCGGAGCTGGTTTATACCGTGCGCCATTACTGCGGGGTTCCTTCCGAAAGGCTGGAATGGCACGGCCACAACGACTTCCACAAAGTTTTAATTAATGCCACCACCGCCTGGCTCTATGGCTGTTCGTCCGCTAACGGCACCCTGCTCGGCTACGGCGAACGCACCGGCAACACGCCGGTGGAGGGGCTGGTGATGGAATACATCCTATTGCGCGGCGATTACTGCGGGGTGGACACCACCGCCATCACCGACATCGCCCGCTACTTCGAGGAAGAAATCGGCTATCAAATCCCGCCGATGTATCCATTGGTCGGCAAGCAGTTCAACAAAACCTCGGCCGGCATCCACGCCGATGGCGTATTGAAGTCGGAAGAGATTTACAACGTTTTCGATACCAACAAGATTCTCAAACGCCCGATAGCGGTCGGCATCACCGACAAATCCGGCATTGCCGGCGTCGCCTTCTGGGTCAATCAGCATCTCGGCCTTTCCGGCGACAAGCAGATTGACAAGCGCCATCCCGGGATGATGAAGATTCTGGAATGGATTGACAAACAATATACCGACAAGCGCACCACCTCCATTTCCGACGAAGAAATGTTGGAGCAGGCCAAACTGCATATGCCGGAGTATTTCAGCGACACCCAACGGGTAAAAGTCGCCGCCAAAACACCGGCTTAATCGTTTTCGAGTTGAAACCCCAGGCCCCGTTCTCCGGGCCTGTTTTTTTTGTGCATCTTGACGATTCGCTAGATAAATTGTAAAATGGTAACGATCAGTATGGTTAAACTACGACGCACGAAACGGGATTGAGATGCTAAGAACGCTGCGAGTAGAACATTTCAAATCCTTCAGGAATTCCGGCGAACTTACAATTAGACCTTTGACATTCTTAATGGGTCCAAATAGCTCTGGAAAAAGTACGATTATTCAGTCGATATTGTTGCTTAGACAAACTGTTGATAGTAGGGATATCGAAAACCCTCTTTCGATAAACGGTTCCTATTTAAATTTAGGTTCATACACTGACCTGATTTACATGCACAACCGGGAAAACCAATTGGTCATTGAGTTTAGTTTTGATGCTATTTTGTCATACGTTGGGGACAAAAGCAAAGAAACAAAGAGCACCGGTCCAGTAGTTGTACGTGCGCAATTTAGCTATAATTCTAAGACTCGACAAATTCACCTTCAGAAAACGAATGTCAAAAAAGGTGAGAGTGAGTTCACAGTTCAACGTGTGAACGGTAGTAAATACAAAAGTATTGTAACGACCGATAAGGGACCAGAGGAATTTTTTGTAAGGCCTTACAAATTTTATGGTGGTTTGGTAATTAGACCGAAAGTAAGTAAACAGGCGAAATCCAAAGAGAAAAGAATCCCTTCAATTGAACCCTCCTTTTTATTAAGCCGTTTCTCTTTCGAGATAGAGCGTTTTTTAGACAGCTTTTTTTATGTTGGTCCCCTGAGAGACTCGCCAAAACGTATTTATGTCGCTACAGGTGAAACCCCTCAGGATGTTGGCCTAAGGGGGGAGGGGTCGGTAGATGTGTTATGGATGGCGAGTAGACACAAGGCAACAAAAAAATTGTTGACCTCGGTAAACCATTGGTTAAAAGCTTTTGAGCTAGCTGAGAAGGCAGAATTAAAACCAATGGGGAGCAATAGCTACGCCTTAAATTTTATCATGCCAGAAACAAAGTTAGAAGTAAACCTTGCCGATGTTGGTTTTGGTGCATCTCAGGTTCTTCCGGTTATTATAGAAGGCTACTTTTCACGCGAGAATTCAACCTTGCTTATTGAGCAGCCCGAAATTCACCTTCATCCAAAAGCGCAAGCGGTTTTAGCTGATCTGCTTATTGATATAGCAAAATCTAAGACTATAATCGTAGAGACTCACAGCGAGCATTTAATCTCACGTATCCAACGCCGCATTGCCGAAGGCACGATCAAGCGTGACGATGTTGCACTTTATTATTGCCAATCGTCAAAAGAAGGTGGCGTTGTAAAAAGAGTAGAGTTCGACGAAAACGGTAGATTTGTAGGAGAAGGATTACCGGAAGGTTTCTTCGAAGTAGGTTTTGTCGAAACTTGGGAGCATTTGAAAGCTATTACCAAACCCAAAGAATAACTTTAAATCTGTGGAGTGGGTTATTGATACAAATGTTTTGGTTGACGCAGATAATGTTGGGAACGATGCACTAGATTTTATGGTGCAAGTTAAGCATAGACATCAACTCGTATTAGATTATGAGGGGGAAATTAGAAATGAATATCAAAAACAAATCATGGCGCGAAAAATTGCACCTAATGGTTTTGTTATAAAATGGCTTAAGTATATGAATGGGCGGAGCGATAAAATTGTTTTTTATTCGAAAACAGTTAGAAAACAATATGCCCAAAAATACCTTATCAATAAACTAAATTTTGATTCTAACGATCTAAAGTTTGTGGGAGTAGCTTCAAGGAGTAAAGACAAATGTTTAGTTACGGAAGATTGTTCTGATTATGATGCTGATGTTAAGGACTATCTTTTGTCAAAACTTGACATAACGGTGTTCGATACCAGTGGTGCTCTGACAAAAGTACTCGAATAAACTAAATTATTTTGCTGAAAAAATCTGTAATTATTTTTCTAAAACATTCCATTATTTTTCCTGGCTCACTGCCTTCGGCTTGGGATTTCCCCATCGGCGGAAAATAGAAGATTTGATAAGCATTACAGTTACCCGTGCAATGTAATCAACCTCGGCAACAGCTTTCCCTCTTTGATTTCCAAAATCCCATAAGTCAGCTCCCGCCGGTCGTTGTTGAAGGAGAGCGAGCCGGGGTTGAAAAAGAGAATGCCCTCTTTGGTTTCTTGATGCGGAACGTGGGTGTGGCCGAAGAGAATCATATCGACCCTTCGACTTTGCTCCCCTCGACTACGCTCGGGGTCTGCGACAGGGTTTTCAACTTTTTCAAAAAACTTGGAGCGGACTTTAGCCACCATCCCCTCCGGCGCGCCAAAGCCATGGGTAATGCCGATTTTAAAACCCTGTAACTCGACGATGGTTTTTTCCGGCAGTTCCTTGCGGATGGAGCCGTCATCCATATTGCCAAAAACACCGAAGACCTTCGCTCTCTGCTGCAAGAGTTTCAAGGTTGCACCGGAAGTCCAGTCGCCGGCGTGCAGGACAATATCGTCCGATTTGAGAAGAGAAAGAAATTCTTTCGGAATGGTTTCCCGCCGTTCCGGAACGTGTGTATCGGAAATTAGATAGACAGAGGGCATTTAAACATTCTTGTCGAAACAAAAAAGCCAAACTTGTCATTCTGAACGAAGTGCCTGCCCGAGCCGAAGCTCGGATTCGGCCAGGGAAGAATCTGGGCGGTGCGGAGTTGGGAATCAAGACCACCGCCACCCAGATGCTTCGCTAACGCTCAGCATGACAAAACGAAAACTTTCCTTTCCACTCCATCAAAACGTGGAATAGGCATAGTTCAAAAACCCCCGGTGGCCGCCTACCGCATTTTCTTCTTATGCCGGTCGCGGCGCCGCCGCTTGCGCAGCTTGTGCTTTTTTATTTTAGCCCGCTTCCGTTTCTTTCCGCTTGGCATTTCGCTCCTGTTTTTTAATCCCTAATCCCTAATCGCTAATCACTGTCTTTATTACACCGGTAGTTTGATGATGGTCGCTTTAAACTCGTTGGACGGCTTAAAGACCGGTACTTTGCGGGTGGGCACCGGAACCTCCTCGCCGGTGCGCGGATTACGGGCCTTGCGCGCCTTCCGGGCCTTGACTTTAAAAGTTCCGAAGCCGCGTATCTCGATGTTGTGGCCTTCCTCGAGCGACTTTTTAATCTGCTCCAAAAAGTTTTCCACAACAACCATAACGTCGGTTCGGGTCAAACCCGTCTTTTCAGCCACCTTTTCGACCAAATCCGCTTTGGTCATCGCTCACCTCCTTGCTGGCATTTTGAGAGCATCAGTTAGTTTCACCTCCAAATCGTCCGCAAACACAGCTTTCCGGACCGCAGGCCGCTTCGCCGCTGGCCGAAGAGTTCAAGCCGGAAGTTACCCCAAAAACCGAAAGCAGGCTTTCCAGCTCCATCCCTCCGCAGCCGGGACAGTTGCCGCAGCCGCGTTCTTTCATTTTTTGCATCAATTCAAACCGGTTTCCGCAATTCTTGCAAGCGTATTCGTATAAGGGCATCTTCAAATTTTAAACAGATATTTTAAACCGGGAGAAAGCATCTCTTCCAGTTCTTCCGGGATTTCAATTTTCTTTCCGAATATCCCATCCTCGACCAAATCAAAAATCGAGCGCCGGCGGTACTTTTTCTCCTTAACCGTCCTCGGTTCGCCTTGGATGCCGCCCATTTTTCCGGCAAGCCGGAGAGCATCCTGCAAATTCCCCAGCCGGTCAACCAAACCTTTTTCCTTCGCCTGGCGTCCGGTGAAAACCGAGCCATCCGCTAAAGCCAAAACTTCAGATTTTTCCATCCGGCGGTTTTTGGAAACCGCCTCCACGAACTGCTCGTAGGTGTCGTTGATGACCGATTGCAGCATCTGGCGCTCATTTTCGGTCATCGGGCGGGAGTAGGAACCGACGTCTTTCAGTTCTCCGGACTTTACCACCTCGGTTTTGATTCCAATCTTCTTAAACAAATCCGCAAGAACAGGAAACTCGAAAATAACGCCAATCGACCCGGTAAGCGAACCGGGATTGGCGACGATAGAGTCCGCCGCGCAGGCCACGTAGTATCCGCCGGAAGCGGCCACGCTGCCCATTGAGGCGACGATTTTTTTCTTTTTTCTAACTTCCAAGACCTGATCGTAAATTTCCTGGGATGGGGCAACCGCTCCGCCGGGGCTATCAATGCGCAGAACAATCGCTTTCACCGCGCCGTCGTCCTCGTACTTTTTTAGCTGGCGGACGATATCGGTTGAACTCATAATAATGCCGGTCAAATCGATTACCGCTACTTTGGAGCCGAGACCAAAAACTCCGTCTTCGCTTTCGGTATAGGCCGGGCCGGAGGAAAAGAAGGCCAGCATGGCCAAAAGTCCGATTCCCAAAAAAAGAATTAGGATTACGAGCCCTACTATCAAATTTCTTTTTGATGCCACTAAGCTAACCTCTTCAAATCGGTATCCGAATCACCATTCCCACCGCCAAAATATGCGTGGAAAGGTTGTTAAAAGCCATAATTTCCTTAACGCTGACCCCAAACCGTTTGGCGATATCCCAGAGCGAATCCCCTCTCTTGATTCGATAGGCCACCGGTTTTGTAGAAATGGCGGAAGCGGTCGAGTGGGAGGAATCCCGGTTTGGGCTGACAGCCACGGTTGGAGGTGTAACCGGAATAATCAATCTCTTTCCTGCCGGCACCACATCGGAAGAAAGCTTATTGGCCTGTTTTAGCTCGGCCACGCTCACCCCATAGCGGTTGGCAATCTTGGCTAACGTATCACCCCGCCGGACTTTGTAAGTCTTGCGGCTGGCGAGCGCTTTTTTCGAAGCCAGATAATCGCTGGAAACGTAAGCCGGAACCAAAACCGATTTTCCGACGCGCGGTCGATACCCTTTTTTAAGACGGTTAATACGTATCAAATCCCCGGCTGTCGTTCCATATTTCTGGGCAATGGCTACCAAGGATTCTCCCCGGCGGATTTTGTGCCGCACCAGAACCATCTTTTTGGCCTGCGGCATCTGGTCGTAGTAGGCCCAGAAAAGCTCTTCCTTCCCAACCGGGATGCGTAAAACAAATTTTCCCGGCGGCGTTACTCCCCGCACCAGTTGGGGATTTAAGTCCTTCAATTCCTCCACCGTGCACGAAAGATGGCGGGCAACCACCGCAAGCTCCAAGGGTTTTCTTACCGCCACCGTGTCAAAATCCAGAGCCGGTTGATAGATCACGTCCCCAAAACCGTATTTTTTCGGCTCTTTGGCAATCATCACCGCCGCGGCAAAAAGCGGGACGTAGTTTTCGGTCTGCTGGCGCAGCTTCATTTCCCAAAAATCTTCGGTATCCTGTTTTTTCATCGCCCGGCCGATTCGTCCCGGCCCTCCGTTGTAAGCTGCCAAGGCCAGTTCCCAGGAATTGAAACGATTGTACAAATCGCCAAGGTAGCCGGCCGCCGCATAGGTGGATTTGACAAAGTCGCGGCGTTCATCCACAAAATAATTGACGCTCAAATTATAAAGTCGTCCGGTGGAAGCGATAAATTGCCAAGTCCCGACGGCATGGGCATAAGAATAGGCATGGGGGTTGAAACCGGATTCTATCAAAGGAAGATAAACCAAATCCTGAGGGACGCCCTGCTCTTTTAGAATCCGCCGCATCAAGGGAACATAGCGCGTGGAACGGGAAAGATACTGGCTGAAAGGCCGGCGAGCTACGGTTTGCAAATAAGCCAAAGCATCTGCCACGCGGTCATTGAACTGAATCGGAACGTCAAACTTAACGTTCGGGTCGGGGCGGGTCAAAGCTTGGGGCAAAAGCTGCGCTTTTAACGCTTCAAAATTCTTCAAATTGCGGAAGCGGTCCAAAAAGGCGGTAATGGAGGCCTCGGTTCCCAAATTCCCCTGCGCTTCCAGAGTCGTTTTAAGTTCATCGGCAATCTCCGCCAAAAGCTTGTTCATCCGGGTATGCAATTCGGGGAACTCCTCTTCATCGACCCCTATATCCGACAACCGCTCCAAAGCTTCCTCAAAGCGTTTCTGGGCCAAATCCCAGTTTCCCTGGCGATTGGCGCTGACCCCCTGCCCAAAAATATCCTCTATCTCGCCTAACTCTTCAATATAGGCCTCTTCATCATCTCCATCGGTGGACTCTTCTCCCTCTCCATTTTTGGAAATTGCCTTGGAAGGATTGGAGTTATCCGATAGTGAAGTTGAAGCCGGCTCGCTATTTACATCAGAAGCGGTGGAGGGTTTACTTTTTGTTGAAGTTGAGGAAGTATTCGAATTTCGGCCAACCGCCGGCTTTTCATCGGAAGTTTGCTTAGCCGCCATTTTCCCGCTGGAACAACCAGCCAATGCCAGCAACGCGAAAACTATTATATAAAACCTGGCTTTCATCTTCTCCTCCTCACTTTAAGCCGTTCGCAATAAAGGAATTAGTCCTAAACTGTCAAGCAGAATCATAAATTTTTTTTCCAACTCGTTGGAACGCCTGAAGTTCATCAATTCAACCCCCAGTAGTTTTCCAATTTTCCGGCAATCTGCCGATCATCGGCATCAAACCAGCAAACCGGCGTCTGATGGCGAAACCAAGTCATCTGGCGTTTGGCATAGTTTCTGGTTTTTTGTTTAATCGTTTGTGCCATCTGGGCTTGCGTTAATTCCCCCTGCAAAAACCGATATATTTCAGGATAACCGATGGTTTTAAAGCCCGGCCATTCCGGACAAAATCCCTCTTTTTTTAAACGAACAACTTCCTCTAACCAACCCTTCTTTAGCTGACTATCAATTCGCGCCTCAATCCGTTCATACAACTTCTTCCGGTCTAAACTTAATCCGGCCCAAATAAACTTAAATCCAGCCGGTGCCCGACGTTTTTTCTCGATGGCCGACATCGGCTTTCCCTCGGCGTAAAAGACCTCCAAAGCCCGCACGATACGCTGCCGGTCGTTAGCGGAAAGTTTCCCCGCCTTCTGGAGGTCAAGTTGCTTTAGTTCTTGATAAAGTTCAGCTGTGCTCATCTTTTCCAAATTCTCGCGTATTCCGGCAACTCTACCCGAACCGGGAAAAAGCCCTTGCGTGAGCGCCTTCAAATACAAACCGGTCCCTCCAACTACGAAGGCTTTCCCGCCCTTTGACTTAAGTTCCTTTAACACTTCTAACGCCCTCATTCTAAAATCTTGTGCCGAAAAGTTCTCCTGCGGCCCGATCACATCCAGAAGATGGTGCCGCACATTTCGCGCTTCCGGGGGAACTTTACCCGTGCCGATATCCATCCCAAGGTAAATCTGCCGGGAATCGGCGCTTACGACCTCCCCCTTATATTTATCGGCCAATTCAATGGCCAATTGACTCTTCCCTACGCCCGTAGGGCCGCAAAGAACGTAAACCGGACAGGAGCTTTCCGGCATCATAAGCTAAAAGGGTTTAAAAGATTAAGGGAAAAAGTCAATTATCGAGACGGGGTTCGGGCGAGCTAAAGAGATGGCGTTTGATTTTACGGGTATAAGTCTTCTCAAACTCTTGCCGGCGCACGGTAAAATGCTGGATGCGCTTATAATCCGCCAGTTGACCGGAAAGCCGTTGCACTTCTGCTTTCAGTTTGGCATCAACTTCGGCTTCATTTAATGTCCGACCAGATTGCAAAGCCTGCCGGTCCAGATATTCCAGATTGGGAACAACAATCGCTTCGATTTCCTCACCTGCTAACTTTTCATTTCTCCGCCCTAAAACCAAAGCTTCGGCTATAATTGGCGATTCCAAAAGCTTAGCCTCCAGCTCTTCCGGACAAACATTTTTCCCGCCGGGAGTCACGATGATGTTTTTGCAGCGCCCGGATATGTATAAATACCCCTCGTAATCCAGATAGCCGATATCGCCGGTGCGAAACCACCCATCCTTATCCAAAACGGCAGCCGTGGCGGAGGGATTTTTGTAATATCCCGGCATAACGTTTTTTCCCCTGGCTAAAATCTCCCCATTTCCCGCCGCATCCGGGGCGTCGATTTTAAACTGCACCCCCGGCACCGGCGGGCCGACGGAAGCGGCTTTAACCTTGTATAAATCGACCGGATTAACCGAAAGCACCGGCGCCGTCTCCGTCAAGCCATATCCCTGCAGAATCGGTATCCCCAAAACAAAAAAATCTTCCGCGACTTTGGGAGGCAAGGCCGCCCCGCCGGAAATCAGAAATCGCAAACTGCCCAATCCAGCCTTATGACGAAAGGATTTAAACAAGACCACTCCTGCTCGTCTTTTCCCTTTTCGATACGAATGGCGGCTTAAATTGAAAAAAATTTTGAAGGCGAGATTGCCCAAAAACCCTTTTTGGGCCGCTCCCCGGAAAATCCCTTCCACCATTTTGACAAACAGCAGGGGAACCCCGAGCAGCATAGTCGCTCCCGCCCGCTGAATATCTTCCGTCAACTCTTTCGACTTCAAGCTGCGCGCCGTCACCACCCGCGCTCCAAACCCCAAAGGCATTAAAAACCCGCCCGTGCATTCGAAGGTATGCGCTAGAGGGAGAATCGAAAGGAAAGTATCCGCCGGCGAACACTCAAAAACCGAAAGCACGCTCCAGACGTTGGTAACCAGGTTTTTATGCGTTAGCATAACCCCTTTGGAACTGCCGGTCGTGCCGGAGGTGAAAATTAGAGCCGCCAAATCTTCATTCGAAATTTTCGGCACTGCCGCCATTTCCGGCCCCTCAACCAGCGACCTCCAATTCATCCCTTGTTCGCTTTTTGTCGCTGGCTCGTAATCCAAATTGATGACGGTTGCAATCCGATGTTTGTACCAGAGCTGCCGCACCGCTTCCGAATCCGGTTTGAAGAAATGCCCGGAAGTTATTATTGCCTTCATCTCCCCTTGCTGAAAAATCTGCTCCAACTCCTGGATTTTCAGATGCGGATCGATGGGAACCACCGCCGCTCCAAGCGCCAAAATTCCGAGGTAGCTCACCCCCCACTCCGGCCGGTTTTCTGAAATCAAGCCGACCCTGTCTCCAGTCTGAACGCCTAACTTTTTCAGCCCCGCCGCCAGCCGAAAAGCCATCTGATAAACTTCGCGAAAAGAATAACCGGTTATCTTCTCCCTCTCAAAATGGCATAGAAAGGGCAGATTTTCATAGCGCCCGGCGCACTTTTCCAAAAATTCCGGTATCGTGCACCCTTTTATTTCCGCCAAAAATTCCTGAAAGGTCATTGCAGAGTGAAAATATACCCA
>CAZSIT010000031.1:0-26918 GCA_964607165.1 uncultured Ignavibacteria bacterium
TACCCAGGTTCAAATCTTCAGCCAGATAGACCGCCCCCATTCCCCCTTCGCCTAATTTCTCGAGGATTTTATAATGTGAAATAGTCTGGCCAATCATAAGTTTGTAATAAGTTAACCTGCCATTACATCTTCCGTCAACCCCTTTCTCCCTTGCCAAACCGGTTTTAAAGTGTAAATTTACCCTTCCAGAGCCCTTAAGGATGGAGGGTTACTTGCTGGGTTTTGAGGTTCGAAAATATGATTTGTAAAGCTGAACATAGGTAAGACCGATATTGTAGGGGCGTATTGCAATACGCCCCTACCAAAACGCAAAATTCGATATTGCGGGAGGAAGAATGCCAAAAGCAAAGGTTTATAAAAATTATATTAACGGCGAATGGGTGGAATCCGGCTCGGGGGAGACTTTTGAAAACCGCAACCCGGCGGATAAACGGGATTTAATCGGTTTATTCCAGCGCTCCAATCAGGATGATGTCAATGCTGCCGTCGAAGCGGCTAAAAATGCTTTCAACGGCTGGCGGTTGTATCCCGCGCCGCGGCGGGCGGAAATACTTTTCCGCATAGCCGAAATTCTGGTGCAAAAAAAGGAAGAATTCTCCCGCGATATGACCCGCGAGATGGGAAAGGTTTTAAAGGAAACCCGCGGCGACGTGCAGGAAGCGATTGATATGTCCTACTATATGGCCGGTGAGGGCCGCCGCCAGTTTGGACAGACCACGCCGTCTGAATTGCCAAATAAATTTATGATGTCGCTGCGTATGCCGATTGGGGTTTGTGCGCTGATTACTCCCTGGAATTTTCCGATGGCCATTCCTTCCTGGAAATTGATGCCGGCCTTGATTCTGGGGAATACCGTGGTTTTCAAACCCGCCACTGATACGCCGCTTTCGGCTTACAACCTGGTCAAAGCCTGCGAGGATGCCGGCCTGCCCAAAGGGGTGCTAAATTTTGTAAGCGGTACAGGTTCAGAGGTCGGTACTCCTTTGATGAACCACAACGACGTAAAGATGGTCAGTTTCACCGGTTCGACCGCCGTCGGCAAGACCGTTGCCGAGGCCTGTTCCTCCAGTTTCAAACACACCAATTTGGAAATGGGCGGTAAAAACGCCATTCTGGTGATGGACGACGCTAAAATCGATTTGGCTGTCGAGGGAGCGGTCTGGGGCGGCTTTGGAACAACCGGCCAGCGCTGCACCGCCGCCAGCCGCGTGATTGTGCATAAGAAAGTGATAAAAGAGTTCACCCAAAAATTTATGGCACGGACCAAAGCTTTGCGGGTCGGCAATGGCTTGGATGCCAAGACAGAAATGGGGCCGTCCGTCAACGAAGGGCAGCTGGAAACGGTAATGAAATATGTTGAAATCGGCAAAAAAGAAGATGGGGCTAAATTATTGACTGGTGGGCATCGGCTGAACAAAGGAGATTACGCTCTCGGTAATTTCCACGAGCCGACCATCTTCGGCGGCGTGGGACCCGATATGCGCATCGCCCAGGAAGAAATTTTCGGGCCCGTGGTGGCGGTAATCCCAACCAAATCTCTGGAGGAAGGCATCGAAATCATCAACAATACCGCCTACGGCCTTTCCGCCTCGATTTACACGCAGGATGTCAACCGCGCTTTTATTGCAATGCGGGATGTCTATACTGGAATCTTTTACGTCAACGCCTCCACCATCGGAGCCGAAGTGCACCTGCCATTCGGCGGTACCAAGCAAACCGGCAACGGCCACCGCGAAGCCGGACAGGCGGCCTTGGATGTTTTTTCGGAGTGGAAAGTTTTGTACATCGATTATTCGGGCAAATTGCAAAAAGCCCAGATAGATGTAGAAAATTAAGTTTTAGCTTATGAAATTCTTTAAATCAATCAGCTGCCCCGGGAAAAAAGAGGTTCCAGTCCATACCCTTCCTTACTTACAAGGGGTAATCCGAATCGGCGGGTATCTTGTTTCCCAGCTCTGGTTGATGTCCGGCATCTGACTTTCCTTTTTTTTCGACGCTTTAGCAGAAGGTTGAAAAGAGGCGAGGCAAGCTCGCCCCTGCCAGATTTTTGGAGAAAAGGAAAGAAAGGAGTAAAATGAAAAAAAGAGTTTTGATAATGGGAGCGGCGGGACGGGACTTTCATAACTTTAACACCGCTTTCCGCGGCAATAAAGATTACGTGGCAGTCTGCTTTACCGCCACGCAGATACCGAACATCGAAGACCGCAGATATCCGGCTCAATTGGCAGGCATTGGATACCCGAAAGGGATCCCGATTTACCCGGAAGAAAAGCTGGCGGAGATAATCAAAAAGCAAAAAATTGATTTAGTGGCTTTTTCCTATTCCGACGTGCCGCATACCTACGTAATGCACAAGGCCTCGCAGGTTTTGGCTTTGGGAGCGAATTTTATACTACTGGGCCCAAAGGAAACCCAGTTGAAGGCCAAAGTTCCGGTGGTGGCGGTTTGCGCCGTTCGCACAGGCTCCGGCAAAAGCCAGACCACCCGCAAGGTATCTGATATACTAAAAAAGGCTAAGAAAAAAGTGGTAGTCGTCCGTCATCCAATGCCCTACGGAAATTTGGTAAAGCAGACCTGCCAGCGCTTTGCCACCGCCAAAGACTTAGACAAGTATGATTGTACGATAGAAGAGCGGGAGGAATACGAACCGCATTTGGAGCGCAAAACGGTGGTGTATGCCGGAGTCGATTACGAAAAAATCCTGCGTCAGGCGGAAAAAGAGGCGGACATCATTCTCTGGGACGGCGGCAACAACGATTTTCCGTTCTTCAAACCGGATTTGCTGATAACGGTGGTTGACCCCCACCGCCCCGGTCACGAATTGGGATATTTCCCCGGTGAAACCAATCTTCGAGCGGCGGATGTTATCGTAATCAACAAAGTGGACACGGCCGCATTTGAAAACGTGCAAACGGTGCGCAAAAACGTGGAGCGGACTAATCCGGACGCGGTGATAATTGAGGCCGCCTCCCCCATCTTTGTGGAGGAGGGAGAAAAAATACGGGGCAAAAAAGTGTTGGTGATTGAAGATGGGCCAACCTTGACTCACGGCGAAATGGAATACGGTGCTGGCGTGGTCGCCGCCAGAAAATTCGGCGCCAAAGAGCTCATCGACCCGCGCCCGTATATTAAAGGGAGTTTGGTGGATGTTTATAAAAAGTACCCTCACATTGGGAAATTGCTCCCGGCGATGGGTTATGGTGAGGCGCAAATCAAAGATATGCAACGCACCATCAATAAAGTCCCGGCCGATTTGGTAATTGTCGCCACGCCGATTGATTTGGGGCGGCTTTTAACCGTCAAAAAGCCTTTGCTGCGGGTGCGCTACGAACTGGAAGAGCTGGGCAAGCCGGATTTAGAACAAGTTCTAACTCCGTTTTTGAAGTAAAATGAAACGGGCCGTGGTTGCCTTGGGGGGCAACGCCATATCTAAAGCGGGCGAGCCGGACACCATCGCCAACCAGTTTGCCAACACCCGCGCTTCTTTGGGCGGGATTGTCGAGCTCCTGCGCGAAGGGTACGATCTGGCCCTAAGCCACGGCAATGGCCCGCAGGTGGGCAACGCCATCCTCCGTGTAGAGCTTGCCGCCGATAAAGCTCCGATTCTGCCCCTCGGAATCTGCGTCGCCGATACCGAAGGCGGAATGGGCTATATGATTGCCCAGTCGCTGGACAACCGCTTAAAAAAAGAAGGGATTAACCGACTGGTGGTTCCAATCGTCACCCAGGTTCTGGTGGATAAAGATGACCCTTCCATTTCCGACCCGACCAAGTTCATCGGCCAGTTTTATCCCAAAGAGGAAGCGGATGAACTTTCCAAAAAACGGGGCTGGAAAATGAAAAAAGACGCCAACCGCGGCTGGCGGCGGGTCGTTCCTTCTCCCAAGCCTTTGGAAATTATCGAGAAGGAAGCCATAAAAATGCTGCTCGAAAAAAAAAACGTGGTCATCGCTGCCGGAGGCGGCGGCATTCCCGTTTATCGGATGCCGGACGGTTCCCTTGAAGGCGTAGACGCCGTGATTGACAAAGATCTTGCTTCCGCTGTTTTAGCCAAGGAAGTAGAAGCCGAATTGCTTTTGATTTTAACCGGAGTTGACCAGGTTGCCGTTAACTTCGGGCGTCTCGACCAGAAATTTTTAGAGAAATTAACTATCCAAGAGGCGCAAAAACACTTGGATGCCGGCGAATTTCCGCCCGGCAGTATGGGGCCGAAAATACAGGCGGCGATAAACTTTTTGCAAGCCGGCGGCAAAGAGGTTATAATTACTTCCATCGGTCAGGCCTATCCGGCCGTTTTGGGTAAAGCCGGAACGCATATTCTGCCCGATTAGTATGCTGATTCGTGAAGAGGTGAACATAAATACCGCCATTGGTTCAAAAGTAGCCCGGACCATCCTGCAAAAAGGAAAACTGTATGAGGTCGGCGGCGCCGTGCGCGACCGGATGCTGGGCATTCCCCGCACGCAAAAAGACACCGATTACTTAGTAACCGGCATTCCTCTTCCGGAACTGATTTTGCTCCTGAAAAAATTCGGCTATGTCGATTTGGTCGGCCGCTTCTTTGGCGTCATCAAGTTCACCGACAAAGAAACGGGCGTTACCTTTGACATTTCTCTTCCCCGCAAAGAAAAAAGCACCGGCTTGGGTCATAAAGATTTCGAGGTCGATTTCGACCCTTCCTTGCCGGTGGATGTCGATTTGGGCCGGCGTGATTTTACCATCAACGCAATGGCGCTCGAAGTGGCGGCCGAAAAGCTCATCGACCCTTTCGGCGGGCGGGACGATATCAAAGCCAAATTGGTGCGCCAGGTTTTTTCACAGGCGTTTGAGGAAGACCCCTTGCGGATGCTGCGCGCCGTTCAATTTGCATCGCGTTTCGATTTCGAAGTCGAGCAAAAAACCTGGGAGCGCCTGTGCGCTTCGGCAAAGTTGATTGAATCCGTCGCCGCCGAGCGGATTGCAGAGGAGTTAAACAAACTAATGCAGCTCTCTCCCAAACCATCGGTCGGTTTCAAGTTGATGCAAAAATCAGGGCTTTTGCAAATTATTCTGCCGGAATTAGCCGAAGGAGTGGGCGTAACCCAGCCCGGCGGCTATCACCGCTGGGAAGTTTTTGAGCATTCGCTCTACGTTGTTGATGCGACACCGCCCAAGTTAAACGTCCGCTGGGCCTGTTTGCTGCACGACGTGGCCAAACCCCGCACCAAAGTGGAAACCGAAGACGGAGCGACTTTTTACGGTCACGAAAAGCTCGGTTCCAAATTGACTAAACAGATTTTGCGGCGGCTTAAATATTCCAACGAGTTTATCGACCAGGTTTATTTGCTGGTGGACAAGCATATGTTCACCACCCAGGTGACCGACAAAGGGCTGCGCCGCCTGATTCGCAAAGTCGGCCCGGAATTGGTCTTTGACCTCCTCGAGCTTCGCCGGGCCGACGTATCCGGCCAGGGAATGGGCGGAAAAACGGATGACGTGGACGAGCTGGAAGCGCGCATCAAAGCCGAATTGGCAAAAAAGCCGCCATTTAGCCTCAAGGACTTGGCCATCAGCGGAATGGATATAATGGAAATTCTGCAAATTTCTCCCGGCCCGGCCGTCGGCAAAGTATTAAGTCACCTCCTGGAGCAGGTTTTGGACGAGCCAGCACTGAACGAAAAAGAAGTTTTGTTAAAGCTGGCAAAAGATTATTATAGGAACTTGAAGGATGCCGAGTGAATTTCCACGAGTACCAGGCCAAGGAACTGTTTGCCCAAGCGGGCATTCCAATTCCGAAGGGGAAAGTAGCCAAAACACCGGAAGAGGCGTATCGGATAGCCTCCGAGTTTGGAAATACGGTGGTGGTGAAAGCCCAGGTGCATACCGGCGGGCGCGGCAAGGCAGGAGGCGTTAAACTTGCCAACACGCCCGAGGAAGCCAGAGAGAAAGCAACCGCCATTCTGGGAATGGATATTAGAGGATTTAAGGTTGAAAAAGTGTTAGTTACCGAAGCGGCTGACATTGCTTCCGAGGCGTATTTGAGCGTGACACTGGACCGAGAAGCTAAAATGCCGGTTATTATCGCTTCCCCGGCGGGCGGGATTGAAATCGAAGAAGCGGCCAAACAGACCCCCGATAAAGTTTTGAAAGTGAGAGTAAATCCATTAACCGGCCTTCTCCCCTATCAAATGCGGCAGGTTTCAACCTTCCTCTACACAGATAAAAATCATCGCAAGCAAGCTGAAGAAATTTTGAAAAAATTATGTGTCCTTTACTGGCAGGCCGATTTGAGCCTGGCCGAAATCAACCCGCTGGTCGTGACCAAAAATGGCCGACTAATAGCCCTCGATGCAAAAGTGAGCATAGACGACAACGCCTTGGAGCGCCACCCCGAATTTGAAAAATACAAAGAGTTTTCCGGCAATGAAAAAATCGAGGATGAAGCCAAAAAAGCCGGGCTTTCTTTTGTGAAGTTGGACGGCAGCATCGGCTGCATCGTCAACGGCGCCGGCCTGGCGATGGCGACGATGGATTTGGTGAAGTTTTACGGCGGCCTTCCGGCCAATTTTCTGGACATCGGCGGCAGCTCCAATCCCGAAAAAGTGATTACTGCGATGAAAATAATTCTGGCCGACCCGAACGTGAAGGCGATTTGCTTCAATATTTTCGGCGGCATCACCCGCGGCGATGATGTCGCCAACGGAATTGTCAAAGCCGTCAACACCTTAAAGCCGAAGGTGCCGATTGCCATCCGCTTGGTGGGCACCAACGAAGATTTGGCCAAAGAAATTTTGCGCAAAGTAAACTTGAACGTCTATTCTTCTATGACCGAAGTCGTTAAAAAAGCGATTGAACTATCGAAAGCGGCGTAATGGGAATTTTGATTGACGAAAAAACCAAAGTAATCGTGCAGGGGATCACCGGCCGGGACGGCTCTTTTCACGCCCGGCAGATGAAGGAATACGGTACCAAAATCACAGCCGGGGTGACGCCGGGCAAAGGTGGTGAAAAACTGGATGGAATTCCAATTTTTGATACGGTTAAAGAAGCCGAAGAGGCCACCGGCGCCAACTGCTCGGTGATTTACGTTCCTCCCGCATTTGCCTCCGATGCCATTTACGAAGCGGCGGACGCCGGATTGCCCTTGGTGGTATGCATAACCGAAGGGATTCCGGTCGCCGATATGCTAACGATTTATCATTATCTGAAAACAACCAACACTCGCTTGATTGGCCCCAACTGCCCGGGACTGATTACTCCCGGAAAATCAAAAGTCGGCATAATGCCCGCCCAGATTCACAAACCCGGACGAGTTGGGGTCGTATCCCGCTCCGGCACGCTTACTTATGAAGTGGTTTATAATTTGACCTTAGCGGGAATTGGGCAATCCACCTGCATCGGCATCGGCGGCGACCCGGTGATTGGCACCAACTTCGTGGACGTTTTGGGGATGTTTCAAAAAGACAAAGAAACCAAAGCCGTGGTTTTAATCGGTGAAATCGGCGGCACGGATGAAGAAAAGGCGGCCGAATTTATTAAAAACGAAATGACCAAGCCGGTGGTCGCTTTCATCGCCGGCCAGACCGCCCCTCCGGGCAAGCGGATGGGCCACGCCGGCGCCATCATCTCCGGAGGAGCTGGAACGGCCAAAGAAAAAATCGAAATGTTCAAAAAAGTTGGCGTTCTGGTAGCTTCCACTCCAGCCGAAATACCGGCTTTGGTTGAAAAAGTTTTGGGCAAAAAGAAAAGTGCAAAAGTTTCTACGGCAGTGGTTAGAACTAAAGCGGCCAAGAAAACCGCCCCCCTGAAAACTCGAACTTTTAAAGGCAACCATGTAAAACCGGCTCACGCCCTGGCCGCCAAAAACAGCCCCGACAAAGTCGGGGCGAACAGAAAAACATCAAGGAAAAGATAAAGAATGGAAAAAACGTTGTTGATAATCAAACCGGATGCGGTCGGGCGCAACCTGACCGGCGAAATCATCTCCCGGCTGGAAAAATCCCGCTTTAAAATCAGGGCAATGAAAATGGTTCATCTCAAATCAGAAGAAGCGCGAAAGTTTTATGCCGTGCACGAAGGCAAACCGTTTCTGACCGATTTGGTGGAGTTTATGTCCTCCGGCCCGGTGGTGCCAATTTTTCTGGAAAAAGAAAATGCCGTCGCCGATTTGCGCAAATTAATCGGCGCCACCGACCCCAGGGAGGCCGACCCGGGAACGATTCGCTACGATTTGGCCATCGATAAAGGCAAAAACTCCGTGCACGCTTCCGATTCCCCCGAAAACGCTCGGACCGAGATTGCTTTCTTTTTCCCCAATTCAAAGAATAACCGCAAATGAAGAAAAAAATCTCCATCATCGGAGCGGGCAACGTTGGCGCTAGTTTAGGGCTCTATTTAGCCGAAGTGAATTTGGGTGACATCGTCTTAGTGGACATAGTTGAAGGTGTGCCCCAGGGCAAGGCGCTTGACTTATCCCAGGCCGGCCCGGTGCGCGGCTACAACTCGCGCGTGACCGGCACCAACAATTATGCGGACATCGCGAATAGCGATATGGTTGTCATTACCGCCGGCCTTCCGCGCAAACCGGGAATGAGCCGCGAAGACCTGCTTTCCGCCAACGCCGACATCGTCGGAAAAGTAGCCGATGAAATCAAGAAATACGCCCCCAAGTCATTTGTTCTCGTCGTCTCCAATCCCTTGGACATTATGACCTACCACGCTTTCAAAAAAACCGGCTTTCCGGCCAATCGTGTCTTCGGCCAGGCCGGCGTTCTGGACTCCGTTAGGTTTCGGACTTTCGTAGCGCTGGAACTGGGAGTGGCTTTTACCGATACGCAAGCGATGGTTTTGGGGGGACACGGAGATACGATGGTGCCTCTCACTCGCTACACAACGGTGTCCGGAGTCCCGATTTCGGAATTGATTTCAAAAGAGAAAATCCAAGCCATCAGCGACCGCACCCGCGACGGCGGCGCCGAAATTGTCAAGCTTTTAAAAACCGGTTCGGCCTACTACGCTCCCGCCGCCGCTTCGGCTGAAATGGTAAAAGCGGTGTTGGGAGATGAAAAGAAACTGCTCCCCGCTTCGGCTTACTTGACCGGGCAATACGGCCTTTCCGACCTGTATATTGGCGTTCCGGTCATTTTGGGCGCCGCGGGAGTCGAAAAAATAGTTGAATTGAAACTGGAAAAAGAGGAAAAAGAAGCCCTGACCAAATCGGCCGGAACCTATAAAGAGATGCTTAAATTTTTGGGATACTGATGAAAAAATTCAAAACATTTACAATCCCCAAGGATGGGGAGCTGATTGCCTACAAACAGAACAAGCTGGAAGTTCCTGACTATCCGATTATCCCCTTTATCGAAGGGGACGGTATCGGCGTGGATATAATGCCCGCCACGCAGCGCGTGATTAGCGCCGCCATCGAAAAGGCTTACGGTCCCGGCCGCCGCATCGTTTGGACCGAAATTTTCGCCGGTGAAAAAGCCTTCAAAAAATTTGGCAAATGGCTGCCCAAAGAAACCGAGGAGGCTATCAAGTTTTTTGTTGTTGCCTTAAAAGGCCCGCTCACCACCCCCATCGGCGGCGGCATCCGCAGCCTGAACGTTACCCTGCGGCAGGTTTTGGATTTGTATGCCTGCGTCCGTCCGGTGCGCTACTTTGAGGGAGTCCCGGCGCCGGTGAAAAACCCGCAGGATGTCAATCTGGTAATCTTCCGCGAAAATACCGAAGACGTGTATGCCGGTTTGGAATGGAAAAAAGGCTCACCGGAAGCTAAAAAGCTGATTTCATTCTTGGGTAAATCGCTGAAGGTCAAAGTGAGGGCCGATTCCGGCATTGGAATTAAGCCGATTTCAGTCACTGCCACCAAAAGGCTGGCGCGCAAGGCAATGGAGTATGCGCTCGAAAACAACCGAAAAACGGTTACCCTGATTCACAAAGGCAACATTATGAAGTTCACCGAGGGAGCTTTCAAGGATTGGGGATTTGAGCTGATCAAAAAGGAATTCGGCAAAAACGTGGTTTTTGAAGAGGAGCTGGAAAAATACAACGGAGAAGTTCCCGCCGGCAAAATTTTGGTCAACGACCGCCTGGCCGACTCCATCTTCCAGCAGATTTTAATCCGCCCCAAAGAGTACGACGTTTTGGTCTGTCCCAACCTGATTGGCGATTTTCTGTCCGACGCCGCCGCCGCCCAAGTCGGCGGGCTGGGTATGGCTCCGGGCGGCAACATTGGCGATGGAACGGCGCTTTTCGAGGCCACCCACGGAACGGCGCCCAAATATGCCGGCCAGGATAAAGTCAACCCCAGCAGTCTGATTCTTTCGGGCGCCTTGATGCTGGAATATATGGGCTGGAAAGAGGCCGCCGGTCTGATTTACCAGGGACTGGCCGCCGCCATCAAACAAAAGACCGTAACTTACGACTTGGAACGCCTGATGCCGGGTGCCCAGCTGGTTTCCACTTCAGGGTTTGCCGAACGCATCATTGCCCATCTTAAGGAAGCCCGTTTCCGGCCGGTCGAAACGGCCCTGACGGACTGATATGCCCGAAACTCATCCTCCCCGTCGCCGCCGCGGCGGCCCGCCCCGCCCGCGCGGAATTCTGGCCTCCATAGTAGTCCCCGCTCACAACGAGGAAGAAAACCTGCCGGCGTTGATGGAAGCCTTTGCGGAGGTTTTCCGGCGCGACCACATCTCTGCCGAAGTTATTTTGGTGGATGATGGTTCCACCGACAAAACCTATCCAAAAGCCCGCGAGCTGGCCGGCCGCTACCACTTTTTACGGACTTATTTCCACAAAACCCGCCAGGGGGTAACCGCCGCCTTGAACACCGGTTTTTCTTTGGCGCGCGGCCGTTTTCTTTTCTTCTTTCCCGCCGATTTGCAATATCACCCCAACGAGCTGCCCCAGATGATTTCGCGTCTTTCCGAGGGATACGACATAGTCACCGGCTGGAAGCAAGGCCGCTACGGCGGCAAACGTTTGGTTTCTTCCACTTACAACCTGCTTTGTCGGATGTTGTTCAATGTTCCCGTTCACGATTTGAATTCCATCAAAGGTTTCAAGCGCGAAGTTTTAACCAATCTTTCTTTCCGCAAGGACTGGCACCGCTATATGGTGGTGATGGCCCACGAAGAGGGATTCCGGGTGACCGAAGTGAAGGTGAAACTATATCCACGCAAATTCGGCCAATCCAAATTCGGCTTCTGGCGTATTCCCGTCGGTTTTCTGGACCTTTTAGCCGTCAAATTCCAGCTTTCCTTTTCCAAAAAGCCGCTTCTTTTCTTCGGCTCCTGGGGATTGGTTTTGGTCGGCTTGGGGATTTTGGCGGGATTGGCGGCCATCGGCTTCCGCATCTTCGCCCACGAAGGCTACCGCCCGGTTTTATACTTGGTGATGTTGCTGGAAATGTTGGGAATCTCCTTTTTCGCCTTGGGATTTTTGGGTGAAACATTGGTCGAGCTGCAAAGCAAAATCGACTTCCTGTCGCGCGAAGTGGGCGAACTAAAAACCAGCCGCACCGCTCCGATTATGCTCCGCCCAACATCTTCCCGTCCGGCAGAGCGGGCACAGCCTTCCCCTGCGTCAGGTTCAAGCTACAACCGGCCTGTGACAAAACCAAGCGCCAAAGAAGAAACGGCCGGGCAGCCGAGCGCCTCGGAAGAAACCGAACAGAAGTTTCCTTTCGACAATTGAAAAGTAAGATATTTGCCGTTTTTCGCTGGACTTCGGTTGTTCTAATTTTCTTCTTTTTGGGCAAAAAAGTCGTTGCCGACTGGCAGGAAGTTCAAAAATACGACTGGAGCGTCAGCACGTTCTGGCTGGTTTTTTCGGTTTTGATTCTGTTTGGCAACTTCATTTTTCTTTCCTGGATCTGGAGCGAAATTTTAAAAGTCTTTAAAAGGACAATCAAACTGCGCAAAGCCTTCAAAATTTCTTACCTCTCTAACCTGGCCCGTTACCTGCCTGGCCGCATCTGGCAATATGTCAGCCTGGTGGCAATGTGTGAAAAAGAAGGAATTCCCAAAGCTACTTCGACAACCTCTTTCGTTTTAAGCCAGTTGATAAACATCCCCGCCGCCCTCTTTTTGATTCTCATCACCGGCGTTTTGCCCGCAATTGCCAAACAGGCCTGGGTCAAAGACACCATTTGGATTTTGGGAGGGGCCATTACTCTGGCGGCTTTAGTGGTAATTTACCGCCCTCGGTTGACCGAAAAAGTAATGCATTTTATGCTTAAAAAATTCCAAAAAACCGAACCCGAATTAGCCTTGAAGAAAAATTCCCTGTCCGGTATATTCGCCTACTATGTTTTCGGCTGGTTTCTGCACGGAACCGCTTTTTTCTTCTTTGTCGTTTCGGTCACCGGGACGGCCGACCATTTCTTCTCCATTGTCGGGGGCTACGTGGCCGCCTATTTGATAGGATACTTGAGCTTTTTCACGCCGGGCGGCCTGGGCGTTCGCGAAGCGGTGCTGGCTTTGGTATTAAACATCTACTTTCCCGACTCGGTCGCCATACTGCTCTCCGCTCTCTCGCGTATTTGGATGGTGCTGGGCGAAACCGCCGGTGCCGCCGTAGCCTGGAAACTGTAAATGGCTAAAAAAGAGAACCGGCCAAAACTCCAGGTTAAACATCCGGCCACCACCCTTTGGTGGGAAAACGCCCGTTTATTCCCCTGGCTCCCCATCGGAACCTATTTTGTGGTAACGATAATACTTTTCGCCGACTTTGTTTTTTCTAACAAAATGCTGGCAGGCTCCGACACCCTGCAGGCCGGCATCTTTTTCCGCTCCTATTTGGTGGAGTTTTTCAAAAATCAGGGCCACATTCCCCAGTGGAATCCATATATCTACGGCGGAATGCCCTTCGTGGACGCTTTCCACGGCGACATTTTCTATCCGCTAAGTTTTCTGAAATTTTTAATGCCCTTGGACCGCGCCCTGGGCTGGATTCAAATCCTGCACATCTTTTTAGCCGGCTGCTTTATGTATGCTTGCGCCCGCCGCTTTGGCGCGGGCTATCTCGGCGCTTTCACCGCCGGGTTGTTCTACACCCTTTCAACCTATCTTGTTTCTTTTGTCAGTCCCGGCCACGACGGCAAAATTTTTGTTACCACTCTCTTCCCGCTTGCTTTTTATTTCCTCGAAGGAGTTTTCGAGAAACAAGCTTTCACCAATTCGATTTTAATGGGCGGGGCCCTCGGCCTAATCTGGCTGACCCCTCACCCCCAAATGGCCTACTTCACCCATTTGGCTTTGGCTTCCTATGCCGGATACCGGCTCATCGAAAAAATAGTGACCGAAAAAGCTTGGAGCTGGACAATTCTTCGAGGCAGCGGAGTTGCCTTTGCGGTGATAATCGGGCTGGGAATTTCCGCCATCCAGATGTGGCCCGGAATTAAATATGTGAACAATTACTCTCCCCGCGCCGAAAATCGCGGCTACGAATGGGCCACTTCCTGGTCAATGCATCCCGAAGAACTGGTTGGTCAGCTTGTTGGTGGCTTTTCCGGAATGGTGGTCCAAACCGAACAAAGCTATTGGGGCCGCAATCCGTTCAAGGATAACTCTGAATACACCGGCCTCGTAGCCCTACTTTTGGCAATTTCTGCCCTGGTGCTTTGGAACAAGCGCAAGAAATGGTATTTCGCCGGACTCGCTATTTTTGCCCTGCTTTATGCCTTGGGCGCCACCACCCCGCTATTCCATTTATTCTATGCGCTGATACCGCAGGTCAAAAAAATGCGCGCTCCCAGTATGATTATGTTTCTTTTTTCCTTTTCCTCTTCACTTTTGGCCGGTTTTGGCTTGGAATCGATTCTTGCCCGTCTTGACAATTTAGCCCAGACCGTCAAAAAGCGCCTTTTCGTAACATTGGGAACGGTTGTGGGTTTGATTCTACTTTTAACTTTAATTACCACCTTCAGCGGCCAGAGCTTTGTCGGTTTCTGGAAAGGGCTTTTCTACTCCCAAATGGAGCCAAATAAACAGGCCATTCTGCAGGCAAATCTTTCCAAAATCGTCGGCCACTGTTGGCTGGCCCTTTTCATCGGAGCTACTGCTTTCAGTTTAATCTGGTTGTATTTGAAGCGTAGTGTTCCCGCTGCGGTTTTAGTAACGGTACTTCTGATAATTGGAGCTTTCGATTTATTTCGAATGGACAAAAATTTTATCGAGACCACCACTTTGGACGCCCATTTCAGCCGCTATCCTTTAGTGGATGCAATCAAGCAGGACCCTATCCCGGGACGAACTTTTATCCTGCCCGGTGCTCTCTCCGGCCTTCCCGGAATCGGCACGGAAGATTATCTCCCTTACTTTGATATCGAAACCGTCACCGGCTACCACGGCAATCAATTCCGCAGCTACGAAGAATTCATCGGCGGCAAGTCCTTCACCAACATTTTGCAAAGTTTCACCTTTTTAAACTTACTCAATACGCGCTATCTCGTAACCCGTCAGCCGATTGAAATCCCCGGTCAGCTGCAATTGGTTGGCAGCTATAACGGAGTCTACTTATATCAAAATCTGACCGCCCTGCCGCGCGCTTTCGCCGTCTTCAATTACCAGGTGGTGAAAAGCTGGGACGAAGCGATAGCCGAACTGCGCCGGCCCCATTTCAATCCGGCTAAAACGATTTTCTTCATGGAAGACCCAAAGCCCACGGGCTGGCAGGCCGACACCACCCTGCCTCCGATTACCGCCGAAGTAACCGACCGGCAGGTCGAATCGTATAAAACCAGAGTGAACCTATCCCGCCCCGGCTTTTTATTTTTGAGTGAAAACTTTTATCCTAATTGGAAAGCGTATGAAAACGGGCAACCAATGAAAGTGTATTTAGTGGATGTTACCTTCCGAGCGGTGTACTTGCCCACCGGGAATCACACCATCGAATGGCGCTACGAGCCGGAGCTATACAAAAAAGCCCGCACGCTGACCTGGGTGACATCCTTAATCGTTTTGCTTACCGCCGTATATTCCATCGTTCCCAAGCGTAAAAAAGAAATCCCGGCCGAAGCGCCTTCTCCGAGCACCTGATGCGCGGCTTAGTCATAATCCCAACCTACAACGAAAAAGAAAATATCGAAAAGATTGTTCCGGCCGTTCTGGCCGCTGATCCGATTCTTTCGGTATTGATTGTGGACGACAACTCCCCCGACGGCACCGGCCAGATAGCCGACCGGATGGCGGCTGAAAACAAGCGGATTTTCGTTCTGCATCGCGAAAAAAAATCCGGCCTGGGCCAGGCCTACCTGGCCGGCTTCAAATGGGGTTTGAAAAAAGGATTTGACTATGTTTTTGAAATGGACGCCGATTTTTCTCACGACCCCAAATTCCTGCCTGACTTTCTGACGGCAATAAAAGAAGCCGATTTGGTCATCGGCAGCCGTTACATCTCCGGCGTTAACGTCGTCAATTGGCCAATGGGAAGGCTTCTGCTTTCGTACTACGCCAACGTCTATTCTCGAATCATAACCGGGCTGCCCTTGCGCGATGCCACCGGCGGTTTCAAATGCTACCGCCGCCAGGTGCTGGAAGCCGTCGACTTATCCAAAGTCCGTTCCAACGGCTATTCCTTCCAAATCGAAATGAGTTTTCGCGCCTGGAAAAAAGGGTTTCAGTTGAAAGAAATCCCCATTGTTTTCATCGACCGCCGCGAAGGCACCAGCAAAATGTCCAAAAAAATCGTACGCGAGGCGGTCTGGATGGTCTGGCGGCTGCGCCTGCTCTCCCTACTGGGAAAAATTTGAGGTGTGAGCATCTCCGCCATTATGGTAACCTACAACAGCTGCGAAATAACCTCTCGAGTACTGCCTTCGCTTACTCGGGGCATTGGAAAAGAAGTCCAAGAACTTATCGTGGTCGATAATAACTCTTCCGACAAAACCGGCGAAAAACTCAAACAAGAATTTTCTACCATTGATTGCTTGATGATGCCGGAAAATAAAGGCTACGGCGCCGCCGTAAACGCGGCAGCGGCCAAAAGCGAAGGGGAGTGGCTTTTGATTTTAAACGGCGATGTGGAAATTTCGCCGGCCCAGATAAAACAATTGCAAGAACTGGCGGAAAAATATGCTGCCGACCTCATCGCTCCCGCCCAGAAAGAACCGGGCGGCGGCACGATTCCAACGGTAAGAAATTTCCCCACCCCGACAACGATTCTCTTTGCCCGGCGTTCCCCATTGGGCCGGCTTTTTGGAAAACTGGGCGGTTATCTTCGAGAAATGCCTCAAAAAACCGAACGGATAAAAGGGGTCATCGGCGGCGCCTGCTTTTTGATTAAAAAAGAAAAGTTTCAACAAATCGGCGGATTTGACCCCAATTTTTTCCTTTATGCCGAAGATACTGACTTGTGCAAGCGCTTGAATGACCTTGGAGCTAAAGTCTTTTACACCCCCGAAGTCCGGGTGCGCCATTTTTGGGGCAGCTCCACCAAGCAGAACTATCGCCTTGCCTTAAAACGTCAGCAAACCTCCCTTTTATACTATTTTAAAAAACACTTTCCCCATCGCCGTTTCAGCCGCGCGTTGTTGACCTTTCTTTTTTCCTTGCAATACCGCTTCTCGTACCTGTTTAAACCATCCCGATGAGCCTCTGGATTGCCTTTCTTTTATCCGGCGGTATAACCGCCGCCCTTACGCCGGCGGTCATCGCCTTTTGCCGAAAAAAATCTCTTTTCGACCAGCCCGGCCCCAGAAAAATTCACACCCGGCCGCTTCCCCGGCTGGGCGGTATCTCCATTTTCCTCGGATTCTGGCTGGGGCTTTTCGTTTCATTGAAATGGGCAAACGCTTTCTCGGCTGAATTCATCTACATTTTTTCCGGAAGCTTGATAATTTTTATTTTGGGTATCATCGACGACCTGCATGCATACGACTGGCGGCTGAAAATCTTGCTGCAAATTTTTGCCGGCTCCATTCTCGTTGCCGGCGGATTGGCCATCCAGGTGCTCTATGTCCCTTTCCTCGGAGCCTGGAATCTCGGCTTTTGGTCAATCCCCGTAACTCTTTTTTGGGTTGTGGCCTTGACCAACAGCATCAACCTCATCGATGGGCTGGACGGTTTGGCGGCCGGCGTTTCCTTGATAGTATCGCTGACCCTTTTTTGCGCAGGATTCTTTCTCAAAATTTCCCTGCTGCAATTTATTGCTCTGGCGCTGGCCGGGGCGCTGGCCGGTTTCCTTCCTTTTAACTATTTTCCGGCCAGGATATTTATGGGTGACTCGGGCGCCCTTACCATCGGTTTTCTTTTCGCCTCGTTGGGGCTGCTCTTCCCAATCAAAGGTTTCACCGCCACCGCTCTTTTCATTCCCTTGCTGACGTTGGGAATTCCCCTCGTAGAATCCGGCACGACCTTTATCCGCCGCTTAAAAAGCGGTCAGGCCTGGCATCAAGCCGACCAAAACCACCTCTTCCACCGCCTGCTGGATTTGGGGCTGTCCCAAAAAGTCACCGTCTGGCTTTTTTACTCTTCCTCTTTGGCCTTTTCTTTCTTAGTTTTATGTTTGGTGACCTTGGACCGAAGAGCTATCTTATCCGGCCTGGTGCTGTTGTACCTGTTTTTGTCGATTGCTTTTATTATCTTGATTAAGCACGCGGCCGAAAAGAAAAAATGAACGGATATCTGGACTTCGAAAAACCGATCGTAGAGCTGGAAAAAAAAATCGCCGACATCCACGATTTTGCCACCGGCGAATCGGTCGAGCTTTCCAAGGAAATTGCCGCCCTGGAGAAAAAATTGGAGCGGCTGCAAAAGGAAATTTACTCCAAACTGACCCGCTGGCAAAGGGTGCAGCTGGCCCGCCATCCCAAACGCCCGATCGCCTCCGATTACATTGCCGCCCTTTTGACCGATTTTGTAGAGCTGCACGGCGACCGGGGCTTTGCCGACGACCACGCCATCATAAACGGTTTTGCCAGATTGGAAAAAGAAAAAATTTTAGTGGTAGCGCAACAGAAGGGAAGGGACACCAAAGAAAAGTTGTATCATAATTTCGGAATGGCTCACCCGGAAGGGTATCGCAAGGCTTTGCGCGCGATGCAGCTGGCCGCCCGCTTTGGCCGCCCCATTCTGGTTTTAATAGACACCCCCGGCGCCTTCCCGGGTGTGGGGGCGGAAGAAAGAGGCCAGGCCGAAGCCATCGCCAGAAACCTGCGCGAAATGGCGGCTTTGCCTGTTCCGATTGTGGTGGTCATAATCGGCGAAGGCGCCTCCGGCGGGGCTTTGGGGATTGGCGTGGGTGACCGGATTCTGATGCTGGAAAACGCCTGGTATTCGGTAATCTCCCCCGAAGGCTGCGCCGCCATTTTATGGCGCGACAGCAACAAAAAAGAAGAAGCCGCCGAAGCTTTGAAAGTCGCCTCTTACGACCTTATGGAACTGGGTATTATCGATAAAATTATCCCGGAACCGTTGGGCGGCGCCCATCGCGATCCCAAAAAAGTGTTTGCAGCGGTTAAAATCCAAATCTTAACGGAGCTGGCCGACTTGAAAAAAATTCCTCCGGACGAACTGATTATGCGCCGCACCGAAAAATACCGCTCTATGGGACATTATACGGTTGAACCGGAGGAAACCGCCAAACCGGCGGCGGCAACGGCCGAAAAACAATAGGAGCGAAGATGCTGGATAAAAAATTATTGGATGTTTTAGCCTGCCCGGCCTGCAAGGGAGATTTGGAATACGACGAAAAAAACCAGCGGCTGGTTTGTCACGCCTGCCGGTTGAAATACAAAATCGAGGACGAAATCCCGATTATGCTGGTGGAAGAAGCCGAAAAATTTTAGGAGAATAGATGAAACTGTCCAAATTCTGCGGCGAAGAACTGATTGAGTTGGACCTGAAATCAAAAACCAAAGAGGAGGCGATTCGCGAACTGGTGATCCTGGCCTCCCATTCCAAACTGGTAAAAGATCAAAAAGAGCTTCTATCGGCCGTGATCGAGCGTGAAAAACTGGTTACCACCGGCGTGGGCTACGGGGTTGCTTTACCCCACGCCAAAACCAAGGCAGTGCGCGGGGTGGTTCTCGCGTTTGGCCGTGCCAAACAGGGAATCGACTTTGAGACTATGGACAAAAAGCCGGCCCATCTTTTCTTTTTGATAGCCGCGCCCGAGGATGCCATCGGCGCCCATTTGAACGTCCTGCAGCGAATTTCTTTTATTATGAAGGACGAAAAAACCAGGGCCAGGTTCTTGGAACTGAAAAGCCCCGGAGAGGTCCTGGAAGCTCTGGATAAAGACTCCGTAGGACCGTAGAAAAACGTCCGGTTTTGCCGAAGTTAACATAGGAGGAGGCTTGGCCGGTGAGCGAATTTTCGATACCTTTTAAAACCAGACCTAAAGTTGCCGTCTATCTGACGGTCGCTTTCTCCCTGGTTCTTATCTTTCTGCCCGAGAAAGTAAAATTCTCTTTTGCCGCGTCGGTCGCCAGCGTGGTGTACGCTCCTTTTTCCTCCCTCGGCCAAAGCGTTTCCGAACTGGTCCGGCTCAAAAAAGAAAACCAGGCTCTGCGCCAGGCTTTGGTGAAAACCAAACTGGAAAACGCTTCCTTACAAGAAACCCGCCTGGAAAACCAGCGCTTAAAAAGCCTGCTGGGACTCCCTGCGCCCCCGGGATTTACTCCCATCGCTGCGAAAATCATCGGTATGGAGCCGTCCCGCCGCCCTGCCGAAGTGACCGTCAACCGGGGGGTTTTGGATGGAGTTCGGAGAAACCTGCCGGTTATAAACCTGATTGGCCTGGTGGGCAAGGTATCCGATGCCACCCCCGACGCCGCCATCGTTGAGCTGCTTTATGACCCCGGTTGCCGCGTGGCCGCCCGCAATCAGCGCAGCCGCACGATCGGAATCGTTAAATGGAAATCCGGCCCCTACCTGTCAATGGACAACGTCTATTACCAGGATGATGTGGCTACAGGGGATACGATTGTCACCTCCGGTCTGGGCGGCCTTTTTCCGGAAGGAATTTTAATCGGCACGGTCCGCAGTGTCCGCGCAGATTCCCTTTCAACCTTTAAACAGGTAGAGGTAGAGCCGGCGGTCCGCTTCCCGGCCATTGAAGAAGTTTTCATTCTATTGCCTCCTCCAGAAAATTCCAAAGAAAAAGAACCCAAATGAAGGGTTTAAACTTCCTTTTTTGCCTTCTTTTCGTGCTGCTCTACCAATCCCTTCTTTATCCTCTGATTTCCATAGCCGGTGCCCGTCCCGATATGGCCTTAATTTTCACCGCTTTTTTCGCATTAAGTTACGGCTCTTTGGAAGGCCTTTTTTTTGGATTCCTTTCCGGATTTTTAATCGACTTGTTGACCCCATCCTTGCTCGGATGGGGGACCCTCCTGCGACTGGGCTTGGGCTTCTGGATGGGGAGCTTCAAAGATAATCTGTTTTTGGAAAATTTTTATTCCAAAGGCATTATTGCCGCGCTCTCCGTGCTGGTCTTTGAAATTTTTTACCAGTTGATTCACACCGGTTTCTCTTTCGCCGGCGCTGGCTTTATTTTGATTCGCTATTCCTTGCCCGATGCGCTCTATACCGCCCTGGTTGGCTTCGCTCTGTTTTATTTCACCCAAAAGAAAAAAAGAAAAAAAGCAGCCGTAGAATTGTGAACGAATACTCCCGCATAAATCGCCAAAAAGCCCTCCTTATCGTTCTGGCCGCCCTGCTCGGCGCCCTGGCGGTTCGCCTCCTCTTTCTGCAAATCGTTTTTCACTCCTATTACCGCCAGATGGCCGACGTCAACCGGCTGCGCTTGGTGCCCATTCCCGCCCCGCGCGGAACCATTTACGACCGCCAGATGCGCAAAATCGTCGCCAACCGCCCCTCCTATTCGGTTTCCATCCTGCCGTATGAGGTGACCGACCTGGAACTGACCATCCAGCGCCTGGCTCCCATACTGGGGTATTCCGAACAGGACTTAACCGGCATTATCAAAAAGGAAAAGACCGGCCGCTACGAGCCGATTAAGGTCAAAAAGGATGTCGATTTCGCCACGGTCGCCCGCCTGGAAGAGCTGAACGAGGATTTCCCGGGAGTGATTTATCAAATTGAACAGGCCCGCGACTATCCTCCCAACAACTGGGGCAGCCACTTGGTCGGCTACATCTCCGAAATCTCCGAGCCGGAACTGTTGCAGCTATCCGCTCGCGGTTACCGTCAGGGCGGCTATATCGGCAAAATGGGGATTGAAAAAGAATACGACCAATTGTTGCGCGGCGTGGACGGCGTTTTGTATCTCGAAGTGACCGCGCAGGGAAAAGTTCTGGGGGAGGTGCCTGACCGCCCAGCGATGAAGCCGATTGCCGGCAGCGATTTGGTTGTCGCCATCGATATGGACGTGCAAGCCGCCGCCGAATCCGCTCTGGCCAATTTCTGCTGCGGCGGCGCCGTTGCCTTGGACCCATCCACGGGAGAGATTCTCGCTTTCGTCTCCAAACCGGTTTACAACGCCGCAGGCCTTTCAGTCGGAATCTCCCAAGGGGAATGGAACCAAATCGTAGGCGACCCCGCTCACCCCCTTTTAAATCGGGTAATACAATCGCAATATCCCCCCGGTTCCACGACAAAATTGTTGCTCGCCGGCGCCGCCCTCGAAGAAAGGTTGATAACTCCCGGCAGCCATATGCCCGCAAGTTGCGGAGGCTCCTACCGATTTGGCAACCGCCTCTTCCGCTGCTGGAAAAAAGAAGGCCACGGCAGTCTCGATTTAACCGGCGCCATCGAACAATCCTGCGATGTTTACTTTTACCAACTCGGCTTAAAACTGGGTTTGAATAAATGGTCGCAGTATGCCAAAAAATGCCACTTCGGCCTGCGCACAGGAATTGATTTGCCGGACGAAGCCCGCGGTTTGGCTCCCGACCAGAGCTGGTACGACAGACGCCTCGGCAAAGGAAAATGGTCCACCGGTGTAATGCTCAACCTGGCCATCGGCCAGGGTGAAATTTTAACAACTCCTCTGCAGCTGGCCAGCTTTTACGCCGCTTTGGGCAACGGCGGCACCCTCTGGAAACCGCATTTTTTAAAACGCGTTCAAGATCCTGCCGGCACGCAGGAATACCAGCCGGAAATGATTGACCGGCTTCCCTTTGGTAAAGCCAACCTGGAAATTCTTAAAAAGGCGATGATTGCGGTAGTCCAAGACACGTACGGCACCGCCCACCGCGCCCAGGTGGAAGGGATAACCGTGGCCGGAAAAACCGGAACCGCCGAAAATCCCCACGGCAAAGAGCATGCTTGGTTTGCTTGTTTTGCTCCGGCGGAAAATCCCAAGATTGCGATTGCCATACTGGTCGAAAATGCCGGCCATGGCGGAGACGTTGCGGCGCCGATAGCCAAGCAAATGATAGAAGCGTATTTGCTGAAAAAGAAGCCAACCGCAACTATCGCCGCTCCCGCCGACACCGCCAAGTTCGACTATTCCGACTGATATGCGCCCGCCTAAAATCATCCTGCAGGAATTTTGGAAAGAAATCGACCGCTGGCTGTGGATAAGCGGACTGATACTATCCTTTGCCGGTGTGGCTCTCATTTACAGCTCTACCCATCTTTCACCCAATCCTTCCGAGCATAATCTTTATCTAAAACAACTAATCTGGATTTTTCTGGGTCTGGTTTTCTTCTGGGGAGTTTACAATATCCCTCCCCGCTTTTTCCAAGCCTTCGCTTACGTTTTCTACTTTCTTTCCCTGAGCGCTTTGGTGGCGGTTTTCTTCTTGGGCTCCACCCGCTTGGGCGCCACACGCTGGTACGCCCTGGGACCGCTCAACTTGCAGCCCTCCGAGCTGGCCAAAATTGCCACCGTTTTGGCAACCGCCCGTTTTTTGGCCAGCTCTTCAAAATACCCAGCCAACAGTTTAAAAAGGCTTCTTCCGGCAATGTTTCTGGTTTTTCTCCCGATGCTTTTAATCCTGCGCCAGCCCGATTTGGGAACCTCTCTGGTCTTTTTCGCCATATTTCTGGCTATGCTTTTTTGGTCTTCCATTCCGCCGATTTATCTGTTCTTCGTAATCTCGCCTATTTTGAGTTTAATCGCCGCCTTCCACTGGATTTCCTGGGGGCTCTTTTTCGTTCTGCTCTTGGTAACTTTGTATTGGGTCAGGCCCGGCGGCTTCTTTTCCACCGGCGTTACCCTGCTGAATTTGCTCTCCGGAATGTTCCTTCCCTTGGTTTGGAACAAGCTTCACGATTACCAAAAAATGCGCATTCTGATTTTTTTGGACCCAAACCGCGATCCGCGCGGCGCCGGTTACCAGATTATCCAGTCCAAAATCGCCGTCGGCTCCGGCGGCCTTTTGGGCAAAGGCTATATGGCCGGCACGCAGACCAAGTTGGCTTTCCTGCCGGAGCAGCATACTGATTTCATCTTCTCCGTCGTCGGCGAAGAATTCGGTTTCATTGGCGTGATAATTTTGATCGCCCTATTTGGCTATATGATCTACCGCGGCCTCGAATACGCCGCCAAGGCACGCAATTCCTTCGCCAGCTTCACCGCCCTGGGAATAACCGCCGTTTTGGTCTTTCAGTTTCTGGTGAATATCGGTATGACCATCGGCTTGATGCCCGTAACCGGCCTGCCCCTGCCATTCGTCTCTTACGGCGGCACTTCGATGATTACCTCCTGGATTATGTTGGGTCTTCTGGCCGGTATCGCCAAACGCTGGCAGGAATACTAATTTCACGACTTTCGTTTTTCCGTAATTACAAATCTATCTTTCTGGGCAACCTGTACCGAGCGCAGTCGAGGGGTGGGGTCCGTAGGGGCGAACCTTGCCTGTCCCGAGCAAAGGCTCAGGAGGTGTTCACCCTCCCCTTCCCGCATCGGGAAGGGGACACAGGGGTTAGGTTGGTAGGGGCGAATTGCCATTCGCTCACTCCCCCAATATTCGTAGGCGGCATTTCCCTGGCCGCTCCCGGAGCTTTCTCGGACAGGCCAATGCCGCGCAATCTCTGTTTCCCAAAACCAGTTGAAATAACCCCCCAAAAATCTTAACTTACTTCCTCGAATTTAAAGGAGTAAAAATGACCCTAACACCCGGAAAAATAAACGGACTGAAAAAATTGGCCGACCCCCGCGGCGTGATTGCGGCAGCCGCGATGGACCAGCGCGGCTCCTTGAAAAAATCCATCGCCAAAGAAAAAGAAGTATCGGCCGACCAGATAACCGACGCTATGATGGCGGAGTTTAAATCCGCCATCACCCGGATTCTGACGCCCTACGCCTCCGCCATCCTGCTCGACCCCGAATACGGCCTTCCGGCTTTACGCGAAAAAGCCAAGGGGAAAGGCGCGCTTTTAGCCTATGAAAAATCCGGCTACGACAACACCCGCCCCGGCCGCATTCCCGATTTATTGCCTGACTGGACGGTGCGCAAACTCAAAGAAGCCGGCGCCGATGCCATAAAACTTTTGATTTATTACACCCCCTTTGACGAACCAAAAATAAATGCCGAAAAACATTCCTTCGTCGAGCGTATAGGCGCTGAATGCGCGTTCTGCGATATCCCCTTCTTTCTCGAATTCGTCGGCTACAACCCCAAAGGGGGCGACGAAAAATCGGTCGAATATGCCCGGCAAAAACCGGAAATCGTCTCAAAAAGCATTGCCGAGTTTTCCAAGCCGGAATATCGCGTGGACGTCTTGAAAGTCGAAATACCCGTCCAACTTGAATTCGTGGAAGGCACCAAAGCATTCAAGGGAACCAAGGCTTACTCCAAAGCTGAAGCGCTGGAGCATTACCGCAAGGCCGCAAAAGCGGCCCAAAAACCCTTCATCTATTTGAGCGCCGGCGTTTCCAACGACCAGTTTTTGGAAAGTCTGGAACTCGCTGCCGAAGCCAAAACTGATTTCAACGGCGTTCTCTGCGGCCGCGCCACCTGGAAAGAAGGGATTCCGGTTTACGCTAAGCAGGGCTTGAAAGCGTTGGAAGATTGGCTGGCCGACGTTGGCGTGAAAAACATTCAGGCCTTGAACGAGCGCTTGAAAGCCGCCACCCCCTGGTTCAAGAAGTTCGGCGCTTCCTCCGCCGAAGAATTAGAAAAACGCACCGCCCCGGCCTTGGCGAGATAATTCACTCTTGCGGCAGTAATTAACTGGTGCTTCTAAAAGAGCCCAAACAAAGAAGAATTATTTTCTTGCTTCTTCTTGGGCTTACTATTCGTCTCGTTTTAGCCTGGCTCCCGCAGAAACTCTTCTATTATCTGATTTCCGATGATGCATATTACTATTTTTCTATAGCCAAAAATTTAGTCAACCAGGGAATGCTCTCCGCCGATGGAATCAATTTAACCAACGGTTTTCATCCGCTTTGGCTTTTCGTTATAACTCCCATCTATTTTTTCTTTCAATCCAACCCCTGGCTTAGTATTCACTTGGTTCTTGCTTTATCAGCCCTCTTCGACACGGCCGCAGCTTTTCTTATTTACAAAACCCTGGAAAGACTGAATAAACCAATCATTGGTTTCTGGGCTGCCGCCTTCTACCTTATCAATCCATTCGGATTGGAACACACTATGAACGGCCTGGAGACCGCCCAAAACAACTTTTTTTTAGCCCTGCTTGTATTTCTTTCAATTAAAGCTAATTCCGAATGGCTCAAAACCGGCTGGCCTTATCTGGGGACTATTTGCGGTCTGGCCTTGCTGTCCAGAACGGATAACATATTTATAGTTTCTGCTCTTCTGGCCTATTTGTTTCTGCGGGATAAGAATTTAAAAATAATTGCTAAAACATCCATCGTAGCCGCAGTAATTGTCCTTCCCTGGTTAGTCTATAACCTTTCAACTTTTGGAACCATCCTTCAAACCTCCGGAACCGTCTATCCTTTTCTATATCACCAGCAATATCTGGATGAGTTCAAAACTTATTTTTCCTTTTCACTAATTCCTTACCTATTGAAACTCGGCTTTTACAGCTTTACCTACAACGCCTTCCACTACGGCAACTGGATTTTAACTCTTGTTCTGCTTGGTACGCTGTTTTGGCAATTGAGGAAAGACCCGAAAAAATACAGACCACTTCTCTGGACACTTTTCGGAGCCGGTCTTTTCATCGCTTTTCATACTTTTGTCCGCTGGTCCGTCCGCCCCTGGTATCCGCAAGCTGTTTTTGTTCTAACTTTGCCGGTTATTGCTCTATCTTTAGAAAAAATCAACCGTAATACAGTGGCTACAGTTGCAGGAATTGCTCTTTTAATATCCGGTTGGTGGGTGTGGAAAGAACCGTTCCGAATAGCCGATCGCTCGCCGGTTATGCTTGAAATCATAAAGAGAACCCCAGCCAGCGACCGGGTGGGAGCTTTCAACTCCGGCTATTTACAGTATTTTACCGACCAAAAAGTGGTAAATTTGGACGGCTTAGTGAATAATGAGGTGTTGTCTTATTACAAAAAGAACGGAGGATTGGACTACTTTCGCCAAATGAACATCCGCTGGCTGGTCGATACTCGGACGTACTTACGAGGTGTTTTCGGACCATATTTTGGTGCGCGAGCTGAAAGCTCTCTTGCGGTCATATATGACTTATCGGATGCGCTCTTTCCCGGTAATTCAATTTTAATGGTGAAAGTTTTGCCGGAAAGTTTGCGCCCCCCGCCTGGTCGAGTTATGTCAATTGACAGAAATTGGGCCGCTAAAAAACAATGGGGGAAAATTCCTCTTTTCTAAATAATCAGAAAATCTTTAAGTGGTTACAAAAATCCTAATGTCGGCCCTGGCCGGCTAATTTTCGACTACCGCTCGCCCGCAAAGTCTTTGGACTGAACTTCCCGGTCGATAAATAACCGGTTCCACAGCTCAAAAGTGAGCAGCAATCCGAGTTGGGAGGAAAAATTCTGCTTTCCCGAAAGATGCTGCTCAACCACCCGGCGAATATATCCCGGCTTGAAATGTACTGCCCCACCTAATTTTGGACAGGTGTGTGGCTTATTTTTAACATCCA
>CAZSIT010000032.1:0-26574 GCA_964607165.1 uncultured Ignavibacteria bacterium
AGGATTTGAACCTCCGGCCCCCTGCTCCCAAAGCAGGTGCGCTACCAGGCTGCGCCACACCCCGGATTTTTCAGGCGAGCACCGCGGGCGGCCGCCCCTCGACTACGCTCGGGGTAAACCGGCCGCCCCTACGTTGAATCGGTGACTCCACCTGTTTCTTCCATAAGGAAAATCAAGCCGTATGGTAAGTCAAGGCGATTCGGGCAGGGCAAAGATTGACAGGGTTATCGAAAAATTCTATTTTGGTTTTAAATGGTTGGACAAAGGTCAAAAGCGGGGTTCGTTCTTTAATGTCCCGCGCCTTTCATTTTTCCTTCTTCGTGCGCGATTTGGCTTCCACCCGGCAGTTTTACGGAAAAATTTTGGGCTGCAAAGAGGGGCGCAGCACGGAAAGCTGGGTTGACTTTGATTTTTTTGGCAACCAGCTATCGGCGCATACTTCGGGCAGGGTAACGCCAACCCAAAACAGCGGACAGGTGGATGGAGCGGCCGTGCCGATGCCGCATTTTGGCGCAATAATATTCTGGGAGGAGTTCCAAACGCTCGCGGAGCGCGTGCGGCAGGCCGGAGTAAGCTTCGTCATTGAGCCGCGGGTTCGATTCCCGGGGCAGCCGGGGGAACAGGCGACGATGTTTTTTCTTGATCCCAGCGGAAACGCGCTGGAGTTCAAGGCCTTTAAGCTCCCGGAGCATATCTTTACGGCGTAGCTACAAATGCCCTTGACCGTGCAGTAAAGCGCAGGTTCGATTCCCGAATTTGCTTTTAAGAATTAAATCCGATACCTTGGCCGCCCAATGACAAAAAAGAAATTCCAGCCGGTCATCATCGTCCACGGCGGGGCTTGGGATATTCCCAAGTCGAGTTGGAAGGCGCATATCGAGGGCTGTCGGAAAGGTTGCTTGGCCGGTTTAGAAGTTTTGCGATCCGGCGGCACAGCTTTGGATGCGGTGGAAACTGCCGTTCGGGTTCTGGAAACTGACCCGACTTTTGACGCCGGGTGCGGTTCGTTTTTGAATGAAAATGGAGAAGTGGAACTGGATGCTTCTATAATGGATGGCAAAACTTTGAAAGCGGGTGCTGTCGCCGCGGTGCGCCGCTTGCTTCATCCAGTCAGCTTGGCGCGGAAGATTATGGAAGAGACCGAACATCTTTTGCTGGTTGGCGCCGGGGCGGAAAAGTTTGCCCGCAAGTTGGGAATGCATTTTTGCAAAACCGAATCGCTTTTGACCGGACGGGAATTGGCGCTTTGGAAAAAACTTAAAAATAAAAAAGAATTTCACGCCAAGCCGCTTTTTTCCGGGCATCCCAAGGGGACTGTCGGCGCCGTGGCGCTCGATGCGTATGGAAATTTAGCTGCCGCCACTTCTACGGGCGGGACGCCGCGCAAAATGGCCGGGCGGGTTGGCGATACGCCCATCATCGGCGCTGGAACGTATGCGGATAATACGTTGGGCGCAGTCAGTTGCACGGGCTGGGGAGAAGGGATTATGCGCATTGGTTTGGCCAGGCAGGTTTTGAATTATCTTGAAAAAGGTTTATCGCCTACTGTCGCCGTCAAAAACGCCATCGAAGAAATGCGTAAGCGCGTGGATGGCTACGGCGGGGCGATTTTAGTCACCCCTCAAGGCCAAATCGGCCTTTACCACAACACCCCCAAGATGGCTTTTGCGTATTCAGAGAAATCGGGACAGGTAAAGGCCGGGATTAAACTGTAGAAAGACACCTCACCCCTGCCCCCTCTCCACAAAGCGGAGAGGGGAATTAAACCGCATATGAACTGGTAGCCTCGACTTTAGTCGAGGATTTTACCCGGCACTGAAGTGCCGGCTACCAAGGTTGTTGTGCCTGTTTTTTCTTGCCCTTTCCGCTTTTCTTCCGTTATATTCTTTTGAAAGGGTAACCGGGAGATTGGTTTCGATGACTAAAGAAAAAAGTAAAGTCAGCCGTATGCTGTGGATTTCACTGGCCGCAATTCTTTTTTCTTTATTGCCATCCTTCACTTTCGCCCAGCAGGTGGACACCGCCTGGGTGCGGCGCTATAACGGCCCCGGCAACGGGGGTGACAAAGCTGTCGCCCTCGCGGTGGATGACAGCGGCAACGTTTACGTTACCGGCTCCAGTTTCGACAGCGCCACCGGCTACGATTTCGCAACCATTAAATATTTTCCAAATGGAGATACGGCTTGGGTGAGGCTGTATAATGGCCCGACTAATAAAGATGATTTTGCTACTGCTCTTGCTTTGGACGCCACCGGCAATGTCTATGTCACTGGCCGTAGCAACGGGGAGTTTGCTACTATCAGGTATGATTTTGATGGAAATCAATTATGGGTTAGACGGCTAAGTTCACTTTTTTCACTTAGTACCGACGGAGCTTATGCATTGGCTTTGGATGAACTGGGAAATGTCTACGTCACCGGCCAGCTGGCAGATAATGAGTTTCTTCCTATGGGGGTAACTATAAAGTATAACCAGCAGGGCGACGCGCTTTGGAGCAGTTACGCAGGGCAGTCTATTCCTTTCCAGCGTGGTCTTGGAGTAGTGGTGGATATAACTGGAAATGCCTATGCCAATGGCTTAGGTGGTACCATTAAATACGATTCATTGGGCAACCAGCTTTGGAATCGGAGCTTCCCAGGAACATCACGGGCAATTGCTTTGGATAATGGAAGCAATGTGTATGCTGTTGGTGCCAGTGATAGTAATTTCACCGTGATTAAATATAATACTACTGGCGACCAACTTTGGCTTCGGCGTTCCAATAGTAGGTCGGAGGAATGGCAAGGAGCGTCTTTTGTTGCTGCCGACAAATATGACAATGTTTATGTGGTCGGTAATTATTTTTCTACACCCGATGCTATAGCTTGGACGACCATAAAATATGATTCAACGGGAAATCAACTTTGGTTTCAAGCCTATTACGGAATCGATGGCGGCCAAGGTAGAGAGCCAAAAGCCATGGCTTTGGACAGTTCGGGAAATGTCTACGTCACCGGCTATGATGCTTGGTATGCTGCCACCTTAAAATATGACTCACAGGGGGCATTACTTTGGGAGAAAAAATATGGTGACATCGATCACGGGACAGAGATGAGCGCCATCGCATTAGATCAAAGCGGAAACGTCTATGTAACCGGCTCCACCCAGTCTGATTTTCTCACCATCAAATACGCTCCCCTTCCAGAATTAAAAGGGGATTTAAATCGGGACGGAATGTTGAGCCTGTTTGACATTGTTTTGGCTCTTAACTGCGTGTTTCTTGGAATTTCTCCTCTGAATGTTCCACCTGCGGCTTGTGATTTGAATTGCGATGGGCTTTTGACTGCGGCGGATGTGGTGATTCTGCTAAATATGACCTTTCTTTCGACCCCGCCGCCGTGCTGACCTCACCCCTAACTCACTCCACAGGTGGAGAGGTTTTTCCCCGACACTAAAGTGTCGGCTACCAAATAAATAGGGATTTTTCTCCGACACTAAAGTGTCGGCTACCAGATAATACGGCTACGAAATAATGAAGGATACCAATAAATAGGTTGTGTCGAAAGTTTTTAGCTGGGGAAATCTATCGTAAACGTGGTGCCGACGCCGGGAGTGGATTCGACTTCGATTTTTCCGCCGTGGGATTTCACGATTCTATCCACAATCGCCAGCCCCAAACCGGTGCCGGATTCTTTGGTGGTAAAATAGCGCTCAAAAATCCGGCTTAAATTTTCGGGAGGGATGCCCGCTCCCTGATCGGAGATGGTCAGGCGAATATGTTTTTCGATGCCGAAGTCGATGGGAGACAACTGAATGGAAATCTGCTTGCCTTCCGGCAAACTTTCCAAGGCATTCAGGACTATGTTTAAAATCAGCTCTACGATTTCGTTTTCGTTCACCAGAACAGACGGGAGATTTTCGGCCAGCGAAAGGTCGAGTTTGACCTTCTTTTTGGCCAAGTCCCCTTCCACCAACTTCAGGGCGCGCTGAATCAAGGCGGCCAGGTTTTTGGGCTGGCGCTCGTATTTGCGCGGGTTGGAAAAGTCCAATAACTCCTTTACCATCTCGGAAAGATGCATTGCCTCCTGCTCCAGCGAAGCCATTATTTTTTCTTTTTCTCCCAGCTCGTTCCACTTGTCGCGCAAAATCTGCAAGCCCCCGCGCAGGTTGGTCAACGGCTTTTTCAAATCGTGGCTGATTTCGGTCATCATATTTCCCATCGTCACCAGACGGGCGGCGTTCAAAATCGAGCGCTGGCGTTCCAGAACGGTGGCGGCCTGGGAGACTACAATGGAGGCCAGGCGCTCTTCTTCGTCGCTGTATTTTTTCTCGTCGCCCCTGCCCAGGGCTAAAACGCCGTCCAAGGTTTTGGGCCCGAAAAGGGGAACCAAAAGAAAACTCATCTGCCGTCCAAAAATTTCTTGAATCTTCGAAGTGAAAAAGGAGCGGAAAAAAAGGCGGTTTTCGGCATCGCTTTTGGAGACGCTGAATTCGGAAACGTTCGGCTTTTTTTGATGGTCGTCTCCGGTCTGCGAGGTCAGATACAATTTCTCTTTTTCCGCATCATAAGTAAACCACAAACCGGTTTTGATTTCCATCAATTTACCCAGGGTTTCCACCACCACGCGGGTCATCTCTTCGTAGCGGTCCAGGTTGGACAACCGTGTGGCAATCTGATACAAAGCGGACATCTCCGCCACTTTGGCCTGGCTTTGCTGGTAATTTTGCGCATCGGAAAGCGCCAATGAGGCCAGCGAGGCGAAAGCGGTCAGAAGCGCCAAATCTTCCTCGGTAAAGGAGCTGGAATCCAATTTGTCGGCCAGGTTCAGAACGCCCAAGGTTTTTCCGCCTTGCTTTAAGGGAACCGACAGCAATGATTTGGTCTCATATTTTTGACGGCTGGCACGGGCAAAGCGCGAATCGGCCTCCAAATCTTTGACCAAAATCGGCTCGCCGGTCTGGGCGGCAACTCCGGCAATCGAGCTTCCAACTTCCAGCCGGGTTTTCTCAATAATCTCCCGAGAAAGGCCCAAAGCGGCGCGGATGGAAAGATGTTTTTCTTCCGGGTCGAGCAGCATTATAGAGCCGACTTTGGCCCCCAGGACGTTGGCAGCCAGGGTTACGATGCGTTGCAAAAGGTCATCCAATTTTTCGCTGGCAGAAAGGGTTAAGGCCGCCTGGTAAAGCGCTTCTTTTTGAGAAATTTCACGCTTGAGCCGTTTGTTGGCATCCGCCAGTTCGACCAACAGGGTGCGCTTGGCCAAATCGACTTCGCGTTTGTCCAGCGCCCGTTTGACCAGGCGCTTAAGCTCCTCGAACTCGGCCGGTTTCAATACATATTCGTAGGCCCCGGCGGAAACGGCGGTGACGGCTGATTCCAACGAAGCGTAGCCGGTCATCAAAATCACCAAAGCTTCCGGGTCCAGTTCGCGCGCCTTTTTCAAAACGGTCATTCCGTCGGCTTTGGGCATTTTGATGTCGGACAAAATCACGTCATAGGGAGTTTGGGCGATTTTGGCCAGCGCCTCTTCGCCGTCGGCGGCAGTTTCGATTGTGTATCCTTCGCTGCCCAAAAGGGTGCAAAGCGACTGGCAAATGCGCTCTTCGTCGTCAACGATTAAAACCCGTTTCACGTTTTTTCCTTGAGCGGCAGGCGGACGACAAAGGAGGCGCCTTTCGGTTTTATATTGCGTGCCCGGATGGTGCCGCCGTGCTTGTTAACAATGCCGAGGCAGACCGAAAGACCGAGTCCGGTGCCCCCTTTTTCTTTTTTAGTGGTGAAAAACGGCTCGAAAATTTTTTCCATATATTCTTCCGGAATTCCTTCACCGGAGTCTGCCACTTCGGCCTCGACATAACCGTTTTCGGCGCGGGTGCTCACTTCCAGTCTCCCGCCTGCCGGCATCACTTCGCGGGCGTTCATCAACAGGTTCAAGAAGACCTGTTTGAGCTGACCGGCGGAGGCCTCTATTTTCGGCAGGGAGCGGGGCAGCTGGCGCAGCACCTCGATATTGGAGGAAGTCAGCTGTTTTTCCACCAACAGAACGGTTTCTTCCAAAACCTGCGATAAATCGACGGCAACGATTTCCTCCGCTTTGGGCCGGTAAAAATCCAACAGCTGCCGGACGATTTTGGCGATGCGGTCCACTTCTTCTTTAATCACTTGATAAAACTGGGCGTTCGGGTCTTCGGAAGCCAACTGCTGGGAAATCAGGGCCAAATAGTTTTTGATAATCCCCAAGGGATTGTTGACTTCGTGCGCGATGGTGGCGGAAAGCTCGCCCAAAGCGGCCAGCTTTTCCAGGCGAATCAGTTGATTTTGGGTATCGCGCAATTGGCTGTTGGAGTTTTTTTCCAGCTCATACAGCCGGGCGTTTTCGATGGTCACCGCCAGCTGGTTGGCCAGAATCGAAAGAAACTCGGTGTCGTTTTCGGAAAAGGGGACGCCGGAGATTTTGCCGGTCAAAATCAAAATCCCTTCCAAACGGTTTTTGACAGAAAGAGGAATGACCAATTCGGCTTCAATTTCGGTCAGTTTATCGACCTCTTCGGTTTGATGGCCAATGCGCTCGTCCAGCTCCTTAATGGTTATCGCCTGATTGCGGCGCAAAAGAAACTGGCAAAGGATTCCATCAAATTCGCTGGAAAAACCCTGCCAGTGGGCGGTGGAAAGCCCCTTGGCTTTCACAAAGTAGAGTTTTTCCTCCTCCGGGTTTTTTTGGATGGCGATGGCGGCGCCGTTGACCCCCATCTGCCCGATGGCGGTAAGCAGAATCGAGTCCAAAAGCGAGTCGGTTTCCAGCATCGCGTTAAGATGCCGGGAGATTTCAAAAACGGTATAGAGATCGAAGATTTTGCGCCGGTGGGCGCGGTTGGCCTCGGTTAGCTGGGTGATTTTGGCCTCGACCACCTGGCGCAGGATATCCACCTTGTCGGGCAGGTTTTCGGGCGTGTCAAAATCGGGCATAGGCATCCCCTTCTTTGTTCGGCAGTTTTTTCTTAATAGTAAACCGCCTTCCGGTCGCCGTTCGCTTAATAAGCGTCCTCCGGTTCAAGAAGTCTCCGGTAAAAGTTAAGCCCTGCGCTGGCCCAAGTCAAGACAGGAAAGGCGGGAAGGGTCAAAGGCCACGAGGCACTACAAAATTTGCCGGTTGATTTTTGGGGGTAAAAAAGCTACCATTTGTTGAATTGAAAAACGAATACCGGGAAATTGTCGGAAAAATCAAAGAAGCTGCCATTGTAGCCTCTAAGACGCCGAACATATCGTAATCAGCGCTTACAACATCACTCCCGGGGGCGAAGAAGCCAAAGCGGTAGAGACCAGCTATGCCCGCAAAAAATAGCTAAGTTAGCCTACGTCCTGCAGCCTGTAGTACCTTATGCTGGAATGGTATTGTAAAGATGTCTTTTTGCAACACTCAAAATCGTTCCAACCTTCAATTTACGCTTAGGTGATGGCTTGGTAATTTCAACGATTTTAACCTTGAATATGGGTTCTAAAATTGGCTTTAATTCCTTGATAATTTCTACTTTTGCCCATCCTGAATGGCTGGTGTCATCAAGTTTGAAGTACATAAAAACCTCACTTTTTGTTTGTATTGTTGGGTTAATTATCACACTAACAATCATATAAAGAAAAAGTGGGACTGTCAAATATAAAATACTATTATCACGACGTAACCAATTGAGATAAAAGCGATTACGGGCCGGAAAATTTATTTTAATTATGCGGTTAAAAATATGGGTCGCTCATGTATATAATTACCATTAGAAATTAGGCCAAACTGATTGAAAAACATCAAAAGGCCAATGGCTACCAAAAGCAGGCCGGCCGGAAAAAGTAAAGCCCTTTCAGGGGTTGCCTTGCTCTATCTGCCAACCTATCTTTCCGCCAAGTGCATATGGCTACCAAAGCGATTCAGGCAGGCGGGGTTCACAAGGGGAAGCTCCTACATGGAAAAACCCTGGCCGGGCAGGCAAAACCCTGGACACAAAGAAGGCGCGCCAGGGAAAGTGTTTAAGGAATTGATGAAATACGTTGCCCAAAACGGAGTTAACCGGAGCATAAAACCTGTTTTCAAAACCGATGATACTGCCTTGTATGTAGGAGATTGTCTGGAAGTTCTCCCCTGTTTTCCAGACAATTATGTGGATATGATTTTTGCCGACCCGCCTTATATGTTGTCAAATAACGGGATTACTTGCTTTGCAGGAAAAATGGTGAGCGTGAATAAAGGGAAATGGGACAAAAGCAAAGGATTTGAAAACGATTTGCTCTTTCACGAAACTTGGCTGAAGGAATGCAGAAGAGTTTTAAAACCCGAAGGCACAATTTGGATTAGCGGAACACTCCATAGCATTTATCAGTGCGGATACTTATTGCAAAAACTAAATTTTCATTTATTGAATGACATCGCCTGGTTCAAGCCGAACGCTGCACCCAATTTGAGTTGCACCGTGTTTGCCCATAGCCACGAAACATTGCTCTGGGCAAGAAAAGACAAAAAAGCACGCAACACTTTTAACTACGGTTTGATGAAGAACGGAAAATTTCCCGAAGACAAAATTAAAGCACAAGACAAGCAAATGCGTTCGGTTTGGTCAATCAATACTCCAAAACCGCAGGAGAAAACTTTCGGAAAGCATCCTACGCAAAAACCGATTGACTTATTGAAAAGAATTATTCTCGCATCAACAAAAGATAATGATATTATCCTTGACCCGTTCAACGGTGGCGGAACAACGGGAATTGCTGCTAAAGTTATCGGCAACAGAAAATACATTGGAATTGATATCAGCAAAGAATATATCAATCTCACCGTCAAGCGATACAAAACAATCAATCAACAGCACGTCATATTGAATCATTGATTATGAACGACACTTCCTGGAAAGCAATATTTGATAAATATAAAATACACAAGCATAACTTTAACAAAGAACCTTTTCCTATTTCTGCCGAGCAGATAAAGCAAGCAACGGCACATTTCAAAAAGACCAACGAAAAAGAAGTTCGTATTCTGTGTAAACAGGACTCAAGAGAAGATAGACCGAAAGTTTTCATTGATAATGGCGTATTTCTTCTTCCCGCAAAAAACGGACATTACGCAATCGTTAAAGGAGAAGGTTATATTGATATTCCTCCCGTTAAATCTATTTCCAAAATTTACACATCAAAACTGGATTTCAAATTAGATACTTCTTTGATTGGAAATTCCGAGATGCAGCACTTGGATTTTGCCTATGCAGCAAGTTTAATCAGGACGTTCTTGGAGGATGAAACTCTTGTTTTGACAATCAGGGGAAGAAAATATACTCCGAAATTTTCTTTTAAAGTTGGCAATCAGCAATTAACTGTTGAAAGCGTGCAAACAGAAGTAGATGCAGGCTATGAAGGTAAAGCACAAGTCGCACTTATTGAAGCGAAGAATAGCCAAACAGACAATACAATTATTCGGCAATTGTTTTATCCTTTTCACCAATGGCAACATCATACCAACAAGAAAGTAAAAACACTTTTTTTTGAAAAAAGAGAAAAGCATTATTCACTGTGGCAATTTGAGTTTGCCGACATCAACGACTATAACAGTATTCGCTTGATAAAAAGCAGCCGCTACGAAATAATTGAAAAATAATGTTATGCCAACTCTCATACTACTCTGTTGCCAAGCCGGGCAATTCTTGACGAATGAGTCTATGGCCCTTTTTTGGGACTTTGAAAGGAGAGTCAAAGAAAGGGACTAACCTGTTGATTGCAAACGAGGGAAAATAAACAAAAAGTCCGCTTTCATTGGGAAAACGGACTGGTAATAATTTCGTAACTGACCTCTTGATTCGTAATCAGCAGGTCAGCGGTTCAATCCCGGTCGGCGGCTTTTTTAACTCTCTTATCGATTTTTTCGTAGGGGCGCGGCGCGCCGCCTGCGGTGAGCGGAGTCGAACCGTGCCTCTGCGGACTCACCGCAAGCGGGAAGTTACCCCAACATATTGATAAGGGGAGCAGGAAGGGTATATTCTGGGTTACAATATGGAGGTGTATGCCACAGATTGATTTTGCCAAAGCGGGAGAAGAGGGGATAAAGATTCTGCAGGATGTAATACGGTTCAACACGGTCAATCCGCCGGGGGATGAGCTCGTGGCGGCGAATTATTACAAAAAGCTTTTTGGAAAGGCCTGGCTGCCGGTTGAAATTTTCCATCCAACCGAGACCCGCGCCAATTTAATCGTCCGGCTCAAGGGCAAAGGAAGCGGCGGGCCTTTAATTTTGCTTTCGCATTTGGATGTGGTGGGGGTGGAGCGGGAAAAGTGGAAATATGATCCGTTCGGAGCGACCATCGAGGATGGTTTTCTTTACGGCCGGGGAGCGATTGATGATAAAGGAATGGGAGCGCTTTTTGCCGAGATTATTCTGCTTTTGGCGCGCAACAAAACTGCGCTCAAAAGGGATATTCTCTTTGTGGCCTGCGCCGATGAAGAAGCGGGGGGGAAGTTAGGAATTAGCTGGCTGATTGAACATCATCGCAACAAAATCGAGGCGGAGGCGGCTATCAACGAAGGGGGGCGGGTCAAGCTGAACGGTGACAAGGTGGAATATGTTGCCATTCAGAATGCGGAAAAGGTGCCGTATCATATTCAGTTGAAAGCGAAAGGGACGCCAGGGCACGCTTCCATTCCCCTGCCGGATAACGCCATTTACCGGCTGGCGCGGGCTTTGACCAAAATCGAAGAGTACAAAACACCCTTGCAGCTTAACGATACAACGAAAGAGTTTTTCTTGGGATTTGCCGAACTGGATAGCGCCTCTCCTTTAAGTAACTTCGCCAAAAAGGTGGAGCATCCGCAGGAGGGCCAATTGGCGCGAGAGCAGTTGACACAACATCCATTTTTCAACTCGATTTTGCGCAATTCGATTGCGCCGACGATTTTCAAGTCCGGCTTTCGCAACAACGTTTTGCCTTCGGAAGCGGAGGTCACGCTCAACTGCCGGCTATTGCCGGGGGAGAAGATTGAAAACTTTGTGGCGGAACTGAAACGAGTGGTCGCCGATGATACGGTTGAAGTTACCTATCAGCAAGGAAAAGCGGCGGGGATGGGGCCTTCGCCATCCGGGCACGAAGTTTTTAAGGCGCTTTCCAATTCGGCTGGCAAAGTTTGGCCCTCCGCTAAAGTAATTCCGTTTATGTCCACCGGCGCGACCGATTCGGCGGAGCTGCGTTCCATCGGCGTCAACTGCTACGGCATTTTGCCTTTTCCTTTGACCGAAGAAGACGAGGCGCGGATGCACGGCCACGACGAGCGGGTTTCGCTCAAGAGTTTTGCCGAAGGGCTGGAGTTCATCTACCGGGCGGTGGAGGAGATTGCCTTTGCATAGGGAAGATAAAAGGGAAATTCTTCGGTTTGAAGCTTGGCGGGGATTTTTTCAACCCCACCTCCCCACCCAGATTCTTCGCTTCGCTCAGAATGACAAAATAGGATTAGAGGAGATTGCGATTGCGTAGCAACGGAAAACCGTGGTTTATCGCCTTGCTGAGAATGAGAAGGGATGAGAGTAGAAGATGAAGTATGTCATGCTGAACGAAGTGCCTGCCCGGCCAGGGAAGCATCTGGGAAGGGTGGAGAGGACTTTGGATTCGGAATGCGCGAGAATTCCCCTCCTCCCCGCCCAGATTCTTCCCTCGACTGCGCTCGGGACAAGTCGCTACGCTCAGAATGACAATATAGAATTAGAGGAGGTCGCCTTTGCGTAGCAACTGGAAACAGGTGGCCTTGGTGGCCGGGCTGGTTTTGGTCTTCTCCCTTCTACATTATATGACGCCGGCTTCCCGGCCGATTTTGCACGGCGTCTGGCGGAAGCTGTATTTCGTGCCGATTCTTTTGGCGGCCTTTTGGTTCGGGCTGCGCGGCGGGCTAATTACATCTGTGGCCATTTCGGTCATCTACCTGCCGCATGTTCTGGGGCAGTGGGCGCACATCCACACCCAACGGGAAGATGCGCTCTTCGACATCCTGCTTTATAATATTGTGGGGGGGCTGACCGGCTTTTTGGCTATGCGGGAGCGGGAACAGAGAGAAAAATTGAAAGAAGCGCAAAAAGAATTGTTGCGCGCCGACCGGCTCAAGCTTTTGGGAGAACTTTCCGCCGGAATGGCGCACGAGGTACGCACCCCTTTGGCTTCCATTTTGGGCTCGGTCAATATCCTTGCAAAAGAAAACTCCAAGCCGGAAGAGCGGCAGGAATTTTTGGGGATATTAAAAAAAGAGGTGCACCGGCTGGATAAAGTAGTCAGCGATTTTCTGAATTATTCGCGCATCGAGAAAAAAGAATTTGCCGCCTGCAATTTGAATGAGGTAGCACGGCAGGCGGAAACGATTCTGCGCTCGCACCCACTTTCCAAAAAAGTTGAGTTGAAGCTGGAATTGGATAAAAGTCTGCCGGCAGTTTTGGGAGATTCCAATCAGCTCTGCCAGGCGGTTTTGAATTTGGCTCTGAATGCGATGCAGGCAGTTGGAGAGGGAGAAATAAAAGTCGCCACCGGGGTCAATTCAAACGGGAGGCAGGTCTTTCTTTCCGTTGCCGATCAGGGGCCGGGGATTGCCCCGCAAGATTTGGAGAAGATTTTTACGCCGTTTTTCACCACCCGGGCGGATGGGGTGGGGCTGGGGCTTGGAATTGTCGAACGCATCGCATCTTTGCATAAAGGGGAAGTAAAAATCGATTCGAAGGCGGGTGCGGGAACAATTGCCACATTAGTATTTCCAATACTGGGGAACAATTGAAAGAACCGCTCGAGATTGTTCTGGTCGAAGACGACCCATCCTTTTTGCGGGTGATGGAGTTTTCCTTAAAAAAAGAAGGATTTGCGGTTACCTCGTTTCCGGACGGGGAAAGGGCTTTGCCTTATTTAACGAACGCTAAAGCAGCACTTTTCATCACCGATTTGGCGATGCCGAAAGTGGGGGGAATGGAGCTTTTGCGCAAGCTTTCCAGGCAGGATGTGAAAGTGACGCCGATTGTCATTACCGCCTACGGCACGGTCGAGACCGCCGTGGAAGCGATGAAATTGGGGGCGTTTGATTATCTGACCAAGCCCTTTTCGCCGGAAGAGCTGGTTCTGGTTGTGCGGCAGGCTTTGAAGATGCGCAGGCTGGTTTCGGAAAATCAGAGCTTGAAAGAGCAATTAGCGGAAAAGTTCCGGCCGGAGAATTTCGTGGGCTTTTCGGCGGCGATGGAAAAAGTTTTTGCCTGGATCGCCAAGGCGGCCGGTTCAACGGCCAATGCCTTAATCAGCGGTGAATCGGGCACCGGGAAGGAACTGGTGGCGCGAGCCTTGCATTTTCATTCTCCGCGGGCTTCCGGGCCTTTTGTGGCCATCAACTGCGCCGCCATACCGGAGAATTTGCTGGAGGCGGAACTTTTTGGAGTTGTCAAGGGGGCATTTACCGGGGCCATCCGCGACCGGGAAGGAAAGTTTGAAGAAGCGGACGGCGGGACTTTGTTTTTGGATGAAATTGGGGATTTGCCCCTTGAAATGCAGGCCAAGCTTTTGCGCGTTTTAGAAGACAAAAAGGTCAGCCGCCTGGGTGGGAAAGGGGAGGTTACGGCGGATTTCCGGTTGGTGGCCTCGACCAATAGGAAGTTGGAGAAGCTGGTTGAAGAGAGGGAGTTTCGGGAAGACCTGTATTATCGCTTGAATGTTTTGAGCGTCCTATTGCCCTCTTTGCGGGAGCGCAGAGAAGATATTCCGATGTTAGTTGCGCACTTTTTTAAAAAGTTGGGAGCGCCCTTTGTGCGGCTGGCGCCGGAAGCGTTAAAGCTTTTGCAGACTTATCCCTTTTTCGGCAACGTGCGGGAGTTAGAGAATATTTGCGAGCAGATTCTGGTTTTCCGCAAGGCCGATGAAATCGGATTAAATGAATTACCGGAGAAAGTGCGAAATTATCAGCCGGAGAAAGCGGGGCTTTTCTTTGAGCCGCCGGAAGGGGGGCTGGATTTGGAAGATTTGGAAAAACAATTGATTCAATTTGCGCTGGATAAATTTGGCGGCAATCAGACCAAAGCGGCGCAGTATTTGGGAATTACGAGGCCGACTTTGATTTACCGGCTGGAGAAGTATGGAGTTGAGAAAAAGCAGTAATTTTTCACGTTTCGCCAAATTTGAATGATGGAATCGATTCTTTGTTCTTCGTGCGGCAAGGAAAATACAGCGGACAGCCGCTTTTGTGCCAGTTGTGGAGCTTCTTTGGCAGTTCCTTCCAAGTTGTCCTGTCCGAAATGTGGAATAGAAGTTGGGGAAAAGGATAATTTCTGCCCGGCTTGCGGCGGTTCATTAAACAAAGTTGCGGAGGATTTCCAACGGGTGCCGAAAAGCGCGCCGTGGGTGGCCTTGGGGCTGGTAATAGTTGGTTTAATTTTTGTTTTTGTGTTCGTCACTTCGCAATCCGGGCCGCCGGGTCAAAAGCAAACGCCGGTTTCTTCGCAAGCGGCGGCGCCGCAGATGACCGAAGCCGAGCTTGCCCGACTGCCGAAAGACTACGACCAGCTGGTTAATATGGGGAATAAGTATTTTGACCAGCAACGGTTTCACGACGCGGTGGTGGTGTATCGCAAAGCCCTTGATATGGATTCGAGCGATTTGGACCTGCTCACCGACTACGGTGCATCATTGAATTTTTTGGGAGATTTTGAAGGGGCAAAGATACAGTTGGAAAAAGTTCTATCAAAAAGCCCAAATCATCCGGTGGCCAATTTTAATCTGGGAGTGGTTTACGTCAACCTGGGGCAAAACGAGGAAGCGAAAAAATTTTGGAATAAATATCTCCAATTAGATCCCACTTCGGAACGGGCAGCCGAGGTTAAAAAATTTCTTTCGGAATTAAAATAATTTTTTTAAAGTTGGGAACCATTTGAAACCGTGGGGTGTTTAAAAATTAGCTGGCTAAGTATCTTTTTGGCCAGCTTATGGCTAAAGCCGGCTGTTGCAACCACATTCTGAGTTTCCTGCCCCCCTCTCAGAATTTTGCAGCGACCGTAACTTTAGCCATTTTTGTTTGTGCAAAAATATGCAACTTCTTGTCCTTTTTTTACGCTCTTTTTTCTTTTTTGTTATTTTATTTTGATTTTAACTTGTTGTCCAACAAGAAAGTTCCTGTGTTTACAGGTTGAATTTTCGCCTTTTTAGCGGTGGCATAGGTGTTGCAAAATGCAAATACGCCTTGGCAACTTTTTTGGAGACAAAAGGAAAATAGGGAAAATTGTTGTTGACAAAATCAAATTTGTCTTTAAATTATGGTTGCCTTGGTGAAGCCTCATAAATGAGGCAAAGGTAAAAATCAGCCGGCTCTCTTCTTTTGAAGAGGAGGTCTGTAAGCTTGGTCTGAGGGGGCCAACAGCAGCAGTCCGGAAAAGACAACAGTAGGTAGATATTCTACCGGTTTAACTTGATTCGCCACGAAGGGATTTTTTCCCTTTACGGGTTAAACTTTAACGTTTAAAAAAATTCGGCCTTCGGGAGGAAAAAGAGAACAGATTCTTGCTAATGAGTAATGCGACACGACGAACAGAAGCAAGGATGAACTCTTTTTCCAATAGGAGGAACGAATGTCAGTAAGAAGGACGCTGGTAGGAATGGGGATGGCTTTGGCGGTTTTATCCGGTTTTGCGGAGGCGAGTCCGCCGCCCAAAGTTTTTTTGCAGGTGGTGGACACAGCCATTTATCCGGGGGATGTGGAAGGGCGATACTTGACCATTAGAATGTCAAATCCAAACGTCAAAATTGGGGCCTTCAGCATCGGGCTTTCGATAGCCGACCCGAGCATTATTAATTGGACTTATTTCAAAATTGACACTATACCGCCGCACTGGACTTATTTTATAGATTGTACCCCGCTTCCCTGTCATCCGGACAGCATTTATGAGGACACCCGTTTCTCTTACCAAAGCCAGATTATAACTTCCGGCACCCTCGCGGCTCAATGCAAGGTGCTTTTGGCGAGGCGGGAGTCGGAAGTTGTGCTTCAGGTCTTCGGTGAGTTTAGCACCGCTATCAACCCGGGGCCGGCTTTGCAGCCGCAAAACGGGGCCGTGCTTTTCCGGGTTCCAATGATTATTTTCCCGATTGCGGATTCGGTTCCTTTGAACCTAAGGCAGGTGCCGATATCCTTTGACGAAATTTTTACCCATTTTTCCGATTCAACCGGCACCGTTTTGTACCGGGTGCAGGATACCATCAACATACTGCAGCTTACCAACGGGACCGTCACGGTTCCTTATTCGATGAAGGGGGATCTTGATTTTAACGGGCTTTTGACCGGAACCGACGTGGTGCGGATTCTGAACTATGCCTTTTTGGGAGCGCCGCCGCCTTTGCCGGAATGGACGGTGGCGGACGTGGACTGCGACGGGGTGGTAATCAGCAACGACGTGGTGCGGGAGTTGAACAAAGTTTTTCTGGGGATTCCATTCCCCTGTCAGTGAGGATATGCAGCGATTAACTATTATAAAGAAAGGAGGTGCCCAGCTTAAACGCTCGAGCCGTCTGTAAGCAAGAGGCAAAAAACGGGAAAGGTTGCGATCTTGAGCCGAAAGCAGCCTAGCCTACAAACGGAGGGGGAGTCCGCCAAAGGGGCGGACAGAGCAAACGGGTACAAAAAACAACTGTTAACGTTTTATATGAAAAGGAGTAATTAAGTATGAACTCTAAAAGGCTATTAGCCCTTATTGCGGTCTTTCTGTTGATGATACCCGCGATGGCCTTGGCTGGCGTACCGGACCCGAAAGACTCGATTATCGTCGAGCAGAAGGTTGCGGCGCCGGTTGCAGGAGCCTGTAATTCGGCACCGTTGAAGGTGCGCGTGTACATCACCAACAAAGACAGCCTGGGTAACGTTACCCTTCCGTTTTTGACAACGTCAATCTCGGGTGGGGCTTACTCAATCGTTTCCCGTCCAGCGAACTGTTCGGCTTCGCGCACCAGCCCGGTAGTGTTTGACTTCCTGTATCCGGTAGCTGCCGGTTCGGGCACGCCGCGCTTGGCAACCCGCATTCCGAGCTTTGCCGGCTATCACAGCAACTCGCCGGACACCTTTATGGGGACGTTTACCTTTCAGGACCCGACCGACGACGACACCAAGCTGCCGCCGAACTTGACGCGCACTGTGCTGCTCGACATCAAATTCGACAGCTGCAGCAACCTGGGCGTGATGGACATCGACTCTGGAAAAGTGCTTGCCAGCACCATCCAGTTCGTGGATACCAAGGGGACGACGCAGTTCATCAACTTCGTCAAAGGTTCGGTAACCCAGTCGCTTCCGCCGGCGAACATTACCAACTGCGCCGGCGCGAATCAAAACGTCCTGTACGGACGGCCCTTCAGCTATACTTTTACGGCTGACCTGCCGGTTACTTGGTCCACCTCCGGTCCGGGGGTCATCGACGCCAGCGGCAAGTATGACTTTGCCGGGGCGTGTCCTTTGGGCCCGATACCGGTGACGGTGACGGCTTGCCTCGTGGCGGCTGCGAACGTCTGCACCCCCTGCAACTTCACCCTCACCATCGTGGACGGTGCGCCGACCTGTTCGGTGGCTCCACCCAGCGTTTCTGGTAACGTCGGAGCGCCGCTGGCGGCCACGGTTACCGGTTCCGACCCGGATGCGGGTGACTTTACGACGCTTTCCAAGCTTTCCGGCATTGGCGCTTTCAATCCAGCTACCGGAGCTTGGACGTTTACGGGTGGCTGCGCGGACGTGGGGACGCATATTGTTGTGTTCCAAGCGGTAGATGGCTTCCCGGCTTGTCCGGCCGGCCATTTCTCGGACGTCTGCAGCTTGACCGTAACGATAAGCAACAGCGCGCCTAGCGTCACTTGCCCGCCGAGCGGGACTGCCCAGGCTGGCGTGCCATATACAGCCACTGCTACCGCTTCGGACCCGGGAGGGCCGGCACCTTTGACCTTCTCGATTTGCGGCGTTAGTCCGGCACCGACCAACCCGGTCACTATCGACCCGGTTACCGGGGAGATTGACTGGCTTCCGGATGCGGCTGATGCGAACAAATGCTTCGATATCTGCGTAGAAGTGTCGGATGGTTGCACGCCACCACCGGGTGGCGAGGTTGCAGCCAGTTCGCGCTGCACCTACCAGCTCTGCGTTGTTTCCGGCGAGAAGTTCCGCCTCTGCATCGACGTGGTGGAATTCCCGAGGATAAAATTCCAGGGTGGGGACGTGCTCGTTTACATCAACAACCTGGTGGAAGCCTTCGACCCGGACTGCGACACCGCCAACGGTGGCAGCGGCGCGGTGGGCGGCTTCTCCTTCCTGCTTTCCTACGACTGTTCCTGCCTGCAGTTCATTTCTGCGGCCAAGGGAAGTCTGTTGGCAATCCAGCGTTGGGAATTCTTCACCTACCGCTTTGGCGCTTTGGGCAACGGCAACTGCGGTTCCGGCTGTCCTTCGTGCCTGATTCGCATCGTGGCGATTGCGGACATCAACAACAGCAACATTCATCCGACGCCTTGTGACGAACGCGACAACAAGGGCCAGTGGGTTTGCCTGAAGTTCCGCACCTCCAGCGATTTGCGGTTGGCCGGGCTCTGCTGCCCGATTAACTGGTACTGGCTGGATTGCAACGACAACACCATTTCGGATTGCACCGGTAACTGCCTCTGGATCGCTTGCTCGCTATATACTCCGGAGGGCGGCAACATTGATTTGGCCACCGCTTTCCCGACGGTCAACGTGGCCGACTGCAAAAATCATTCAGGCGGCCCGGGCAAACCGTCTCCGAAGCCATGGATTATCTTCTGCAACGGCAAGATTTGCCTGCCGCCGCTGGAGTCCTTGGACGATCGGGGGGACATCAACCTGAACGGTTTGGCCAACGAGATTGCCGATGCGGTCTTGTTTGAGAACTACTTCATCTACGGTCCAAGCGTGTTTATCGTCAACATACCGGGTCAGTCCGCCGCTTCCGACATCAACGGCGACGGCCGTCCCTTGACGATTGCCGACTTGGTGGCCTTGATTCGCATCATCACCGGCGACGCCAACCCGCTGCCCAAGGCAATTCCGGGCGCGGTGGTCAACCTGGCGATGGATGCCAATCTGTCTGAAGTGAACCTGTCGGCCAATTCGGCTTCCGAACTGGGCGGTCTCTACCTGAAGTTCAAAGTGAACGGCACGGTAGGCACCCCGGTTCTAAGCGAAGCGGCTGCGGGAATGACTATGAAGACCAACCTGGTGGGCGATGAGCTCTCCGTCTTGATCTTCACCGACGAGAACCATAGAGGTACCTCGATTGCCCCCAACGCCGGAAAGCTATTGACCATTCCGGTGACGGGCAGCGTGGACCTGGTGGAGGCGGACGCGGCCAACTATCTCGGCGCTTCGGTGCCGGTTTTGGCCAAAGCCACCCCGGTTCCGTCGAAGTTCAGCCTGTCGCAGAACTTCCCGAACCCCTTCAATCCCAAGACCAGCTTTGTCTTGGCTTTGCCGGTGGCTTCGGAATACAGCGTGACCGTCTATAACATAGCCGGTCAGGTTGTGAAGACCTTTGCGGGTTCGGCTTCGGCTGGTAACAAGATCATTACCTGGGACGGCACCGACAACAACGGTGCGGTCGTCTCTTCGGGCATCTACTTCTACAAGGCGATTGCTGATAAATACAGCGACACCAAGAGAATGATGTTCTTGAAGTAATTGATCTAAACTACGGTTTTGGGAGTCCCCCATACGGGGGACTCCCAAGTACCGTTAAAAACTGTAAAGGAGAAGGAGGAAAAAGAAGAAGAGGTAAGTTAACAGGTTGAAAAGGAACGGATGTGAAAATATGAAGGAAATGAGCAGTTTTAGCAAGCGGTTTGAACTGCTTTTTTTATTTATAGGAAGTGAGTCTGTGGGGTTTATTTTTTTCAATGAGGGCGTGACAACAAAGGGGACTTTTTGCAGGGGATTGCATAAGCTGGGCAAATTAGCCGCAGGGGAGATTTTTAGGCCTTCGTAATTTTTGCTACCAATTTGTAACGGCGGAACTCCGGGTTTGCCGGAGCCGCCGGAAGTGATTTGAAGATAGCAGGTTAACCGAACCGAGCCGGGGTGGGGTGAAGGTTCTGTGCGCTTTGGTTTGGCCGGCCTTCGGTATAGGGTTTGCGCAAATGGAAGGGACGTAGGGCTATAGGCCTTGAGAAAACAATGGTTAAAGGAGGGATTCTCGTTATCGGCATTGGCTTGGTGTGTGGATTTGGCCGATTGGCGCAGGCAAACTTTTCAAACGCGTCGGGAAAATCGTTTGTGATGAAAGTTGACACAGTAAACGGTTCGCTCGGGCATTTGGTGAGTGTGCCGGTGGAAATCACCAATCCCATGGCGGTGGGAATCATAGATATTCGGCTGCAGTACGGCACCTTTTCCGAGTCTTTGCATTCGGTTACGCCGGCGGCGCGGGTGGCGGGCTGGGAGTTTCCGCCCACGGCGGTCGGCGACACCAATCCCGGAGAGATTCATATCGTGGGAGTGGCCGATACGCCGTTCCCTCCCGACACGGCTTTGCCGATGGCGGCCGGAAGCGGCGAGGTGGTTTATTTGAATTTTAAAGTTTACAGTGACTCGGCGTTGACGGACGCTTTTTTGCCGATTTCATTTGTTTTTAACTCTTCCAGCGAAAACGTGATGTACGATTCGGCTGGCAACTTAATAGATTCAAGCCAGATTGATTATATACCCGGCGGCATCAACCTGCGGACGACGGGCCTGAAAGAGCGGGATAATTTGCCGCGCGCCTTTCAACTTTTTCAGAATTATCCCAATCCTTTTAATCCGCAAACCAGGATTGATTTTTTTATGCGGGCTTCGGGAAAGGTTTCCTTGGTGGTTTACGATGTTTTGGGCCGTTCGGTCCGGGAGCTGGCAAACGAATTTTTTTCAGCCGGGCCGCATTCGGTGGTTTGGGACGGGCGCGACTTTAACGGCCGGGCCGTTGGCTCCGGAATGTATTTCTATCAATTGATTTCCAGCGATCGGCGCGAAACCAAAAAGATGATTTTGGTGAAATGATGCCGAATACAAAAATGGAAGGGAAAAAAATGGGACGAAAATTTTTGGGCGCAGCCGCCCTGTTTTTTATCATCAGCTTAAACGCCTGCCCCCGGATTTGGGCGCAGGTCTCCACGCAGGATTCCTTGATAGTCGTGCCAATTGCCATTACCTCCGGCCAGACTACCGTGGGAATCACCATTTCGATGGCCAACTCGATACCGATTGCGGCCATCACCGGCCGGATGGTTTTTGACGCCAATATCATCACTCCGCAAGTCTCGGGAGTGAATGTCACTATGAGCGAGGTGGGCCGCGGCACGGCTTTGGGCAGTTTTGCCGCTTCCTCCCCCCAATCGGGCGTGGTGAATTTTCTTATGGTCAGCAATTTTGTGACCCCGATAGAGAGGATTGGCATCGGCAGCGGTGCGATTTGCCGGATCACTTTTAACGTGCAAACCACGGCCGACACCACGGTCTGCGTGCTTTTGCAGGATGATGCCACCGACGAGTTTGCCACCCGAAACGAGCTTTCGGATACCACCGGGTTTATTTTGATTACACCATCTCTCTTGGGCGGCAGCCTGCAGATAGGAGCGGGTAGCACCAGCGGCGGCTGTGGGCCCATCGGCGGTGGAGGCCCGGGGAACGATCCGCCGGTCATCAATCCGGTTGCCAATCAAAGTGTGCCGCAGGGCTCCATCCTGCAATTTACCGTTACCGCTTCCGACCCGAACGGTGACAACGTCATGCTTTCCGCCACCAGTTTGCCGCAGAACGCCACCTTCAACACGGTAACGGGCGATTCGGTGGTTACCGGCACTTTTACCTTTACCCCTTCGCTTTCCCAGTTGGGTAATTTCACCGCCACCTTTCGCGCCGTGGATGATTCCGGGGCTTCGGTTTCCCGAAGCGTCAGCATCAACGTCACAGAGGTGGAACGGGACATCCTCTTTTCTTCTTCGGTTACCGGGCAAGCGCCCACGGGAGCTATTCCGGGCAAGCGCCCGGCCTTTTTCCCTATTGATTTGACCGCGCGGGCAAAAGTTTTTGGCGTGCAGTTCGACTTTAAAATTGATACCGGCATCATTACCTTTGATTCTATTATAGCGACTTCGCGGCTGGACAACTTCGTCATAGATTTTGGGACTATCGGCGGGCAGCTGGACCGTTTCCGGGTGATTGCCTTTTCGCTTACCGGGGATTCGGTGCGGCCTTCCACGTCGCCCACGATTATGTATTTGGCTTTAAGCGTTTCGCCCAATGCCCTGCCGGGAAAAACGGACGTGGTAATTGACAGCGGCTACGAATCGGTCAATCCCGACCCGCGCATCCCCTCGCAAAGCATGCTTACCCAAAGCGGGGAGTTTTTCATCGACCGTTTTGGCGACGTCAACCTGGACACTTTGATAAACGTGGCGGACCTAGTGGCTTTGGTCGGCTTTATTCTGGGCAATTATCCTTTCACTCCCCGGCAGTTTGACGCCGCCGATACCGATCAGGACTCGGTGGCCAACATTATCGACTTGGTAAACATCAGAAACTTGATTTTTGGCGTTCCGATTCCGCCTTTGGCGCCGCCTTTTCCCGGGCCGCCGGCAACTTTGGCTATGAATGCCAAAGATTTTGCAACGAACCCGAGTCAACCGATTCGGTTGGAAGCAGAAATGCCCACCGAAATTGCCGGGGTGCAGGTGCACATCGCTTACGACCCGAAGGAGGTTAGATTGGAATCGCCTCAAAAGACTTTGGCTTCGCAGGGATTGGTTTTGAAATATCTGGAAAACGCTCCAGGACGGATGAGTTTTGTGCTCTACAATTTGGGCAACGAGCAAAATGAAATTCGGGCGGGGAAGTCCTCCATCGTGGATATTCCAGCCACGCGTTTAACCAACGCTGGCGATACGTTGGGACCGAAAATAACCATTACACGGGCTTTTCTTTCCACCGGCAAGGGAGTGGGGGTTCCGGTAAAAGGCGTTGGCGGAAATCTGCCGCGGGAGTTTGCCTTGTTCCAGAACTATCCCAACCCATTCAATCCAAAAACCACCATCCGCTTTACCGTCGGGGCGCAATCGGCGGGGGACCAAACGGCGGTGCCGGTAAAGCTGGAGATTTTCAATTTGCTGGGGCAGGCGGTCAAAACGCTAATTAATGACCAGCGGGCTCCGGGTCTTTACCGCGTGGAATGGGATGGCACAGACATTGGCGGAAATCGGGTTTCTTCGGGGATTTACTTTTATCGGCTCTCGTCCAAAAAAGAATTTACGGAAACAAAAAAGATGCTTTTTGTGAAATAGGTTGAAGTCGACCGGTCCGGGGGGGATTGGTTTTAGAAAAGTTGGAGATGCGATTAAAACAAGAGGAGTGCCTTAGGATGCGGAAAAAAACTTTAGGAAGGTTATGCGGGCTTCGGGATTTCCGAAGAATCAGCCTTTGGCTGCTTTTTGCCGTTCTGCTTGTTGCACTTGGAAGCGGAGCCGCAGAGGCCGCCATTATTAAGTCTATTCAGCGCGGAACGGCGACTTTTTCTTCCGGCCAGAATACTCTGCCCGTCACTTTAACGGCTGTTGATACCACCAAAACGATTGTCTGGGGCGGCATCAATTGGGGGGGCGGGCGGGATGCCGCCGCTAATCCGAATGCCACCCGGGTGGGGTTCGATTTGGCTTCCACCACCACGTTGAATTTGCAAAGGCTGGGGTCGCCCACCAATTTGACGGAGGTTGAATGGGAAGCGGTAGAATTTGCTTCCGGAGTTTCAGTCAAGCGGGGCGTGGCCAGCATTGGTTCGGCCACCTCGACGGTAAACGTCACCATTCCTTCGGTCACTTTGTCCGAAAGTTTCGTATTAACTTCGGTCGCCACCAGCGGCGGCCCCCAGAATGCGGACGAAGAGTGGACGGTTCGGGCGCAGTTAACTTCCAGCACCAACTTGGAATTGACCCGCAACCAGACCGGTTCTTCCATTACAGTTTATTGGCAGGTTATCTCAATTACCGGGGCCTCCGTCCAGCGCGGTTTGACCACTATCGGCGCCGGTTCTTCTTCGGTGACGGCGGCAATTTCTTCCGTAAACACGGCCGCCAGCTTTTTGATTTTTACCCAGCGCGCGGCCGCCGCCAGCAATGGCGCAGAGGCGGAATATCAAGTACGCGGCCGCATTACCAGTTCAACGCAGCTCACCTTTGATCGCATTTCAACCGCCAACAGCGCCGAGATTGCCTGGGAGGTTATAACTTTAAGCGACGGTTCGGCCGTGCAGTCCGGCAGCATTGCCGTCGGTTCGGCCACCGCTTCCGCCACCGCCACTTTGAGCAGCGTTAATTTGTCGAAGAGCGCCTCATTTATAAGCGTTAGGGGCGGTTCGGGAAGTACGACCAGCCAATTGGATGAGACCGCATTTACCCACAATCTAACCAATTCAACCACTTTGACCGTCACGCGGGGCGGAACCGGGACGGCGGCGGATGTAGGGTGGTTTGTAATCCAATTTGTAGGAAATCAGGCGCCGGTGTTAGCGGCGATTGGTGGCAAGAGCACCAACGAGAATCAACTGTTGAGTTTCAGGGTGTCGGCCACTGACCCAGATCCAACGACCCCTTTGCTTTCGGCCGCCGGTTTGCCCAGCGGAGCTACTTTTACCGATTCTTTGAATGGCGCTGGTTCTTTTATCTGGACGCCATCATTCACGCAATCGGGGACCTACAACGTTGCTTTTATTGCTTCGGATGGTTTGCTGGCGGACAGCGAGGTTGTAACCGTCACCGTGAACAATGTGAACGGGGTGCCGGTATTAGCCGCCATTGGAGCCAAGAGCACCGATGAGAACCAACTCTTAAGCTTTAGGGTTAGTGCTACCGACCCGGATGCTACTGTTCCTTCACTTTCTGCAATTAGCGCACCTTCCGGGGCTGTTTTTACGGACTCATTGAACGGGGCCGGTTCCTTTATCTGGACGCCGTCTTTCACCCAATCGGGGAGTTATCCGGTGACTTTTATAGCCAGTGATGGTTCTCTGGCGGACAGTGAGGTAGTAACTATCACGGTAAATAATGTAAATAGGCCGCCCATCCTAGATCCAATAGGGAGTAAGATTACCGATGAGAATCAATTGCTCTCGTTTAGAGTTTCCGCTACGGACCCGGATGGCACCGCCCCGACTTTATCGGCGTTAAGCCCGCCTTCCGGGGCAGTTTTCACCGATTCTTTGAATGGAGCGGGTTCTTTTATCTGGACTCCCAGCTTTACCCAATCGGGGAGTTATCCGGTGACGTTTATCGCCTCGGATGGGTCTCTGGCCGATAGTGAAGTGGTTACCATTACGGTTAATAACGTAAATGCTCCGCCAGTGCTGGCGGCAATTGGTGCGAAGAATGTCAACGAGAATCAATTGCTCTCGTTTAGAATATCGGCTACGGATGTTGATGGCACGACGCCGGTTTTGTCGGCGGCAGGAACGCCAGCGGGGGCCGCGTTTGTAGATTCTTTGAATGGAGCCGCTTCTTTCAGCTGGACGCCCTCTTTCACGGAGTCGGGGAGTTACCCGGTGACGTTTATAGCGAGTGACGGGAGCTTGGCGGACAGCGAGGTGGTGACCATCACGGTCAATAACGTGAACCGAGCGCCGGTATTGGCAGCTATTGGGGCTAAGTCCACCAATGAGAATCAGTTTTTGGAGTTTGGGTTTTCCGCTACCGATGCGGACGGGAATACGCCTTCACTGTCGGCGGTTAGTTCGCCGTCCGGGGCCACATTCACCGATTCTTTGAATGGAGCGGGTTCGTTTATTTGGACGCCGACTTTCTTTCAATCGGGAACTTATAACGTGACCTTTATCGCCTCCGATGGTTCGTTGGCGGATAGTGAAGTGGTAACCATTACAGTAAATAACGTGAATCGTGCGCCGGTGCTGGCGGCGATTGGAGCCAAGATCACTAATGAGAATCAGCTGTTAAGCTTTAGAATTTCAGCCACCGACCCGGATGCCACGATTCCTTTGTTGTCGGCGGTGGGTTCTCCTTCGGGAGCAACTTTCACGGATTCATTGAATGGGGCGGGTTCACTTATCTGGACGCCCAGCTTTACCCAAGCCGGGACATACAACGTAACCTTCATTGCTTCCGACGGTTCTTTGGCGGATAGTGAAGTAGTTGCTATTACTGTAAATAACGTAGACGCTTCTCCGGTGTTAGCGTCGATCGGTGCGAAGAATGTCAACGAGAATCAATTACTCTCGTTTAGGGTATCGGCTACGGATGCGGATGGAACGATTCCGACTTTATCGGCGGTGGGTTCGCCTTCCGGGGCAGCTTTCACCGATTCGCTCAACGGAGCGGGGTCATTCATTTGGACGCCGAGCTTTACGCAGTCGGGGAGTTATCCGGTGACATTTATCGCCTCCGATGGTTCCCTTGCAGATAGCGAAGTGGTAACCATCACAGCAAATAATGTGAACCGGGCACCGGTTCTGGCGGCGATTGGTGCTAAATCCACGAATGAGAATCAACTATTGAGCTTTAGGGTATCTGCTACGGATCCGGATGCTAACATTCCTTCGCTTTCGGTGG
>CAZSIT010000033.1:0-25059 GCA_964607165.1 uncultured Ignavibacteria bacterium
GCCAGTTCAAAAGACTCTTTAGGGCAATTTTCCATCCCGCCAACTACTACTTGGTACATGTGGACAAGAGGTCAGGCGTTGGATTACAGACGGAGATACAAGATTTCTTGTCAAGCTTTGCCAACGCATCCTTGCTGAAAAGCCAAAGCACTCTTTGGGGGGGATACAGCCTGGTAGATGCTGAATTGCGAGGCATCGAGGAGTTATTGAAGATCGGCTCGGAATGGGAATTCTTCATAAACCTTAGCGCACAGGATTTCCCCCTAAAGTCGCAGACGCACATCCAAGACTTTCTTAGCCGCAATAGAGGAAACGATTTCATCCGGGTGGCTAACCAGAGCGAGTTCCGTCCTGATACACTATCTCGAATCGAGAACTACTTTATCGAGTTTGCCAACAGGATACTACGCATTCCTATCAAGCGACTGTATCTTCGAGGCGTGACTCCTCACATCGGAAATCAGTGGATGATCTTGAGCAGGAAGTTCTGTGAATTTGTATCCTACAGTCCTGAGGTCGAAAGGTTCAAGAGATTCTATCGGCACACCTTCATATCTGATGAAGGATTCTTTCAGACGGTAATAATGAACACTAGCTACAAGGGAATTATCGTGAACGACGATAAAAGGACAATTGACTGGGTGCCGATGGGAACAATAAAGTTGCGTCCGAGAGACTTCACATCCAAAGACGCCGGATTCTTACTATCAAGTCAAGGCTTGTTTGCCCGCAAATTCGACGAAACCGTTGATGCAGGAATCTTGAGTATATTGGAGTCGAACCTATTTGCAGCCAATTTTACTTAATCACGGAGAGCGGGCTAACACGCGGCTGGAGCCGACCGCCGGAGCGTACGGATTTAGAGACTTTGGTGCATCCTTCACGTGAAATTCCTCTATGGGAAACCACTTGTGCTACAGTGCAAGCAAAAAACCGGACACATCCCCGGCTGCAGCCGCCGATGACGGTGGTCGATATGGCCTATTTCGTTGCCGAGCACGACGACCTGCATTTGACCATCATTACCGAATTGTCCAAGATTATTGCAAAATAGGGGTTCAAAATATTGAACCCCTACCGGTCAGATTCGCACGTTGATTCATGAATAAAAAGAATCTCCCTTTCCGGCTTTTTACGTTAGCCTTATTTATGGCTTCCATACCACTTGAACTGTAATCACACCAATACAGATTTTTTTCAAAAAAAGTTTTTCTCGATCCATAGGCATCGATAATACAAAAAAACCTTTGTAAAGATAATTTTTGTCAGGGTTAAAAAAGGCAGCCGGGCCGGTTAAGCTCCGGCTGGGGAAGCCTTCTTGACGCGGCGGCGGTCGTTGGAGTCCAAAATCCGCTTGCGAATTCGAATCGATTTCGGCGTCACTTCCACCTGTTCGTCCGGGCCGATGTATTCCAGCGCCAGTTCCAGAGTCATTTTCAAAGGGGGCGTGAGCATTATCGCCTCGTCCGCCGCCTTGCTGCGCATATTGGTCAGCTTTTTTTCGCGGCAGACGTTGATCTCGATATCCTCGTCCCGCGCGTTCTGCCCCACCACCATCCCGGCATAGACCGGCACGACGGGACCGATGAATAAAGCTCCCCGCTCCTGCGCCATATCAAGGGCGTAGGACGTGCTCGTGCCGGACTCATAGGAGATGAGCGAACCGTGCACGTTTATCCGCACCAACTCCGGCTGGTACGGCTCGTACTTGTTGAAAACGTGGTTGGTAACCGCCGTGCCGCGCGTTTTGGTCATCAGGGCGGACTTGAGCCCGATTACGCCGCGGGTCGGCATATCGTATTCCAGATGCTGTTCGCCCGACGGAGTGCCTTCGATGGAGAGCAGCATCCCCTTGCGTGCGCCGCATTCCGCAATCACTGGCCCCTGATACTCGGACGGGACGTCAATGGCCACCAACTCGTACGGTTCCAGCGTTCGGCCGTTCTCCTCGTGCAAAATCACCATCGGCTGGGAGACCAGAAGCTCGAATCCCTCCCGCCGCATCTGCTCGATTAAAATCGCCAGATGCAGTTCCCCCCGGCCGGAGACCAGAAACGAATCGGGAGAGTCAGTTTCTTCCACGCGCAAGGCGACGTTGGTTTCCAGCTCCCTGGTAAGCCGCTCCCGAATCTGGCGCGAGGTTACCAGGTTCCCCTCCTTGCCGCTGAAAGGAGAGGCGTTAACGCTGAAGGTCATCTGCACCGTCGGCTGGTCCACTTCCACCGGCGGAATCTGTTTGGGATTTTCGAAGTCCGCTATGGTTTCTCCGATGGCGATTTCCGCCAGCCCGGCGACGGAGACGATTTCCCCCGCTTCCGCCAGTTCGACCGGTTCCTGTTTCAAACCTTTGTAGATTAAAATTTCGCTCACAAGGCCGGGGATGATTTTTCCATCGGTTTTGATCTGGGCCACTTTTTGTCCCGATGAAATTTTGCCGGAGGTGATTTTGCCGATGCCCATTTTCCCCTTGTAGCTGTCGTAGGCCAAAGATAGAACCAGAATTTGCAAGGGCTCCTTGATGTTCACCTTTGGCGCGGGAATCCTTTGCAGGATGGTTTCGAACAAGGGCTTCAAATCAATTCCCGGCTTTTTCAAATCGAGCGTCGCCGTTCCGGCGGTGGCGGAGGTGAAGACAATCGGGAAATCGAGAATATCGTGCTCGGCGCCCAGGTGGACGAAGAGGTCGAAGGTTTTGTTGACTGCGTTGTGGGCTTCGGCATCCTGCCGGTCGATTTTGTTTATCACCACCACCGCTTTCAATCCCAGTTCCAGCGCCTTGCGCAGGACGAATTTGGTCTGGGGCATCGGCCCCTCTTTGGCGTCCACCAAAAGCAAAACGCCGTCCGCCATCCGCAGGGTGCGCTCCACCTCCCCGCCGAAATCGGCATGGCCGGGGGTATCGACGATGTTGATTTTGACGCCTTCGTAGAGCACGCTGGCGTTTTTGGCGCGGATGGTGATGCCCCGCTCCCGCTCCAAATCCATCGAGTCCAGAATCTGCTCCCCCATTTGGTCTAAGTTTCGGGCCGCATGGGTTTGTTTGAGCATCGCATCCACCAGCGTGGTTTTGCCGTGGTCCACGTGGGCGATGATGGCGATATTGCGTATGTTTTTGCGTCGTTCCATTTTTTCCCTATAAAAAACACGCCCTTTTCACTCAAATGCTTCGGAGAGAGCACGGGCGCGAAGTGAAGTGAATATAACTAATTTTTGGGGTTAGGCAATGAAAAAGGCAGAAAGAATTTCGGCGATGAATACTTCTTGCCGTCCGGCTAACGGGTCGGCTAATTTACTTCTTCCACCTTTCCCTCTGCGCCAATCTCCAAACGATAAGAGTCGCCAGTCCCCATAGAAGCCCGGCAAAGAACCAAACCCTTCCATTAGAGGAGAGTGGGAGATGGAGACCGGAAAGCAAAATGAACCCAAAGGTAAGTGACAGCCACCACACAAAAACTACGATCATCCACCACGGGACATCTTCCCTCCATTTTTCCTGTCTCCACCATGTCCAGACAGATTGGCCTAAACTTGCAGGCAAGTCCGCGACAAGCACAAAGAGAACCGTCAAGTAGCAAAAAAGGAATAACCCCGCTAAGGCCTCTTTCAGAACAGTGGGCAAAGCCTTTCGCCACAAGTCTGAGGCGAAAAGAGCTACTGTCGCGATTGCCATCAATGCTAGTCCCCAAAGCGCCCACTTTTGGGCATACTTGAACACCCTCTGAGTGGTTTTTCGGGTTTTTTCCGCTTGTTCGGCGTTTTGGTAGGGGAATAAAAAAACCGAAAAGCCGAGCGTCGCCCCCAAAGCAACCGAGAAAAACCAGGTCCAGGCGCCCCAGAACGGAAAGAAATGTGGGTCATGGACGGCAAGGGAATCCGCCCGCTCTACCGCAAACCATATCCCCGACAACACGAAAATGGAAAAGGCCGTCCCTGCCAAGGCCGACAGACCGATCCATATTAAGTACTCTGCTACCCGTTTCACTTTTTTTTCACTTTTTCCACGGTCACCTCCGGTGCAACCACCAAAGGAGACCGATAAGAGCCGCCAAGCCGCGCTTATTAAAGCAAAACCTTATCCAAATATCTCATTAGCAACCCAACTTGATAAACAAGAAATTCGTTTTCATTCGCATCAATATCTCCATCCTTGTGCTTGCTGTTTTCATTAAAATATTGGTCAAGGTTAGAAAAAGTTTGAAAAATAATATTCCTTACAAAAGAATCTCTTTTTTCAGCTTTTAAACGTACTGTTAACTCCTGGATATTGGCTGTAAATCCCTTTTGATTGCTCAATTTAAAACGCAAAAACTCTTCCAGCGACCTTCTTAGGCTTTCTGCTGATTTTATGGAATCGACAGGAGTAAGTTTTTCAAAAGATCTTAAGGCATCGGCGAAATGCCTGCCGCTTCCCTCATTAAGAAAACTCAGAACCTCATTTACCAATTTTGTGTCGAGCCGATCTTCCCCGCGAGGATACAATATGACTTCTCCATTTTTAGAAGTAACCGATAGTTTAATCTTTGAGAGTGAGACAGCTTCAACAAAACGGTGATAATAATTTTCCTTGGTATCCTCACTTTGGAAGGGGAGATGGAAAATCGCTTGAAGCAGGTAATAAAGTTTTCTTTCGTCAGTTTCTCTTTTTATAGAATCAATAATATTGGTACTCCATCTGATTTCATCATAAGTTCCGGAGGTGTTCCATTTCTCTTTAATCCCTAAAATCTGACAAAATGTGCTTATACCTGCTTCAGTTATGGAATCGTCAACGCCAGAAAAAATATTCAGGATTCTTGCTTTGAATTTACTTAATTCTTCTTCATAGGAGGAAGCCTCAATGATTCCCCATCTTTTATTGAATGCTTCCATTTTGTTCGCAATGTTATCCATTTTTACACCGAGTGTAATAAACTACAGGGCTTTGCCGGGGTCAACCGGCAACGCCCTGTGGGTTAAAGTGATACTTTAACGAACCGTAAAGCCGGAGCTTGATTTTCCGTTCAACAACCTGGAGACCAGCTTTTGCAGTCCGTCCAGTTGGGCTTTGACGGCGGAGAGTTCACCCTTCTGGCTCTAGATTGCTTTCTCTTGTTCTTTCATCGCCTCCACCAGTACCGGCGCCAAGCAGCCGTAATCCGCGGCCGACTGTTCAGGTGTCCAACCAACCCGGGCTTAGTAAAATATTTTCTGTATCCAAAATAGGTTAAGAAATCTTCTTTTGCCGCCGATACAACCATTGTTCCTACTCGCCGAAAGGCGGAGGATAAAAACCAAAGGGAGGTGAAAAAAAAATGCCACCGACTAAATCAAGTACAACGACAACCCAGGGTACCACTTCGAGGGGGATTACTTATTGCAATTGGAACGATATCAGCGAGCCGGGATGCTACGTGGACACCGAATTTCCGCGTTTCTTCCGGGTCACCAACGATTGCGTGGTTCCCAACGGCAGCCCCTGCATTCACAGCAGCAACTTTGCAGTTGCCAAGATTTCCAGCGATGCGATGCTGCCCAAAGTCCGCATCCAGCACCTCTGTGCGGATAACAACCTGCCCGTGCCGGAGTAATCAGCCACACCCATTCGATTCAAAAAACCGCCCCACGACTACGCTCGGGGCGGTTTTTTTATCAAGCGATTTTAGCTACTAAGATTCGCTCCCGCTGCCCAAAACAGCTGGCGGGGAAGGTGGCTCTTTTCTGGTCTTCTCCACGGTTCCGGCTAGGCTCAAACCTTCGGTTTCGGCGGCGGCAGTTCAAACGCCACCGGCTCGTGCTGGAAGCCAACCCGATTGTGGCTGCCGTCACAAAACGGCTTGTTGGCCGAATTGCCGCAGCGGCAGAGCGAAATTACAGTCCGCCCGACTAAACCATAGCTGTTACCCAAAGGGTCGCAGATGATAAATTCTCCCTCTATTCGTAGAGGGCCGTTTTTATTGGCGGTAACTTTAGCTGGCATTGAAACCTCCTTTATCCCGAGTGAGTCCCGACAAAGTCGGGACGAGTCGAGAGATTTACCCTGATTTTCGTCGTGCGAATCCCTGTATCATTCTTTCTTTATTCAGCCTTCCACTTTTCTTTATTTGTTCTTCCCGTCGCCGGGCAAAAGATTGATTTAGATGCCTTTCCTGATATAACAAGGTGATTGGCCTTCTTCCCCTCGTGTACTTTGCTCCGCTACCGGTATTATGCTCTTTCAGTCTTTCCTCAACATTGTTGGTGATCCCGGTATAGAAGGATCCATCCGAACAACGGAGAATATATACGAACCAAAAATCTTTTTCATCCGCCATTTCAATTCCTCGATTCACCCCGAGCGTAGTCGAGGGGCTCGCTCCAAACAAGTTCCTCGACTCGTTCCGAAGGACAAGCGCATCGGAACAAGCGGAGAGGCTGGGATTCGCTTGTTCCGACTTGTTCCGAGTTTTGTCAAGGAAGCGTAGTTGAGAGATTTATCCCGAGCGAAGTCCGCCTATGGCGGACGAGTCGAGGGAAACCCAGGGTACGGCTTTTGACCGTACAACGGTTTAGCAAACCGCCGCCTTAAGCCAACTCGGCCACCTCTCCATAGTCGGAACGTATAATAATTTTTTTGGCCGGTTCGGGCAAACCGAATTTAAAGCGTATATAACGTAGCGTCAATTTCGCAAAGCAAGCGACTTGACTTTGGCCCTAAATCGGTTTACACTTTCCCCCGTGAATAAAACGGACGTTGTAGAGGAATATTACAGTCCCCCCAAGGAGGGCAAAATGTCTGGCTCTGCCGCACCACTTTCTTTTTTTGAAAACGTCTGCGCCTATTTTGACAAAGCCGCCGCTTTCACCCAACACCCCAAAGGGCTTTTAGACCAAATCAAGGTTTGTAATTGCGTCTATGCGTTTAAATTCCCCATCCGCACCCGGAACGGATACGAAGTTATCTCCGGCTGGCGGGTGGAGCACAGCCATCACAAGCTGCCGGTCAAAGGAGGCATCCGCTATTCCGAGGATGTGAATGAAGATGAAGTGAAGGCCCTGGCGGCCTTGATGACTTATAAATGCGCCGTGGTGGACGTGCCCTTTGGCGGAGCCAAAGGCGGGGTGAAAATCAACCCGAAAAAACATAACGTGGAGGAACTGGAGCAAATCACCCGGCGCTACACGGCGGAGCTGATAAAGAAAAACTTCATCGGGCCGGGCGTGGACGTGCCGGCGCCCGACTCCGGCACCGGCCCGCGGGAGATGGCTTGGATTGCCGACACCTACGCCGCCTTTAATCCGGGACAGTTGAATGCCTTCGGTTGCGTGACCGGAAAACCGGTATCCCAGGGAGGCGTCCGTGGCCGAACCGAGGCGACCGGGCGGGGAATCTACTACGCCTTGCGCGAGGTTTGCAACTATGCCGAAGATATGAAAAAACTGGGCCTCTCCACCGGACTGGCGGGGAAGTCGGTGGTGGTACAGGGATTTGGAAACGTCGGTTATTACGCCGCCAAGTTCTGCCAGGAGGAGGGCTGTCCGGTGGTCGCCATTGCCGTGCCGGAGGGCGCCATCTACAACCCGAAAGGGCTGGACGTTGATACGGCGTTCAAACACCGCAAAGAGACCGGCTCCCTATTGAATTTTCCCGGCGCCAAAAATCTTTCGAAAAGCACCGACGCCTTGGAGTCGGAGTGCGATATTCTGATTCCCTCCGCGCTGGAGAATCAGATTACGGAAGCCAACGCCGGGCGCATCAAAGCCAAAATAATAGCCGAAGGAGCCAACGGCCCCACCACCGCCGCGGCGGATGAGATTTTGGCGAAAAAAGGGCTAATCGTCATCCCGGATATGTATGCCAACGCCGGCGGCGTGACCGTCTCGTATTTTGAATGGTTAAAAAACCTTTCGCACGTCCGTTTTGGGCGGATGGGGAAGCGCTTTGAATCCACCGCTTTCGACCGGATTCTGCAAGCCGTGGAAACAGCGACCGGCAAACGCTTCTCCGAACAGGAGCGCCAAATAGTAGTGCATGGGGCCGATGAAATTGATTTGGTGAACTCCGGCCTGGAGGAGACGATGGCGGTGGCCTATACTCAAATCCGGGAGGTCTGGAAGGCCAACCCTAAAATACCCGACTTGCGCACGGCCGCTTTCGTTTCCGCCATCGACAAAATCGCCGCTGCCTATATGGAGTTGGGGATATTCCCGTAAGTTTTATTTAGTCTAATTATTGACCGCTAACGAGGGATTAACGAGCCGGGCACCGCTCTACCGCTCGTTGACAAAATTTTTAAAACTTTTAATATCCTTGTTACGCCCCCGTAGCGTAACGGATAGCGCATCAGCCTCCGGAGCTGACGGTTCCAGTTCGATTCTGGACGGGGGTAGTTCAAATACAGAGATTAGAGATTAGGGATCAGAGATTAGTAAAAATCTTCCTTTTCAAAGCAACCGGCATCTGTACCGCTTCAATATTCGGGAATGACTGTACCCGAAATCGTCAAGGTAAAGCGGGTCTTTTGGGTATCGCTGGAGGTCAACGTGAATGAAGAATTGAACTCTCCGGCCGGTGCGGACTTTGAAATGGTAACCTCCGCTTCGGTCGTTTCACCGGATGCCAACTTTTTCTTTTTGGTCTTAAAGCCGATGTAGCTGGCGGGTGGTTCCAATACGGAAAATGAAACCGCGCTGGAATCTTTGTTTGTAATCTTCAGAGTAATTTTTGCCGGTAAAACCCGCACGGTATCAAATATGACCGACGGAGGCTCAAAAGATAAAGGATTGGTAACCGAGATAAGATTGGCGGAAAATTCAATATCGGTCAAGGGCTGCACCGGATCGTTGGACTCCATAAAAACAACTTTGCCCACCGGGCCCATATACCCGGCGGAGTTAAAGGTCACCTGTAAATGCGCCGTATCGCCCGGCGCAATCACATCTTTACTCAACGGAGCAGCGGTGCAGCCGCAAGACTTGTGCACGCTTCTGATTCTCAAAGTGTCGTTGCCGGCGTTTTTGATTACGTATTTGTGGGTAACCTTGCCCGCCCGGGGGATTATGCCAAAATCCCATTTCAGTTCGGACATTTGCAGTTTCGGCGCTTTCATGCTCGAATCCACGACAGGGATATTGGGCTGTTGAGCCGAAACAAAAGAAAAAAGTGTCAAAAAAAAGAAGCCCGCTATTGGGGCGCAGATAAGTTTTGTTTTCCTCACGTTGTCATCTCCTTACCTCATATAATATAACACCAAAACCACTCTTTTTTGCTAAAACAGCTTTTAAGCTCCCGTTACGGATTTCAATCCGGAATACTTCAGCGTTCCGGTTTTCAGCGCGCGTTCCTTCATCAAGCGGAAAATAATGGGGGTGACCAGCAAAACGTGAACGGCGGAGGTTATCATCCCTCCTATCATCGGGGCGGCAATCGGTTTCATCACGTCCGAACCGATGGCGCCCGACCACATAATCGGAACCAGCCCCAACAACGCGGCGAAAACGGTCATCAACTTCGGGCGCAAACGCAGAACCGCTCCTTCAAGAGTGGCATTGAAAACATCTTTTTCGGTGATCGTGCCGGCGCCCAGTTTTCTATCCAAGGCCTCGTGCAGATAAATGACCATTACCACGCCGGTTTCCACGGCGACGCCGTAAAGGGCGATAAAGCCGACCCAGACGGCAACCGAAAGGTTGTAGCCCAAGAGCCAGACCAAAAACATCCCCCCCACCATCGCAAAGGGAACGGAAAGCATAACCATCGAGGCCTCGAGGGCGGAATGGAAGGTGAAGTAAAGCAAAACGAAGATGACCAAGAGGACAATGGGCATTACCAATTGCAGGCGTTTGCGGAACCGCTCTTGATTTTCAAATTGCCCGCTCCAGGTGTAATAATACCCGGAAGGCAGGCGGAGCTGTTCTTTTAACTTTTTGTCGGCTTCATCCACAAAGCTCCCCACGTCCCTGCCCCGCACGTTCAACAGTACTAAGGAACGCAAAAGGGAGGCCTCGCTGTTTATCATCGGCGGACCGGAGCTGAAATGGATATCGGCCAACTGTTCCAACGGAATCTGGGCTCCGGATGGCGCCATCACCAAGGTTCGCTTAATGGCATCCAGATTATCTCGAAAAGCACGCGCGTAGCGCACTCGAATCGGAAATCGCCGCCTCCCTTCCACCGTTCGGGAAGCTACCATCCCTCCCACGGCAACCTCGATTACATCCTGAACGTCTTTGACCGTAAGCCCGTAGCGGGCAATCTTATCCCGATTCAAGTCAATTTCCAGATAGGAACCGCCCACCGTCCGCTCGGCGAAAAGATCGGTGGCCCCCCGCACCGTATGCAAAATCTCTTCGGCTTTGATGGCCAGTCTTTCCAGGGTGTCGAGATTATCCCCCATAATTTTCAGCCCCAGCTCGGTGCGCACGCCGGTAGCCAGCATGTTGATGCGGTTGATAATCGGCATCGTCCAGGCGTTGACGACGCCCGGGATTTTGGTTTTTTCGTTCATTTCCGAAATCAATTTGTCTTTCGTCAACCCCGGCCGCCACTGGTCCTTGGGTTTTAAGTTGACGATGGTTTCAATCATCGAAACCGGGGCCGGGTCGGTGGCGGTCTCGGCACGGCCGACCTTGCCCAAAACCCCCAAGACGGTGTCAACCTCCGGGATTTGGCGTAAGATTTCATCCTGGGCTTGGAGGATTCGTTTGGCTTCAGTAACCGTGACGTTGGGAAGGGTGACCGGCATATACAAAAGCGACCCTTCATACAGAGGTGGCATCCACTCCCGCCCCATATTCACAAACAAAATAAAAGTTGCCACCAGGGCCAGAAAGTTGATGCCCAGTACCCTCCAAGGATTGCGCAGGCAGAGTTTCAAAAGCGGTTCATAAAGTCGGACGAAAAAGCGGGTTATCAGGTTTTTTTCTTCCGGCTTCATTTTTCCCTTGAGAAGAAAAATCATTAAAACCGGAACGAGGGTAATTGCTAAAATCGCCGCCGCCGCCATTGCTGCGGTTTTAGTGAAAGCCAGTGGAAAAAAGAGTTTTTTATCCGGCCCTTCCAGCATAAAAACCGGCACGAAGGACAAAACAATGATGGCCAAAGAAAAGAAAATTGGCCGGCCGACCTGGCTGGCGGCGTGCAGGATTACCTCGCTGCGCGGGGCAGCGGGGTTATCGGTCAGATGCCGATGGGCGTTTTCCACCATCACGATGCCGGAGTCAATCAGAACGCCGATGGCCACCGCAATCCCGCCCAGAGACATAATGTTGGAAGTCATCCCAAAATGCCGCATCGCCAGAAACGAAGCCAAAACCGCCAGCGGAATAGTCAGGATTACAACCAGAGCGGAGCGGAAATGAAACAAAAAGAGTAAAACCACCAAACTGACGATGATTATTTCTTCGATAAGCGAACGGCGCAAAGAATGGATCGACTCGGCGATTAGAACCGACCGGTCGTAGGCGGTTTTAATTTCAACACCGGGTGGCAGGCCCCTTTTCAGCTCCTTGATTTTCTCTTTGACCCGGTCGATGACTTTCTTGGCGTTTTCCCCGAAGCGCATCACGATGATTCCCCCTGCAACCTCCCCTTCACCATTTTTATCGATGACGCCGCGCCGCTCGGCACCTCCCAACTGGACGGAGGCGACGTTTTTAAGGTAAACCGGCACACCCCCGGGCCCGGTTTTCAAAACGACATTTTCCAGGTCGGCGACGGAACCGACGTATCCCCGGCCGCGAACCTGAAATTCGACGTCGTTTTCGTTCAACAGGCTGCCGCCCACCTCGTTGTTGGATGCCTTTACCTTTTCCATTACTTCGTTGACCGAAAGGCCGAAGGCGGATAGTTTGCGCGGGTCCAGTTCGACTTCGTATTGGCGGACAAATCCGCCCATCGAAGCCACTTCCGCCACGCCTGGAACCGAATTCAACTGATACCGGATATACCAATCTTGCAGGGCGCGCAGCTCGGCTAAGTCGTATCCTTTCCCTTCGACCGTGTACCAAAAGACATGGCCAACGCCAGTGCCGTCCGGCCCCAAAACCGGGGCCACGCCAGGCGGTAGGGTGCCGGCTATATAATTCAGCCGTTCCAGAACGCGCGTACGCCCCCAGTACAAATCGACGTCGTCTTCGAAGATGATGTAAATCCAGGAAAAACCGAACATCGAGGTGCCCCGCACGGCTTTGACGTGCGGCAGTCCCAAAAGATTGGAGGTCAAAGGATAGGTAATCTGGTCCTCGACGATTTGGGGCGAACGTCCCGGCCACTCGGTGAAAACGATGACTTGGTTGTCGGAAAGATCTGGAATGGCATCGATGGGGGTATTGAAAAGGGCCCAGTAGCCCCACAAAAGTACCACAACAGCAACTAGAAAGACGATGAAACGGTTTTTAATTGACCAGGCGATGATTTTTTCAATCATAGAAGTTTTTCAATCGACAATGACTCAATCCCCCAATCGTCAATTGAATCATTGATTCATTGACGATTGTGTCATTGAAAAAACTAATGCGTTTCATGCTCGGAGTGTCCCGTGTGACCTGCCGCCGGCTTACCCAGGCGGAACTGCGCTTCCGAGTCGAGCAGATATCCACCGGAGGAAACCACTTCCTCCCCTTCGGCAAGCCCCGATAGCACCTCCCAAAAGTCGCCGCCTTTGATGCCCATATCCACCGCGCGTGGTTCAAAAGTGGTCGGGCCGGCTTTAACCCAGACCACCCGGCGGTTGCCGGTTTCCAGAACGGCGGAAGTTGGAATGGCCAGAACTTTTCTGCCGGTCTGGATTTTGACGTCCACGTCCACATACATCCCCGGCTTGAGCAAAAGCTCCAGGTTTTCTAACTCGGCGCGCACCCGAATAGTGCGGGTGTCTTTATTCACCTCCGGCGAGAGAAACGAAACCCGGCCGGAAAATTTTTTGCCCGGATAGGCAGGCGTGGTGATCGAAACCGGCGTGCCGACGGAAACCCCGGCAATTTCATATTCGTAAATTTCGGCCCAGACCCAGACCACCGACAAATCGGCAATATCAAAAACTACATCTCCTTCTATCACGTAACTGCCGGGCAGTTTATTGCGGGCCACCACCACACCCGAACGGGGGGAGTATATGGTGAGGTGGGTGTAGGTCGTGTCCCCTGACTCGATATTGGACAGCTGTTCCGTCGTAATTCCCCAGAGAAAAAGCTTTTCACGGGCCGCTTTCAGAAAGCTGGTGTCGGACGTATGGGCTGTTTGCCCGGCTTTGGGCAGATGCAACAGGTATTCTTTTTGAGCCATCACCAGTTCCGGCGAGTAGATGACGAAAAGCGGGTCTCCTTTTTGCACGGAGGCGCCGGTGAAATCGACAAACAGTCTTTCAATTCTTCCCGGCACCCGGCTGGGAACATGGTACAGCCGCTGTTCGCTCGCCTCCACCGTGCCGACGGTTCCAATCGAGCGCTCCAGCCGGCGGTGTTCTGCCTTGGTGGTGGCAACGTTCGCCAAAACCTGCTTGTCTGCCGGAAGGGTAAGCTGAAACTTCTCTTCCCCGGCGGCCGCCGAACCGGCAAAAAGCCCGCTGCGCTTTTCCATCACCATCCCGCAAATCGGGCAGGCCCCTGGCTTGTCGCTGGAGACGGCCAGATGCATCGAGCAGGTGTAGTCATCTTTTTTTACCTGCCCTTCTCTCTCTGGCGCCGAACCGGCGGATTGTTCCTCCCGTTTCGCTTTACAGGCCGTTATTGACAGCAGCCCGGCAATAGCAAGCAAGGCCAGGCCGAAAATTATTTTTTTCACTATTCTTTCTTTTCCAAGTCCATACCGCACTTCGAGCATTTATCCGGCTTGTCGGAAGTTATTTCCGGATGCATCGGACAGGCATAGACCGCCGCCAGAAGAGAATCGGCTTTCATCCCCGCTTGGGACGTATCGCCGGCGGGGGCCGCCGTTTCTTGTTTTGCCTGTTCCTTCTTGCACCCGGAATACACCAGCACTCCAAGCCCCAACAGCGCCGACAAAATCAGCATCTTTTTCATTTTTTCTCCTTTTTGTTAGTTGCTCCCAACCGTTTTTTCTAATTCCGCTTTCGTCTTCCAGTATTCCGATAACAGCTCAATATATTTTCTTTCCAATTCTATTTGACCAAGCTGGGTCTCGGAGAAATCGGGGAAAGAAAGTTTCCCCACTGTATAAGCGGTCTGGCTCTCTTCCACCAAAAAACGGGCACGGGGCATCAACTCATCTTTATACAGCCGGACTTGCTTTTCCAGCCGCTCGATTTCGGCAGAGAACATTGCAACTTCGGTCCGTTTTTGGTTTTCGATATTTTTGCGCAAAAATTTGAACCGCTCGATTTCCAGGCTTTTCCCCTGAACTTCCTTGGAACGGGTGGTCCAGGAAAAGAGTGGCAGCCGCAAGGAAAGTTTGCCGCCATAAACGTTCATCAGCCGATCCAGATGGAAGGGGTCTATCATCCCCTTATTGTAGTAAGCGCCCACTACAAAATCGGGGTAATACTGCTTTGCAGCCAGGTTTTTCTCAAACCGCGCTTTCTCTTCCCGGGCGGAGAGCATACCGATTTCCGGGTTCCTATAAAGCGCCGACTCTACAAGCCAATCCTTCGGCAAACTGGGAGCCAAAACTTCGGACAAAGCTTCTGCCCGCAGGCTTTCCGCTCCAAAATTCTCTCCCGTGAGATAAGATAACATCGCCTCGACTTTAGTTAGTTTTTCTTCCAACTCCAATTTTTCCGACTCTATTTTCTTTTGCTCCACTTGAGCGCGCAGGTATTCGTGGTGAGACCCTTCCGCTTGAGCATAACGCGTCTGCGTAAAGCTGACCAGCTTTCGCCAGATATCTTCAGCCTGTTCCAACAGTGCCTTCTCTTGAAGGGTTTGGGCCCATTCATAGTAAACCTTTTTAGCTTCCGACAGACGCTCAAGAGTGGTTTGTTTAAGGCCAAACTCGGTTTCAAGTTTTTCTTGACCGGCAATTTTCTTTTTCAAATTAAGCGTTCCAAAATAAGGCAGTTTTTGGCTGACTCCGAAAATCCGGCCTAAAAGCTTATCTTGAACAATGATATTGCTCGAACCGGGTGCCGGATAATCGGCTGGCATTCTGGATAAGTCCACGTCCAACATCGGGTCTTCCCAGGCGCCGGATGCGCGATACATCGCATCCTTGGCTTGAACCTCTTTCTGACCCGCCAAAATCTCCGGATTGTTTCTCTCAACTTTCGCCAGGAAATCCTTCAAGGTCAGTACCTGCTGGGCGTTTAGGGAAGCTGGTATAGTTGCCATTACGGTCAAAGTTATCCACCAAACTCGTTTCATCCGCCTCCTTATAAAGGCAACTGGTTTGCCAACCAGTAACCGCCTGCTATATAACAAATTACGGAATCGGAAGTGAGCTTTTTTGTAGCATATCCTACAAAAGGATATTGATTTGATACAAAAATCCCGACCCGCAATCATCCTTTACGGGAAAGGCAGGGACAGGGAATGCTGAAAAGAGACGGCCTTTGGGACTTGGAAAATCGATACAGCCGCAGGAGTTCGTAAACCGTTTGCGGAATTCCAGTTTTTACAGACAAACCCAGTTTCCGCGCCTGCTGCACGGTAATGGGTGAATCGTGGTTTAGATATCCACCCGTCAAAAAGTCGGCCGCTTTTTTTGCCTGAATGGCAGTCATCTTTGGTTTTAAAAGCAATTGAATAAATCGGCTCATCTGCACCAGCGCCTTTCTGGCTACTTCTGAAGCGATAAAAATATCATCTCCGACATACTGGATGCCTTTTTTTCTCACCACGTTCAGCAGGGTGGGAGCTGAAATTCCTTCCACTTGTGGGTCAAGAGGACCCAATACGCTGTGCACGTCCATTAAGATTTCATCGGCGGCCAGTGCAATCAGAGTGCCTCCCGACATCGCATAATGGGGAATTATCACGGTGACTTTTGCTTCGTGGTCGCTCAAGGCCATCGCAATCTGTTCGGCGGGCAAAATTAAACCGCCGGGCGTATGAAGGAGCAGGTCAATATCCCGGTTGGAAGGGGTATTGCGGATTTGGTCTAAAACATTTTCAGCATCTTCAATGGTAATAAACTCCGACTTTCCACGCATTTTACTTCGGTGAATCATCGTAATCAATCGGGTTTTTCTTTCGCCCTCCAGTTTTTCCACCAGCCCTTTTTCTCTCATTTCCCCTGTTGGCGTTCCGGTTCGCTTATTATAAAAACTCACCAAACATCCCTGGCAACAGAAGGAAAGCACTTCCTCCGGTGACTTCACCTGCAACCCTTCGGCCTCCTTTACTTCCATTCCACAGTTTCTGCAGGTCATCATCGTACGTTCTATTCGGCGAGAAGTTGGGCTTTTCCCGTCCATCCATTACTGGAAGAGAGCAGTATCAACCGATTTTTTATGGGCAGGATGACATGAACGGTTTTCTCCCGGGACGTGTCGTTGGAGATAAGCAGGTTTCCCCCGTGATCGGATAAAATTCGGTCGGCAACAAACAACCCCAGCCGGGGGACATCCCTGACTACTCTTTCTCCTTGAAACAGATGTTCGCCTTTGGCACGACGGCCGGCAGCCGCCGCTGGCGTGCAGAATCCAATCCTGATTCGACCATCCACTCGTTCTGCCACAATCTTCATTTCGTCCCCAAGGCAATGAAAGTCTAAGTAGTTTAAAATCTTATGAAAAACTAAAGACATTTTTTCCCCATCCGCCAGTACCGCTGGCAATCCAGGTTGCGGTGCAAAATGGATGCGACAGTTCCTATTCGGGACGGCGGCCCAATACAGGGCCACCGCTTTTTTCAGAAGGTCGTTCACATCGTACCGGTCCAACCGGTATTTCCCGGCGGTCTTGATGATTTCCATATCTTGCAAGAGCAGTCGGATTTTTTCGGTCTCGCCTTTAATTCGGTTTACAAAAGCCGCCCCGCCGGGGTTTACCGGGGTCATTCTGCTCAGTGCCTCGGCCGACCCCCATATGCTATGTACGGGAGCTTTCAAACTGGCAGCCACCTGGCTCGCTATTTTACCCAGAGAGGCGGTTCGCTCCAGCCGTATCTTTTCTTCCCTTTCCCGCTTTTCCCGTTCAATAAGTTTCCCGCTTATGAAGGCTATCAAGTTAAACAGTAAAATCTCCAGCAACTGGTCCACCTGCCCCGCAGGATTCCCGCGCCACTGGAAAATAATATGGGGCAAAAATACGAGCGATACAACCGTTGAGGTTAAAAGCCCCGTTTTTAGTCCAAACAGAAGGCTGGCTAAAATGATGGGAAGGTAATACAGCCTTTTAAAAAACCCGTGATGCATTACCAGATGAGTACTGGTCGTGTAGTGCAGGAGGGTAACCAAGGCAATGAAAGAAAAAATCGCCGCCAGTAAAAGCACCCTGGTAAACTTTTGCGAAAGATACGGCATTGTTTTCAGCCGCCCATGGTAAAATGGGATATCCAATCCTTGCCCATCATCCGGTTTTCGTTCATCATTCCAGAACCGGCTCCCATCATACCTCGCCCGATAAAAATCATATGACGGGTGTTGGGCTGCAGGGTTGAATCGGGACGGAACCGGCAGCGGTCTTTTCCGGAGTTCCATTGATAGTGCCCCGGCACAGACATCCCATGCATCCACTGCATCATCCGGGAATAATCCATAGAAGAGTGCATACCGGCCAGCGAGTCCATCACCGCCAGCATTGCCTCTCCCCCCAGCAAACAGAAGTTGGCGTAAACCGAGCCGGTATCCATCGGGCCGGAGAAAACCAGTTCGATGGTTTCCGCCGGCAAAACGTTTATCGCGCCGTCCACAGGGCTTACGGACAAAAGGGTCGGCCGTGTGCCGGAACCGGACATCATTGGCGAATCGTCCGAGCATCCCCACAGCGCTGCAAACAGAATCACGCCAAACCCTAACCACATAAAGGTCTTTGTTCTCACTTTCTCCTCCTATTTTTTCACGAGAGTCATTCCACAAATTGGGCAGTCGCCCGGTTTATTCCTCACGATTTCCGGATGCATCGGGCAGGTGTAAATTTCCTGTCCCTGCACATCCTCGCTTTTTGGTTTCTCAAACTCGTAGGTAAAACCGACCGAATGTTCCTGACCGTCCGCTTTAAAACTGGCCAGAACCACGTATTCTCCCGGCTTGTCAAAATTCAGATAACAGCAATAGTGATTGTCCATCCAGTCCCAGGGTTTTGTGGTTTCCTTCTTGTCCACTAGATTGATTAGCTTGAGCTTCAACGGAACGTCCGAAAGCCTCTCACCGGTTTCTCCGTCGCTTATTACGGCGGCCAAGTGGTGGGTAGCATCCTTGCCGGCCATCATACCTTCGTGTTTGGCGACTTCCTCGTCCTCCATCTCCCTTGCCACCTTTAGAAACTCATCCTTTTCTACAATGTTGAAACTGATGCCATAGCCATCCACTGAATAATTTTTAACCACACCGTGTGACATTCGAGGCGCTTGGTGTTCGCTTTGATGTTGCTTGGGGGAATGTTGATGTCCTCCCCCAGAACCGCCCATACCACACTGGGCCCATACCCGGCCGCCTAATACCCAGGGTCCAACTAAAAACAACAGGGCTAAGAAAACCTTTTTCATATCATCCTCCGTTCAATTTGCTGACCGATTAGAAAAGCGGTTATAAAGCCAAGCGCCGGCGCCAAAAACTAAAGCCGCTCCAGCAAACCAGCACACAAGGCTTCCCACAAAGCTTCCCCAAGTGAGCCGGTAAGGTAAACTGGTTAAATCCAGATGAGTAATTGAACCAAAGAAGGCCTTAGCGGCATCCGGGGCAATGACCACAAAGAAAGCGCATAAGACTGAAAGTATCGCCGCCACTGTCCCTGCGGCGGTCGCAAATGCTCTTACGTTCAACTCCATTTTTTACTTCACCTCCTTTAAAAGTAGGGCACTTCGACAGGCCTTCCCTGAAATCAAGCTGTTTTGGTTTCACTTGTGCCTTGCCTTTCCAAAGTGCCACCAAGCAGAAGCGCGTATTCGCCGGTGGTCTCATTGAGAGATTGAACCAGAACTTTGTTAACGGTTGAGCTTAACACCAAACGAGCCAAGTTCCGAGCCAGTTCCAAGCGGGAACCGGTAGAAAGTTCAATCCCACGCAAACTCCAGGGCGTATAAAGCTCAATATCTTTCACTTCTCACCCATCCCCTACGTTCTGTAACCGGTTGGACGAAATTTCATGGCGAAGACGAAGCAGGCAAAAAACCTGCCAGAACAAAGATTCGCACAAAAAATTCTTCTATCCCATTGATTAATATATTTGTGCTTCCACCGACAACATCCGATCATAGACACGAAAAGCACCCCATACTGTAGCATTTGCTACACGGAAAAGCTTCAGTTGCTTACAAAGAAAGCGGATTGAAAGGTTTCACTGACTCTGCTCAAATAGCGATTTACCAAAAGGTGAACGGCATCAAGCAGGTGGCGAAGTTGAATTTTCAGTGTGGGGTTTCAGCCAATATTAAAATATCACATTAATCCGCTCCGCCGTCAAGGAAAAAGTGGAATTTTTGACCCCCCCGTTTTCACTTGTTAGTTGCGCAGCGTTCTTTTCCGATTATATTGGCCGCCCTGATTATGCGAATTGGAGTGCCAAAAGAAACAGCGCCAGGCGAGACGCGCGTGGCGCTGGTTCCGGAAACCGTGGCGAAGATCACAAAAGCCGGGCTCCAAGTGGTTGTGCAGGCGGGCGCCGGCAATCTTGCTCATTTCCCGGATAAGGCGTATGCGGAAGCCGGAGCCACCCTTGCGCCGGACGCGCCCGAGACGTTTAAGGGAAGTGATATAATCGCGAAGGTGCGCGAGCCGATGATAGACGAGAAAACCGGCAAACACGAAGCCGACTTGGTGCCCGAAGGAGCGGTCTATATTTCCTTTTTAGGGCGCGACCGGAATTCTCCCGCCGTGCAGAAGCTAAGCGGGCGCCGGGTTACCGCTTTTTCGATGGAGATGATTCCGCGTACCTCGCGGGCGCAAAAGATGGATGCGCTTTCTTCTATGGCAAGTATCGCTGGCTATAAGGCTGCGCTATTAGGCGCCGCCACTCTGGGCAGATTTTTCCCGCTTATGATGACCGCTGCCGGAACCATTGCTCCGGCAAATGTTTTTGTGCTCGGAGCCGGTGTTGCCGGCCTTCAGGCAATTGCAACCTGCCGTCGTCTTGGCGCTGTAGTCGAGGCGTTTGATGTGCGCCCGGCAGTTAAAGAAGAAGTCCAAAGTTTAGGCGGCAAGTTTGTCGGGCTCGAACTGATTGCTCAAGATGCCGTTCAAGCCGGGGGATACGCCAAAGAGCTTTCGGAGGAGCATCAGAAAAAGGAACGGGAGCTTATTGCAACGTGTTTGAAGAAAGCGGACGTGGTTATCAGCACCGCCGCAATTCCAGGCAAAAAAGCACCTTTGCTCATTACCGAGACAATGGTGAAAGAGATGAAGCCCGGTTCGGTAATTGTGGATTTGGCCGCCGAAACAGGAGGCAACTGCGAGCTCACGTCAGCGGGGCAGAACGTGCAAAAGTATGGGGTTTTGATTATGGGACCAGTAAACTTGGTGGCCACCCTCCCTTTTCACGCCAGCCAGATGTATTCGCGCAATATTTACGCGCTCCTGCAGCTTATGCTAAACAAGGAGGGGAAACTTAATCTGAACTTTGAAGATGATATCATTCGGGATACCTGTATTACCCGGCCGGTGGCAATGCCGATGTCGGAGGTTGCTGAAAAAGCGTAATGAATATTCTCTTTGAAATCTACATTTTCCTCTTGGCAGTTTTTGTAGGGTTTGAGGTCATTTCGAAAGTTCCAGTCACCCTGCATACACCCTTGATGTCCGGCACCAATGCCATTCACGGCATTGTGATGCTGGGCGGAATGCTGGTTCTGGCAGATGCACAGGACCCGATATTGGTATGGCTCGGTTTTGCCGCCGTGGTTTTGGGGGCAATGAATCTCTTTGGCGGTTTTGTGGTAACCGACCGGATGCTGGAAATGTTCAAATCGAAAAAACCGTCCCGGAGGGAGAAATAAGCCCCAAGTTTCTCTCCGACGTCGCCTATCTAACCTCGGCATTTTTATTCATCGTCGGGCTTAAATATCTAAGCCATCCGTCAAAAGCCCGGCGCGGCAATCTCTTGGCAATACTTGGAATGGCCTTTGCGATTATTGCCTCATTCATTTTTCTGTGGAGCGGCGGCGCGCCGGAAAGAGGCCTGCTTATCATAATCGGCATCCTCATTGGCGGTGTGTTGGGCACGGTCGGAGCGCGGCGTGTGGCTATCACCAATATGCCCCAGATGGTCGCCTTGCTCAACGGCTGTGGAGGCGGCGCGGCGGCCTTGATTTCGACGGTTGAATTTGTTGGTGGTAAAGCCGACAGCCCGGTCGGCTTTGGTTCAACTATTTTCGGCGCCGTCATCGGTTCGCTATCGTTCTGGGGTTCGCTGGTTGCATTTGGCAAACTCCAGGGCTTTATGGAGCGCGCCATCACTTCGACTTTGCAGAAGCTTATTAACTTTCTTTTGCTCGTCACGCTTTTGGCTATCATCGTTTGGATTGTGATGGGAGGCGGCCCGCCTGCCTTTTATTCCTTGCTTGGTTTTTCGATGTTTTTCGGGATATTGATGGTCATTCCGATTGGCGGAGCCGATATGCCGGTGGTTATTTCTCTTTTGAACTCATTTACCGGTCTGGCGGTCGCCGCCACCGGTTTTTCGCTCAACGAGCCGGCGCTGATTATAAGCGGCACACTCGTCGGCGCATCCGGCACGCTTTTAACCCTGCTTATGTGCAAGGCGATGAACCGCTCGATCGCCAACGTTTTGTTTGCGGGTGTGGGCGGAGGACCCATAGCGGTCCCCGGCGCTGCATCAAGCGGCGGCACAGCCAAAACCGTGCGGGAAATTACGCCCGAGGATGCCGGCGTTTTACTTTCCAACATCTCTTCGCTCATCATCATACCGGGCTATGGAATGGCGGTAGCGCAAGCCCAACATGTCACACGCGAACTGGCGGATATGTTGTCGCAACAAGGGGTGGACGTGAAGTATGCCGTGCATCCGGTGGCGGGGCGGATGCCCGGACATATGAACGTGCTTTTGGCCGAGGCCAACGTGCCGTATGAGCAGCTTTTCGACCTCGAGCAAATCAATCCCGAATTCGAGCGCTGCGACGTGGCGCTGGTCATCGGCGCCAACGACGTGGTGAATCCGGCGGCGCGCACGGATAAATCCAGCCCGATTTACGGTATGCCGATTTTGGACGCCGACCGCGCCAAGCATATCATCGTCATCAAACGCAGCCTCAATCCCGGCTTCGCCGGCATCGACAACGAGCTTTACTACAATCCCAAAACCTATATGCTTTTCGGCGATGCCAAAGGGGCGGTAGCCAAGCTGGTCGCCTCGCTCAAAGTGGTTGCCGCTTAGGCACCCCTAAGGGGGAACCGTTTTGCGTTATATTCCATTGTAATGGAACCGATAAAAATTTTCGCCATCTCCGGCGCTTTGCGCGCCGGCTCGTTCAATCGAAAGCTGCTCAAAGTAGCCGTGCAAAAGGTCAAAAATGCCTCGGTTGATTTGGCGGATTTGAAAGAATTTGATTTGCCGCCTTACGATGGAGACATCGAAGCGCGCGGTCTTCCTGAAGGAGCGCTCAAGTTGAAGGAGCGAATTGCCGCCGCCGATGCGCTTTTGATTGCCACCCCGGAATACAATCACTCTATTCCAGGGACGTTTAAAAACGCCATCGACTGGGCCAGCCGGCCGCCGTCCAATCCCTTTTCCGGCAGAACGGCTTTGATTGTTTCCGCCTCGCCCGGCTATTTCGGCGGGGCGCGTTCGCAACTGCACTTGCGCCAGGTTTTGATGGCTTTGCGTGTCATCGTAATGCCTGAGCTTATCGTTCTTTCTTCGGCCCACAAGGCGTTTGACGAGGCGGGAAATTTGACAATCGAACGGGTCGATGCCCAGTTGCAAAAGGAAGTGGATGCGTTTATCAGTTTTACGACTGCATTAAAAACCGGCCGCGCCGCCGGCGGGCAGTAACGCCTTGGCGAAACTTCCGCACGAAAAGCTCTGCCCCGGCTCCAAAGAGATGGATAAGCTGATGGAAGAATTTCGGTAGCCACGAACTTTATCCTGTGCCACGTTTCCTAAATTCCATTCGACATTTTTCTTTTCGTTAAGTATTTTTTAGACATGGGAGGTCAAATCCCGATATTACAAAACAGCAAAATTCTCCAAGTAGGCCTAATCCTCTCCCTTTTTTTTATAGTTGTTCCCACAGCGAAAGAGGAAGGCCCTTCTCCGGCCATAGTCAAACAAGTTGAACCGGCAGTTGTCACAATCATCACTTATAACAAAAATGGGGATTCTCTTAAGGTGGGCAGCGGCTTTTTTATTTCACCCAGCCACATAATTTCCAATCGCCACGTTCTTGAGGATGCCTATCGTGGCGAAATCAAAACGGCTGGCGGAAAAGTTTATCCCATTCAAGGAGTAGTTGCCGAGGATGATGCTGATTTGATTCAGCTTCTGATAAATATTCCGGCTTCAGAAGTGAAACCTCTAAAAGTATCAACAACACCTCCGCAAAAGGGGGAAAAGATTGTTGTTATTGGTAGTCCACTCGTGCTCGAGCAAAACATTTCAGAGGGTATCGTCTCCTTTGTTCAGGAGATACCTGGTTTTGGCCACATAATTCAAATTACCGCTCCGGTTTCTCACGGCAACAGCGGCAGTCCGGTGCTGAATTTCAAGGGGGAGGTCGTCGGAGTCGCTACCCAGCAAATGGTGCCAGAACAGAATCTGAACTTCGCTCTTCCTGGGGAACGTGTTATAGCACTTAAGGTAGGGAAGCTGCAAACGCTTTCAGCGTGGACTTCCGCCGACACTGTAAAAGATTGGTTGACCGAAACAGATAGTTTGTATTGGACGGGACTCGCTTTTCTCTGGATGGAAGATTATGGAAAAGCCCTTCCTAATTTCGAGAGGGCTGCCGAGAAAAACCCGCGGTATGCTAATGCCCATTTCCAAATCGGGCATTGTAACGACAACCTTGGCCGCTATCGAGAAGCGATTGAAGCATACAAGCAGGCGATTCGCATTCAGCCCGATTATGCCGATGCGCACTACAATCTGGGCGCGGCTTATGCCAGCCTCGAACGCTATCAGGAAGCAATCGAAGCTTACAAACGGGCGATTCACGCCAAGCCCAATTTTATTGAAGCATACTGCAATCTGGGTGCAACATATGGCTACCTCAGTCGACATCAAGAAGCGATTAATGCCTTCAAACAAGCGATTCGCCTTAAGCCCAAACATTCCAAAGCGCACTTCGGCCTAGGCTTGACCTATTTGACGTTTGGAAAAAAAAAATCCGCTTTAGAAGAATACAAAATTCTACAGACCCTCGATAAGGAATTGGCGAACAAATTACACAAAATAATATACAAGTGAGTCGCACAACGGGTTTCTCACTTGGCGATATATTCCTGCTCTTTGAAGTCTTCCCGTTTGAATTCGATAAAGACTTGCCGTTACCATTGGGGCCTTGTGTATATCTTGACGATACACCTCACTCCATTCTTCAAAGCGCCAAACCTGCTGCATTAGCTGATTTTGTCTTGCCGGGTTATCATTTGGGTTCCGGAGCGGTCGCCTGTTGCCTTCGATGCTCTGTTTCCGAAACCCGACCATTAGAAATAGAACCCAGTAACCTTTTCTTCATGGCAATAACAGCTCTCCGTTTAAAGATACCGCTGCGGATACAGGTGGCCGGTCAATTCGAAGCCGGAGAGTCTGATTTTCCCATGGGAAAAAATTTTAGGCTGTATTACCTTCGCTCGGCTTGGTCACCAAACACCAACTCCCGCTACAATTCGGGGGATATCCATTCTGCTGACAGAATTGCTAGAAGGTATATCGAAATTCTTGAAAATAAATGTAAAAGACTGATAAGCGCTATTGTGCTTTACTTCCAAGCGAATTTCACGAATTTTTTCCAACCCTCATATCTGAGCTTATTCGCTTTGTCGTGCCCCACTTGAGATTTGGACAGGTATAATCGTATAATTAGGAGGTTCGA
>CAZSIT010000034.1:0-22232 GCA_964607165.1 uncultured Ignavibacteria bacterium
TAGCGGGGGTTGGATTTGAACCAACGACCTTCGGGTTATGAGCCCGACGAGCTACCGGACTGCTCCACCCCGCGATCAAAAGCAAGTATATTCGCAAAGCGCGGTTGTGTCAAGCGGGGAAGCCAGCCTTTTTATCTGAATCACAGATTTAGGGCTGCCAAAAAAGTTTTGACTTCGCGGCACTTTTTTTTACCTTTCGGCGTTCGTAAGGAAAGGAAACTATGGCTGAATATTCCTGTGACACTTTGGTAATCGGCTCCGGGCCGGGCGGCTACGTCGCCGCCATCCGCGCCGCCCAGTTGGGCCAGCAAGTCATCTGCGTGGAAAAAGAATCCTGGGGCGGGGTTTGTTTAAATTGGGGCTGCATTCCCACCAAGGCTTTGTTGTACGCTTCCACGCTGCTGCACGAAATTAAAACCGCCGGCGATTACGGCATCAAGGTATCGGGGATTACCTTCGACGTCTCGACTTTGCGCGCCAAAAAAGAAGCGATAGTTTCGCAGATGACCAAAGGGGTGGAAGGCCTGTTGAAAGGAAATAAGGCGACCACGCTCAAGGGCAACGCGTCTTTTTTAACCCCCGGTCAGGTCGAAGTCAAAAACAGCTCCGGTGTCGATTTAGTCCGCTTTAAAAATGTCATCGTTGCCACCGGCACGGAACCGGCCAGCTTGCCCTTTTTACCGGTGGACGGGGATTTGGTTTTCACCTCCAAAGAGGCGCTCGAGTTAAAACGGGTGCCCAAAAAAATCGCCATTTTGGGAGCGGGAGCCATCGGCGCCGAGTTTGCCGACATTTATCACGCTTTTGGCTCGGAAGTTCATCTTTTTGAAATGATGGATGAAATTCTGCCTTCTCTGGACAAAGAAGCGGCCAAGCTGTTGCGCCAGGTTTTTGAGAAAAAAGGAATTAAGGTTTATACCGCTACGAAAGTGAACGATGCCGCCATCAAAGGAAAAGAGTCGGCTACTCTGACTTTCGCTCCGCTTTCAAATCCGGTGCAAACTTCGAGCGTGACCGTCGATGCTGTTTTGGTTGCCATCGGCTTGAAAGGGTATACAGCCGGCCTCCAACTGGAAAAAACCGGGCTTTTGGTTGACCCGAAAGGGTTCATTAAAACCGACCAGCAGATGCGCACATCCGTGCCGAACCTTTACGCCATTGGCGACGTGGCGGGTGGTAAATTGCTGGCGCACAAGGCCTCGCACGAAGGAATCGTGGCGGCGGAGGCGATTGCCGGGAAAAAATCGGAAATGCATTACCGCGTGGTGCCTTACGCCGTTTTCACCGACCCGGAAGTGGCGGGTGTCGGTTTAACTGAAGAAGATGCCGTCGCAGAAGGTATTTCCGTTCGCATCGGGAAATTCCCCTTTCGCGCTCTCGGAAAAGCCATCGGCGTTTCCAAAACGGATGGATTCGTCAAAATTTTGACGGATGCCGGCTCTGGCGAAGTCATCGGTGCGCATATCATCGGCTCGCACGCCGGGGATTACATCGCCGAGTTGACTTTGGCAATGGAAATGAACGCCACAGCAGAAGACATCGCCGCCACCATCCACGTACATCCGACGATGCCGGAAGCGGTGATGGAGGCGGCTTTGGATGCCGAGCGGCGGGTGATTCATATGGTAAAAAAGTATTGATGTTGGAGAAGTTTTTGGTTAGCGTTAAGTAGGAGGTTGCTATGGCAGACGAAGTTGTCGTATTAAACGGGGCGCGAACGCCGTTCGGGGAATTTTGCGGTGGTTTGAAAAGTTTATCCGCAACGGAACTGGGGATTGTCGCTTCAAACGAAGCAATTAACCGCGCCAGCATTAAAAAAGAATGGATTGAGCAGGTTGTCTTCGGCAACGTAATGCAAACCTCCGGCGATGCCATCTATTTGGCGCGCCACGTTGGGCTAAAATGCGGCCTGCCGCAAGCGGTGCCGGCTTTGACCGTCAACCGGCTCTGCGGCTCCGGCCTGGAGGCCTTGGCCATCGGTGCCCGCCTGATTCGAGCCGGCGAGGCCGAGTTCGTTTTGGTCGGCGGCGCGGAAAATATGAGCCAGGCGCCGCACGTCATCCGCGGAGCGCGCTGGGGGCTGGATTTGGGAAAAGGACAAATGGAAGATTCGCTCTGGGTGGCCTTGGTCGATTCCTACAACAATTTGGGAATGGCCAACACGGCTGAAAATTTAGCCGAACGTTACAAGATTTCCCGCGAGGCCTGTGACGAGTTTGCTTTTACCTCTCAAACCCGCGCCGCAAATGCCCAAAAGAAATGTTACCTGTCGGAAGAAATCGCGCCGGTGGAAATCAAAAGCCGAAAGGGAGAGGTTTCGCAGGTGGATAAAGACGAACATATCCGCCATGATATTTCAATGGAAGGGCTGGCCAAGCTTAAAGCAGTTTTCAAAAAAGAGGGCACGGTCACGGCCGGCACCGCCTCCGGCATCAACGACGGCGCGGCGGCTTTGGTTTTAACTTCCAAAGCAAAGGCAAAAGAGCTTGATTTGCCTTATCTGGGAAAAGTCATCGCCTGGTGCGCCGTCGGTGTCGATCCGGACGTGATGGGAATCGGCCCGGCGGATGCCATCCGCGTTCTTTTGAAAAAAGCCCGCCTGAACAAAGAAGATATTGATCTTTTTGAAATCAACGAAGCCTTCGCCGCCCAATATCTGGCGGTCGAAAAGGAACTGGAGTTGCCGCGCGAGCGCACCAACGTCAACGGCGGCGCCATCGCGCTGGGGCATCCTTTGGCCGCCTCCGGCGCACGGCTTTCGCTCACCTTGCTTATGCAGATGAAAAGGCAGAAGGCGCACTACGGCATCGCCTCCCTCTGCATCGGCGGCGGGCAGGGTATCGCCTGCCTGTTCGAGCGGGAAAAGAACGGGGAGTAGCCACTCTCGTTTTGGAACTAAACAGAGAGGTTTATCATAAATAATTCCTTAATAATTCCTTCTTTATCTTGATTTTTTTATATTTTCCTGCCGGATGCTAAAAGAAAGGAATCGGACGAACTGGAAGCTTATTTTTAAACTTTCCCTGCTTGTTTGTTTTATATCCAGTCTAATTGTTATGGTTTTTTCACTTTTTACAATTCTTGGAAACATAAACCCATCCAACTTTTTGAATTGGCTATTCTATATCATTTTGATACTTGGCACTTTAATGCCGCCTGTGCTGGTGATAGCAAGAAAAGTATCTGACGATCGTTTCTTGCATGGTTTTCTGGTTGGATGCGTGAGCGGGCTTATTGGCATACCATTTCTAATGTTGTTGATAATGATTTTAGTTGCTATAACCAACGACCCCGGGGGAGCGTATGCTGCTTTATTGGTGTTCGTTGTACCCTTTGTTGGAGTAATTATCGGTTGCGCGATAGGATGGTTAAGTAAAATTGTCGGCAAGAGGTACGATCAAAAACTGTTTGATAAAAGCATGTTGATGCAGAGTTCCTCAATTGATTCTGAAAATGAGCACCGATGAGGAGCCAGTGTGAACTGGGAGATGATTATTAAGCTCTCAAAAAAGTCTCCGTTGCCGAAAAGCAGTTCCCCAAAGCCAAGCTCTGCAAACCGAAAAACTTGACTGAAATCCTGTCAAAAATAGGTTAACTAAACGAATAGTGTAGCTTTGGTTCAGCTTTGATATATTCTTTTTGATGTCCGAGCTCCCTTTTCAGTTTCAACCGTTTGAGCTCAAAAACCCTTGCTTTATTTTATCCATAGATGTCGAAAGCTGGGAGGAGGCGAATATCGATTGTCACCTTGCGACTAACCCCTCGCTTGTCAGGCAGATGGAGAAGGTTCTGGAGCTTCTAACAAAGTTTCATTCCAAGGCCACTTTTTTTGTCTTGGGAAAAGTGGCCGAAACTTTTCCCTCACTCGTAAAGTCCATCGTTTCCGCAGGACACGAAGTGGGTTGTCATTCCTATTTGCACAAGCAAATTTATCGGCAAAAGCCGGAGGAGTTCAAAATCGACCTTTTACGCGCCAAAGAAGTTTTGGAAAAAACTTCGGGACAAAAAGTTGTAGGCTTTCGGGCGCCTTATTTTTCCATCACCCGTCAATCCCTCTGGGCTTTGCCCATTCTCATCGAAGCGGGATTTGCCTACGACTCGTCTCTCGTTCCGGTGCGCGCCCCGAATTACGGATTTGCCGATGGAAGGGAAGGTTTTTATCGCTTGAACTTTCCCGACGGCTCCTCGCTTCTTGAAGCCCCTCCGGCAACCGTGAGAATCTTCGGCTATAAAGTGCCCCTGGGTGGGGGTTATTTCAAAATGTTTTCCAAAACTCCTTTTGTCAAAAAACTCGCCGAATATCAAAGGAAAAACCAGCCGGCGGTTTTCTATTTTCATCCGCACGAATTGGAGCCGCTGCCGCCGCGAAGCGACCGATTCGACAAGCTCACGGCAGGATTGAAAAACGTATCTCGTTGGGTATATTGGAAAGAGAATATGGGACGGAAATCTTTTGCTGACAAATTAGAATTTTTACTCTCTAACTTTCGGTTCACTTCGTTCAAGCAGGCGCTGGGATTATGAGCAACGAACGCCATCCGCTCGATTACATTTTCCGCCCCCGCTCGGTGGCGGTCATCGGCGCTTCGCCCAAGAAGGGAACCATCGGGCGGGAGCTTTTGCACAACATTATCGAAGGAGAATTCAACGGCAAAGTTTTTCCGGTCAACCCGAATTATCCGGTCATTCATTCCATCAAATGCTTTCCCAAAGTCAGCGACGTTCCGGACGAAGTTGATTTGGCCGTCATCATCATCCCGCGCGATTTCGTTTTGGGCGTAGTGGATGACTGCGGCAAAAAAGGAGTGCGCGGTCTGGTGGTCATCTCCGCCGGTTTCAAAGAGACCGGGCCCGTGGGAGCCGAACTGGAAAAGCAGCTCAAGGAAAGGGTGGCCGCCTGCGGGATGCGGATGATTGGGCCGAACTGCTTTGGCGTAATGAACACCAGTCCCGATGTCCGGCTCTATGCCACCTTCGGCAAAACCCGGCCGCAGCCGGGAAAAATCGGCTTCATCTCCCAGTCCGGTGCGATGGGGGAATCGATGCTCTACAACGCCTGGCAAATCGGCTTGGGAATTTCGCAGTTCGCCTCCATCGGCAACAAGGCCGACGTTTCCGGCAACGACCTGCTCGAATACTGGCGCGAGGATTCTCAAACCGAAATTATCCTTATGTATCTGGAAAATTTCGGTAATCCGCGCAAATTTACCAAAATCGCCCGCGAGCTTTCGCGCAAAAAGCCGATGATTGTGGTCAAATCGGGTCGGACGTTGGCCGGGGCGCGCGCCGCCACTTCGCACACCGGCTCTCTGGCCGGTTTGGATATCGGCGTGGACGCCCTCTTGGAGCAGGCCGGGGTTTTGCGCGTCTCCTCGGTCGAGGAAATGTTCGATTTGGCCTCCGCTTTCGCTTCGCAACCTGTTCCAACAGGTTCTCGCGTGGCAATTTTGACCAACGCCGGCGGGCCGGGGATTATCACCACCGACGCCACCGTGCAAATGGGTCTCGAACTGGCCAAATTCTCCGATGCAACCAAAACCGCCATTAAATTTGCCGTGCCGGAGGCGGCCAACGTAGAGAATCCGGTCGATTTAATCGCCTCGGCCGGTGAGCGGGAGTATCGCTCCGCGCTGGAAGCGATTATGACCGATTCCGGGGTCGATTCAATCATCGTCCTTTTCGTGCCGCCGATCAACATCGACCAGATGGCGGTGGCGCGCGCCATTGTGGAAGTGCGAAAAAAATTCGGCAAACCGATTTTCACGTCCCTTATGGGAGTTTCCGAAAATTCGCCGCCCGTCTCCGTTCTGCGCGAACATTCGATACCGGCTTATGCCTATCCTGAATCGATTGTCAAATCGCTGGTAGGGATGAACCGGCACCGGCTCTGGAGCTCACGTCCGCCACCGGTTTTTCCAGGTTTTCCAGTTGATACCGCCGCGGCTCGAAAACTGATCGACTCCGCCCAAAATCACCGCCCTTCGACCGGCTCAGGGTCTTCGAGCGGAAAGCTTTTGGGCATCGAGGCCCTTGAACTTTTGCAAACCTACGGCATCCCTGCGGTCGTACCCAGAACGGCGACCAATCCGGAAGAGCTTTTGGAAGTGGCCGCTTCAGTTGGCTATCCTTTGGTTTTGAAAATCAATGACCCGAAGTTGGTGCACAAGACCGAAATCGGGGGGGTGGCGGCCGATTTGCGCACCAACGAAGAAGTTCTGGATGCTTACCTGAAGTTGAAGAAACGATATGAGAGGGCCTTTGGAGCGGATCCCTCGACTCCGCTTCCTCGACAAAGCTCGGAACAAGTCGGGACAAGCAATCATTTTGGCGGCGTCCTTGTACAAAAAATGGTCAAAGGGGGCGTGGAAACCGTCTTTGGCATTTCAGCCGACCGTTCTTATGGACACTTGATGATGTTCGGCCTGGGCGGCGTATTTGTGGAAGTCATCAAAGACGTCAGCTTCCGCCTTCATCCCCTTTCACAGACCGATGCCGAGGAGATGGTGCATTCCATCAAAGGTTTTCCCTTGCTTTCCGGTTTCCGCGGTTCCAAGCCGGTTTGCATAGACAAATTAGTCGAGACGCTTCTGCGGCTTTCGCAATTGGTCGGTGATTTCCATGAAATCTCGGAACTGGACATCAATCCCTTTTTTGCCACGCCGGATGACGCCACCTCCGCGGCGGTGGATTGCCGGGTGGTAATTTCTCTACAATAATCGATTAGCCTTTTTAGGCACTCCGTTTCCCTGCCCGTAAGTATTTGTATTTAGGGCCTGCCCGTAATACCAAAATTTTTTCGTTGCTACAATAAAGTTAGGCCGTTACTTTAACGGCTGTGCTGGCCTCCATTCAAAAGACTTTTAGGGATTTTGGTGATTTTGTTTTTCCTTCGGCCTGCCGGATTTGCCGGGAGCGGCTGTCGTTCGACCCCGAGCTTGCGACCGAGGGAGAAAATGGGGGTTTGATTTGTCCGACCTGTGAAAAAGTTTCTTCGCGGCTGGAGGCGCCTTTTTGCGCGGTCTGCCGGCACATTCTGCCGGAGGGAACGGTGTCGTGTCCAAATTGCCAGAGGCCGGGAGCGATTCGGGTTTTTGGGTTTGGGCTTTTTGATTTGTACAACCGAGAGCTTTTGCACCGCTTCAAATATTACGGCGACCGGCCTACGGGGGAATTTTTGGGCCGAGGTTTGGGAAATCTTGTCGCCTCGTCGAAAAATCAGGACACTTGGGACGGGGTGGTGCCGGTGCCTTTGCACTGGACACGTAAATGGAGCCGGGGGTTTAATCAGAGCGCCATTTTGGCGAAAGCGGCGTCCAAGGCGCTGGGAATTCCGGTGCTTGCGGCTCTTCGGCGAGTAAAGCGCACCAAAGACCAAACCAAACTTTCGCGGCAAAAGCGGCTGGCAAATGTGCGCGGGGCGTTTCGAGTCGCAAAGAATGTAGAAGGGATAAGACTTTTGCTTTTGGATGACGTTACCACTACCGGGGCGACTTTGGAAGAGTGCAGGCGAGTGCTGGTCGAGGCCGGGGCGGCGGAAATTTCGGCGGCGGTAGTAGCTTTGGCCTATGAGAACTGAATAGAGAGGAAAAGATGGTTGACGAGAAAATATTGGAAAGACTGACCAATCGAATAAAAAATTCGAAAAACGAGTTTATCGAGTTGGAACGGCTTTTGACTTCGATTCCAGCTTTGGGCCCAATAAACGGCGGCAAGGGAGAATGGGCGAAGGCAAAGGCCTTGCGGCAATACTTGGAAAAAGCAGGTTTCGGAAAACCGGAAGAGTATCACGCGCCGGACGGCTCCGTTCCCGAAGGGACAAGACCCAATTTTGTTTTTCGCCTGCCCGGAAAAAAGAAAGCGCCGACGGTATGGTTTTTGACGCACATCGATGTAGTTCCCCCGGGGGAAGGGTGGAACCAGGATCCGTTTATGCTCAAAGTTGAGGGAGACCGCATCATCGGGCGGGGCGTGGAGGATAACCAGCAGGGATTGGTTTCCACGGTGATGGCGGCCAAGGCGTTCATTGACGAAAAAATTACGCCGGAGTATCCGGTGGCTCTGGCTTTTGTTTCCGACGAAGAGACCGGAAGCAAGTATGGAGTTCAATATTTGCTCGAGAATCACCAGCTTTTTGCTTTGGATGATATCATCGTGGTACCGGATGCCGGCCTGCCGGACGGAACGATGATAGAAGTGGCGGAGAAATCGATTTTGTGGCTGCGGGTGGATACGGTCGGGCAGCAGTGTCACGCTTCGATGCCCTATTTGGGGAAAAATGCCTTGTTGGCGGCGGCTAAAATGATGACCAAAGCGGAGGATGTGCGCAAAAAGTTCGGGCAGAAAAATCCAATTTTCGATCCGCAACATTCGACTTTCGAGCCGACCAAAAAGCCGTTTAACGGAATTGACAACGTCAACACGATTCCGGGCAAGGATACCTTCTATTTCGATTGCCGGATTCTGCCGATTTATAATCCAATGGAGGTTCTGGAGTTCATTAAACAAAAAGCGCGGGAGGTGGAGGCGGAAATGGCGGGAAACGGCTACTATTCCAACTCGCCGGTGAAGATTGAGGTTTCGATTTTTCATCACGAGCCATCCGCTCCGGCCACGCCGGCGGATGCGCCGGTGGTGGGGGCGCTCAAGACTGCCATCAAGAAAGTTTACGGTGTGGAAGGAAAACCGATGGGGATTGGAGGCGGGACGGTTGCCGCGCTCTTGCGCCGCAAGGGATACAAAGCGGTGGTCTGGTCAAAGATGGACGATATGGCGCACCAGCCGAACGAGTATGCGAAAATCGACAATCTTATCGGCGACGCTTCCGTTTTTGCCCATCTTTGCTTAGAGCAAAGCTGGTAATGCCGAGAAAGAAAAATCTTTCGGATGAAATTTTGGCGCCGGCCTGGCGCAGCTGGTGGGGAAAGTTCACCCTTTCGGCCAAGTCGGAAAAACATCTGGCCGGGAACACCGAGCAGGCCTACGGGCTGGACCTTCTGAAATATCTTTTATTTTTGCAGAAAAAAGGGGTGGGCGCGCCGGAGAGCATCAACTTAAAAGAGGTGGACGGCTTTCTGGCGGCGGAGATGACCGCCGGGCTCAAGCCGGCCACTTTGGCGCGGCGGCTTTCCACCGTGCGCAATTTTCATCGCTTCCTTCTGAAAGAAAAAGTCAAAACCGATGCGCGGATTTTGAATCAAGAGGCGCCCAAGATTAAAACTTTTTCCCCCACCGTGCTCACTTCCGCAGAATTGGAAAAGATTTTAGCTCTGCCGCCAAAGACTCCTCTGGGCTTTCGGGACAAAGCGTTTCTTGAATTTCTGTATTCCACCGGCTGCCGGGTTACGGAAGCACTAACTCTGCCTATTGCCCGATTTGATTTAGACAGCGGTTTGGTCGAAATAGAGAAAGGGAAGGGAGGGAAGGAGCGCAAGGTTTTTTTGGGACGGGAGGCGGTCCTCTCCCTGCGAGAATATTTGAAAAAAGGGAGGCCGATTCTGGTCAAGGAAGAAAAAAGTTCACGCGGGCGTTTATTTGTCAACCGTTTCGGGCGGCCGCTTTCGCGGATGGGGGCTTTGAAAATCATCCGCGCCTACGCACGCGCGGCGGGCATCCGCAAAAAAGTTACCCCGCATACTTTCCGCCATACCAAGGCGACCCATTTTCTGGAAGACGGAGCGCCTTTGCGTTTCGTGCAGGAATATTTGGGCCACTCCGACGTTTCCTCCACTGAGCGCTACACCCACCTGCGGCCGGAGCATCTGAAAGAAGTTTTCCGGCGCTATCATCCGCGTGACCGCCGATAAACTTTTTCACTGCGCCCTGTATGAGTCGGGCGTGAAAATCGAAGCCGAGCTCTGCCGGGCTTTGGGGATAAAGCCGGAGCGGGTGCATCTTTTCCACTCCGACACGGAACTATACCGCGAAGCGCCCAAGTTTTTTCTGGGGCTGATTTTTATGGCGGCCGGCGGCGATTTGGCGGCGGAGGCCTTGCAAATTCAGAAAATCAAAGCGCACCCTTCGCTGGTTTCCATCCCTCTGGTTCTGTATCACCCCCACCCCCCGCGGGAGCAAAAGCTTTTTGGTTTGTGCTCCGGCGCGGACGAGTTTCTCTGGGGAAACTGGGACGAGCAGCTGTTTTCGGCGCGGATGGCGATGGTTTTGTGCAAATCGCGGCGGGACGTTTCGGTCAATCCCTCCTCCCGCCTGCCGGGGCCGCAGGCGATTGAACAGGAGCTGCGCCGCAGATTGGAAATCAAGGAACCGTTCGCGGTCTGCTACGCCGATTTGGATAATTTTAAGGCTTACAACGACTATTACGGTTATTCCAGCGGGGATAAAGTGATTCAATTGGTGGCCTGGATTATCCGCGACACGGTGTACGATTTGTGCCCCTCCGGGTTTGTGGGGCATATCGGCGGGGATGATTTCATCTATGTCGTTCCCTGGGCCAAAGCGGAGCCGGTAAGCGCGGCGATTTGCAAAACCTTCGACCTCTTCATCCCCACGCGCTACGCCGAAAAGGATTTGGTGCGCGGGAAAATTGTGACCGCCAATCGCAAAGGAGTGATTGAAGAGTTTCCGATTATGACGGTCTCCATCGCCGTTTTGCCCAACCGTCAGCGCGCGTTCATCCACGTCGGCGAAATTGCGCATATGCTGGCGGATTTGAAAAAGCGCGCCAAACAGGTGCAGGGCCCCCCCAGCCGCTTTGTGGTGGAGCGGCGCAGAAAATATTAGGGGTCGTTTATTTTCTTTCTGTTGTTCACTTTCAAAAGCTACAACACTTAGCCGCCGAAATCGAGCGTATTAAAGCGGATTGGAGTTTTTTAGTAGCTATCCTAAAATCCAAATGTTCCTTGCCTTCTCCACCTTTTCATCTACTTTATCTTTAGAAAAATGACTGCGGCGAATCGAAAGCGAGCTATTTATGTCATATTTGTTTTGGCCCTGACGCTCCGCCTGGTTTATGCGTTTTTGAATCCTGTTTACAACGCGCCGGACGAGCAGTCCCATTTTAAGTATGTGAATTACCTGGTTCAAGAGGGGCATTTTCCCAAAGCCCTAAGCAAGGTCGGCGCGCCGACCAACGACTGGGAATATTACCAGCCGCCGCTTTACTACCTGGTGTCCGTGCCCATTCTTTCGGTCTTCGACAGTATTTACAGCCTAAGAGTTTTTTCGGTTGTTTTATCTATGGGGGTCATCCTCTTAATTTACCTGTCCTTTGGGTCTTTGTTGGCGGCCGGATTTGCGGCTTTTCTACCAACCTACATCGGTCTGTCCGCTTCCATAAACAACGATAATCTGTTAATTTTCTTTTTCACGCTGCTATTTTTTCTTATTTTAAAGAATTATAAAAATCCTTTCGTTTTGGGGGTTTTATGCGGCGCTCTGTTTTTAACCAAATACCCCGGGCTGATCGCGCTTCTTTTTGTAGCGGGTCTCTTCTTGTATGAAAGGAAATTCAAGCATTTTTTTCTTACCAGCGCAACAGCTTTCGTTTTGATTTTTCCGTGGTTGTTGCGAAATCAAACCCTTTACGGAAGCTGGCTTGCCATGGAGGTTGCCAACGAAGCTTCCAACCTGCCTTTTACTTTGAGAAACTTCGCCTGGGTGTTAAAGGGGATTGTGCATACCTTCTGGATGATCTTCGGGATTTACAACAACCAGGCTTTTTACTTCGACTCCAATTGGCTCCTGGGCGGTTATGTGGTTCTATTTGGTGTTCTATCCATTTGTTTGCTGCGCGGGTTTTTTCGGGTTTGGCTTGGGGACAATCAAACCTACAAGCTCTTTTGCGTTCTTGGCGCGGTTTTTGTGGCATTAACGTTGATGTTTGCATTTCACTACCGGCAACCGCAGGGCAGATTCCTGTATCCGGTGCTTTTGCCCTTGAGTCTATTCTGGAAAGAAGGATTCGAAGCTCTGAAGCAGGATGCAAAATTTCTGAAAAAGTCACTTGGAAATGGTTCAAAAGAAAGGTAGCATTTTGAAAACGTCTTACGCTGTTCCCCCGGAGCGGCGGTCGGAGTGAAGCGGATTAAGCCACTCTTTTCTTAAACCGCAATTCCCCTTGCTCTATTCCCTTTCTTTGGTATCTTAAACACAGGTACTAAAAAGGAAACCGATGAAGCGCTGGCTTTTTCTAACCGCCGTAATCCTCCTTGCAGGGAATCTTTTTGCCATTACCCGCTACGTTTCCCGCGCCGGGTCGAATACTCCGCCTTACGACACGCCGGAAAAAGCCACCGACAGCCTGGCTTTGGCTTTTAACGTGGCCCAGCCCTATGATACGGTTCGCGTAGCCGCCGGAACGTTTTACTGTGATACGGCCATTATCCGCTTCAAGACGGGGATGGTGTTAATCGGAGCGAGTAAAGATTCAACCACTATTTTACCAACCGCAAATATGAACACCTTTTTCTTTTTTCACATTGCCGATTCTACTCAGGTGAAAAATCTGCATTTTAACGGCCTTGGCGGGAAAGGCGCTTTATACAGGTCTGACAACGCTCCTATCAGCATCTTGGTAGAAAATAATCATTTTGAAAAATTATGCTTCCCTTTTGTAACTGCTTCTGCTATAGATGATCCGAGCTTCAGAAGTTTCACCAGTAATACTTTTGAAAGTTGCGACCATGGGATTGACATTACCACTGGTTCTGGGCTTATTCAGGGCAACGTGTTCAATAGAATTAGTAATTTCGCCATTCGGTTCGATTTTGGTTCTCCCTATGTTACGATTGCTAACAATTCATTTTACAATCCTTCCTTTCGGTCAATTTATGGATATGTTTCGGACAGCGGTCGGGTGGTGAACAATCTTATCGAGCAGGCTGGAGACCTTATTTTTGATGGTGGCCCCATCACGAATAATATTTTGAAAGATATTCCGGGCACCGCTATCTGGCTCTCTAATATTCAAGTCCGTGTCGCAAACAATATTTTATTGAATAACCGCAATGATTTTATTCTTCCCAACGGCCTTACTTTTGACAGGGTCCATCATAACGACATTTGGCGAACCAACGGTACCTCACCGGATACAATTCCGCTCAACAACTATAATTTTGACCCAATGTTTGTGGACAGTGTCAACTGGGAACTACAGTTTGCTTCCCCGGCCATTGATACGGGGGATATATCTATTCTGGATTTGGATTCCACCCGCTCTGATTTGGGGATTTGGGGCGGGCCGTGGGGCAAGATTACCCCCTATCCCGACTTGCCACCTCGCACTCCCTTGAATTTTGCCGGGTTGGTGCAGCCCGATTCAAGCGTCAGTTTAAGCTGGAGGCCGAATACTGAAGCTGACTTGAGCAACTATTTGCTTTTCCGGGATACTTCTCCCGGCGTGCCTACGGACTCGGCTCATCTGTGGGCAACTATTCCAAAAACTGACTCTGTTTTCACAGATGGCAAACTTACCGAAAGCCGGTTTTACAAGCTGGTGGCGATTGATACTTCCGGCCATCCCAGTGCTCCAACCTCCGAAGTTTCCTTGACCCCTACAGGAGTTGATGATGAACCAAAGGGAAACTTGCCCAAGCAGTTTGAGTTGTATCAGAATTATCCCAATCCGTTCAATGCCGCCACCACCATTTCCTTCTTTGTTCCTTCCGGGAAGAGTGGTAGCGGAGAGTTTGCCATCTACAACCTGCGGGGAGAAAAAGTGCGGGTTTTGGCGGCCGGTTTATTCAATGCAGGGAGGTATATTTTCACTTGGGATGGAAAGGATGACGGTGGGAATAATTTGCCCAGTGGTATCTACTTTTACTCTTTGAAAATTAGCGACCAACGCTTAACCAAAAAGATGGTTTTGGTAAAATAGGAGGAGATATGAATAGGTCGAAGTTGTTGATGGTTGTGGCCATAATCCTTGGCGTTCAAGCCAATCTTAAAGCAGGCGACCCCTGCCCGGCACCGACGGCACCGCAATATGCCGACACCGGGGCCATAAATTGCAGCTCACCGATTTTAACCAACAAAGTGGACAGTTCGTTTATTTACGGCGCCGAGTTCGTTTATTTCGGTCGGCCTACCCCCAAGCTGTGCGAGGCGGACAGCTTGGGGCTTAATTACATTTCGATAGGGGTTGATAACAATGATCCGCGTGTATCGCTTCCGACCTTCCGAGACCATAAACTAAAGGCGCTTTTTGTCAATGGTTTTCGTGAGAAGCCGATTAAAAACTGGGCTGTGTATTACTCCGCCGGAATTTACAACCGTTGGGAGGCGGAAAGCAGCGTGGCGGTGGGCGGCGTGAGGTTAGACAAGCCGAGTGGAGTCGGCCGAGCCGTTGACAGCGGTTGGCAGGCCGACCCGGCTTTGGGGGATACGGCCGGTATTTTTATTCAGAACACTTACGGGGGTGCATACGACCCCCTTTCAGCCCATAACTACACTCAGATTAAATGCTGGGGACGGTATAGAAGCGATACCAGCAATGTTTTCGAATCACAGTTGATTGATTACAGAGTTCGTATTTGGGCTAAAGTCGAGCCGTATAGTTCCACCGACACCACCTCCGTTCTCCGCCTTTCCATTTTGAAAGGGGGAGCAGTTAAGGCGACCCGCGTTTATCGGGCAAATGAATTTTCACCCCCCGGAGGGAAGGATACTTTACCGCTCTTCGGTTACAACTGGGATGCCTTGGGGGTAGCCGGGGAAAAGCGTTTTCCACCTAGTCCCACAGATACCGCCGTTGCTCAAGGCATTGCAGCAGCGCAAGGTTGCACCGGCCGAGATTGGGTTTTTGGCGCGCAAATACGGCTGGATTGGCTGGGAGGACGAAAGGTTACCGTGGACAAAATCGAAATCTTTGACAACCCAATAGGAAACGACTTAATTGCAAGACGCACTCTTGATTCAACGTTCTCGTTTGTGGTTGACCGTATTAAAAATGAGCAGCTTTCTGTTTTGGCCAACGACCCCAGTTCAGGTAATCCTACGGTAACTCTTATCAAAGGCAATGACGAGCCATCGAGCCAAGATTTTATTCTCTGCGCTCGATTCATTGATTCTTTGATTCAATATCTGGACCCGGCCAATTCAAATCCGAAGCAGCATTTGATTGAACAGGTCAATCCGGTGGAAATTGACAATAAAAAGATAGAAAGTTATGTCCAGCGACCAGGAGGTTCTCCACCTGTTGTCCTTTCAACTCCCTATATGCTGTCGATGACCACCTCAAGTGACCCGGACTGGTACGACCGTTTCCCTCAAACTTGCAATTGTTCAACAAAGGTTCAGGCAGCGTTTGAGTTTGGCATCCGGGGCCGGGCCGGAAATATTCTTTACAAATACGTCGGCCACCATTGGGCGGATGTTGCCAAAGTGGCAAGAGACCAAAATCCCCCGCTCCCCCATTACACCTACCTTCAATCTTTTTATCTTACCATAAACAACAGGGATTGGTGGCGTGAACCAAGCGGCACCGAAATGGTGGCGATGAGTATGCTGGCTCTTTGCTACGGGGTGAAAGGAATAATATATTGGTCTTACGATGGGGCTCCGGGAGAAAGATGGGGGCTCACTAATACCGTGAATATTTCAGGAACCACCTATCCAACCGACAAATGGCGCGCCGTCCGCGACCGGGTGACACCATTTTTGCGAACATTGGGGAAGACTTTCGGAAACTACCTAACTTGGAAAACGGCCGGTCATAATCGAATGATAAACCACAAAACCTCATCGGACTCTTTGGACAGAACGATTGTCATTGATTCGATGACCAGCAGTAAGTTCTGGCGAAACGATACTATGACTTATACGGCGGGTCATCCTTATCCGGCTACGGATAACTTGTACGCGGAGGTTGGTTCCTTCGAGGATAAAGCAGACACCAGCTTTTTTATGCTGGTTAACCGTCGAACTTTAGCCAATGAAGACCAAGACATAACCGTCTGGATGAACAAAACCGGTCACAGCTATGTGGTCGATATGTTTTCTGGTGACACGGTTTTGACCGGCAATGTTGGCACCGGCGCGCCCTTCACCACGCACTTAGACCCCGGCCAGGGGAAGCTTTTCAAGGTTGTTCCGGCGCCGCAGTATATTCACGGGACTGTGAAGCACGTGGCCTGGCAGGGGAAGATTCAAGCGGACGGGGATGTGACCAATCCGGCGGGGTGGACGATGAAGTTTCTGCCGCCCAAGATGCAGGTGGTCTTTCTGGCCAACCGGGATACGCTGCATACCGGGGTAAACACGAACAAGGTTGAGTTCATCGTGAAAGGCAAAGTCGAAATTCGGGGAGTCCCCGGCGACACGGTCAAGTTTGTTTCTTCGGCTGCTTCTCCGGGCCTGGAGGATTGGTACGGTGTTCGGATTTTGTCGGCCGCCGCGGGGGCCGCTACCGATGCTTCAGCCAAAGTCGAATACGGTATGTTCAAAAATGCCTATGCCGCTCTCGATTATGCGAACTTTGCCTCGGACACCGTGAAAAACTGCCTGTTCCAGAATAACTTTATGTATGGGATTTACGCTAAAAACGTCAATCTGGCGATTTTGAAAAGCAGCTTCAAGGATATGTTCGCCGGTTATGGGATTTACTTGGACTATGCGAATGTTACGGTTGACGGCAACCGAATCACCAACGTGAACTTTGGCATCAACGCCTATTACTCGTCGGGGGCGATTTCCAACGACACCATTATCACTACCGGTTCCATACCGATGACGTTTGGCTTCCGGGCTGAAGGCGCCACGGGAGGCCAGCCGTTGCTTTTTCAGAGCGACAGCGTCGCCGGTCGGTTTCTTCAGGCCAGCGTGGTAACCTGCGGTCGTGTCAACATATCCTCGAGTAAGATTTATATGATAGGCCCACCCGAAATAGAGTACATTATCGATGATCAATTTATGGTGGCAATTCTGGCGCTGGGTACCGATTCGGCCAAGGTGCGTTCCAGCACGGTAAGAATGTTGGGTATGGATAATTCCGGGATTCCGGCCATACTGGTGACCGGCACATCTCCACCCATTGACCTTGGGGTAGATACGACCTCCCGCAACCGTATCTTCCGGGCCGCCGGGAGCTATGCAGTTAAAAATATAACCGCCAGCACCGTATCGGCAAAAGGTAACTGGTGGGGAGGAACTCCAACCAGCTCCTTCTTTTTCGGGCCGGTGACCTATCAGCCGTATCTGACCAGTGACCCTCCCCTGCCAAAAGTGCTCATAGCTTCGGAAAATTCACCAGTTCGGTTTTCGTTGAGCCAAAACTACCCCAACCCGTTCAATCCAAACACTACAATTCGTTTTTCCTTGCCTCAAGCCGGAAAAGTTACGCTTGCGATTTACAACATTCTGGGAGAAAGAGTCAAAACATTGGTGGATGGCGAAAGAGCGGCTGGCGTTCATCAAATACAATGGGATGGGACGGATAAAAACGGAGTTTCGGTTTCTAGTGGAATCTATCTCTATAAGATAGAATCGTTCGAGTTTAGGGAAGTTAAACGGATGGTTTTCTTAAAATAACGGAGGGAAAAATGAAGAAGCTTATTTTTGTTTTGATATGCAGCTTTTCGTTGGCCGGTGCTGCCAATTTAAAGCTTACTACCAACGTTTCCGGCTCGGTTGATAAATTCGGGGCTTCCGAATTACCGGCCTTGCTTTTCAAGTTTGATTTTCCGGCGGAGCTGCAAAAGGCCAGAATTGATTTGGTCTACCTGCGCTTTAACATCGAAGCGGATACGGCCAAAAAGGGTGCGGGGCTTTTGGTGCGGCCAATGCTGGAAAACTGGGTCTCCGGTCAGAAGTTCTCCGCCCTTTCCGATTCCAGTGCTTCGGCCTACCACGTTAATTTTGGTAGAGCAAGCCTAAAAACAGGAATTGCCGAAATCGAAGTAACCCAGTTGCTAAAAGCTTGGCAGGCAGGAGAACTACCTAATGTTGGCCTCTTAGTCTATCCGGCAGCAGGAAAAGCCAACGCCTTAGCGCTTAGAAATCTTCCGACCGGCGGAGTGGCTGAACTGGAGATTTTCTACACGCCGGAGGAAAAACCGGATACGGCTTTACAGCAGAAGTGATTGGCGGCGCTTGCTAAAAAGGGGATAATAACCTATCTTGCATAGAGGCTTCCCTTTGCAGAGGGAACGAACCGGCTTTGCACGGGGTTAAACCAATAGCGGGCTGGATACCAAGGACTTACATAACTGGCCGGGCGGCATAAGAATTGCGCTTTTTGAGTATGAAAAAAGAGGAGATAAAAAGATGAAAACCCCCTTACGACTGGCCGCCGCCCTACTTGCCGTCATCCTATTGGTAGTTCTGGGAGAAGCGCAAGAGACCTATTTCGGGAAAAACAAGGTCCACTACAAAAGCTTCGACTGGCATTTCATCCAGACCGAGCATTTCGACATCTACTATTACCAGAACGGCTACCAGCCGGCCAAATTTGCCGCCGCCAGCTTGGAGTCGGCCTATGTGGAGGTGCGCAAAAGCTTAAACTACGACGTGCGCAAGCGGGTTCCGGTGGTCCTCTTTTTATCGCATAACGATTTTCAGCAAACCAACGTCACCCCGGAGCTGATTGACGAAGGGGTGGGCGGGTTCACCGAATCGTTCAAAAATCGTGTGGTTCTGCCTTTTATGGGGAACTACGAAGATTTCCGGCACGTTTTGCACCACGAGCTGACCCACGCCGTGATTTTCGATATGCTCTTTTCCAATCCCTTCGGCTCAATTCTTTCCCGCCAGGCGTTATTTAGATTGCCGCTCTGGTTTGCGGAAGGGTATGCTGAATATTCCTCCCAGCACGGGATAGACCCATTTGCCGATATGGTGATGCGGGACGCCACCATCAACAACTACCTGCAGCCGCTCGACTACGTTGGCGGCTTTCTGGCCTACAAAGAAGGGCAGTCGGCTTTGACCTACATCGCCCAGAAATATGGCGAAGAGAAAATCCCCGAAATTTTATCGAAAGGCAAAGTCAACCTGACCATCGACCGGGCGTTAAAATCCTCCATCGGCCAGGGGCTGGGGGCCTTCAACGACGAATGGGTGAAAGCGCAGAAGAAAATCTACTGGCCGGAGTTGAACCTGCGCAAAGAGCCGAAAGATTTTTCCAAGCAGCTGACCAACCACGAAAAGGACGGCTCGAACTTCAACGAGCACCCTGCCTTTTCGCCGACCGGCAACGAAATCGCCATTTTCTCTGACCGCTCGGATTACACCGAAGTCTATCTGATTTCCGCCGCCGACGGCAAGCGCATCAAGAAACTTTTAAAAGGAGAGCGCTCCGGCGATTTGGAGTCGCTACATTCCTACGTTTCCGGTTTATCCTGGTCGCCGGATGGAACCAAAATCGCTTTGGTGACCAAAAGCAAGGGGGAAGATGCTTTGGCCATCTACCGGGTCAAAGGCGGTTTGGAAAAGCGCTACAAATTCGGGATGGATGGGATGTTTTCCCCCGCCTATTGCCCGGACGGTTCCAGAATCGCCTTTGTCGGCTTGAAAAACGGACGGACCGACATCTATCAAGTTGATTTGAAAACCGGCCAGCTCTCCAAAGTGACCGACGACGATTTTGGCGATTTCGACCCAACCTATGCTCCGGATTGCCGGACTTTGGTCTTTGCCTCCGACCGGCCGGCCAACGGCGAGCCGTATGACCATTACCACTTCAAATACGGCAATTACAATCTTTTCAAATGGGAGGCCGAAAGCGGCAAAATCAGCGCCTTGACCAGCGATGGCGCCAACAACCGCGCTCCCGCATTCTCCCCCGACGGCAAGCGTTTGGCTTTCACCGCGCAACCCTCCGGTGTGAACAACATCTACGTTATGGCTATGGACAGCTTGAAATCTTATCCGGTCACCAACGTTTTATCCGGCTGTTTTAACCCGAGCTGGTCGAAAGACGGCGACCGGCTGGCCTTTGCCTGCTTTTACAAAGGCGGTTTCGACATATTCGTTCTAAAAGATCCCAAGCCGGCAAACAAGCCCGGAGAAGAGCTACCACTGACGCATTTAGCCCAAGCACAAAAGAGCAACACTCCTTTCTACGTTTTTGACAAAGAGGAAAAGGAATCTTTCGCCGCCAAGGAGGAAGAGTCCAAAAAGGAAGGACCTAAGAAAGAAGAAGCTTCCAAGAAAACTCCTTCCGATTCTTCCGGCGCCCAGCCGGCCGAGGCCGAAAAAGAAGCCAAGCCGGATCCTTTCCGCTCTTTTGTAGTCACCGCTAAAACCGAGGAGACGTCGAAAGCCGACAGCGTCTTGGCCGACAGTTTGGCGGGCAAGGACTCAACCTTCGTGCAGCTGCCCAAAAAAGACAGCGCGGCCGTTTATGCCAAGCTGCCGGACGGGGAATACAAGCAGCAAAAATATCGTGCCCACTTTGCGCCGGATTTGGTGGCGGGCGGGCTTTCCTACGACACCTTTTTTGGGCTGCGCGGCCAATCATTTTTTTTGGTCACCGACGTGATGGGAGACCATCAGTTCTTTCTGGCGACCGATCTGCTCAATTCCATCGACCAGTCCAATTTTCAGTTCTTCTACAACTACACCCGCAAGCGGATTGACGTTGGCTTCGGCGCGCTCTATTACAAGAATTTTTATCTGGATAACCTTTCGTCCGGCAACCGGCTCTTTTCCGACAAAGTGTATGGCTTTTTGGGCCAGGCCTCCTATCCTTTTTCCAAGTTCACCCGCGTGCAGCTTTCCGCCTCCGGCCTGAATTTCGACCGGGAGTATTTTGACCCGCCGTTTCACAACGGGACGCGCCAGCTGGCGGTATTGAACCTGGCTTTGGTCAGCGACGTGGTGCGCTGGGGTTACACCGGCCCGAACAACGGCCAGCGCTACATCCTCTCCGCCGAATATGCCCCCAAAATTGCCAACAAGGGAATCTCCTACAACGCCTACGAAGGGGACTTCCGCAAATACTGGAAGTTTTTTAAGCGCTACAATTTCGTTTTCCGGACGGCCGGCGGATTTTCCAACGGCCCAATGCCCAAGCTCTTCTTCCTGGGCGGCGCCACCAACCAGATTACCAGCCGGGTGGGTAACCCACAGGCGTACTCCCTCTCCGGTTTCTACGCCTCCAGCGTGGTTACTCCTTTGCGCGGGCTGGATTATTACGAGCTGGTCGGCAACCGTTACTTTTTGACCAACTTTGAGTTCCGTTTCCCGTTTGCCGACGTGCAGACCCATTTTCCGCTCTCGATGATTTTGAGCCGGATTGAGGGAGTGATGTTCTTCGACGCCGGCGCGGCCTGGAACAAAGGAGAAAAATTCCAGGCCTTCACCTCCAAGGACGACCCGACCACGGCGGCATTTGAAGGCGGACGGTTAAAGGACGTCAAGTCCGGTTTTGGATACGGCCTGCGCGCCAATTTGGGCCTGTTCGTTTTGCGCTTTGACTCCGCCTGGAAGACCGATTTCAACCAGACCTCCTCGCCTCGCTATTACTTCTCGTTCGGGGCGGATTTTTAACCTAACCCATTCGACTTCGCTCAGGGCAGGCCCCTTAATCCCCTTCCCGCTCCGGGAAGGGGAAGGGCGATTCGTGAATCGCCCCTACTAAATCAGAAGCCCCGCCTTCAATGTGGCGGGGCTTCTGATTTTACCCCCGGCCCGATTCGAACGGGCGACCCTCTGCTTAGAAGGCAGATGCTCTATCCGCCTGAGCTACGGGGGCGTTTTAAAGCAGAGATTAGAGATCAGAGATTAGAGATTAAAAAACCTTTATCCCCCTCTACATTTCTGCTAAGAGATCAGAGATTAGAAAACTTTTACCTTCCTTTCTCCACGTTTTCGCTAATAGCACTTATTAGGGCGTTTAACATTTTGATTACCTCGACATAGCCGGCCTGCAATCGGTCCGATTCTTCTTTTTTAATTAAACCACGTTCACAGGCCAAAAGCAACCAGTAATCCGTTTCCGTAGCCGACTTGCGGGCGTTAAAAAGAAAGCTCAAGTATTCTTTGCCGCTCCTTCCTCCATAGCCTTCGGCAATATTGGCAGGAATAGAAGTGGCTGAACGGGTTAGTTGGCCGGCAATTTCTTTGGCGGCTGGGCTTCCGTTCAGGTTCTCACAAATATCCGGAACTTCTTTAGCAAGCTTATGAGCTTTCTGCCAGATAATCAAATCCCGATAGCTGTTTACGTTTCGCATTGTTTTTTAATCACTAATCACTCTTCACTAATCACTGTCTTACTCGGGGTGAGAGGATTTGAACCTCCGGCCCCCTGCTCCCAAAGCAGGTGCGCTACCAGGCTGCGC
>CAZSIT010000035.1:0-22211 GCA_964607165.1 uncultured Ignavibacteria bacterium
GCCGCAGGCCAGAATCGAACTGGCGACACACGGATTTTCAGTCCGTTGCTCTACCAACTGAGCTACCGCGGCATCGGTAGCTCGAATATATTTTTCTCCCTCACTAAGTCAAGGTTAGCACCCAAAACGTAGTTGAGTTATTCTTGCGGTGAAGCGGTTGTATCCTGTTTGGGATAAACGTAGCGGTTCAGCCAGTCGATAATATAAATCGTTTCCGAAAAGCGGCGGGAATTGGTCGGCGCTCCCAAAAGAATGGTTAAAATTTCGTGACTGTCCTTGTCCTTTAAGATAGTAGCCAAACAGTAGCCGGAAGCGGCAATAAATCCGGTCTTTCCTCCTTCCACTTCCCAGCCGGCGCGGGCCAGGCGGTTGGTATTCAGCAAAATGTGGCGGCGGCGCTTGTTGGTGGAATGGAACGTGTACTGGTCGGTGGAGGTGATGTTCGCCACCCAATAGTTTTCCAGTGCGGCGGAAAGTAAACTGGCGATGTCCAATGCGGTGGACCGGTTAGCGGGGTCCAAACCGGTTGGCTCGACAAATGTGGTCGAGTCCAGCCCCAATTCTTTAGCTTTCTCATTCATTCGTAAGACAAAATTATCCATAGAAAGCCCGGAAGCGCGGGCTAAGGTTCGGGTAGCCCGGTTGTCCGAAGCCAGAAGGGAGGCATATAGAATATCCAATAACTTGAACGACTCGCCCACGCCCATCTGCGAACGCCGGCGGCCGGCGCCTCGGGCATCCTCGCGGGTCACCGTCACCACCGAATCGAGGGGGGGATTCCCCTCCAGAAAGACGATGGCGCTCATCAGCTTGGTCAGGCTGGCAATCGAGCGAACCTGATTGGCATTGTATTCGTACAAAATCCTTGCGCTGGGCACATCTACAATGAGAGCCGCCTGGGCCAGAAGCCGGCCGGGTGACTGGGGCGTGGCTCCGCGCACAAACGTCCGGCGGGGGCGTCTTTTCTTTTTGGTTTGGGAGTGGATTTTGGTTAATGGCGGAACTACGAATAAAAGAATCAAAACTCCCGCGATAAACCCGATTAGATGCCGATTTGTTCTCATCCGCAAAATAAGGCGGGAATATACTTTTTTTGCGGTCGGAAGTAAAAAACTAATGAAAGGTTTAAATAGATGAATTGAGGCGAATAATAGCTTTTTGAACCCTTCGGGCAGCTTTGGCTTCTTCCCAAATTAACTGAAACTGCTTGCCCACTTCCGCCCCCAGAAGCAAAACGTAAGAGGAATAGTAAATCCATAGGAAAAAAAGAGCGATGGTGGCCGCCGACCCATAAAATCTTTCCGGGCCGGCAAATTTTTTGGCAAATAAGTCAAAAAGCAGTTTGGCCAGCTCCCAGGCGCAAGCCCCAAATAATGCTCCAACACTGGCGGCGATATTGGAAACCCGCACTCTTGGCATAATTTTATAAATCAGATAAAAAAGCAAAAAGGCCAAAAAAACGGGCAACAAAATAGCGGTCACTTTGGCGATAAATGGAAATTCAACAATTTTCTTCCCCAGCAAAGGCAGATTGGCGTTTCGAAGGGTAGCATAGGTGGCGGTCAGTACGAGCGAAAGTAAAATGAAAATCAAGAAAGCTGGAACCAGGGCCAAACGCAGGAGAATCGAGTGCCAGAAAGCCCGTCCGGAAGGGAGTTTCCAAATGGAGTTCAAAGCGCTTTCTATGGAGCCGAATATCCGCGCCGCGGACCAGATTAAACCTAAAAGCCCAAAAAGCCCCACCAACTTCTTTTTGGCTTGTAAGTTGTTCAGAAAGTGAATGATGGACTGGTCGGAAACAGAAGCCGGCAAAAGCCGGGCGGACAGTTCAGTCGTTTTAGTATAAATATTTTCCGAGCTTAGTAAAAAACCGGCGGCGGAAGCGAGCACCGAAAGCGTCGGTACGATTGAAAGCAATGAAAAAAAGGAGATGGAACCGGCCAAAAGAGGAAGATTGTCCTGCATCAAGATGTCCTTGAAAAGATTTTTAAAAAAGCGGGATAGCGGGTGGATAAGATAGTGCAGGCGCGCTCTTAAGTATTGCGTGTAAAGGGCCGGGTGAAGATGAAGCGCTTCCATCAGTCTCTTTTTTTGCCTCCCAGCAAAACGCCAAAGGGTTGGAGCGTTTCCACGTGGTCACAAAGCACTTTGAAACCGGCGGTAATCGGCACGGCCAAAAGCGCCCCGGCAAAACCCCAAATCCAAGCCCAGAAAATGGCGGCTAATAACACAGCCAGGGGGTTTAAGTCGATTTTAGTTTCCAAAAGTTTTGGCCCGAAGATATTTCCTTCCAAAGTCTGCACGGCAAAAAAGAATAGAACCACGGCAAAAAGATGCCAGGAAAAACCGTGGGCGGCGACGGTTGCAACAACGGTCAATACCAAAGCGGCAAGGGAACCCAGGTAGGGGATCCAATTTAAAATGGCGGCAAGCGGTCCCCAAAGGTAAGGAAGAGGGACCTGAAGAAATAAAAACCCAATGGTCAGGACAACGCCCACCCCGATGCTTAAAGCTGTTTTGACCGCCAAAAACCCGGAAATTGAACGGTTGATTTTTTCCAAAATGCCGGCTGTAGTCTCCCGGTTTTCACGGCCAAAAAAATAGGTCAACTTTTTCTGAATTTCTTCTTTATCCAAAAGCATAAAGAAGGTCAGAAAGTAGATTAAAAACCCGGCGCCAAAAATGGAGGCCGCCGACCCGAGTCCGCGAAACGCAAACTGGGCGATTTTTGCCGTTTCTGCCGGCGTAAAATTCGGCACCCAATTCTGGGGATCTTTCAAAAAGGGCAGATAATTGGAAACCCAGCCGGGGAGCCGGTTGGATAGATCGGTTAAAACCTTTACCAAAGCGGTTTGGAGTTGGGGCGATTTGTTAGCCAGCTGGCCTAATTGAGTAACTCCCCACCAACCGGCTAAGCCGAATAGTAGCAGGAAAACAACCATCACCGCCGTTACCGCTATAGGGTGAGGCAGTTTAAAGCGACGCAGAAAATTAACCAGCGGACTTAAAACAAAGGCAAAGAAAAGCGCGGAGGCCAGAGGAACTAAAATGGGGCTGGCAAAATAGGCCAATAAAGTCAAGCCGGAAAGCGCCAGAATCGGTATCCAAAAGCTTTGTAATTTTATTGGCTGGTTCATAAGTTCTCCGGCTGGGTTTTGCCTTCCAGCAATTGCACCATTTGTTTTTCGCTCAAGGTTTTCACTCCCAAGCGTTCGGCGTCGGTCAGTTTCGAGCCGGGGTTTTCGCCCAGAACGAGGAAGCTGGTTTTTTTGCTGACCGAAGTGGAAACTTTGGCCCCTCGTTTTTCCAGTTCTGCTTTGGTCTGGTCCCGGCTGAAATTTTCCAAGGTACCGGTTATAACAAACGTGTAGTCGGACAAGGTTTGAGGCAGTTTTTCGCGCTGGTGGACCGGAAAAATAACCCCGCCTTTTTTCAGTTTTTTGATTACTTCTTTGTTAGCAGAATCGGAAAAAAAGCTGGCAATGCTTTTGGCTACAATCGGCCCGACTTCATACACTTGGGTTAGTTCTTCCTCGGAAGCTTCCATTAGATTTTCCAAACTTCCGAAATTTCTGGAAAGAACTTGGGTTAAATGTTCTCCTACGTTACGGATTCCCAGCGCATACAAAAAATGGGGAAGGTCAGGTTTTCGAGATGAATCAATGGCATTCAGAATATTGCCAGCCAGCTTTTTTCCCATTCGGTCGAGTTTCATTAAATCATCTTCGGTCAGAAAGTAAAGGTCAGCCGGGTTGGAGATCAGTTTTTTATCCACCATCTGTTCAATCCAGCGGAACCCCAAACCATCTATATTCATTCCTCCCTTTGAGGCGAAATGAGAGATTCTTTCGACCAATTGAGCTCGGCAGGCCAGCCCCGTGCAGCGTGTGGCAGACTCGCCGGGGAGACGAACCGCTTTGGAACCGCAGACCGGGCAACGGGTTGGCATTTTAAAAACTTTTTCGTGCCCCTTGCGCCTGGACTGGTCCACTTCGATGACTTCTGGAATGACATCTCCGGCCCGCTGGATGAGTACGGTGTCGCCGATGCGGATGTCCTTTTTGGCCACTTCGTCTTCGTTGTGCAAAGTTGCCCGGCTGACTTCAACTCCAGCCACTCGCACGGGTTCCAAAACCGCTACGGGTGTCAAAGTTCCCGTGCGTCCTACCTGCACAATGATGTCTTTCACCACGGTTTTGGCCTGCTGGGGCGGGAATTTCCAAGCCACCGCCCAGCGAGGGGAACGAGATAACTCTCCCATTCTTTTTTGGACTTTGAACTGATTCACCTTAACCACCACCCCATCCATCTCCCAGTTGGTCTCGTCTCGACCGGCTTTGATTTTTTCGAACTCTTTTTTGACTTCTTGAGGAGTGCGGCAAAGCCTGGCTTCTTTATTTATTCTAAGCCCCCAATCTTTCAGGGCTTGCAGGGTTTCGTATTGAGTGTGGAAATTTGCTCCCTCGATGGAGCCAGTGCCGTAGGCAATAAAAACCAGGGGCCGGGAAGCGGTGATTTTTGGATCCAATTGCCGCACCGAGCCGGCGGCGGCGTTACGGGGGTTGGCCAAGAGTTCTTCTCCAGCTGTGGCTTTGGTCCGGTTAATTTCCTCAAACTCCTTTTTGGGGAAAATCACTTCCCCTCGGACCTCAAGCAGGCTGGGGATTTTCTGTTTTTGCTGGGAAAGCTTAAGAGGTATGGATTTAATCGTTCTCAAATTGAGCGTTACATCTTCGCCGGTGACGCCATCGCCGCGTGTGGAACCAAGCTTAAAGACTCCCTTTTCATAAACCAGCTCAACCGCCAGGCCGTCCAATTTTGGCTCGGTTACGTATTCCGCTTCGTTTTCTTTTACTCCTCCCAGCTCCAAAACCCTCCGGTGAAAATCGGCAAATTCTTCTTCGGTGCTGGTCTTGTTTAGCGAAAGCATCGGCAGGCGGTGTTTGACGGAACGGAACTGTTCCGACGGCTCAGTGCCCACCCGTTGGGTGGGAGAATCGGGCGTTATTAATACCGGATGTTTTCTTTCCAGTTCAACCAGCTCATCGAAGAGCCGGTCATACTCTTCGTCCGATATTTCCGGCGAATCTAAAACATGATAGCGGTAGTTGTGGCAATTAATTTTTTCGCGCAGTTTTTCGATTCGCTCTTTGATTTTGGAATCAACCATCCGGTCGAAATTAGAGCGGAATAACTTTTAAGGCAATAGCGTAAGTCTTGGGCAGACGTTTGGATGGGTAGGGATTAATGGCGAAGAATATTCTGATTGACCGCTTCTTCCCAGTTAGGGTTTTGTTTTTCTCCCGGCGCGCTGGAGTGGACCAGTTGATAAACGCCCAGGCCGCGAAGGTCGGCAAAAATGAAATAGGCCTGCCGCCCGCCGGCAATGCGGTTGTAGTCCCACTTTTCCCAAGGTAGATTGGAAGCAGAAGCAGGATAGCTTTCCGTGTTTGAAGGCTGGCCATAAAGCATATATACTCTGCCCCGATCAGTTTGCCAGCCGTCTTTAGATGACGGAGTTCTTGAGTAAAAGTCAACAACGTATTGGTAGCGGCCGTAGGCCTGTTCTTTAAATTCGTTTTTCGGCGTTCCCGGGGTTGGATCGTGCCGGTTCCAATATTCGTATATGAAGTTCAGTCTTCCGGTTCGGTTGGAAGATTCATAGACCGTTTTTCCTTCCTTCGTTAAAAGATAGTACGTTACTTTTGGAAAAAGCTCCAGCTCTTCTTCGGCAACGGGGGGCCGGCTGGAAGGCGGATACAGCCAAAAAGATTTGACCTCCGTGGCGGTCTGGCCGTCGGACGGATCGCGCACGGTTATGGCCAGCGAGTATTCGTTGGGTGGCAGGGAGGAGAGGTCGATGGAACCGGTAGCGGAAGGCGTCTCTTCTCTACGATACTTATGAAAACCGGAGACTTTTAATGTTTCATCCTGACTTCCCATTATGGCGTATTGGAGTTCAAAATTTCTCGAGTCCTGCCCGATGGGTGCTAAATTGTAGATTTCTGCGTAGTAGTACAGCCGCGGGTCATCCAAGGTATAGCTGTTTGCCGGGTTTGGCGCAATTTGCCGCCCCGCTTTTCGATAATGGCTGGTGCTATCAATTCCTTTTACCTCCCGAATGAAACGGGCCAGTTGGATGGAGCTTAACTTGAGACCGGGAGAAAGTAAGTCCTTAACCGTTATTGCGACGGTGTCATAGCCCGTTCGGCCGGTTTGAAGATCAACCAATTTCAGTCGCGCCTGATATGTTCCCGGCTTCACCAGCAGGTTTAAAACATCCGACAGTTCGTTGGTTGTATCGGTTTTGGATACCCGGAAAGCAATTGTCTTGGAAAGTGAGTCCACCGGGTAGCCAATGGCGTCTAACAGGTCTAAATTTGCCAAGACCACGGCGTAGTTTTTCCCGGCTTCGCCGATTAGACTCTCGGCCTGGGTTAAGGCCAGTTCTTTTGAGGAAAGGGAATAATAGACTTCCAGGCGGCAGAGAGATTCTTCGCGAAAGCAGGCGTAGTCGGAGGCAATCGACAACAATTCCTTAGGTGAGTCGGTTTGCGCCGGCATATTAACTGCCCCTGCTAGGATTATAAGTAAAAGTATCGCAAGCTTTTTACCGGGCATCTTTAAAATCTCCGGCCGTCCAAGGGCGGTTTTAAAACCCAGCTGCCGTTGCCCGTTACGTCTTCAAACGAAAAAGCACGCCTGTAGCTGAAGTAATACCAGGTTTGGCTGGCGTGTCCCGTGCGGCGAATTTCGGTTACGTTGGTTGAGTACGGATCGTTGACACGGTTTGGATTGGTATTGCGCTGACCGGTTGGGTCTTCATCCACCTGGTCCGGCTCTCCATAGCGGATATAAATCTTTCCCATATCCGACCGCCAGCCCGGCAGGCCCATATGCGCGAAGTAGGAGTCGGCAAATCGAATCCTTCGGTCAAACTCCTCTCTGGCCTCGTTCTGGCGTGAAGCCGGGGTCGGGTCGCGCTGGGCCCAAAAATCGTTCCAGGCTTCCAAACGTTTCTCCGGTGCCGCCTTCTCTAAGGTTTTGAGGTCTTTTTCGCGCGAGAAGTAGCGTAGAATTTCAATAAGCTCTTTAAAATTATGAGTCAGCGCCGCTTCCCAATTCCAGCCCATTTTGAACTCGACTTCCTGTTTGGCCAAATCTTTTTTTTCCTCTTTAACGGCTATTTTTAGTTTGTATTCTCCGGGAGGCAGCCGGCTTAGGGACAAGTCGGCAAAGAAGGCTGTCCTGGGTTTTTCGAGATTCAAGCTGGTGGTTTCTTTCGACCAGGTTCCGTGGTAGCGCTGGGTAATCTCATACGAAAGCAAAGGGTTTTTCGCATCGGGCGGATTGGCGTATAATTCAAAATAGAAAATGAGCAGGGAGTCCGGGTCGCCGTAGAAATGGGAAACCGAGGGGATTACCGTGCGTCCCCCTTTTTTGAAACGTTCCAGCTCCGCCGTGTCGGCAAAAGCTCCAATCAATTCAACGTTGCTCATCGCAATGGGTGCGGCTTTAAAATTGGGCACGTTTACCTTGCGGTGCGCAGGAGAAACTTCCTCGGAATTTTTGTCCGTGACTTGAATTTTAATTTCATACGTGCCGGGAGCCAGCAAAAACTGGTTGGAATTAATGCGATAGCTTTCCGCGCTCTGGGTTTGCTCATAATCGGGAACCGAAAACTCCTCCGAACTATGTTGGGAAGCCACCGTTCGTCCATCCGAACCGATAATAGTTGTCTCTAAATCGTAGGCCGCTTTATAGGCGCTCCCCTTCTTTACAAATGAAAAACCGGTGTTACGCAGCTTGTAATAAACTTCCAAACGGTTTTTGTCGGAGGCGCTGTCGGCAAAAGCGGCAAAATCGAACTCAAACGGCGGTATCCCCACCCGGCTGTCTTTCGTAAGCGGGTTTTGCCCCCAGGCGAGGGTTGCAGTTATGAGGATAAAGGTCAAATACAGAGCAGTTTTCATTGCCGTTTGGGCGGTTTTTAAAACTTCCGCCACCCATTTATTATACGGTGTATTTTCGGGAATTGCCAATAGCTTTTTTGCCTAAAACTTCGGCCAAGGGCAACCTCTCCCATTTTCGGCATAAGACTTAATCCCCGGCGGAAATACATATCAAATCCGGGCTGATGAGTTAAAGAAAATTATGAAAATGACTTTGATAATATAACCTGTAACAGTTTTCAAAAACCGCTCGAAAAAGCGACATTTTTTGTTTAGAATGAAGCCAGATACAGCAAGCGATTTTATTTGACGAAAATAGTAAAGGGTGTTAAATTCATTGTGATAGCGAATGAAAACGGACAACCGCCCAACCGCCCATTGCCCGTTTAACCCCGCTTTTTAACTATGCCGGAAAAAACCAAAAAGAAACTCTGGAAGAGAACCAAAGAAGTATCGGCCAAAGTCGGAAAAGGGATAAAACCGGTTTTCCGCTGGGAAATTTTGGGTCTATTGCTGGTTTTTTTCGGGCTTCTGCTTTTAATTTCCCTATCTACCTACAGCCGCGCCGATAACGAAAAGCTGCCCAATTTCTCTTTTGGGGCGCTTTTTCACCCCAAGGATGTGGCCACCGGCAACAAGGCCGGCATTTTGGGCGCCTGGCTGGCCTATAATTTTTATCTGCAAACCGGATTTTTCGCTTTTCTCATCGGACTTTTCGCCGCCCTTTTTGGAAGCCAGCTTTTCTTAAAGAAAAATTGGAGCAGGCTGTATTGGAAAGCGCTCCCCTTCGTGATTCTGTATCTGCTTTTTGCCGTAATGGTTGACGCCGTTTTGCACAAAGAGACCTACGATTTTACCGGTGCTCCCTCCTTCGGCGGGCAGATGAGTTATGGAATCGCCGCTTTTTTGGCGGCCTTTATCGGCACGGTCGGTTCGGTCGTATTGCTTTTCGTTTTGGCGCTTGCCTTGCCCCTCTTATTCTGGCCGCAGATTTTGCATATCAAATGGCGCAAGCCAAATGTAGCCTTGCCTCAATTTTCGGCTTCCAAGAAAACCGTTGAACGCACAGTTGCACCGGCCGGAGCGTTCGAACCGGTGGCCAAACGTCCAGTCGCACAAAAAGCGGAGCCAAAACTGAAAAAATTCTGGTCGAAAGTGAAAGATTTTGGTAAAATTGATTTAGAGAAAGCGCGTCAGCGGGAAGAACTTCCCAAAGGCGCTTTGCCCGAATCGACCGTCAGCGAATCTTTTTCCGCGGGGCAGGAATTGCCTATCATTCAAGAAAAGAAAAAAACAAAAGTCGGCGGGGCGGTGGCAGTTCAGCAGGAAAGCTTTTTCAAGGAACTCTCCAATACGTTGAAAACTGTTCATCCGTCAGAGCCGGATTTGGGAAAATATGAGTATCCCTCCCTTGCACTTCTGGCCGACCCGCCCAAAGACCAACGGGGAATAACGCGCGAGGAAATCGGGCGCCTGGCGGACAAGTTGCAAAGAACCTTAGCAACTTTCGGTGTGGCGATTGAAGACGACATCGAAGCCTACCCCGGCCCGATTATCACCCGCTTTGAATTTAAACCGGCCGCGGGAATAAAAATAAATCAAATCGTCACTTTAGCCGACGACTTGGCTTTGGCTCTGCAAGCCAAGCGAATCCGCGTGGTCGCTCCCATCCCCGGCAAAGCCGCAGTGGGAATCGAGGTTCCCAATCCCTACCCCCAAACGGTCTGTCTAAAAGAGATTTTGGCTTCGAGCGCTTTTGCGGATGAATCCTTCCGTCTTCCCATCGCTTTGGGGAAAAACATCGCCGGGGAAGCGGTCGCTTTTGACTTGGCCAAAATGCCCCATCTTTTGATTGCCGGTGCCACCGGCAGCGGCAAAAGCGTCTGTTTGAACGTGTTAGTTACCAGCCTACTTTTCCGTAAGCATCCAATGGAAATGCGATTTCTTTTCATCGACCCCAAAATGCTGGAACTTTCGGTTTACGCCGGCATCCCGCATCTGGAACGCCCGGTTGTTACCAACCCGCGTGTAGCCGAAAAAGTTCTGGCGGACACCGTAGTCGAGATGGAAGAGCGCTATCGCGCGCTGGCTAAGGCCTCGGTGCGGAACATAGACGATTACAACCGCAAAAAGAAGCCTTCCGAAAGATTGCCTTATCTGATTATCGTGGTGGATGAGCTGGCCGATTTGATGATGTCTTCGGTTTCCACGCGCACGGAAACCTTGATTACCCGTTTGGCCCAGATGGCCCGGGCGGTCGGCATTCACCTCGTTTTGGCCACGCAGCGGCCATCGGTCGATGTCATCACCGGCTTGATTAAAGCAAACTTCTCTTCCCGCGTCGCCTTTCAGGTGGCCTCCAAAGTCGATTCCCGCACCATTTTGGATGCCAACGGCGCTGAAAAGCTTTTGGGCACGGGCGATATGCTCTTTATGTACACCGGGCGGCCGGAGCCGGAGCGGATTCACGGGGCCTACATCTCCGGCACAGAGACCGAAGCTTTGGTCGATTTTTTGAAGGCGCAAAATTATCAGGTAACACCGGTCGACAACTTTACGGTTTCCCCGGAGTCGGAGTTGGAAGAGGAGGAAAACGACGACCGCCCGGATGAGCTTTTCCGTCAGGCGGTAGAACTGGTAGTCCGCCACCGGCAAGGTTCGGTTTCACTTTTGCAAAGGCGCCTGGGAATCGGCTATCAGCGCGCCGCCCGTTTGATAGACCAGCTGGAAGCCGCAGGAATTGTCGGTCCCTACGACGGTTCCAAAGCCCGCGAAGTTCTGGTGGACAAAGATTATCTGGAACAACAGGGAACGGCCTCAATGCCGCCGGCAAGTTGATATGAGGAGAATCTGCCTCTCTTTAACTTTTCTTTTTGTTTTGGCTTCTTTTGTCAAAGCCGAAACCGCCGGGCAATGGCTGGATAAGTTGTACCTGCATTACAATGCCAGCGACCGTCTCTATCTGCAATTTGAGCAAAAGACCACGCACACACTGTTTAAAAAAACCGAAACGGCCCGGGGGGAATTCTGGGCCGATGCCGGCCGCTACCGTCTGGCTCTGCCCGACCGGATCGAAGTTTACGACGGCGCTTTCCTTTGGGTTTATACTCCATCCGAAAAAGAGGTGCAAAAACAGAAGACCCTGCGGGCGTCAACCCCCTTCCGTCCCAAAGAAATTTTGGAAAAACTAAAAAAGGAGTTTAACCCGGCGGTCGTGCGGGAAGAAAGAGGAGTGATTATTCTGCGTCTCACCCCTAAACGCCGGGATGCCGCCGAGCCGCCGGTGGTGGTCTCCTTTCATCCCAAAAGTTTTCTTTTAGGCTTGATGAGCTGGGAAGAGGCCGGCGATTCGGTAACGGTCAAGTTCGTGCGCACGGCTCGAGATATGCGCATTAGCCCCAAAAAATTCGCTTTTGTGATTCCCAAAGGAGTTAAAGTAACGGATATTTCTCTGTGAAGGCCTTTTTTACCCCACAAAAGCCTAATCGTCGGGATAGCAAATGCCGATTCTTTGATTTAGTGGGTAAGAAATTGAAGAAGGAGGTGCTCTTTTATGGCACTCTGGAAAGTTAAAGATAAAACCGGGCTGGCGGCCGAACCGGCTTTTAGCTTGCGGCCATCCTTTCTTAGAAGAAGGCGCCGTCTGGGGGTGCGGCTTTCCGTTTCCGTGTTTATGTTTGGGATTTTGGTTTATCTGTTGGAAACGGCGGCGCTGGGTTTTTTGATTTTTGAGCGGATTGGCTTGGAGCGAAAGCTTTTAATCTATGAAGGCCGAATTAATGAATTGGAAAAACGGCTGGAAACTTTCCGCACCGTGCGGGAACTCTCCTCCGGTTTTAACGAGGGGGAAAAAGTTAAAATCGCGCAGGCCATTTGGAACTGGTCGCAAAACCTGGAGGTTTCGCCGCTCTGGCTGGAGGCTCTGGCTCTGACCGAAAGCTCGTTTCGGGATGGAGCGGTTTCCAACAAAGGGGCGGTGGGAATTTTCCAGGTCAAACCTTCGGTGGCTTTCGGCATTATTTTGCGCCAGCAGCTTTCCTGGGAAGCGCTGGAGCGCCTGCACGAACCGGAAACCAACATCAATTTGGCGGGGTATTACTTGTGGGAGCTGGGGAGACGGTTCAAAAACATTGAGACCGCTTTGACCGCCTACAATTACGGCGAAGAGCAGGTAGCCCGCTGGCTGGCGGATGGAAAAGAGTTGCCGACCGATTTTTCCGGAAAGGTCAAAGCCGAATACCAAAAACTTTGTCAAAAATATCCCGTTTTAGCGGAAGGATAGCGGATTGATTAAAAAAATTATTGCCACCGGAATTTTATCTTTGTTAATCGTTGCAACCGGCTGGGCAAAGAAAGATGAAACGGTCTTGCCGGCGGGCGAGCAGATGGCCAAATGCCGCGCACTGTTTGCCAAAAAGAAATGGGCCCAGGCGCAAATTGAGCTGCAGAAAATGGTTTTAAACTACCCCGGTAACCCGGCCATCGACACGGCGCAAATGATGCTGGGAATTTCTAATTTTAAGCAGGATTTGTTTCTTCTCGCCTCCGAGGAGTTCAAAAAAATAGTAAACAATTTTCCTTCCAGCCTCTTGGCCTGCCAGGCCGATTTCTACACCGCCTATTCTCAATTCAAAATAGCCCCTCAAAACCCGGCCTACGATCAAAAAGAGGTGAGCGCGGCAGTGGAAGCCTTTCGCAATTTCCTGGAAGAATGGCCGACCTGCACCTACGCCGACTCGGCGCGCTTGTTTTTGGCGCAGGCTCTGGACCGTTTAGCAAAAAAAGATTACTCCATTGGGCGTTTGTATTTCAAACTAAGGGATTACGAGGCGGCACGCATTTATCTGCAGGGGGTCATCGACGAATTCGCCGAATCGAACTACGGCCCGGAAGCCCTGTATCTTTTTGCCAATTCCCTGGAAAAAGAGAAAAAATTTGCCGAGGCCAAAGTGAAATACGAAGCTTTCCTTTCCATATACCCCAGCCACCGACGGGCTTCCGAAGTTCGCGAAAAGCTAAAAAAAAACTCTGACTTCGCCGCCGTAGAACCAGCAAAAAAGTAATGCCCAGAGCCCGCCGTAAAATCGGGCTTTTGGGGGGGACTTTCGACCCTCCTCATTTGGCGCACCTGGTATTAGCCCAGGCCGCTTTGGAAGAACTGGGATTGGAGGAAATCTGGTTTTTGCCTTCCTTTGTTCCACCGCTTAAGAAAGGTAGAAAAATCAGCTCCTTTGCCCAGCGACTTCGAATGGTTCAGTTGGCCATTCGGGGAAATCCTCGCTTCCGAGTTTCGACAATAGAAAAAGAGAAAAAAGGGACGTCGTACACGGTGGAAACTTTAGCTCTGCTGCGCAAAAAACATCCCGGCGTTCGATTTTACTTCCTTCTTGGTTCGGATAATTTGGACGCTCTCAAAAAATGGAAAGAGCCGGAGAAAATCTTTTCTATGGCTGTGCCGGTCTTTGCCCGCCGCCCAAATTTCTTTGGAAAGATGCCCGCCTGGTTAAAACACGTCACCTGGTTGGACAATCCTCGTTTAGATATCTCTTCGACCGCTCTCCGTGCCGATGTCAAAGCCGGACGTTCGATTCGTTACTTGGTGCCGGAGGCGGTTGAGCGGTATATCCGCAAAAATCGGCTGTATCGCTAAGGTAAATGTGGATATTTATGCGGTTCGTAATCGGGGTGGTCGAATGTTTGCATTTGAAATTGAGAACGTGTATATAGGGAAAACAAAAGCTGCGACCCTATTGGGTTCGGTTCATGGCGTTGCCGACATTCGGGTTAGAAAGTTATTTAGCTCTAATCCGGATACTCATGTTGAATTTACTTATATGGGCCGGCCATTTATGGTATGGGAACCCTATGGGGACAGCAGTCGTTATTGGATTGGGCCAAGAGATGAGACGCAAGAAATAGATGTTTGCGCCTTGGAAAGCGTTTTTCAACAATATCGTCCATCTCTTGTAATAAAAGTAATTGGGGATTTGATATCATTCAAATTTCTTGCTCACTTAAAAAGGTGGTTTAAATCTAAGCATCAGAAATAGAGATTGGTAAACCTGTAAAGCCCCACCTGCCCATTAAAACTTTCCCCGCAAACCGCTCCACTTTATAGGCGAAAATATAAGATTCTCTTACAGGCCTAAATTTTTGTTGACAAATCGGTTCGGGGGCTTCTATTTAAGCAACGTTTTAAGGCGAGGAGGGATGAAAATGAACGTGCGCCTGGGCCGAAGAAAAATCTTCGGCAAAAAAGAAAGTTTAACTGCCCTTATTTTTATACTTCTTGTCAGCTACGGTTGGGGGGATACGAGACGTATTAATTCTTTTGGCGACCGGTATCACCGCAGCGGCCTTTTGGAGCCCAGACGGGTTATCGACATTCCCACTGCGGCCTCTTTGCCGCGCGGTGTTTTCGAAATTGATGGGAGGGTTTATCCTTCCGGCGGCGTTTTGGCAGCCATCAATATCGGTATTACCAATCGCTTTATGCTTGGGATTTCCTACGGCGCCCAAAATCTTGTAAGCGACCAGGCCCCCCAGTGGAACCCGCGGGTAGAATTTTTTGCCAAGTATAAGTTTTTTGACGAGACCTGGTATATGCCCGCGATTGCTTTGGGGTTTGAATCCCAAGGGTACGGAGTTTACGACCGCCAGTTCAATCGATACACGATCAAATCCAAAGGGTTTTTTGGCATAGTTACTAAAACCTATGATATGGGCACGCTGTCAACCGGCCTGCATGGTGGAATCAACTACAACCCCTTGGAAGGGAGAAAAGACCGCGATAAAAATCCGAGCTTTTTTATGGGAGCGGACGCGCGCATTTCCAATTACGTTGCCTTTTTGGGGGAGTATGATTTTGCATTCGATGACGATAAAAACCGGCGGCTTTTCGGCCGCGGTTGGGGATACCTAAACTTGGGCGTACGCTGGCTTTTCTCTGAAAGTCTCTGGCTGGAAGCCGACTTTAGAGATATGTTTCAAAATCGCACCGGTGTGAGCAGCTTCGGAAGGGAATTGCGCTTAATTTACGTCGATTCTTTTTAGGCCTGAACTTTTTCTTTAACCACCGGCTTGATGGCATTGACCGAAGGGATAATCGTTTTGGCCTTTTGCGGATATCCCCAAATTTGCCAGGAAGCCTTTTTAATTATTGCCCAAGGGGTGTTGACAAAGATAAGCCCTAAGTCATCCAAAACGGTTCTTTTTTGCAAATAGCGGAGATCCAACCGAGCCCGCTTTTCCAAATGATTTTCGGTGTAGAAATCCATGGCATCCTCGGCTGGGATTTCGTCCTCCATTTCCAGGAAATAAAAAAGGGTACCTGGAGAAGTTAAACCGGGGGTGTAGTTTAGGACTTCTGCCGCGCGGGGAGTAAAATTCGCCACCAGCTCCGGAACGTCGGGCCGGGGGCCGACAAACGCCATTTCTCCCTTGAGGACGTTGAAAAACTGCGGCAGTTCATCCAGCTTGGTTACCCGGATTATTGTCCCGACCCGGGTTATGCGCGGGTCGCATTGGGCGGTGACATTCCCCGTTTCCCAGGCGCGGTCCACCATACTGCGGAATTTCAAAAGATAAAAAGGCTTGCCGGTTTTTCCCACCCGCAACTGCCGGAATAGGGCCGGGCCTTTGCTGTCCAATCGAATCCATACGGCCAGAAAAATCCAGATGGGGGCGGTCAGAAGCAAAAGCAGGAAAGCCAAAACGAAATCAAGCCAGCGCGGCATCAAGTTATTATTACATCTTTAAACGCATAATGTCAACAAAGAAGTTGACCGTACGACATGGGGCGATAGATTAAAGGCGTGTCCGAAATTTTGAAGTTAACCGGGCTTTTTGGCGTAGTCATTCTCTTTCTTCGTCTGAAGGCCCCTTTGAGCCTGTCTCTTTTGATCGCTTCATTGACGGGCGGTTTTTTCTTTCAACTTTCGCTCTCCCAAATGGAATCGGCTTTTCAAGAAGGACTTTTTAGCTGGAGCACCTGGCATCTTTTGGGATGTATCTTAACCATCACCACGTTAGGCAGCCTTTTGCGCCGCCGGGGGAAGCTAACCGATATAGCTTTAGGTATTGAACGTATTTTGAAAAGCCGCAAGGCCGCATTGGGAACCGTTCCGGCTTTGATTGGAATGCTGCCGATGCCGGGGGGCGCTTTGCTTTCCGCCCCGATGGTGGAAGAGCTGGACGCAAAGAAAGAATTGACCCCCGAACAAAAATCCTCGATTAACTATCTATTCCGGCACGTGATGGAGTTTCTGTTTCCCCTTTATCCTGGAATTTTGCTTTATGCCTCCCTTTTAAAAGCTCCCGTTTTCAATTTGGTATATGCGCTCATACCTCTTTTTGTGGTCATGTTTTTGGGAAGCGCCTGGTACTTGAAAAAGAAAGTTGAACTTTCTGCAATCAAAGATTCTTCTTCAAATGCTTTGCAAGACTGGAAACTCTTGTTGTCCGGTTTATGGCCGGTAATTTTAATAGTCGTGTTGTCTCTTGGATTTCACTTTGATATTCTATACTCCTTGCTTGCAACGTTACTCTTAGGGATTCTCTTTTTTCGGGCCAATGTCCGGGAGCTTTGGCTCTCTCTGAAAGAAGGCATAGGCCTGGAGACCATTTTTTCCATTCTTTCCATTATGGTATTTCAGAATGTCCTGAGCGCTTCCGAGGGAATTCGCGAATTGCCCGTTTTCTTTGCCTCCATCAATCTCCCGCCGTGGGTGCCGGTTTTTTTTATTCCGCTTATAATAGGACTTTTAACCGGAATGACCACGGCCTATTTGGGTTTGACTTTTCCCGTTCTCTCCGGTTTTCTGGTTCCGCATCCACAATTCATAGACTTTGGAATGGTAATGCTGGCTTACGCCGGAGGGTTTTTGGGCATTATGGGTTCTCCGGCTCACCTCTGTTTGGTTTTAACATACGATTTTTTCAAGCCGAACAAACTGGCCGTTTACCGTCAAATGCTTTTTCCTCTTCTTTTAGTTGGGACGGCAGCCGTTCTTCTTTTCTTCGGCGGTTTTCCCTGGGGGAGAATTCATTAGGTATATGAGCAATTTAGACGGTCAAGGAAACGCCTATCGCGGTCGATTAATAAATAAGGGAGTTTGAAAAAGGGGGTTATATGAGCGACGTGGTAATGGTAGTGCTTTCGCTGTCTTTGATTGTCCTCACCTGGGCAGTAGTGAGAATCAATGAAAGGATTGGCGAAACCCAGCGGATGATGAAACAGATGGACGACACAAAAGAGCATTCACCGGCTGGCGAAGTGAATCCATAAGTTGGCCGATTAAGCAGCGAGGGGATTGAGGGGATTAATGAGGGAGACAGTATGGGCGACTTTACGGCGATAGCCATCTCGGTTTCCGTGATAGCCCTCACCTGGGCAGTCGTAAAAATCAACGAAAGAATTGACGACGCCCAGCGCAAACTTAAAAGATTAGACGAGGACCTGCAAAAATTGAATTTGGTGCAGAGGACTGCCCCGCCAGCCCCAACCCGTAAATCGCTGGTTAATCCGTAAGGTCTTATAACAGATTTTGAAGGCCGCCTTACAGGCGGCCTTTTTCGTTTTTCCTTATTTTTCTTATATTGTTTTCGATGGAAAAAAAGCCCCGCTTGTTTTTGGTGGATGGTTCGGCTTTGGCTTACCGCTCCTATTTCGCCTTTATCCGTAACCCCTTAATTAATTCCCGCGGAGAAAACCGCTCCGCCGTTTTCGGCTTTGCGAATTCTCTTTTCAAAATCCTCAACGAACAGAAACCGGAGTATTTAGCGGTGGTATTTGACACCAAAGCTCCAACTTTCAGACATAACCTGTACAAAGAATACAAATCCACCCGCGCCAAAATGCCGGAAGATATGGTCACCCAGCTGCCGAAAATCCGTGAATTGGTGGAGAAAATGAATTTGCCATTGGTGGAAAAAGATGGATATGAAGCCGACGACCTTATTGGAACCATCGCCACCCGGGCCGCCGGGAAGAAGCTTCAGGCGGTCATCGTGGCAGGAGACAAGGATTTTATGCAATTGGTTGGCGACGACATCGTAATGATGGTCCCGCAAAAAGGAGGAGAGGAAATAGAGTTTCTGGACGAGAAGGGGGTGGCAAAGAAGATGGGCGTGCCGCCGGAGCAAGTCATCGATTTGCTGGCCCTGATGGGGGATACTTCCGACAATGTCCCCGGCCTGCCCGGCGTTGGCCTCAAAACCGCCGTGGAATTGATTCAACAGTTCGATACGGTAGAAAAACTTTTGGAAAAAGCGGCTACGATTAAGAAGGAAAAATTGCGGGAGACCGTGTTGTCGCATAAAGAGGACGCCTTGCTTTCCAAAAGATTGGTGACCATCGATACCGACGTTCCCTTTCCCTGGAAGTTAGATGATTTCAAGCTGCGCCCCTTCGACCCCGTGACTTTAAAAGACTTTTTCATTGAAATGGAATTCCGAGCCCTGTTGAAATTTGTAGGGGACATTCCTGAAAAAGCCGAGCAAGTCAGTTATCATACCATCCCCAGCATTGCCGAGCTGGAAAAGCTAACTGAGCGAATTAAGAAAAAAGAAAAATTCGCCTTCGACACCGAAACCTCTGCTTTAGACCCTTTGGATGCCGACTTGGTCGGGATTTCGCTTTCCCTCAAAGGAAAAGAGGCCTACTACATCCCCGTTGGTCACAAAGAAGGGAAAAACCTTCCGCTCTCTGAAACGCTGGAGATTTTGAAGCCGGTTTTATTTGCTAAGGATTTAGTTTTAGTGGGTCAGAACATCAAATATGATTATCAAGTAATGAAACGCACTGGCCTCGAGATTAAATGTCGCCTGTTTGACACGATGGTCGCCTCATACCTCTTGGACCCTTCCAGCCGTCAGCATGGCTTGGATTTTATGGCTTTGAAATTTTGCAACCACAAAATGATTCCAATCACCGACCTAATCGGCTCCGGCAAAAATCAAAAATCGTTTGCCGAAACCGATATCGCCGCCGCCACCGCATACTCCGCCGAAGACGCCGATTTTACTCTGCGGTTGGAGGAAGTTTTGGCGCCGAAGCTGGTGGAAACGAAACTGGACGATCTTTTCTGGAAAATTGAAACTCCCCTGATACCGGTTCTGGTCCAACTGGAAGCCAACGGCGTCAAACTGGACGCCAAACTTCTTACCGAGATGTCCAAAGAACTGGAAAAAGATCTGGGCAAACTGTCCAAAAAGATTTACGATTTTGCCGGGCACGAGTTCAACATCAATTCCCCTCAACAATTGGGTAAAGTTCTGTTTGAAGAATTAAAACTCAAATCCAAACGCAAAACCGCCAAAAAAACTTCTCTTTCCACCGACGTAGGTGTTCTGGAGGAGCTGGCCAAAGAGCACGACTTGCCGAAGCTGATTCTGGAATACCGCTCACTTTTCAAATTGAAATCAACTTATGTGGATGCCCTGCCGGCAATGATAAAAGCTTCGACAGGCCGCCTGCACACTTCCTTCAACCAGGTCGTCGCGGCCACCGGCCGTTTGAGCTCGGTCGAGCCAAATTTGCAAAACATTCCCATCCGCACCGAGCGGGGCGGAGAGATACGCAAAGCCTTTATCCCTGCCAGTCCGGACTTTCAGATACTTTCCGCCGACTATTCTCAAATCGAGTTGCGGCTTTTAGCCCACTATGCCGAAGACCAAGCGATGATTGAAGCCTTCAAGCGGGACGAGGACATCCACGCCCGCACGGCATCAGAAGTTTTCGGCGTTTCTCCAGGCAAAATCACCTCCGAACAGCGGCGGGTGGCGAAGATTGCCAATTTTTCCATCGTCTATGGCGGCTCGGCTTACGGTTTGGCCCAGCAGACCGAAATGGACCCCAAGGATGCCAAGACTTTTATGGAAACCTACTTTGCCCGCTATCCGGGAGTTAAAGAATTTCAGCAGAAATCCATCGCCCAGGCGCGAGAAGATGGCTTCGTTACCACTCTTATGGGGCGCCGCCGGTTTATTCCGGAAATCAATTCCGAAAATTTCCAGCTTCGCTCTTTTGCCGAGCGCACCGCCATCAACACCCCCTTGCAGGGTTCGGCGGCCGACGTCATCAAAGCGGCGATGATTGCCGTGCACGGCGAAATGGCCGATTGCAAATCCAAAATGATACTTCAAGTACACGATGAACTGGTTTTTGAAGTGCACAAATCGGAATTGAAATGGCTGAAGGAAATGGTCAAAGAGAAAATGGAAGGGGTTTTGAAGTTGAAAGTTCCCTTGAAAGTCGATATTGGCGTTGGTCCCAACTGGCTAGAGGCGAAAGCATAGCCCGCCCCAAAATCATCGGCCTCACCGGCGGCATCGCCTCCGGCAAAACCACCGTTGCCGGCTTTTTCAAAAAGTGGGGCGCGGTGGTCATCTCCGGCGATGAACTGGGCTGGAAGGTCCTACAAAATAAAACCGTTCAACGAAAGCTGGCCGCTCTCTTCGGACGGGAAATCATCTCCAAAGGTCAAATCAACCGCAAAGTTTTAGGCCCCAAAGTTTTTGCCAACAAAAAAACGCTTTCCCGCTTCAACCGCATTGTTCATCCGCCTTTGATTGTTCTATTAAAAAAAGAAGCCCTAAAAGCCCGCCGGAAAAAATGCAAGGTCATAGTCATAGATGCCGCCCTTTTAGCTGAATGGAAAATTCCAGTGAAAATCGATTTTCTGCTGATGGTTCACTCTCCAAGGAAGGTCCAACTCCAACGCCTGATGGCCAAAGGGTTTTCCCGCCAAGACGCCCTTCGTCGCATGTCCTCTCAAATGCCTTACGACCAAAGGCGCAAGGTTTCGGATGCAGTTTTACTCAACAACCGCACACTTTCCCAATTACGCCAAAAGTCCCAAGCTGCTTGGGGAAAATTAGTTTCCGAGTAGGGGCAGACCGATGTGCCTGCCCTGTTTTTAACTTTCCACTTGGTTTACCCTTGCAAAATATTTATCTTAAAATTATGAAAGAATTTGACAGCAAAAGATCGAGGGGTATATTGGCCGTTTTTGAAACGGCAGGGGCAAGGCATGCCTTGCCCCTACGAAAACAACGGTAAGGAGCAGCTTGGCAAACCCGTATAATTTCTCGATAGCAGAACTGAAGGGAAAAGCGCTAGAAATCCGGCGGGATATCATCACGATGTTAGTACCCGCCAAATCAGGCCACACTGGCGGGCCACTTTCTTTTGCGGATGTCGGCACGGCCCTGTTTTTCCATGAATTGACCTACGACCCGCGCCACCCCAAATGGGAAGGGCGGGATATGTGGTTCTGGTCCTTCGGCCACGTCACGCCAATTCATTATTCGCTTTTGGCTGAGGCCGGTTTTTATCCGAAATGCGATTTGTTGAAGTTTCGGCAATTTGACGGACATTTGCAGGGGCATCCTTCCTGTTTGGACACGCCCGGCGTGGAGGTTTCCTCCGGTTCACTGGGGCAGGGGCTTTCAATTTCCGTTGGCGCCGCTTTGGGGTCGCGATTGGACGGGCATTCGCGCCGGATATATGCCTTAATGTCCGACGGGGAACAGCAGGAGGGGGCCATCTGGGAAGCGGCAATGTCGGCCGGGCATTACAAGTTAGATAATTTGTGCGGCATCATCGACTACAACCAGGCTCAAATCGACGGCCGGGTGGAGGATATTATGGGTATTGCCCCGTTGGCGGAAAAATATCGCGCCTTCCGCTGGCATGTGATTGAAGTGGATGGGCATAATTTTGAACAGATTTTGACCGCTTTTGCCGAGGCCCGTCAGGTTAAAGGAAAGCCGACCGTGATTTTGGCGCACACCATTATGGGGAAGGGAGTCTCCTTTATGTATGACAAATTTGAATGGCACGGCAAGCCGCCGACACGCGAGCAGGCGGACAAAGCTTTGGCCGAGCTGGGCACCACTTTTGACGAATGGTATAATTATCTCTCTTCTTGCACGGAGCCGGTCTATCCACAGAAACTTTCGGGAGTTTTGACATAGTGCCGCCGGCGATGAAGAAGACCCGCGAAGGGTTTGGGCACGCCTTAGCCGAGCTGGGAGAAACCAATCCGAACGTGGTGGTTCTGGTCGGCGATTTGGCTTCCTCCACGATGGTGCATTTTTTTGCCCAGAAATTCCCCAATCGCTTTTTCCAGATGGGGGTGGCGGAGCAGAATATGTCCAACGTCGCCGCCGGTTTGTCCTTGACCGGCAAGATTCCCTTCTTTGCCACCTACGGCGCTTTTGCCGCCTGCCGGGATTTGGATATGATTCGGGTGACCA
>CAZSIT010000036.1:0-1299 GCA_964607165.1 uncultured Ignavibacteria bacterium
CAAATGCCGGGTCTGCATATGGGCGTTGGCATACACTTTTTTCTCTTTGGCAAACCGCTCGGTCTGGATTTTCCGGGCGGCGGTCACCCGCTCGCGGATTTGGACCGAGGATTCGGCACTGTCCCGCGCCGCCAGCTCTTTGAACTTGACCGCAGGCACTTCGATATGAATGTCAATCCGGTCCAAGAGAGGCCCGGAAATTTTGGAGACGTAACGCTGAATTTCGGCTGGTGAACAGTGGCACCGCCCCGAGGGATCGCCAAAAAAACCGCAGGGGCAGGGATTCATCGCTCCTATCAATTGGAATTGGGCAGGATAGGTTAGCGATATTTTGGCGCGGGAAATGGTAACTTTTCCATCCTCCATCGGCTGGCGCATCACCTCCAAAACATCCTTTTTGAACTCCGGCATTTCGTCTAAGAACAGGACTCCGTGGTGGGCGAGCGAAACTTCTCCGGGGCGGGGTATGGTGCCGCCGCCGATTAGTGCGGCATCGGATATCGTATGATGCGGATTGCGGAAAGGGCGGGTGGCCACCAGTGGAACGCCCGATTCGAGCTGTCCAGCAACTGAATGAATTTTAGTGGTTTCAAGTGCCTCTTCGATGGTCAATGGCGGAAGGATAGTCGGCAGACGGCGGGAGAGCATCGTTTTGCCGGAGCCAGGAGGGCCAATCAAAAGGATGTTGTGAGAGCCGGCGGCAGCCACTTCCAAAGCCCGCTTGCTTCCCTCTTGCCCTTTTACCTCTGCAAAGTCGACCGGATAGTCGAGCGCTTTTAGGAAGACCGATTCAATATCCAGCGTAAACGGCTCTATTTTCTCTTCTCCCTCCAAGAAACCGGCCACTTCTTTCAGAGAGGAGATTGGATAGACCGGCAGGCCAGAGGCCATTGCCGCTTCGGCCGCGTTTTCTTTGGGAACCAAGAGTGACTTTTGACCGTTTTGCTTTAACGCCAAAGCAATCGGCAAAATGCCGGGAACCGGCCGAATGTCGCCATTGAGCGAGAGTTCGCCAACCATTACCACGTCCGAAAAATCTTCGCGCCGCAGCTGTCCGGTAGCCGCTAAAATTCCCACCGCCATCGGCAAATCGAAAGCGCTCCCCTCTTTTTTTATGTCCGCCGGCGCCAAGTTAATGGTGACTTTCTGGCGGGGAAAAGCGAAACCGGAATTTTTTATGGCGGAGGCAACCCGCTCCTTGGCCTCTCTGACCGCCCCTTCCGGCAGGCCGACGGTGGCAAAATGGGGCAGCCCGCTGGTGATATCCGCTTCCACCTCCACCAGGTAAGATTCGATTCC
>CAZSIT010000036.1:1399-22065 GCA_964607165.1 uncultured Ignavibacteria bacterium
TTGCCTTCGCTTACGATGAACGGGGCGGAGAAAATTCCGGCCGTCTGGGCGGCAGAGGACGGCGTGCAGGTTTACGTTTTGAGCGTTTTATCGACCGCCGGGCCGAAACCGATAAATCTTTCGGCCTGGTGGGTTTTTCGCGATTCATCCCGCAACAAGCCGACGGTTGTCTTTATGGCCGGGAACGGCGGCCTGAACCCCTTTTCCTACGAGGATGAAATTTCCCTTCTTACCGGCCTGGGCTACAATTGCCTGCTTTTGGATCAGCGGGGATATGGGGCATCGAAGGGGGAATTTTTGACTTACGGCTGGTATGAACGGGGAGATTTTGAGGCGGTCACTGATACGGTGGCAAATCGTTATGAAATTGATAAAAACCGGATTGGGATTTGGGGATTTTCGATGGGGGCCTCGAATACGGTTATAATTGCCGCTGCCCATCCAGAAATTAAAGCGATAATGCTGTTTGCTCCCTGGTCGAATCCGATTCCGATGGCGGTGCACTATATTCACGGGAGCTATTCCGTGCCAAGTTTTCTTTTGTATTTGCCGGTGCGGCTGGGGGTCGCAGTCGGCTCGTGGAAAGCTAAATCAAAGGTTCTAGATCCGGCCCTTGAGGCCGCCAAGGTGCGTTGTCCGGCAATTGTGGTGCACGGCGATATGGACGATATCACCCCGCCCGAACTGACCAATTTGCTCTACCGGTCTTTAGCCGGGCCGAAGGATTTAGTTATTATTCCGGGAGCGCATCATAATGATTTGATAAAGACGATGGGGGATGAGCGGTATTTGGAGTTGATGAAAACATTTTACACCACGCATTTGGAAAATTGACGATTGAAGGATTGAATCATTGACGATTGACCCCACCCCTACCCCTCCCCTCAAGTGGAGGGAAAAGAGAGGAAAAAGCTGGTAAAATGAAAAGAATGGCGGCACAGGTTTTCTGGACGGCTGTTTTTTGGTTCGGTTGGACATCAATTCTTTTCGCACAGACTGCTATTGAAGGGCACTGGGAAGGGGCGATTTTGGTAATGGGAACGGAGTTGAAGATGATGGTGGATTTTAAGAGCACAAAAGAAAGTTTGACCGCTACCATCGACATTCCCCAGCAAGGGGCGAGCGGGTTGGCGCTTGCCAACGTTAGTTATCAGGACATTTACGTGCATTTTGAGCTGCCCGCCGGGCCCTCAGTAGCGGTTTTTCATGGAAGGATAATTGGAGATTCCATAACTGGCGATTTTCAACAATCTGGAGTTTCGGGAAAGTTTTACCTGGTGCGAGCGGTCAAAGAAGAAAAACCGGTTGAAGAAGAGCCACTACCTTACAAACAGAAAGAAGTCAGCTTCCAAAATGGCGATATAAAGTTGGCCGGCACTCTGACTCTGCCGCCGACACAGGGGCCACATCCGGCTGTAGTAATGATTACCGGCAGCGGGCCGCAGAATCGGGATGAAGAGCTTTTCGGCTTCAAGCCGTTCAGGATCATCGCCGACCATTTCACCCGCAACGGCATCGCGGTTCTGCGCTACGATGACCGCGGCGTGGGCGGCTCGACCGGCAATACCAGTCAATCCACCAGCGAGGACTTTGCCGGAGACGTTCTGGCGGCAGTGAAGTTTCTGCAGAGCCGAAGCGACATTAACCCCAAGCAAATCGGACTTTGCGGACACAGCGAGGGAGGATTGGTCGCTCCGATGGTTGCGGCGCGCTCCAAAGATGTGGCTTTCATCATTTTGATGTCCGGGCCCGGAGTTTCCGGTGAGAAAATTCTTTTGGCGCAGGCCGCACTGATTGCCAAAGCGGATGGCGCTACGCAAGCGCAGCTAAAAGAGACGGCTCAATTTCAAAAGCAAATGTTTGACGCCATCCGCACCGGCCAGGGGATGGATGAATTGAAAGCCGGCATTCGCAAAAAGGCATTGGCCGAGCTGGCCAATATGACCGAAGAACAGCGCAAAGCGATAATCGACCGGGAGCAGTTTGTGAACACGATGATTGAAGCGCAATTGAAAGCGGTCGGGACCCCCTGGATGAAGCATTTTTTAGACTACAATCCGGCATTGACCTTGGAAAAAGTGAGCTGCCCGGTTTTGGCGCTTTTTGGGGAATTGGATTTGCAGGTGCCGGCGGAGGAAAATAAACTGGCGATGGAGAAAACTTTAAAAAAGGGAGGGAATAAAGATTACACTTTCAAAGTTTTTCCGAAAGCGAATCATCTTTATTTGACCGCCAAAAGTGGCAGCCCCAGCGAGTATGCCGGTTTAAAAAAAGAATTTGTGCCCGGGTTTTTGGATACGATGGCGGATTGGATTCAAAAACGGGTGACGGTGGGGCGGTGAGGGGATTGACGATTGGGTCATTGAGTGATTGACGATTGCCCCCCTGCCCTCCCATAAAAGGCATAGAATTAAATACTTGCTGGAAGTTTCTTGGTAATTCGCTATTTTCTCGCTCTATGTTTAGCGCCGGTTCACTATCGATAATAGGCCTGGGATTTATTTTGGGCTTAAAGCATGCGCTGGATGCCGACCATCTGGTCGCGGTGTCCACCATCGTTTCCGAGCGAAAAGGGTTTTGGAATTCTTCTCTCGTGGGCGCGCTGTGGGGACTGGGACATACCGCCGCGCTTTTGGCCGTCGGGCTTTTGGTCATCGCCTTTCATTTTCAGATTTCGCCAAAAGTTGCTCTTGCGATGGAGTTTGCCGTTGCGATTATGCTGGTGGCTCTTGGCGGCAACGTTCTCTGGAAAATTTTCCGCGGCGCCACCTTTCACGTCCACGCCCACCAACATTCCGGCCGTCTGCACGTTCATCCTCATTTTCACAACCTGGTGCTTCACCGCCCCGAGCGACTTGTTCCGAGCGTAGCCGAGGAAAGTCGAGGGGCCGAGCACCATACGGGCGAGCATACTCTTCATCATCATTCGGTGCCGATTGGCAAAAAGCCGTTTTTCGTGGGGATGGTGCACGGAATGGCGGGCAGCGCTGCTTTGATGCTTTTGGTTCTGGCCGCCATTCCCTCGCGTACGCTCGGTCTGCTCTACATCGGGATATTTGGGCTGGGGTCGATAGGGGGGATGTTTTTGATGAGCGCACTCATCGGCCTGCCCTTTTCCTTTACGGCAAAATACGAACGGCTAAACGCCGTCGTCCGCACCACCGCCGGAGTTATCAGCGTCGGGTTTGGGCTATTTCTTGCCTACCAGATTGGTTTTATGGAGGGGTTGTTTTTGTAGCAGACTCCGAATACTTAAACCACCCGGCTCCGTCAATTAACAGGCAGCTTGACACGAAGTAAAGCCCTTAGGTAATATGCTTAGGCAAATGGGAGCAAACTAAAATATATGGAGTTTTTAGCTTGGCCCGGAGTTGTTTTAATTCTTGGTGTCATTTTCATTTTTGTGTTCAAGCAGCCTATTTCTCGTTTCATTGACAGAACGCAAAAGGTTGGGAAAACCGGGATTGAAACTGGTTCCGGTGCTCAAACGAGTGGGGTTACACCTAAACTTTCCGCTGCAGACGAACTTCTTAAAACTTTTGATAATACACTTCTTGTCCAGAAAGAAGAATACATCCGAAATGAATTAGAAAAACTAAACCTCGGTCAAGGCCCAGATAGAGACCGCGTCTTGATACGCCTTTTAGCTGCCCTTTCCATTGGACAATCCTTTGAGCGGACTTATTATTTTATTTGGGGGAGTCAACTTGGCGCCCTCGAGCTTTTAAACGAATTTGGAGAATCCGGCTTAGAAACAGAGATTTTAAGGCCTTCCTTTGAACAAGCGGCAGCTCGAGAGCCAGAACGCTACCGAGGAGATACTTTCGAGCGATGGCTCGCCTTCATGGAAGTATCTCAACTTATAAACAAGCGTGATGGCAAGGTTTACATTACAGTAGAAGGAAAAGAATTTCTTAAGTACATTGTCCACCAAGGGTACACGTTGTACAAACGAGGGTAAATGTTGCTCTTAAGAAATTTCCTTGATATAAGCGATGGCTGACCGCTCAACAGTAGTGCTTTATGGAAAGTTCGAAAGAGCATTATTCAATCAAGCACGGTTGGAAGGATATATCAAACCTCTCAAGACCAACTCGGAATTGCCAGACTCTTTTATTTTGCCCGGACATCTTGGCGGACCCATGGAGAACCATCCAGATACGCCTGCAGCACTTCAGCAGTTACTTTTGTTCGATAACGTTGTCCTCGTAAACGACTGGCCTTGGGCTCCATATCACGACTATGATAGATTGAAAAAGACTGGATTTTTCGAGGTTTTAGATCAGGCGAACACACCTTCAATTTTAGGCAATATTAAATGGGATCAGTCCACAAGAGAATATGCGATTTTCCTCAAGTCCTTCGTGTTGGATGCGATATTTAACAAATTGGGTTTTTGGTTTACAAAGCCTACAAGAGCTACTCGGAAGTTACTGAGGTCCTACGGACTTACCGCTCGCGATGTTTATTCAATTATTTACGATTTTTTCTTCTCCACGAGTCAAGAAGCTCCTTCTAAAGAGTTAAACAATATTATAAAATTTATCAATGCCAGACATAAGGGGTACGTAAGTGATAAGGCATTTGACGAACTGGTCTTAAGTGGAAAACCGCAGAATATGGCTGATCTTGGAATGTTTTCGCACGAAATGAATGCGCTCCTCCGAGAGTATAATATCCTTATTGGTGGTCCGCACCCTGATTATCCCGTAGAACTTTGGATGGCAGATTTCAAAATGATGGCCGGGAAATTAATGATCCTCCTTGAACTTAGCGTTACAAGAAATGCTGTTCTCACTCAATCAGAATTTAATTTGAGTGGAGTGGATCTTGGTGGTGAGGTTTCGAAAAGGAAATTAGGAGATAAGTTTATGGACAGTTATCAAATTCTGCGAGTTTCGTATGAACGATTAATTGGAACCCTTCCAAAACTCGATTCGATTAAACAGGTTTTACAAACCAAGGAGAAACGGGCGCGCGATATTCGGCGACTGAGGTTGGTAATAAACGAGATTGAAGATGACTTAAGAACAGGGCGAAGACAGGCACTTAAGAAGGCTGAAAAAGAAATACGACAGGCATCTTACGAACTCGCGTGTGGTAACAGAAATGAGAAACTGGCTGAATGGGTCGCTTACTTTCCGGTACCTGTATGTATTATCGAGGAGCTTCTTCACTTTGAGCCGATTGCATCCTTGGGGCTTGGAATTGTTGGTACAGCAGCAATCCTGAGTGCCAAAACGGCTAAAGCAAGGAATGGGTGGTTACAAGTAGTACGTTGATGCGCTATGAGGCACTAAATATCCAAATTCCTCACGTATTTGGCGTTTTCCTCGATAAACTTGCGGCGGGGCTCCACCTGGTCTCCCATCAAGGTCGAAAAGATATGGTCGGCGGCGGCGGCATCTTCCAGCGTAACCTGTAACAGCGTGCGGGTTTCCGGGTCCATCGTGGTCTTCCAGAGCTGCTCCGGGTTCATCTCGCCCAGCCCCTTGTAGCGCTGGATGCCGATGCCGGTTTTTCCCATCCGTTCCAAAGTCCGGTCACGCTCCTCGTCGGAATAGGCGTAAATTTCCTGATTTCCTTTTTTGAGGCGATAGAGCGGCGGTTGGGCTATGAAGACTTTCCCCTGCTCGAACAACGCTTTCATATAGCGGAAAAGAAAAGTTAAAATCAGCGTGCGGATGTGCGAGCCGTCCACGTCGGCATCGGTCATTATGATAATTTTGCCGTAGCGCGCCTTGGAAGCGTCGAACTCGTCGGCGCCGATGCCGGTGCCCAAGGCGGTGATCATGGCGCGGATTTCCTCGTTGGACAAAATCTTGTCCAGCCGGGCTTTCTCTACGTTTAGAATTTTGCCTTTGAGAGGCAGGATGGCCTGAAAGCGGCGGTCGCGCCCCTGCTTGGCGGAGCCGCCGGCAGAATCCCCCTCGACGATGAAGATTTCGCACTGCTCCGGGTCGGTCAAAGAGCAGTCGGCCAGCTTGCCGGGGAGGCCGGAGCTTTCCAGGGCCGATTTGCGGCGGGTAAGCTCGCGCGCTTTGCGGGCCGCTTCGCGGCTGCGGGCGGCGGAGACTGTTTTTTCGATGATTTTTCGCGCCACCGGAGGATTTTCCTCGAAAAAGGCGCCCAGCTCTTCGCCCAGGATGGTTTCGACAATCCCCTTGGTTTCGGAATTGCCTAACTTGGTCTTGGTCTGGCCCTCAAACTGCGGGTCGGGAATTTTGACCGAAAGCACCGCGGTTAACCCTTCGCGCACGTCTTCGCCCTGCAGGGAAAGGCCTTCGTTTTTGAAGAGGTTGTTTTTCTGGGCGTAGTTGTTAATCGTCCGCGTCAAGGCCGACTTGAAACCGACTAAGTGCGAACCGCCCTCAATAGTGTTGATGTTGTTGACGTAAGTAAATATATTTTCAACGTAGGTGTCGTTGTACTGGATGGCGATTTCGACGTCGGTGCCGTCCTTTTCCTTGTGGATGTAAATCGGCTTGGGATGCACGACCTCGCGGTTTTCGTTTAAATACTCCACGAAAGAGGCGACCCCCCCTTTGTATTTGAAGGACTGGTTTTTTTGGGTTTTTTCTTCGGTAATGTCAATCTGCAGCCCGCGGTTCAAAAAGGCGAGCTCGCGCATCCGGGCGGCCAGGACGTCAAAGGAAAAATCGGTTTTCGGGAAAATCTCGGGATCCGCTTTGAAAGTAACCTTGGTGCCGGTTTTCTGGCGCTTGCCGATGACTTTTACCCCTGCGGCGGGCTCACCCCTTTCGTATTTCTGGTAATGCACAGAACCATCGCGGGTCACTTCCACAAGGCACCATTCGGAGAGGGCGTTGACCACCGAAACGCCGACGCCGTGCAGGCCGCCGGAGACCTTGTAGCTTTCGTGGTCGAACTTGCCGCCGGCGTGGAGCATCGTCATCACCACTTCCAGAGCCGGTTTTTTCTGGGTCGGGTGAAGGTCCACCGGAATGCCGCGGCCGTTGTCATCGACGGTGACGCTGCCGTCGGCGTTGAGCATTACCGAAATGTAGTCGCAGAACCCGGCCAGAGCTTCGTCCACGGAGTTATCGACCACTTCGTAAACCAGGTGGTGCAGGCCGCGCACGCCGGTATCGCCGATATACATCGCCGGGCGCTTGCGCACCGCCTCCAGCCCTTTCAGGACAACGATGGTGGCGGCGTCGTAATGATGGCCGCTTGTTTTCTTATCGATGGTTTCCATTTCCGGTTCCGTGGTGGTAGGGGTCATACTAAATACACCTGTTTTATTATATCGGCACCCAGTTTCGCATTTATTTTTTCGGCAATCAGATGGCGTGTGAACAGAAGCTCCTCCTTCCAGGTGGGAGAGTGGACTTTTACGAATAATTTGCCGCCGCGCACGTCAAAAGCTTCCGAGACAGCGGCGATTTGGCTGCCTACAACATCCTTGTAAATTAAAACAGCCTGGGCCTCTTTCATTCTTTTTCCCAGACCAAATTTCAGAATCTGTTCCTGCACCAGGGGGCCCAAAAGAGCCGGTTCGCGTCGTTCAGACCCTGAACGGGTCTTCAGACCCTGAACGGGGGAAGTTCTACTGGGGGATTTGGAGGGCGCTTTGACACCCCTTCGGAAAGTCAATTTTTGCCTTCGCAGGATATCCCTCACAACCCTTATAACTTAATAAAAATCAAGGAGTTTGGCAAGGAAATAGTCCCAGGAATTACTGAATTCAGAAAGGCTTTTTTGGCCCAATCGTCTAATATTGCGCAGTGGCAATCCATTGTCGTTCAAATGGTTAATATTTTTCTTGACAGAAAAGGCCACGGGTAGTAGTTTAAGCCTTTGCGGAGTTAGTAATATTCGAGGAAACAAAATGCCACTTCGAGAGGGATGGTGGCGCTGGGCATTTTTTGCAAACGAGGTTTAAATGTTTAAGACAACTCAAAACCAAACAGGAGGTGCTTGATGAAACAAACAGCAAGTTTTGGAAACGAAACCGTTAACCTTAAACCCTCAAAAAGGAGGAGTGCAATGAAACGCATTACAGTTTTAACCATACTGACAGCGCTTTTGGCGCTGTGGACGATAGCGGCCTGGGCCACCGATGTCCCGCAACTGATTAACTTTCAGGGAATCTTGCGGGATGGCTCCGGCAATCCGGTGACGGACGGAGCCCATGTAGTCACGTTCAAAATCTGGGATGCGGCAGTAGGCGGCAGTTTAATCTGGGACGGCGGGCTCATAGGTATTTCCACTACCAATGGCCTTTTCAACGTTTTCATAGGTGCGCCGGAGACCGCCTTTCACGGATACGGCGAGCGTTGGCTGGGGATTACGGTTGATCCCGAAGTAACCGAGCTTTCCCCTCGCACCCGGCTGGGAAGTCTCCCCTACGCCTACGAGTTTGAAGATGCGGGGCCAGACAGCACCGTTTCTGCCGTAGCGGGAGCTTCCTTTACCGGGAAAAATTCTCTTTCAGGCGCGGGGGACGTGATCGGTTTAAGGGGCTTTGCCGACAATTCTGGTTCGGGCGATGCCTACGGCGGCTATTTTACGACCGCTTCCTCTGGAACTGGGAATCATTATGGTTTGCGTAGCGAGGCGAATGCGACAAGCGGAACTGCCAGCTCTTATGCTCTGTTTTCCGATAACAATGCGACTACCGCTTCCATCCACTACGGCATAGTTGGCCACGCCACCGGTGTTGGACCTGTTCAAAATCGAGGTGTTACGGGGTTTGCTTCCGGGGCAACCGGCCTGAACATCGGGATTAGGGGCGATGCCTCCGGCACCGGCGCCTACGCCGGCTCGTTTGAGAATGCCAGAGTAAGAGTTGGGGCTACCGGCACCGAAAACATCGTGGATGGAAACGGCGATTTGTATCTGCAGGATGAGCTTGAAGTGGATGGTGTTGCAACCTTCGCTGCGGGAACAGCCGCCGCGCCGGCGCTTACCTTTGCGGGGGATTTGAACAGCGGAATCTATCAACCGGCAGCAGATGCACTGGGTTTTGCAACACTCGGAGTGGAGCGGGTTCGGGTCAACAGTGTCGGAGATGTCGGCGTTGGAACCACCACACCTTCCAGCCGGCTGCATGTCAGGGAAGACGTAAACGGCGTTGCTGCTGTGACCATCGCCAATCATGATGTAGGAACTTCTTCTCAACAAAGAATAGATTTTGTTAGCGAAGATGGGGCGGCAGGTACCTCCTTCATATCGGTTTTTGACAACTCCAGCGCCTCTGCTCCGGCCACTATGCGCTTTGCGAACAACTTGGCGGGGGGAGATATAGATTTCATCACCGGCGGCGCAATTAGGGTGATGATCGACCAGTCAGGTAACGTAGGTATCGGTGACGCCACGCCTAACTTTCAGCTTGACGTGGAGCAATCCGCCACTACCGTTGCCGCGTTCAATCGCACCACCAGCGACGGCGTTCTCCTCACATTCCAAAGAGATGGCTCAACCGTAGGCAACATTTCTGTCGCCGGAGGAGTTGTCACCTACGGCGCTTTCACCGGCTCGCACTACGGCTGGACGGACGAAGCCATAGAGCGCGGAGAACTGGTTTCCCTTACTGGTCTAAACCGCAACTCTTACGATAACCCGAAATCGGAGGTTATCTACGGGATAAAGCGGTCAACCGTTGCCAACGACCCGGCCTGCCTCGGTTCTTACCTTGCGCTTCAGGAGTCGTCTCAACCGGCCGGCACGGAAAATCCCCATCTGATAATGGCCGTAGGCAACGGCGATATGTGGGTGGTGGACGAAGGCCAAGACATTCAGCCCGGTGATTACTTGATTTCTTCTTCGACCCCCGGCCACGCTATGAAAGACGACCCGGAAAAATATCCACTGGGATATGTGATAGCACGGGCGGCCGAGCCGGTCAACTGGGCAAGTGTGAGCGAAACGGTTGGCGGTCAAAAGCACAAACGCATCTCCGTGCTGTTCGAAAGCTTCGTCCGTTCCAGCAACGCGGCTCTCACCAAAATTGTCGATGCCCAGCAAAAGGAAATCGAGGAACTGAAGGCGCTGGTTAAAAAGCTGGTGTCGGAAACGGCGGAAGGAACTAAACCGATGGGTCAACTGCGATGATTAGAGGTCTTGTTCCAAGAGAAAAAATGCCGGAAGCCCGGCGACAAAAGCTGGGGGAGCAGATAAATCAGGAATGGGGCTTGACAAATGAAAACCGGTGGTTACCTTTCGACCGAGGGTCGGGAGTTATTAGAAGTTGGTAAAAACAGGCGAGTACGACGTATCAAAGGGAGGAGTAGTATGAAAAAGTTAATGGTTTTACTGACGGGAGCCGCCTTTTTGGCAGTAGCTTTTGGCTTTACCGCTTTGGCCGATGAGCCCAAGCCGGTTAAAAAGTCCGAAAAAGAAACCGTCAAACAGGAAGTCCAAAAACCGGTGGAAAAAACAGAGGAGACGGCGGTCCAACCGGAACTCAATTTGCCCAATGTCCAACCGCCGGCGGCTGCTTCTTCTTCAGCTGCCTTCCAGTTGAACTGGCTTTCCATAAACGGCGGGGGAGCCATCAACGCTTCCTCCACCAATTACCGTCTGGGATTGTCTGTCGGCCAGTCGGTGGCCGGTGCCTGCACCTCTTCGACGTACAAGATGGGCATCGGCTTTTGGTACGGAGCTCCTTCCGGTGGCTGCGCCAACGTCAAAGGGGATATGAACGGTGACGCGATCTACACCTCGGCCGACGTGGTGCTGGAACTAAATTGCACCTATTTAGGGACCGGAAGTTGTGATATCTGCTTTGCCGATGTGACCTGTGACGGCATTCTAACTTCGGCCGACGTGGTGACTCTGCTCAACCGAACCTATTTGGGCTTGACCAATCCCCCCTGGTGCGGTCCTTAGTTTTACGCGGTTTTTATCACGAGGGCGGGTTTTTACCCGCCCTTTTTATTTCATAAATTTATTTTTAACTTTAACCAAACGGCCTTTTTACCGGCTTCGGGCACCAGAAAAATATTGCCGATTTGGGGCACCCCTTCCCCCGTATCCTGGGAAAGGTGGGCATCCACATAAGCATCGATCATTGAAAAAACCGTGGCGCCGGCATATAGCCACAGGAATAAATTCCGGTTGTTCGTGTGAATGCGGTACCCCTCAAAGTCCACATCCTTCTTTGAATCGCCGGCCCGCTTCCACTCCACAATCGCCGTCCCCAAAAGAACTCCTTGTCCGCCGGCGATGACCACCGCCTTGAAATACTTTTTGTTGTACAACTGCCCCCATCCAGGAACAGCCAACGAGCGCAGCAAGGCGCCGCCGGGGGAGCGGAGCGCGGATTTATTCATTTTTTCATTTTTGATTGTATCATTGAAAACGGAATCCGGCAAAGTTTGGGTGACGCTGCCGGAAAGTATTTTGGGGGATGCCAGACGGTCTTTTTGGGCGGAGCCCGGGTCGGCGGCTTGGCCGTAAGCATACGGACCGCAACCCCAAAACAGGAATAAAAAAACAAGTTTTTTCATCCCCGCACCAAAAAGGCCAGTTTTTGCGGCGCCAGGCCGATGGTTATCGGAAACGCAAGCGGAATCATTTCACCATCCAGGTGCAGCGGGGTGCCAGCAGGGGCTTCGATGGAGATGTTTTTACCTCGAAAAATCTTGGTGTACTCCAGACGGGTATGCTTTCCTTTAAAAAGCCGGGGGAAATTCCAAAAAATCTGTTTTTGGCTGATTGCCTCCACCAGGCAAAGGTCCAAAAGGCCGTCATCCGGGATAGCATCGGGGGTCAGAAAAAAACCGCCCCCCACGCGCGGGCCGTTGCCCACGGAAACGGCGGTGGCCTTGGCCGTCCGGCTGACCGATTCGATTTTCAAAGTAAAGTCGAAGGGAAGAAATTTTTTGTATTCAGCCAAAAGCGTCCGGATGTAACGCAGTTTGCCGGGCCAGTTTTTGAAGTTTTGACTGGCGGCGGCAATCTGGGCATCCAACCCAACACCCAATGAGTTAAAAAAATAACGTTCGTTGGCCTGCCCAACATCCAACTTCTTTTCTTTTGCGCGAAGATATTCAAAGGCAAACTGTTTGGGATTCTTGGGGAATCGGGAAAGATAACCGATGTCGTTTCCGGCGCCGGCGGGGTACAAGTTAATCGGGACATTTTTGCCGACGAAAAAAGAGGCGACCCGGGCAAAGGTTCCATCCCCACCCACCACCAAAACCCGGCTCCAGCGGAAATTAGCCAAACTCCACCAGCGGTTCAAATCTTCGAGACTGGGGCACAAGTAGCTTTCGATTTCGAAATTCCCGCTTAAGACCTTAACCAAAACCGGCATAATCCGTCCGGCCTTTCCCAAACCCGCCGCGGGGTTGCCCCACATAAGAAGTTTGGGCTTTAGCGTTGCCATGGCCAATTATAATAGGGAAAAAACACGGGCTCGCCAAGCTGTTAATGAAAATATAAAGGGAATTAGATTGAATAATCGCTTTTGCTTGACTCCCCTCTCAAATCCGCTAATATTGGCCGTCTATGGCGGAAATGCCCGCGGAACCCAGAGAAGAGCAACAGGAAAGGCCGCTTGACGAATTGGTTGCTCATAGAAAAGAAAAGTTGGAGCGGCTGCGGCAAAAGGGGGTCAATCCCTATCCCTACAAATTCGAGCGGACGCATTTTTCGGAAGAAGTAAAGGCGATTTTCGCGTCCCTTGAAGAAAAAGAAGTAAAAGTTTCGGGGCGGATTCGCTCTTTTCGGGCGCACGGGAAATCCACGTTCTTTCACATTCAGGATGATGCCGGGCAGATTCAAATTTATGCCAAAGCAGATTTGCTGGGGGAGCAATATGGGTTTTTGGATGATTTGGACATCGGCGATTTTGTGGGGATAACCGGTACGGTTTTCAAAACGCATAAGGGGGAAATTTCGGTTCGGGCGGCCGGCCTGGAAGTTCTGGCCAAGTCGTTACATCCGCTCCCGGAAAAATGGCATGGGCTGAAAGATGTTGATTTGCGCCAGCGCCAGCGCTACGTCGATTTAATCGTTACCCCTGGAGTCAAAGAGGTTTTCATCCAACGCACTGCGATTTACAAGGCGATTCGGGAGTTTTTGGACGGGCGCGGGTTTCTGGAAGTGGAAACGCCCATTCTCCAACCGCTTTATGGAGGGGCAGCGGCGCGGCCGTTCAAAACTTTCCACAACACCTTGGGCATTCCACTCTATCTGCGCATTGCCGATGAGCTGTATCTCAAACGCTTAATTGTCGGCGGCTTTGAGAAAGTTTACGAGTTCTGCAAAGATTTCCGCAACGAGGGGATGGACCGCTTCCATAACCCGGAGTTTTCGATGCTGGAGCTGTATTGGGCCTACCACGATTACCGGGACATTATGATGCTGGTGAAAGAGCTTTTTGTATTCGTCGCGGAGAAGGTTCTGGGGACGCTCGAAGTTCCTCGTCAAGGTGACGTTATCAGCTTGGCCGGGGAGTGGAAGGAGATTTCGCTTTTGGATTCCATTAAAGAAGCGACCGGCATTGATTGTTTGAATTCAGACGAAAAAACGCTGGCTACCTCGGCGCGCAAAATGGGGCTGGAGGTGCCCACGAATCCCACGTGGGGAGTACTGGTGGATATCCTCTTTTCCGAAAAGGTTCAGCCCGCTCTGCAAAGGCCGACTTTAGTAATTGACTATCCGGTGGAAATTTCTCCTTTGGCCAAAAAGCACCGCTCCAACCCGCGCCTGACCGAGCGCTTCGAGCTTTTCGTAATGGGAGTGGAAATGGCTAATGCCTTTTCGGAACTGAACGACCCCATCGACCAGCGCCAGAGATTTGAACAACAGCTAACCTTGAAGGATAAAGGGGATGAAGAAGCGCACGTTTTGGACGAGGATTTTTTGCGCGCTCTGGAATATGGAATGCCCCCCACCGGCGGGCTGGGAATCGGCCTGGACCGCTGGGTGATGTTGTTGACCGACCAGCCCTCCATTCGCGATGTGATTTTCTTCCCGCAGATGCGCCCGGAGGGGTCTTAGTGCGCTGGTTCGACTCCCCTCGGCTGTGTTTCCTTGACGGAGCTCCCTCGGCTATGCTCCCTCGGCTATGCTCCCTCGGCTATGCTCCCTCGGCTACGCTCCCTCGGCTACGCTCGGGACAGGTCGGGACAGGTCGGGACAGGTCGGAACAAGTCGGGACAGGTCGTTTACGCCAGGCTCACCGCAGGCGGAACAAGTCGGGACCAACGCCCCGCGATTAATGGCTTGGCTCGCTCACCACAAGTGGGAGTTTCTGGTGGCGGCGCGCTATTTTCGCTCCCGCCGCCGGGAACGGTTCGTTTCGGCCACCAGCTTTATCGCGATAGGCGGCATCGGCCTGGGCGTTGCCGCTCTGTTGTTTGTGCTCTCGATGATGAACGGCTTTGAATCCGAGGTTCAAAGCCGAATTCTGGGAACTACGGCGGACGTGGCCATTTTCACTTCGGGGGACCTCGGCCTCTCGGATTGGAAGTCGCTGGACACGACCCTGCAATCGATTCCCGGATTTGTAGCGCGGGCACCCTTTATTTATTACAAGGCGGCGATTTCTTCGCGGCTGGAAAATGACGGAATCATCGTACGCGGTATTCTGCCGGAGATGGAAACCCTGACAACTAAAATTGGAAGCCGGATAGTTGCCGGAAAACTTGATTTGAAAAACGATTCGCTTTCTTTGCCAAAAATTATTTTGGGAAAAGGACTGGCGCAACGGCTGGGGGTAGCATTGGGGGATTCGGTTTTGCTTTTTTCCCTGCGCGGAAAAGTGTATCTGGGCGGAAATTTTTCCCCCAAGGTTAAAAAATTCCAAACGGTGGGGATTTTTGAAACCGGGATGTATGAGTACGACGCCAATTTAGCTTACATTTCCCTGGAAAAGGCCCGGGAATTGTTTGACTTTCAAGGGCGGGTGACCGGGTTGCAGATTCGACTGAAAAATCCCCAAGATGCCGAGCGTTACTCCGAAGAGTTAAACCGGCGGTTGCCAACTTCCGCTTATTCAATAAGCTGGCAGGAAATGCACAAAAATCTTTTTTCCTGGATGACGCTGGAAAAATATGCCATGTTTTTGGCCTTGAGTTTAATCGTGGCCGTGGCGGCCTTCAACATTGTCGCCTCTCTGGTTATGCTGGTTTTGGAAAAGAAAAAAGAGATCGGCATTTTGGTTTCGATGGGAGCTACGGCAGAAAATATCCGTGCAATCTTTATGACTCTGGGAACCGGGCTGGGAATTCTGGGAATTATTTTGGGAAATTTTTTGGGCTATTCCTTGGCTTGGTTGCAATACAAATATCATATCATTCATCTTCCATCCGAGATTTACTTCATCGACTTTTTGCCGGTGGGATTCAAGCTCGTCGATTTCGTTGCGGTTTCTGTTGCGGCGCTTCTGCTTTCGGTTTTGGCGACGATTTACCCGGCGCGGAAGGCGGCCGCTTTATCGATTGTGGAAGCCATTAAAGCGAGTGCATAAAGGAATGCCGGTTTTGGGCGACAATATAAAAGAGAGCCCTCTTTCTCGAGAGAGAAACGGCGGGAAGCTGAAAGATTGCGGGTTGGCGGCCGGCCGCCTTGACGAAGCTTCCGAAGGATTTCTATATTGAAAACGCCGGTTTTGCAAGCGCTGGGGCTGAAAAAATCGTACCTTACCGCCGCCGGCCGGTTGACGGTGCTGGAGGGACTGGAAATTTCTGTGGCGGAAGGAGAAATGGTGGCGGTGGTGGGAGCTTCCGGAGTGGGAAAAACAACTTTGTTAAATCTTCTGGGGCTTTTGGACCGCCCGGAAGAGGGAACGATTAGTTTGGACGGAGAAGAAATCGGAAATTTAAAACCGCGAAACCAGGCGGAGCTGCGCAACCGGAAATTCGGTTTTGTCTTTCAATTTCACCACCTCTTGGCGGACTTTACCGCAGGAGAAAACGTGGCTTTCCCCCTGTTTATGCGCGGGGCGCCGCAAAGCGAAACCAGGCAAAAAGCCAAAGAATTTTTGGCCCGTTTGGGGCTTGAGAATAAATTGAACGAACCGGTGTATAATCTTTCAGGAGGAGAGGCCCAGCGGGTGGCAGTGGCACGGGCCCTGGCGGGCTCCCCGCGGGTGGTTTTGGCCGACGAGCCGACCGGCAACTTAGACACGCATACAGCCAAGGAACTTCACCACCTCTTTTTCGAGTTGAAAAAGGAGGGAAAAACCTTCGTGGTGGCCACTCACAACCCGGCTTTGGCCCAACGCGCCGATCGGGTTCTGGAACTGAAAGAAGGAAAGCTGGTGCCCAGATAAATGCTTTGTCAGGAGTGCAACAAAAATGAAGCTTCGGTCCACCTGACGCAGATCGTCAACAACAAAAAGGTGGTCTTAAACCTTTGCCGCGCCTGCGCCGAAAAGCGGGGAATAACCGGCAATCCGCTCCTGCAGGTGCCGTTCCCCTTGGCCGAGATTCTCTCCTCGATGATGGGGGAAACCAGCGAAAAAAGGAAAACAAAAAGTACGGAGGCTAAATGCCCGGGGTGCGGGATGGCTTTCGCCGAGTTTTCCAAGGTGGGCCGCTTTGGCTGCGGGCAGTGCTACGAGGCATTTCGTCCCCAGGTTTCCGACTTGTTGCGGCGGATCCACGGCTCCACCCATCATATGGGAAAACAGCCCATCGACAAGAAAGAGGTTGACTCCGTAGTGCTGGAAGAAAAGCGGTTGGAAGATGAGCTTAAAAAAGCGATTGCCGCCGAGGATTTTGAGCGGGCCGCGCGCCTGCGCGACCGGATTAAAACTTTATTGAGGCAGATAGAGCTGTAATATGTTCGAAGAACTTTCCACAAAAGCCGCTTCCTGGCTCTCCGGAAGCGGACCGCAAGCCGGCATCGTGCTTTCTTCGCGCGTGCGGCTGGCGCGGAATCTGAAGCGCTTCAAGTATCCTTCGGTGGCCGAGCCGGAGGTGCGCAAAAAAATTGTGACAGAAGTCCGTTCGGCGGTCGATAAGTCGATTCTGCTAAAGAATGGCAGGTTTCTGCAAAGCGGCGACGTGGGAGATTTGGATCGGGATTTTCTGGTGGAGCGGCATCTGATTTCTCCGGAGTTTATGCGCTCCGGAAACGGGCACGGGCTTTACATAGGAGAAGATGAATCGCTTTCGGTGATGGTTAACGAAGAGGACCATCTTCGTATGCAAGCTTTGGTGTCCGGTCTGGATGTTTCCAAAGCGTACGAACTGGCTTCCCAGGCAGATGCCGAACTTTCGGCTAACTTGCCGTTTGACTTTGACGACGAATTTGGTTACCTGACCGCCTGCCCCACCAACGCCGGCACGGGGTTGAGAGCGTCGGTTCTAATCCACCTGCCCGGCCTGGTTTTGACCCGGGAAATTGATTCGGTCATTGCCCGGGTGACCAAGGTCGGCTGGGCGGTGCGCGGCTTTTACGGCGAAGGCACGGATGTTTTGGGCAATCTTTTACAACTGTCCAACCAGACCACTTTAGGACGCAGCGAAGAGGAGATTTTCGAGGGATTGGATAAAGTCACCCGGCAAGTCATCGAGTATGAGGAGAACTCCCGCTACGTTTTGATACGCGATGCTAAAGACCAAATCGAAGATAAAATCTGGCGGGCCTTTGGAATTTTGCGCTACGCCCGGGTCTTGACTTCCAGCGAGGTTATGAACCTGCTCTCGGCGGTGCGCTTGGGGCTGGGAATGGGGGTCATTAAGGAAATTCCCTTGGCTCTGGTCAACGCGCTTTTGCTTTTGTGCCAGCCGGCGCACCTGCAGAAATATGCCGCCCGGGGGATGGATGCCACCGAGCGGGACACGGCGCGGGGGGAGATTATCCGGGGAAAGATTGAAAAAGCCCTGGCGGAAGACCTGTCCCCGCCGTCCGAGCCGGGGAACAACAAGAGCAATTAAAAGGGTTATTGCTTTATAGGAGGGTTAAAAAAGTTTGCGTTTTGAACAAACCAGCGTATTATTAGATAGGAGAACGAAAGGAGCAGTATGAACGAGATGTTCACCGAACGGGCCCGCCGGGCGATTGAGTATGCCCGGGATGAGGCGGCCCGACTCAAACATGACTACATTGGCACCGAACATCTCCTGTTGGGACTAATCAAGCTGGGAGAAGGCCGGGCGATAGAGATTTTGTCCAATATCGGCCTGGAATTAAATGAACTGCGCCAATCGGTGGAGGATGTGGTTCAACCTTCCGGCGGGACAATGGTAATGGGACAGCTTCCGCTCACCGCCCGCGCCAAGAAGACTTTGGAGCTTTCCGGTCAGGAAGCACGGGCCTTAAAATCGAAAGACATTGACACCGAACATATACTTTTGGCCTTGCTTAAAGAAGAAGAGGGAGTGGCCGCGCAGGTGCTCTCTATGTATGATGTTGATTACAAGGAAGTGTACGAAGAGCTGAAGAACATCCAGACCGGCAAGCCTTCTGCCTTTGGCAAAAAGCGCAAAAAAAGCAAGACCCCGGCTTTGGATCACTTCGGCCGCGACTTGACCGAGCTGGCCCGGCGCGGGAAATTAGATCCGATTATAGGCCGTGAAAACGAAATTGAACGGGTCACCCAGATTCTTTCCCGCCGTAAGAAAAATAACCCGGTTCTGATAGGCGAGCCGGGGGTCGGCAAAACCGCCATCGTGGAAGGCCTGGCTGAACGGATTGTGGAAAACAAAGTTCCGCAGACTCTGGAGAACCGGCGGGTGGTCACGCTGGATATGGCTTCGCTGGTCGCCGGGACCAAGTATCGCGGGCAGTTTGAAGAGCGCTTGAAAGCGGTGATGAACGAAATCACCAACTCCAAAGACGTCATCATCTTTATCGACGAGCTGCATACCATCGTGGGGGCGGGTGGGGCGGAAGGCTCGCTGGATGCCTCCAACATTTTTAAACCGGCGCTTTCGCGCGGGGAGCTGCAGTGCATCGGCGCCACCACTTTAAACGAGTATCGGAAATACATCGAAAAAGACGGCGCTTTGGAGCGGCGCTTTCAGACCGTGATGGTGGAGGCGCCAAACTCCGAGGACACCTTGAAGATTTTGCAGGGGTTGCGGCCGAAATACGAGGAGCACCACAAAGTCAAAATTTCCGAGGAAGCCTTGGAAGCGTCGGTAAAGCTTTCCAACCGCTATATTTCCGGAAAGTTCCAGCCCGACAAGGCGATTGACGTTCTGGACGAGGCCGGTTCGCGAGCCCACCTTTCTTCTTTTACCAAACCCCCGGTCTTCTCCGAAATGGAGCAGGAAATCCAGCATATTCAGAAGGAGAAGGAACAGGCGGTCAAAAACCAGGAATTTGAGCGGGCGGCGCAATTGCGTGACGAATTGAAACTGAAAAAAGAGGAAGCCGACAAGCTAAAGAAAAACTGGGAAGACGAGCGCAGCAAAGATGTAGTAGAGCTGAAAACCGAGGATATCGCCCGGGTGGTTTCGGTGATGACCGGCATTCCCATCTTCCGCCTCGAAGAAAAAGAATCGCAAAAATTGTTGCGTATGGAAGAAGATCTGACCAAACGGGTAGTCGGGCAACTGGAAGCAATTGGGATCGTTTCCAAAGCGATTCGGCGCAGCCGGGCCGGACTTTCCGACCCGCGCCGGCCCATTGGCAGCTTCATTTTCTTGGGGCCGACCGGCGTCGGCAAAACGGAGCTCGCACGCGCTTTAGCCGCCTTTTTATTCGAAGATGACAGCGCTTTGATTCGGATAGATATGTCCGAATATATGGAAAAATTTGCGGTCTCCCGTTTGGTTGGAGCGCCGCCGGGGTATGTCGGGTACGAAGAGGGCGGGCAGTTGACCGAGAAAGTCCGCCGCAAGCCGTATTCGGTGGTTTTGCTGGATGAAATCGAGAAAGCGCATCCGGAAGTTTTCAACATTCTTTTGCAAATGCTGGATGACGGCGTTCTGACCGATTCGTTTGGCCGGAAAGTGGACTTCAAGAATACGGTCGTGATTATGACCTCCAACATCGGCTCCCGCGAAATTCGCTCCAGCAAGTCTCTGGGTTTTGCCAAAGAGACCTCCGAGTCCACCTACGAACAGATGAAATCGAAGGTTACCGACGAGCTGAAACGGCTTTTCAATCCGGAGCTGCTGAACCGGATTGACGAAACGGTGGTGTTCCATGCGTTGGGAAAACCGGAAATTCTGCAAATCGTCGATATTCTTTTGGCCGACGTGGCCAAGCGGGTGGCGGAGAAGTCGATTGCGTTTGCTTTAACCGACCGGGCCAAGGAGTTTTTAGTGGAGAAGGGCTTTGACCCGGTATTCGGCGCGCGCCCGCTGCGCCGCGCCATACAAAAGCATATGGAAGACCCGCTGGCCGAAGAATTGTTGCGCGGGCAGCATACTTCCGATTGCGACGTTTCCATTGATTGGCCCGAAGGGGCAGAAAAACTTACTTTTGCTTTCAGCCCGCATAAACGGCCCCGGCTGGAAAAAGCGGCACGATAGAATTTTTGACTGTCCGAGATCCCGACAGTCAAAAGATTTTTTAGCCAAAACCCGTAGTAAAGCATGGCGCCGTCTTTTCCCTTCTATCTTACGCCTCGCTACAAATCCGTAACTGATTAAAAACAAAGCGCTGTTGGCAGTTAATCTGAAGTATTATCTTTGCCGTGGAGCAGCTATGCCCAAAACACCTATACATCACCTGCCGGCCATCTGGGCCCCCTGGCGGGAGGAGTTTATTCTGGGGAAAAAAGAAAAGGG
>CAZSIT010000037.1:0-21342 GCA_964607165.1 uncultured Ignavibacteria bacterium
ATTTGTCGCCTGCGCAGGCTGGGCGCCCTTCGGCGCTTCTTAAAGCGGATATTTTGAGCAGGAAAGATTGCCCGCCGGCCGCACGGCTTGGGCAGAACTGCAAAGATAGTTAAATAACCTTAATCCCTTGAAGAATCAGTTTTTTGTTTTCGCGGTAAGCGACTTAATTCAAGCCCGGTGGGTTGGTAGAAGCTTCCCGGCTGCCGCTGGCCAAAACCGGCATATAGTGCCGGTAGTAGCCGGAGGGGGGGCCGGATTGGGCGTAAGGATTCGAAACTTTGGCGAAAAGGGCCTTAAAGACCTCCCATAGATAAACCGCATAAGAGGTGTAAACGGAGACCCCCGCTTTACGGTAATCTTCCAAAAACAACCGGTGCAGGCGCGGAAGGTTGTACCAGGGAACGCCGGGATAAATGTGATGCTCAAGATGGTAGTTCAGGTTGCACATAAAAAAGCTGACCACCCGATTGCTGGTTACCGTGCGGCTGGCGGTCAGGATGTCTTCGCCGGCGGTAAAGACATGTTCGGCCAACCCCCGAACTTGAGCCAGCTGGGCCGTAATGAATAGGGGTATTAGCCAGACCTGAGCCAGGATTTTGAAAGGAACGAGATAGAACGCCAGCGCGGTCAGAAGGACTATCAACAGATACTCCTGAATGATTTTTTTCTTTTCCGGCCGGCTGGCCAGTTTCAATCCGGTAATCGGGATGTGAAACAGGTAAAAATAGGCCCCCACGAAAAACCAGCTCAGCAAAATGGCCTTGAGCAAAGCGGGGCGGCCGGTGATATTTTCAAATTCGTCCGGGTCTTCCAGACTTCGCTCGTGGCGGTGATGGGGCAGATGGACGGCCTTATAGGCTGAAAGCCCCAACAGGGTGGGAGTGCCGCAAAGAAATCCGAGCCAGCGGTTGGCCTTTCGATTTCTGAACAGGTTGGAATGCACCCCTTCGTGCATCAAAATCCCCAGCGCATGCAGCACGATTCCGGAAAGTAGATAGCAGGGCAGCCGGAGCCAAAAGTTCGGCATCTGCAGGGTCGCATATCCGGCAATTACCCAAAGGGCCAAGAAAAGCAGGCTAATCCAGTTGTAGGCCGGTTTTAGCAGGTGCAGTGCCTTTACTTGTTCTTTCTTTTCCATAGTGCTTAGAATATAGTGCTTATAATAACGAAAACCAACGTAGATCGGTTGTCACTGAATTGTCAAAGGAGTGTAAAACTTTTGTCATCGTTTCCCCGTCTTAAAACTGGATTTGCACTTTGACCCCGGGCGCGCCGTGCTGGGCAAAATAGGCCGGCGTAACCACCAATGCTTTTTCCTGCATAAGACGGTTGTGCTTGCGGACGGCGCCGGGAACGCTCGCGATATCCACTACTCCGGCAACAAACACAACGCCCGACCCGATTGACGCAGCAATTGCCCCTCCCCAACCCCCGGATTTGCCGGCCTCATCGGCTGCCACGACTGTGGCCGCTGCCAACCCGGCCCGGATGCCAATCCCAGTTATTCCCCGGCCAACCCGGCCCCCGTAGAAATACCCGAGTGATGGGCCGAATACCAGCCCGCTGCCAAATATTATGAAGGGAGTTACATCTCCGGTATTCCCGTAGAGAGAAGCAAAACCGGAAACCGTGGGAAGGAGAGTGCCGAAGAGGGACAGAGCAAAAGCCGTTTTTTCGGATTTCAGTTTGGGAGCGTTTTGTATTTGGCCGGGGAATAAAGAGTCCAGGCCCATGTTTTTCCGGTAAATCTCGCCATTTTGCCAGAGCAGAAGCGCTTTCGGTTTTTCCTGGGCAGTGAGGGCTGTTCCGCCCCACACCGCTACCAGAACTAACGGAAGGCAAAACCGGACTGTTCTCAATATTTTTTGCGTTTTCATTTCTCGCTCCTTTCTTCCTTCTTTCTCACACTTCTAATATATGGAAACGCAGGGAACGAGTTGTCATAGAATTGTCCGAAGTCGGTAAAATATTTGTTGCCGGGGAATACCGAGGGAAGGCAAAACAATACCGCCAGAGCAGCGTAACGCTGTTTCATCCGACCTCCTTTCAAAAAAGAGCAATTATTTTAAGCGCTCTTTTTTAAACTCTGGCGGTAATCATCCCGCCTTACGGCGGGAGATGCTTCTACTAATATTTTTTACCCGTAAATCTCGGCATGGTTGCACTTGCAGACCTGAACTATTTTTTGCCGAAACTTCCAGGCACCCGAATCGCTTTTAGCCGAACGTACGTATAAAACCGACTGAATGGCCCCGCCGCAAATCGGGCAGTTAACGGAATGTTTCACCTTGGACGCCTTGTCCGCAAAGCTCTGTTTCTTTGCCACTTAATCCTCCTTCAATCCAATCTTTCTCTACCCAAAAAGGGCCGACTACCTCCATAATATATACGATTTTTCTTAAAAAAAGTTGGCTAAATCCGATAAATCTCTTTCTGCCGCAAAGCCTCCTTCCGCACCAAAAGAGCGGTGTAGGCAATCTCCGCCTCGTGCGAAAAACCCGGCTTTTTCCGCGCCCGCTCCAAGCAAAGCTCGGCCGTCTCAAAATCCTTTTTCAACAACGCCTCCACCGCCTCGTAATACAAAAATTCCGCGGTCTCTTCCATCTAAGTTTTACCCGCTTTCGCCTGGCTTTTCACCTGACGAAACTTCTCCAAATACGGCCCCACCGGATAATTCTGGGCCTGCATAAAATAAAGCAGGTGCGCGATGAAAACCTCGTCCACGGCACTGTAGCGCGCCGCCAGGGCATCCAAAAGTTTGCCGGCAACCGAAAAAAGATGCTCCTGCGGCTGGGCAATCTGTTCCATATAATTCAACTGGTAGCGCAAAAAACTCTTAAAGCTTTCCGCTAAATCATCCTTTGCGGGCATGGCGGGAAGAGACGCAGAGCCACCGGTATTCAAGGCCGCCTCGGGAACATTCTGGGAACCGGAAAGTTTCCTAACAAACCGCTCCGCCAGCTCGTTTAGCCGGCCGGCGGGAACGGAGCCGGCCTCCGCCGATCGGGGCAAAAGCAGCTTCAGCTTCTCCAGCGCGGCCAGAATTTCTTCAATTTGAAATTGGGTCAGCGGGCTTTCCGACAAGGCCAGCCCATCCTCTTCCAGCCACTTTTCAAAAAGCCCAAACCGTTCCCCCAAATCGGGGAACTCCTCCACCGGTTGGCAGGCCAGTTCCTTAAGCCGCCAGATAGGGCCAAAGATTTTTTGACGGGGCTTCTCTTTCTCCGCCCAGCTTAAAAGAAAAGCTTCCGATTTCTCCGCCAAATCCCCCAAAGGAAGCCGGTCCGTCATACTTTTTCCCGGTAGATTTCCAATAGCACGGAAAGTTTTTCCACCAACCCTTCCAGCTTCTCCTGTCCAGTAGTGTTTTGGCCATCCGTCACCGGTTCCACCAAACCAGCCAAATACAAAGCCGTCAAACTTTTTAAAGTGGAAAGCCGGTCCAGATTGGAACGCTCGACAATCTGATAAATATCCTTGCGGCCATCCACCAAGGCCAGAACGTTCCATTCCTCTCCCTTCAAAGCCAGGTCTCGAACCCGCTGCGCCGCAATCGGCTTGATGGAGAGAACCGTTCCCAAATCCGGCAGCCGTTCTTTCACCCACTCCAGCTCATCCAGGCGCCGCACCCCTTCCAGAATCAAATTTTCGGTGGAGATTTGTATTAAAACCTCTTCCTCGGTCGGAAATTCATTTTCATAAAACTTAAAATTTCCGCTCTCCCAGTGCAGCATGCGGTAGATTAACTCCTCCACCTGCCGCCGCACCGCCGCCTCCATCGCGGGCCGGGAAACGAAACCCTTCTCAACAAAAATTTCACCAATCCTTTTATTGGGTCTCCTCTCTTTTTCCCCCAGGGCGGCGGAAAGCTGCTCCTCCCGCAAAAGCTCCTGCTTTTTCAAAAGCTCCCCCAGAGGCAGCTTTTGCTTGGGGGTGTAGGCGTAAATGATATTTCCCAGCCGGAAATAAACCATAGCCACCTCGTCGCTTTTCTGCAATCCCAAAGTGCCGGTCTTGTGTGAAAAAGAAAGCAGCTGAAAGATTTCCGCTACCGAAAATTGGGCAAGGTTTCCTTCCAAGTCCATCAAGGCATACAAGAAAAAAATTTTGCCGCCAAATGTCAACATAAAAGCTAAACCGCCGTATTATTGTTGGAGGCCGACCGCCACTTGGCCGCCGATGGCCTTGACAAAAACCGCTGGTTTTTGTAATGAGTCAGTTAGCGGAGGCCGAAATAGAGATTGGAGGGTATGAGGCACAAGGTTGTCGCTGTAAGCGCGGGGCTTTACATCTGGGCTGAAATTTGCGGGGCGGCTATGCCCGCAAAGCCGTCGGGGAGCCAACCCGTAACGGCACTGGCCCGCTTGCAGGCCGAAGCTGGCCCGGTCGAGGCAATCTTCGACCAAACGGGACAAGCCCCTATTTTCCTTTCCGGCCGGCTCTCAAAATCCAATGGCTCCGCCTTGGCCACGGCCACCGATTTTTTGAATCGCTACAGTGACCTTTTGAAAATCGTCTCGCCGGAAGCAGAATTCATTCCCCGCTCGCCGGAAAACGACCCGCAGGGCAGAACCCATATCCGCTTCGATCAAAGTTATAAAGGGCTTCCGGTCTGGGGCAAACAGCTAATCGCACATTTGGACGAGAAGGGCGGCCTGTACAATATCTCCGGCCGCTGGGTGCCAACCCCGGAGGTTTCTACAACCCCCTCCATTTCTGAAGGCGATGCAATCCAGATCGCCTCGAACGATTTCAGCAACGGTCTTCCCGCCAACCTCAACGCCCAGGCTGAACTTATGATCTTTGCCGGAACTCCAAAGCCGTCCTTGGCCTATCGGGTGGGTTTGAAAGGTTTTACTCCAGAGACACCGGTCAATTACATCTATTTCATCGACGCCGCCACAGGTCAGATTCTAAGCCAGTACGACAACCTGCAAACCGACGGCCCGGCCATTTCCGTAGGAGTTGACTTGCGCCAGGAGACCCGCGAGCTGGCCACGTTAAAGGAAGGCGGAATATACAAGATGGTTGACCTGTCTCGGCCTAACTTCGCAGGGATTGTCACCAAAGACGGCAACGAATCGTTTGATCAAAGCCTCGCTACCTACTTTGTCTCCAGCGACAGCCTTTTTGATGCCGCCCGCGATTCCGCCGGGGTCTCCGCCCATTTCTTTATGGGCGCCGTTTACGATTACTTTTTGCGTGAACATAACCGCAACAGCTGGGACAACCAGGGGACAACGGTGCCGGTTTACGTGCACGTCGGTACAAATTACAGCAACGCCTTCTGGGATGGAGCTTCTGTTAATTTTGGCGACGGCTCGGGGGCCAACTATAAAGATTTCTCCAAAACTTTTGACATCGTCGCCCACGAGTTTACTCATGGAGTCACCCAAACCACTGCCGGTCTGGTTTTCCAGTTTCAGCCCGGGGCCTTAAACGAATCCTACTCCGATATTTTCGCCGTGCTGGCCGACACTACCGGTACCTTGGACACCGCCCGCTGGCTGATCGGCGAAGACATTGTGGTGAATGCCTCCGCTCCCTACAAGTATATGCGTAATGTTCGCGACCCCCATAAAGGTTTCCCATACAATCGATTCCTCTTCGGCGCTCAACCCGCAAATATGAACGAGTATCAGAACCTCCCCTTGATGAACGACAACGGCGGCATCCACGTCAATTCCGGAATTCCCAATCGCGCCTTTTCTCTTGTGGCCAATGCAATCGGCTTTGCCAAAACCGGAAAAATTTATTATCGTACGCTGGCCTACTATCTTTCGCCCGGCTCTCAATTTATGGATGCGGCCCTGTTAACGATGCAATCCACCATTGATTTGTATGGCTACGGTCCCGAATTCTTCGCCGTCCGCACCGCTTTTAATTCGGTAGGAATTTCGATTAACAACAATTCTTCTTTGGCGGTTCTCTCTCCACAATTCGACCATTTCGCCGTTCCGCCAGGAAGCTTTCGCGACACCACGCTGACTTTTATCAACAATTCTATGCTTCCGGCAAAAATCGACTCCATCCGCTGGCAGGACCCGCATCTGATATTGCCAGAGTCCGACAGCTTCTCCGTTCCCTCCCAATCGACAGCATCCCGCACTTTGCGTTTTTCGGCTGCGGATATTCCACCAACTATGCCAAAAGTTGTAGTTGATACACTCAAAGTCTTTTATACTAGCCCGGAAAAGCAAAACCTCTCAATTCCCATTCGCTTTTATGCCTTCGACAGTCTATCAACGCTGACTTATACACAGGCTTCGACCGCCTGTCAAAAGCTTGGTTTTTCCAACGCCGGGGCTTTCGCCAATGGCAATCTTAGCTCCGGCCTCTTCCGTACTAACATTGGCAATTTTCTTTTCGATGGTTCGCTGGCGCTCGGAAGAATCGAAAATGGACGAAAGCTGGTTTATCGGGACCTGCTTTCCACCCAAAATTTTCTGGCGCTCACAACCAGACAAATGGTCAATCTCGGAGGTCTGGCCACTCGCTACCAATCCAAGTTCATAACCGAAGACGGCCGGCTCGGCCTGACCCAAAGAATGGTATTTCCTAACTTAAACGGCCATTGCGATTACGTTCTCTGCCAATATGAAGTCTATCCCATCGCTGTCGAAGCTATCGCTGACTTGCTGATCGCCGTTGTTTGCGATTTTGACGTTCCCGGCGCAATGGGCAATACAAACCAAGCTGTAGTAGATTCTTCTCACGGGCTCATTTCCATCACCGGCCTCGCCGCCAGTGGAACTCCCGACTCCAACCTGGCCGGCATCGCTTTTCTAAATTCCGATGCCTCCCAACCATTCGGCGCTGTCGCGGCGGACAATGTCATCCATACGTACCCGACCGGAGATTGGGCCGACAGCGCGCTTTACAATCTGCTGAATACCTCCGGCTTTTCAGACCCGGCGGGCGCCGAAACCGATTACACCGCTCTGATGACGTTGAAAAAGTCCACCTTAATTCCCGGCGAAACCTTGAAGGTGAATTTTGCCCTTATCACCTCGGAAAACGGCCGTGCCCCGCTTTTAGCGGCTGCCGACAGCGCTAAAAACCTTTTGGCCCGCGCGACAACTCTGGGCTGCCCGTATCTTTTGGGCGACTTAAACGATGATTTTATGCTGACTGCCGCGGATGTCATTGCCGCACTTAATTTAGTCTTTTTGGGAATTCCGCCGCCCAGCGGGGTTCCGAACTCTCGCGGGGATATGGATTGCGACACCCTGTTGGACGCCGCCGACGTCGTCCGTTTAATTAACTCGGCCTTTTTGAACTCCCCGCCGGCCTCTTGCTCCTGCCCGCGGTAATTCTTCGAAGCAAATCCCGCCTCAAAAATTTACCTTGCTAAATCCGCCCGGAACTATTATTCTTCGCGTAGTTAGATAGGTTTCAAGCGAGCCAAAACTGGTGTACGTCTGGGGGGCATAGAGGAGAAAAGTTTATGCGCCGAGTGACCCTTACGCTTTTGACGGTACTTTCGGTTTCAGCCTCTTTATGGGCAAAAAGTTCTTCCTTCCATTTAATGAAGATTAAAGAGGTCTTTCCCGGCTGTGCCGCTTCCCCCAACGCCCAGTATATTATGTTGCAAATGTATTCCCTCGGGCAAAACAATACCGCCGGAACAGAGGTTAGAGTTTTCAATTCAACCGGAGGTCTGATAAACTCTTTCACCCTTCCCAACGTGGCCAACGGCACCAATCAAGCCACGATTTTGCTTGCCGCGCCTGAAGCCCTGACTTTTTTCAGTCTGCCTGTTGCTGACGACACGCTGCCGACCCCGGTGATTCCTTTAAGCGGCGGAAAAATCTGTTTTCACGACCCCTCTTTATTTGGAGACATCGATTGTGTTTCCTGGGGCAACTATTCCGGCTCCAGCGTGGGAAGCGGCAATCCTTTCAGTCAACTCAATGGGTTATTATCAGGACAAGCGATGCGGCGCCGGCTGGATATCTGCGGTTCCAATACCGTATTGGATTTTTGCGACGACACCGACAACAGCATCAACGATTTCCTATTTGGAATCCCCGCTCCCCGCAACAACGCCGGTAATAACGGCACCATCCCGCCTTCTACCTGTGGCAACGGAATTATCGAAGGCCTCGAAGGCTGTGACGATAACAACACCAACCCCGGTGACGGCTGCGACCCCATCTGCCAGGTTGAGCCTCCCCCTTGCGTTAACCTTAAAGGCGACTACGACGGCAACACCATTTATACCAGCTCGGATGTGGTTTTGTGCTTAAACTGCACCTATTTAGGAATTGGTAATTGCGACCCCTGCTTCGCGGACGTCACCTGCGATGGCATTTTAACTTCCGCCGACGTGGTGGCCTTGCTTAACCGTACTTTTTTGGGTTTGACCGCTCCCCCCTGGTGCGGCCCATAATAACAATGTAGGGGTTCAAGATTTTGAACACCCCCACACGAAACCGTAGGGGCGGCTCCCCGCTTGCGGTGGGCTTGCCGAACCGTGGCCGCCCTGTTTTTCCACAGCAACGCCTTTCTCGTAGGGGCAGGCCCCTGCTTGCCCCGAGCGACTTGTTCCGCTTGCGTTGAGCGCAGCGTAAACGAACGTAGTCGAGGAAGCTTTCCGAACCGTGGCCGCCCTGTTTTTTCCCTATTCCCTGTATTTCTTCGTAGGGGCAACCCCCTGTGGTTGCCCTTTTTGTTTCCATAAAAACACCTCTGCTCATATCCCCTTGCCCTGCAACCCCTTACATATTTTTCAAAACTTCTGACGATTTTCCTTGACAAGACAACCGTCCGCTTTTATATTGCCACCGCTTTAATAGATAGATATTGGGGAGCGAAAGGCCCACACCTTTCACTCGCTGTTAGCCGCCAAAGAAGATGAGGGGTCTGGTTTTGGCAGACCAAAAGTGGCTTGATGGCTTGTTGAAAACCCTGAGCTTTGTCGAAGGGTCGGAGACCCCGAGCAAAAGCGAGGGGCAGGCCAACGGGAAAAAGCATCGGCTTATGGTAAGCCCAAGCGCACCAAGCCAAACCGTAGTTTTTGCGGCTATTGGAAATAGCCGTGGGAGGGCAATCGGCCGTGCAGGAGGATTCGGCCAGAAGTGCTAAAAGGCTTTTAACGGTTTTTGCTGGAAAAGGGGCGGCAAATTTTCTCTTTGCCGGCAGTTCCGCCTTCCTCTTACTTTGCGCCAACCTTTTCCCCGACTTCTGGTATCTTTCCTTCTTCGCCTTAACCCCCTTCCTCTGGCGAATCGTCAAAGTTGAAAACCCTGAGCTTTGTCGAAGGACCGATTCCAAAACCGCGTTCCAACTCGGCTTTCTTTTCGGCTTTAGTTTCTTTTCATACCTTTCCTCCATCCCGGGGCTTTTCGCTCAAAAAGTCCATTTACTTGCGGACGACCGCGCCCCACCAGCTTCTTCCTTTTGATTCAGTTCGATAAGAACGGTTCCATCGTCTTATAAAATTTTAGAATCCGCCAATTACATTGGCGAAGAAAAGGAGCACTTTATGAAAAGAAAGCTATTAATATTTGCCCTTGTAGGGTTTGCAACCATCTTAGTTCCCACAACCTCGTTCGCACTAGTTTGGGCAGATTTCAATAAGCGTTTAGACGAGTTCAAGCGCTGTAAGTGTGGTTTCGCTATCACGGCCATTGACACGGCTCACCTTGGCGACCCCAAGGGCAAACCCCTATATGCTGCTCAGCTATCGGACACCGGCAGGTTTGGTAGAATCTTCGAGGAGACTCCGGAAATTGGAGCGTTGAATAGTACCCCTGCGGCCTCAACATGTTATTGGCGGGTTACCATGAAGGGCTTGCAAGTACTTGGAAAGACCGCTGGGGGAGCAGCGGCAGGGGTGGTAATAGGAACCTTTTTGCTTTTTTCCCCGCTTGGAATTGTGATAGCAGCGGTTATCATTGGCGGGGCTACACTTTATGTCAGCGTGGAAGAAGCGATAGAATTAAACGAGAACTTAGAGCGTTCTACCCAAGACCTTATGATCTACGATGAGATAAGCGTTTTAACCAGCAGCGGAGATTTTGACCTATCTGTTGCTATAATCAGTGCTATACTCAGCGACCCCGGCCGTACTCGAACCATTCTTCCTGGCGGAGGAGCCCTTTTCCTGCCAGGTTCATCTCTCTTCGCGGGCAGCAAGATTGTGGACGCGTTGGGCGTAACGTTGCCGGATGGTGAAGTCGGGGTAGGTGTGATTGACGCTGATGGCGACTTGGGAACCTCTTCGGATCAAGCGGTCGTCGTGATCTGCCAGAATCTTAGTGGCGGCATCCAGTTAACTGATGATGTGATGGTTAATCTTGACAATGTCGTTCCGCCCGGGACATTTGAGAATGGAGATTTAGTAAGAAGTAATCACGCCTTTGTCCAGACCTTTTACGTCCAGCGCGTTCCCGCCCTTACCACTTACGGCCTCATCGTCCTCGGTCTGCTTGTGGCCGGAACGGCGGTGTGGATGGTTAGGAAGAGGATGGCAACGAAGGGAGGATTAGCGTAAAACCTCGCCCTGACCCTCTCCGACATGGAAAGGGAACAAAAACAGAGGGCTGGCTGGAAGGCCAGCCCAAAGTTAGAAAAAGCAGGAACACATATATGGAACAGAGTTGTGATATGCTTGGCTTTTGCCTTTCAGCAAAGCAAAAGCGGTATGGGTAGAGTTAGTTGTGAAAAATTAAGAAGGAAGGCTTGGCTTCTGCAAGGGAGAGGAAAAATTCATGACGCTTAGATTACTTCACCAATGTTGGGTTGCCGCTGGAGTAGCGGTGGCCCTGTTTATCTGCACACCGACTATCAGCGCCATCACCGTAAGGGTTGAAGTCGATTGGTTGAAGGCGGGTGATCACAATCACAAACCGGCCGCCTGTGAACTCGCCGCCGTGCAAGCGGCTTTTGCCCGTAATGGCCACACTTTAATTATTGAAATGAGCGACGAAATTGATGAATCGATCGCCAATATTCTCATAGATTTTAACAGCCTGCCCGGTATGCCCGGCATACCTAATTTTGACGACGGAGAGTGGGCCGCTCTGGAAGCTACAAACCGCGACCATCCGGCCGGCACGGGATGGCATTACATGATTTTTGGACATTGGTATTCGATTGACCTCGGTTTCACTGGTAGTTCCGGAGTAGCCGAAATTCTCGGCGACGAATTTTTAGTCAGCTTAGGATCGTTTTCAGGTCAAGTTGGAAAGGCGTTTGAACGAGCTAGTACCTTTATGCACGAATTGGGCCACAATCTAGGATTGAGACACTCGGGTAGCCAGGATGAGAATGTGGTGGGGCCATCAAAGCCCAACTATGCCAGCATAATGTCCTATAGCTACCAATTAGACGGGGTCAGAAACGGGATACTATGTGAGGGTCGAGCAAGCGTTGTTCCACCGTTCCGAAATTTAGACTATTCAAAAGGTACCCTGCCAGCATTGAATGAGGAAATGCTGATCGAGATGGCCGGCATCGGCTACGGTGGCGTGGATTGGGATTGTTCCGGCTCAATTGCTGGAACCGTTATGCGGGACATCAGCACCTGCTGTGAGCGGTGTTGCTTGGGACTGGAAGGAGGACCCAAATCGACCATCACCGACTACAACGACTGGGCAAATATAATCGACGTGGCTGCAAATTCCGAGATTCTGTCAAAAATGCCGGAAGCTGTTAGCTGTATTACGCCAAGAGAGACCCGGAAGTCATGCTGCGAATGTTTTTGCTCGAATGTGCTTACTCCCTGCCCGGCCCGCGGGGATTTGAACGAGGATGAAGTGCTAACTGCAGCCGACGTGGTTTTGATGCTAAACTGTGCCTTTCTGGGGATTGGCATGTGCGACCTCGATTTGACCGATGTGAACTGCAGTGGAGATATAACTCCTGCAGACGTGGTGCTTCTGCTTAATATGGCCTTTCTGGGAACATCCCCACCGTGCTGAAAATCCTCAACGAAGAAGAAACCTGTGGCCCATTGCCTTTCTTTAACACTACTAATCCCTAATCCCTATAAAAAAATCCCCTCCGAAATTCGGAGGGGATTTTTTTTATTTACTCCCGGCATCGACCTACTCTCTTTATGGTGAGCGGGCCGAACCACAGCCCTGGAAACAGGGGAGTACCATCGGCGCAAACGGGCTTTACGACCGTGTTCGGAATGGTTCGACCCAGTTTACCCAGAGCGGAGCCGAAGGGCTCACCACAAGTGGGAACGGGTGTTTCCCCGCTGCTATGGCCCCCGGTTATTTGTAAGGGCGGTTCGCGAACCGCCCCTACATCAATTCCGTAGGGGCGAATCTTGTATTCGCCCGTCCCTCTCCACAAGTGAAGAGGGACCACAGGGTGAGGTGCACTAATCACTGGTCAGTAATCACCAAAAGAAAACCTCCCCGATAAACTCGAGGAGGTTTTCTGAATTACTCCCGGCAGCGACCTACTCTCCAGCCCTGGAAACAGGGGAGTACCATCGGCGCGGGCGGGCTTTACGACCGTGTTCGGAATGGGAACGGGTGTTTCCCCGCCGCTATGGCCACCGGAAACTTTTCGGAATCGAAACCCCAACCCGTCTTTGTAGGGGCGAGTTTCCGCGCCGTGGGCGGGGTGACCCCGCCCCTACGATAACGTTTTGGTAGGGGCGGACCAATGCGTCCGCCCTCCCCTTCCCGTATCGGGAAGGGGATACAGGGGGTACAGGGGGTAGGTCGATTCCCAATATTTTTAATAGCCGTAGGAACATCTTCTTGGATTCGTTTCCCCACCCATTTTTCGTAGGGGTTTGATTAATCAAACCCCTACTTTCACGGGAGGGGTCAAATCCTGCCTAAGAATTTTATGGTCAAGACGCACGGCCGATTAGTAACGCTTGGCTCGCTCCTTTTCGAAGCTTATACCGACGTCCTATCAACCTGGTAATCTTCCAGGGGCCTTCAGATCTTACGATGGGAAACCTAATCTTGTGGTGGGCTTAGCACTTAGATGCTTTCAGCGCTTATCCCGACCGAACACAGCTACCCAGCGTTGCCGCTGGCGCGACAACTGGTTTACTGGAGGTTCGTCCATCCCGGTCCTCTCGTACTAAGGACAGCTCCACTCAAGTTTCCTGCGCCCGCATCAGATAGGGACCGAACTGTCTCACGACGTTCTAAACCCAGCTCACGTACCGCTTTAATTGGCGAACAGCCAAACCCTTGGGACCTTCTCCAGCCCCAGGATGCGATGAGCCGACATCGAGGTGCCAAACCCCCTCGTCGATATGAGCTCTCGGAGGAGATCAGCCTGTTATCCCCAGAGTACCTTTTGTCCGTTAAGCGACGGCGTTTCCACACACAACCGCCGGATCACTAAATCCTGCTTTCGCACCTGCTCGACTTGTAGGTCTCGCAGTCAAGCTCCCTTATGCTTTTGCGCTCTACAGCCGATTACCAACCGGCTTGAGGGAACCTTTGAACGCCTCCGTTACATTTTAGGAGGCCACCGCCCCAGTCAAACTGCCTGCCTGGCAATGTCCCACGGCCCGATAAAGGCCGCTGGTTAGAATTCCGATACAATCAGGGTGGTATTTCACTATTGGCTCCACGAAGGCTAGCGCCCTCGCTTCAAAGCCTCCCACCTATTCTACACAGACTAAACCAAAACCCAAGGCCAGGGTGCAGTAAAGGTTCAGGGGTCTTTCCGTCCCGATGCGGGTAAGCGGCATCTTCACCGCTACTACAGTTTCGCCGAGCCCCACGTTGAGACAGCGCCCAAGTTGTTACACCATTCGTGCAGGTCGGAACTTACCCGACAAGGAATTTCGCTACCTTAGGCTACGCTGTTACGCTCTTTTCCAAAACCTACAAACCTGTCATTCTGAGCGAAGAATCTCGTTTTTTCTTCCTTCATCGCTGCTTGACCGTTTTTCGTAGGGGCGAATTGCCATTCGCCCTTTTTCCCTCACCCATCCCGGCTTTTTGTAGGGGCACGACGTGTCGTGCCTTTTCCCTCTCCTCGTAGGAGAGGGATTAAGGGTGAGGTTCGTAGGGGCGAACCTCGTGTTCGCCCTCTTGGAAAAGAGGATTCCGTCATTTCTGCGGAATTCTCCATATCGCTAAGGAGGTCGGACTATATCTTGGGAATTTCGGATTCAGCTTTCAAACCGTCTTTTCGCCGGGTTGGCCTGCCCGAGGCATAGCCTCTGGCTACGGCCAGGGAAACCCGGCCTACGAAAAGATTTTTGTTCTTCGTAGGCGGCACTTACAGTGCCGCTTCACACGGAATTGAAACAGAACCACAAAATTCCCTCCGGCATTTAGTCTCTGAGGATTTTCCCGCCAAAGGCGGGAATCTTTCCTGCTGATTGTCTGCACCGGCCGCTTTATCACCAGATTTTGTTTTGCAGGGGCAATTCATAAATTGCCCTTACGCACATTATCGGGTAGCGCCGGATGCACCAGACGTTCCAGCATATGGCCGGATTTTGTAACGGCCCTAATTTCGCCCGCCTGCTCAATGGTAGCCGACCTTTTAAGGTCGGGACCTGCAGACGAACGTTTTTAAGGGTCGCGAATCGGAATTATAAGCTCCTGCAATTCCAGACTGGTAGCCGGCACTTTAGTGTCGGTGACCTCGAAATCGCCAAGAACTTTTTTGAAAGGGGAAACGAATTTGAACCGTTATAGTTACGGCCGCCGTTTACCGGGGCTTCAGTTCAAAGCTTCTCCGCCTTGCGGCGAATGACCTATCCCTTTAACCTTCCGGCACCGGGCAGGTGTCAGTCCCTATACGTCGTCTTTTGAGACTTCGCAGAGACATGTGTTTTTAGTAAACAGTCACCCAGGCCTCTTTATTGTAGCCCTATTGGGCTTGGTCTGTACGACCTCACCCGCAAAGGCACCCCTTCTTCCGAAGTTACGGGGCCATTTTGCCTAGTTCCTTAACGTGGGTTATCTCGAGCACCTTAGGATATTCTCCTCACCTACCTGTGTCGGTTTGCGGTACGGTCGTCCTAAAAGCTTGCAAAGAGGTTTTTCTTGGCAGCCAGCGACTGGCCAGTTTGTGTCCCGAAGGACTCCCTATCACCTCTCGGATAAGGGAGACGGATTTTCCTGTCTCCCACTCCTACCGGTTTGGACCGGGTAATCCATCACCCGGCTGGCTTTTGCTTCTGCGTCACCCCATAGCTCAAACGCTTTTAAGCCGGTAAAGGAATATTTACCTTTTTCCCATCAGCTACGCCTGTTGGCCTCGCCTTAGGGGCCGACTAACCCTGAGCGGATTAACCTTCCTCAGGAACCCTTAGGTTTACGGTGAGGCTGTTTTTCACAGCCTTTATCGCTACTCGTTCCGGCATAATCTCTTCCGTTTTGTCCAGCGTTTCTTGCGAACCGCCTTCAACCTACCACGGAATGCTCCCCTACCGATCCCTCCCGACAAGTCGGGAGAAATCCCGCCGCTTCGGTACCCGGCTTAGCCCCGGGAATTATCGGCGCAGAATCACTTGACCAGTGAGCAATTACGCACTCTTTAAATGATGGCTGCTTCTAAGCCAACATCCTGGTTGTTTAGGTAATCCTACATCCTTTCCCACTTAGCCGGAATTTGGGGACCTTAGCGGACGGTCTGGGTTGTTTCCCTTTTGTGAACGAAGCTTATCCCTCGCTCGCTGACTCCCGGAAAACGAGCTTTTGGCATTCGGAGTTTGATTGGGGTTGGTAACCTTGTAGGGTCCCTTGCCCATTCAGTGCTCTACCTCCAAAAGTCTATTATCCGAGGTTATTCCTAAAAATATTTCGGGGAGAACCAGCTATCTCCAAGTTTGATTGGCCTTTCACCCCTATGTACAGCTCATCCCCCAAATTTTCAACTTTGGTAGGTTCGGACCTCCACCCCGTTTTACCGGAGTTTCATCCTGGCCATACATAGATCACCTGGCTTCGGGTCTACTCCCAGCCACCAACGCCCATTTCGGACTCGCTTTCGCTACGGCTTAGCCGGTGTTCGGCTTAACCATGCGACTGAGAAGTAACTCGCCGGATCATTATTCAATAGGCACGCGGTCACCCGCCCTTGGTCCGAAGACCAAGTTAAGGCTCCCACAGCTTGTAAGCATACGGTTTCAGGTACTATTTCACTCCCCGTCAGGGGTTCTTTTCACCTTTCCCTCGCGGTACTGGTTCACTATCGGTCACCAAGTAGTATTTAGCCTTACCCCGTGGTCGGGGCGGATTCGCACAGGATTCCTCGTGTCCCGTGGTACTTGGGAAAAAACCCGGAAAGCCGATTTCTTTTCGCCTACTGGACGATCGCCATCTGTGGTGAGCCGTTCCAGGCTCTTGGGCTAAAAAATCGGTTGGTAACTTTCCGGCCGGATGGAACTCCGACCCGGTCTCTCCCGCAACCCCAAAGGTACAACGCGTTCCAGCTTTAACATACCTCTGGTTTGGGCTCTTCCCCCTTCGCTCGCCGCTACTGAGGGAATCATTGTGTTTTCTTTTCCTGGGGGTCGTAAGATGTTTCACTCTCCCCCGTTCGCTTCTTTGCGCCTATGAATTCAGCACAAAGACGCTTCGATGTTACTCGAAGCAGGTTTCCCCATTCGGACACCCCCGGGTCAATGCTTACTTGCAGCTCACCGGGGCTTATCGCAGCTTATCACGTCCTTCTTCGCCTCTTGGTGCCAAGGCATCCACCGTATGCCCTTAGTAACTTGACCAAAAAATCCTAAGGCATATCGACCCGCCCTGTGGCGGATCTGAAGATGCTCGCTACGGCTATTTAATTTTCAAAGAGCATACAATTTGCCAACTTTAGGCAAACTTTTAATATACAGGCTGGCAAAAAAAACGCAAGCCATATTTACTACTAAATTTTTACCTTAGCCGTGGCCGGCAAGTTGCGGCCGGGCTAACAAACTTTTCCCGCCCGCTACAGGATATAATACCGAAACGCGAAGTTCGCTCCCTTGCGGGATGGAAAAGTTTGAAACCTTAGTATCGAGTTGTCGGAGCCGGAGGGCCGTTCCGCAACCACGGCAAACCCGAGCATTAACGAAAAACTGGCTTTTTTAACCGGATGGTATTCAAAACCGGCGCTTCCGTTGAACTCCAGCTCAACCCCGGTTTCTATTGACCGGATGCTCGGATCGCTTTTGTCCGTTACAAAATCAGGACGGGTGCGCAGGGCAAAACCGGGGCGCAGTAAAAAGTTGACCCGTTCGTACTTCAATATTTTCACCGGAATGCCCATATCGAAATCCAAATCAACCAAAGCTACCCGGCGCGTGGGAGGTTGTATGGAATCGGTGAGGTCGTCCACCCGGCGCGCCTTGAGCCCTATGGCGATGTCCATACCGACTTTCGGGCCGAACCAGATGCGCGCCCCCAGAGGGGCCTGGTCATTGAAAATAACTCCCAATCCAAAGCGCTCCGAACGGACGGGCGCGGTGGTCTCTTCCTGCGCGGCAAGCGGAGAGCAGCAGCCCGTCAAAAAAATTATTAACGCCAATATTTTTTTCATATTCGACCCGGCCTAAAAATAGAAATGAAAGCCGATGTTAACCCCTTTAAGAAAAGGGCGGTGGGTCGCTGTCCAAAAACTATCCCCCTTAATTTTGTTTCCATTGCTGTCCAAAATCGCAGATCCGTTGGAGCCGCGTTTGAATTGGGTCCTTCGCTCGTTCTGCACCCCCAACCCGGAAAAAAGCGATACCGAAAAGTTTTCCGTCGGGAAGTATTCTATTCCTAAAGTGAAATTCAGGTCAAATTCGCGGGCACGCTCCACGTCCGCCGAATCGGTCACGGTGCCGCGGTTAAACTGCAAGCTGATTGTGTCCTTGATAATTTTACCGCTCGCCGAATCTATATCAACGTCTATAACAACAACTTGGGTTACCACAGAATCGTGAGTAAGTGGAAAAAAGTAGGAACGGCGCTGGTAGGTAAATCCGGGACGAATGAGAAAATTTACTTTTTCCGTCTGGATGACATTGAACGGAACCCCGCCATCTATGCGAATTTCGCTCAAGGTTTTTTTGCCGGGATTGGGCGCTTTCAAAGGAGCCAAATTAATGGAAACGGTGGAATCCACCACGTTGCGCAAATCGGCTCCAAAACCGAAATCGATCCCCACTTTGCTGGTTATCCAATAGCGGCCGCCCAACGGGGCGTCGTCATTGAAAAACCCAAGCCCAAATTTCCCTTTTTTATCAACCCCCCACGCTGAGCCGAAAACAAAAAAGCCCAGTGCCAAACCGAGCGGTAAAATTTTTTTCATTGTTCCTCCTGAGCGCTTTTAGTCCTCCCGTTCAGGGTCTGAAGACCCCTCTGGGTCGAACGAGCGGTTTTACTTGGGGGCTAAAACCGCCCAAGCCTCTCTTGCCCATAACTGGAGATAACCGGATTCGAACCGGTAACCCCCGGCTTGCAAAGCCGGTGCTCTGCCAATTGAGCTATATCCCCGAACTTGGCTTTCTTTATCTTACCTTTAAAACAAACACGGGAGGGCGGAAGTTCCGCCCTCCCGGTCTTTATTTCCTTATTTAAAGTTATACGTAAACGTTATCCGCGGGAACAATTGGCCATTATCGGTATCCTCCCCGCTTAAGAAATTGGGGCCGTTATTAAGCCATTCGTTCTCCACCACCGCATCCATCGTCACCGCGCCGGCGTGAATGCCCACGCCAAACGCATAAGCCAAAGAGGAACTGCCCTGTTTGGACTCGTTCAGCTTGGCATTGGGCAAAATAACCGTTGCCCCTTCCACCTCCTCTTTGGTAACATCAATGGTCTTCTCCACGCCCAAGCGGAAGTGCAACCAGCTCTTTACCTGGGTTTCGAAGGCCAGAAAAGCGAAAGGCAGATGCGAATCGGTGCTCGAGAAGCTCACGGAGTCTGCGCCGCCTGCGGTTCCGTGGGTAAGTTCAGCGAACTTGGTTTTAGTGCTGCGGTAGCCTGCGCCGCCGATGAGTTCGGAGTTCTCATTTGGCTTGGTTTCCAGGGCCAACCCCACTTCAATCGCCGTGATGGTGTTTTTGAAGCGGGCCGTGTCGGCACTAAAATCATCAAGGTCTTTCTGGGTGGACACACCGAACTTGGCAGCCGGAACCAGATTGACATAGTCATTCAGGGCGTAATAGTCGCGGCCAACGAAAGACAGAGTCGTGTTGCCATCGGACTTGTTGAATACCGCGTTAGCCGTGGCCGTGTCGTCTTTCTCTTCATATTTGCCGATGCGAATCCTAAACCCCAAGTCGAGATTGTTCAAATCTCCCATCGGGGTGGAAAGGCCCACGGCAATGCCCCAAGTGCTGGCAGTGAAAATAGTTGCTCCGCCGGCTTGGGGAACGCCAGGGAATTCCTCCCGCACACCGGAGAAGTCCACCTGCAAACCTACGGAAGCGTTGCCGGTATTAGTTCCCCAGCCGACCAGAAAGCGCGTAGTCGGTTGCGTGCTCATGCTGCCGCCGACCGTGAAGCTCTCCTCTCCATCACCGGCAAAAACTGCCAGAACGGACGAGCTGACCGGGAAGATGATACCCACCCGATGCTGGTCTCCGTAGCTAAATGGCCCGACTGACCCGCTGGTGGAATTACCGAAATGCTCGGCGATAATCATCTTCTTGTACATCATCATCGTCCCGGGATACAAAAATATCCCGGCGTCATCCTTCAAATACGTTCCGCTGTTGGCCATCGCCGCCAAGCGGCTTTCCGTCGCTAAAGCGGACAGGCTGAACAGCAGTAATAATCCGATAGTTAAAAATATGAGCCTTCGACTCATTTCCCCTCCTCAGGGTTTAAGGTTTGAATTTTCAACGCTAAACTACGTCTCCAATCGTCTCTTTGCTTGCGCAAAAAGGCGCAATGCAAAACGCCTTTAGTCACCACCTCCTCGGCTAATTTACTTCGGTTCGTTTCCTTTTTCACTCTTCCTATTCTCATCCTCTGTTTAACGCCGGCCTTCCCAAGTCGGTTTGGTTTTTACTAATCTCCAATCTCCAGTCTCTAATCTCTGTTGTAAAATGGTGGGCCTAAGTGGATTCGGACCACTGACCTCGCGCTTATCAGGCGCGCGCTCTAACCACCTGAGCTATAGGCCCACAGAACCTACGCTTTTTCGGTCCGCACTTCCGCTTGCCCTCCCGACCGGAGTCGGGATATCCGTCCACCATCGGCGAACGGTAGGCCCACATCGAATAAAACTCTTTCTTATCTCCTTTCGCAAAGGGTTTTCCTTCGCAAAAAAATTAAAACTTTATAAAAAAATAGTGCGCACACGCTCAAAAACTATGCTTGGGGCAACACTCCCAGGGCTCGATTGCTCGAACCGAAGTAACACCGGAGTGCACCCAAAAATACTCCTTAGAAAGGAGGTGATCCAGCCGCAGCTTCCGCTACGGCTACCTTGTTACGACTTAGCCCCAGTCACCGGTTTTACCTTAGGCGCCTTGCGGCGACTTCGGGTACCCCCAGCTTCCATGGCTTGACGGGCGGTGTGTACAAGGCCCGGGAACGTATTCACCGCGACCTGCTGATCCGCGATTACTAGCGATTCCAACTTCACGCCGTCGAATTGCAGACGACGATCTGAACTGAGCCCGGCTTTAAGGATTGGCTCCACCTTGCGGCCTTGCCTCCCTCTGTGCCGGGCATTGTAGTACGTGTGTAGCCCTGGACGTAAGGGCCATGAGGACTTGACGTCATCCCCGCCTTCCTCTCCGTTACCCGGAGCAGTCTCCTTAGAGGGCCCGGCATTACCCGATGGCAACTAAGGACAGGGGTTGCGCTCGTTGCGGGACTTAACCCAACACCTCACGGCACGAGCTGACGACAGCCATGCAGCACCTGTGCAAAGGTCCCTTGCGGGAAAGGAATGTTTCCACTCCGGTCCTAAGCATGTCAAGCCCAGGTAAGGTTCTTCGCGTTGCGTCGAATTAAACCACATACTCCACCGCTTGTGCGGGCCCCCGTCAATTCCTTTGAGTTTCAACCTTGCGGCCGTACTCCCCAGGTGGGGCACTTAATGCTTTCGCTGCGGCACTGATCTCCTCGTCGGAAACCAACACCTAGTGCCCAACGTTTACCGCTAGGACTACCAGGGTATCTAATCCTGTTTGCTCCCCTAGCCTTCGCATCTCAGCGTCAGTATCGGACCAGAAAGCCGCCTTCGCCACCGGTGTTCTTCCAGATATCTACGCATTTCACCGCTACACCTGGAATTCCACTTTCCTCTTCCGTACTCCAGAAAGGCAGTTTCCAGCGCCGTTCTCCGGTTGAGCCGGAGGATTTCACGACCAGACTTGCCTTCCCGCCTACATGCTCTTTAAACCCAGTAATTCCGAACAACGCTTGTTCCCCCCGTATTACCGCGGCTGCTGGCACG
>CAZSIT010000038.1:0-703 GCA_964607165.1 uncultured Ignavibacteria bacterium
AATCAACCTTGGCCGCAAAAGTGCCATCCCCGTTGTTCTTCAAAATCGAAACCGTAATGCTGTTAGTGTTTGCCGTTGCCAAATCCCGGTCCCCATCCCCGTCTAAATCGGCGGCAAAAACAGAGGAAGGACCACCTCCAGTCCCGTAGTCAACCTTGGCCGCAAAAGTGCCATCCCCGTTGTTCTTCAAAATCGAAACCTTGCTGTCATCATAATTTGCCGTCGCCAAATCCAGGTCTCCATCTCCGTCTAAATCGACAGCAATAACGGAGAAAGGGTTCTTTCCTGTCGCATAGTCCACTCTGGCGGCGAAAGTCCCATCGCCGTTGTTCTTTAAAACTGAAACGGTGCTGTCGTAAAGAGGAGGAGAGTTAATAGAATTGGCCACCGCCAAATCCGCGTCTCCATCCCCGTCCAAATCGGCGGCAACGACTGAGCGGGCGCCTCCCACGTCATAGCTTATCCAGGTGTCGAAAAGGGGCGGAAAGGCGAAAAGAGCTGCCGGGACAAGCAACAGACCAAAAATGGCTAAAAGTGATTCGTGCCCCCGATACAAGTGAAAATGAAAACGACTCCGCATACGACCTCCCTTAGTTAGAGTTATTTATTTACTCTTCAACACGGTTCAATATACCGCATGGTTCAATATACCCCCCCCCCCCCCCCCTTCTTCGTCACAGTCAGGTAAAATATAGACAATCCA
>CAZSIT010000038.1:713-19774 GCA_964607165.1 uncultured Ignavibacteria bacterium
AGTTTTTTTTTTTCTCTTTAAAACGGGTCAAAATACCCCATGGTTCAAAATTCCCCCCCCCCCCCCGTATTTGTCAAGCGCGAAATGGACAAGGAAACCTAACCCCCGACCCCCTTCCCGAAACGGGAAGGGGAGGGAAGTCTATTTTTTAAGCTCGCCAAGTAGCAATTGACAGTTCTATTTGCGGTTTGTTTATTCGGCAAATCAAGGAGAAGAGATGGAGATAAACGTTCAGGTTGGAAAATTAGAGGATTTAAAGGCCGAGGCGGTTTATTGCCCGGTTTTTGAGAAAGACAAACTGGAGCCGGATTTTGCGGCGTTTGATAAAGCGACCGGCGGAGCCATCGCCCAGATTTTAAAATCGGGCGATTTCACCGATAGAGTGGGGCAGACAGCGGTCGCCTATACCTCCCCTTCGGCTGGCTCAGGGCCTTCGGCCGGTTCTGTCAAGCGTGTTATTCTGGACTGGTACGGCAAGCGCCGTTTTGAAGCCGATTCCGTTCGCCGCGCCTTGGGCCGCGTTGTCAACAAAGCGAATGAATTGGGAGTAAAGGAACTTACGCTGGTTTATCCCAAAGCGCTTCCAGTGAGCGGGGCCGAGGTGCCGACCATCGCAATGGTGGAAGGGGCGCTTTTGGCCAATTACAAAATGACCGAGTATATGACCACGCTTGATGAAAGGCAAAAGTCGCGCGTAAAACGTTTGAACATCCTCGTCGCCAGCCGGGCGGTGGCGCAGAAAACGGAAAAGGGGGTTTTTCGAGGGCGGGTTAACGCCGAGGCCGCCATCCTGGCGCGGGATTTGACCAATTATCCTGGAAATTATCTCAACCCCACTCGTTATGCCGAAATCGTGAAGGAGCAGGGAAAGAAATGGGGATTCAAAGTTCAGGTTCTGACCAAAGCGGAAATTGAGAAATTGGGGATGGGCGCTCTTTTGGGAGTGGCGCGGGGATCGGCGGAGCCGCCGGTCTTTATGATTTTGGAGCATAACGCCGATAAGCTGCGTCTGGACACGGTCGTTTTAGTCGGCAAAGGAGTGACTTTTGACTCCGGCGGTATTTCCATCAAACCAGCCGACAAGATGGAGGAGATGAAAGGGGATATGGCGGGGAGCGCCGCCGTTTTGGGGGCGGTCTCTGCCGCCGCGCGGCTCAAGCTGCCGATTCATTTGGTCGGTTTAATGCCGGTGACCGAAAATCTTCCCTCCGGCACCGCTTTCAAACCGGGAGACATTTTGAAAGCGCTGAACGGCAAAACGATTGAAATCATCAATACCGACGCCGAGGGGCGCTTGATTTTGGCGGATGCTTTAACTTACGCCGAACGCTTCAAACCGAAGGCGGTGGTGGACATCGCCACTTTGACCGGCGCCTGCCGCGTAGCTTTGGGTGATGTCTGCGCCGGGGTTATGGGCACCGACCAGCGGGTCATTGACCGGCTCAAAAAGGCGTCTCTTCAAACTGCCGAGCGCATCTGGCAATTACCGCTTTATGACGAGTATGATGATTTGATAAAAAGCAACATTGCGGATGTGAAAAACTCCGGCGGACGCTGGGGGGGAACGATAAGCGCCGCACGTTTTTTGAAAAAATTCATCGGCAACTACCCCTGGGCGCACCTGGACATCGCCGCTATGGATTTGGAGGAAAAAGGCCAACCCTATATTCCCAAAGGTGCGACCGGTTTTGGGACGCGTTTGCTGATTCAATTTGTGGAAAACTGGGCCGGGCGAAATTAGGTTTGGGAAATAACTCAACAAAAAGGGCCTCTCAAATTGAGGCCTTTTTTGTTCGGATGGAACATTAAAGCTGACTTGGACAGTTGAGGTCGGAAGATGAATACAATCGGCCGGCGTGATTTTTTCGGCTTAATCGTCAAAGGGTTTGGAACTTTGGTAGGAGCGATGCTGGCCGTTCCTTTGGGGGGATATCTTTTAAGTCCAATTTTGCGCAAGGAGGGAGCCGGAGATTGGATTGGCCTTGGAAGCGCTGATAAATTCGCTTTCGAAACTCCGACGAGGGTGGATTATTCCTATGAAAAAAAGGATGGGTGGTTAAAGGCCAAGGTTGATCGCTACGCGTTTATCGTTCGCGGTCAGAATGGATTTGTCGCTTTTTCTCCCATTTGCACGCATTTGGGTTGTTCGGTGGCTTGGGACGGCGAGAAAAAGAACTTTCGCTGCCCCTGTCACGGAGGAGTTTATAGTCCGGAAGGAAAAGTAATTTCCGGGCCGCCGCCCAAGGCGTTGACCCAATTTGAGACCAAGGTGGAAGAGGGAAAGCTCTTCATCCAGGTCGTGTAATCCCGTAAAAATTGGAGTAAGATTGCTAAATGTAACGGAGAGATTCTTCCCTGGCCGAATCCGAGCTTCGGCTCGGGCAGGCGCTTCGCTCAGAATGACAGGATGAAAAAAATCTACCGGTTTCTGGATGAGCGGCTGGGATTGGAGGGCGCGGCCAACTTTTGGCTGCGAAAGATACTGCCGCCCTCGACCAACTGGTTCTTTACCCTCGGCGGGGCGGCGCTTTTTCTTTTTGTCGTTCAAATCCTCACCGGGATTTTTTTGGCGTTATATTATGCTCCCACACCGGATGGGGCGCACGCTTCGGTAAGTTACATTCAGGAAAAAGTTCTTTTTGGCAAAATCATCCGGGGCATCCATCACTGGGCGGCTACTTTTTTGATGGTTATTGTGCCGTTGCATCTTTTGAGAGTCTTTTTCTGGTCGGCCTATAAAAAGCCTCGCGAGCTGACCTGGGTAATCGGCGTTTTTCTTTTGCTTTTAACGGCGGCGTTTGCTTTCACCGGCTATTTGTTGCCTTGGGACCAGCGGGCTTATTGGGCGACGGTGGTGGGCACCAATATGATGGGGCTGGTGCCGGTCATCGGGGAATATGTTCTGATAATCGTCAGGGGTGGTGTGGAATTGGGAGCCTTGGCTTTGACCCGCTTCTATGCCGTTCACGTTCTGGTTTTGCCCGCGCTTTTTGTTTTTTTGGTCGGGTCACATCTTTATTTAATCAGCAAACATAATTCGGCGGGAAGCTGGAATCCGGCTAAAAATGACCTTTCGAAAGGTTTTGCTTTCTATCCCAAACAGGCGGCACGGGATATGGTCGCATCCTTTTTGCTGATTTCAGCCCTTTTGTTTTTGGCCTGGAAGCTTGGAGCGCCCTTGGAAGAGGTGGCCGACCCGACCGACGACACCTACATCCCCCGGCCGGACTGGTATTTTCTGTTTTTGTTTCAAATGTTGAAATATTTCCCCGGAAAATGGGAATTAGTCGGCGCTTTAGTGATTCCCGGAGTGTTTTTCTTGCTGCTTTTGCTTTTGCCTTTTTTGGATAGGGGAGAGCGGAAGGCTCCTTATCGGAGACCGTTGGCGATTTTCTTCGGTGGTGGAACTGTCTTTGCCATAGCTCTTTTGACTTTTCTGTCAGTTAAGGAAGACCGCAAGCTGCGGGCGGCGGAAGCCGAAGCGGCCCGTTTTGACCCAATTCTGGCCCAAGAAGGAGATAAACTTTTTGTGGAGAACGGCTGCAACGGCTGCCACGAAGTTGGCGGCCGTAGTAAGACCGGAACAGGACCTTCGCTTATCGGCGCAGCCCGAAGGCATTCGCAGGATTGGTTAATTCAGCACTTCAAAGATCCGGAAGCCCTTGTTCCGGGAAGCAAAATGCCGAAGTTTGATTATTTGACCAAGAATGAAATGATAAAATTAATTCATTATATGAAAAGTTTAAAAAGACATTAGTCTTGGGGCTTGACAGTTTGGTTTTGTTTTCTAACTTGCCGCCACTTAAGAGGTCGTATGAACAAGAGGATTGCATTCATATTGGCGGCGGTACTTTTCAGCTTGCAACTCTCCTTTGCCCAGTCAGCTCCAGTTAAATACCTGACCGGCAGGTCGGAAAATGGCCAGCCGCATCTTTTTTGGTTTGGAGCGGCGGCGGCGGAATCGAGCCTGTATTATGATGATGGTACCGCCGAGTGGCCGGTTTTCGTTTCCGAACAATGGGCCGACAATCAGCTTTTGGTTCGCTTTGGATTCAATGACGCATTTTTTCTGGTTACAGAACTCTCGGCATTTATTTTCCCGGAGAATTCTTCCACTATGTTGTCAAAATTTGCGTTTTTGGTTCGCAAGGACACCGGAAGCGGCAAGCCTGGGGCTGCTTACGCTTTTGATACGGTTGAAGTTAATTGGTCTGGAGAACAAAGCAGATGGGTCGCCAAGAATTTGAATCTTTTAATGGTAAATGAAACGCTATTCTGGGGAGCAATTCACTGGTTCAGTACTTCCCCCAAAAACCCTATGCTTGGCAGGGATGTTTCTGATGTAGGATTTAACTCCTACGTTGGTCATTCGGGTGCCCTGTCCCAACCATTTATTGGGAATTGGATGCTCCGAGCCATGGTTTTGGCCAACAACCCGGCTACGGAAGCCGCTGACAGCTTTTGGGTTTACCGGGGGAGTGATTCCAATTCCGTTTCCCATGTAGCCACGATTAATTTGGGAAATTTTGATTACTTGGATGTGCCACAATCGGGGGGAGCCTATTTCTATCGTGTGACCCGATGGGAGGGAGGAGTAGAGAGTCCGCTTTCTAATGTGGCTGGGTTGACTGCGAGTGGGACGGATGTGCCGGTTGAACACGAAAAGAAAACCGTTTTCCTTCTTTCGGAGCCATTTCCAAACCCTTTTTCGTCCAACGTTCTTTTCACGGCCAGAACGGACAGGCAGATGGAGGTAGGGTTTTCGATTTATAATTTACTCGGGCAGAGAGTTTATTTCAAACCTATGACACACTATTCAGCAGGGGAACATTCGTTTCTCTGGGATGGTCGAGACGAAAGCGGAAGGACTCTTTCTTCCGGGCTTTACTTTTTGCGTTTTCAAGCTGGCGAAGAAGTCTTTTTCAAAAAAGTAACGCTGCTCCACTAAGATTCTCCTTCAAGGTAAATTTTTCTTATATTTTAAAGAGGTATGGGAAAGTATGAGTTTATTCCTGATGTAGCGATTGCCGACTTGGCTTTTGAAGTCCAAGCGGAAAGTTTAGAGGAGCTTTTCGTTCTTTCCGCTCAAGCGCTGTTTGCCGGAATGGTGGAGCCGGGGGACGTGAGACCAGTCGAAAAAGTGGAAGTCTCGCTGGAATCGGAAAAACTGGACAACCTGCTTTTTGACTGGCTGTCGGAACTGGTTTACCTCAAAGACCGGGATGCGTATCTTTTCTCGATGTTTGAAGTTTCAATTGGGCATAACGGAGATTTTAGTTTGGCTGGAAAAGCTTGGGGAGAAAAGATTGACCCCGAAAAACAGCGATTGCGAACGGACGTTAAGGCGGTGACCTATCATATGTTCAAGCTGGAAAAAAATGAGAGCGGCTATTATGCCCGGGTGGTTTTGGATACATGAAAAAGTTTGAAGTAGCTCCCAATATCTGGGAAATTCCGATAACCGAAAAAAGGGGGATGAGGGTACCGGCGCGGATACTGGCCACCCGCGAGTTGATTGATACGATGGATGAGGGGGTTTACAATCAGGTGACCAACGTGGCCTGTCTGCCCGGAATCCAGCGCTATTCGCTCTGTATGCCGGACGGGCACTGGGGATATGGTTTTCCCATCGGCGGGGTGGCGGCTTTTGATTTGAAAGAAGGAGTAATCTCCCCCGGCGGCATTGGCTTTGACATCAACTGCGGGATGCGCTTAATCCGCACGAATTTGGTTTTGGAAGAGGTCCAGCCGGTTTTGGAAAAGTTGATAGATACTTTGTTTTATCTGATTCCGGCCGGAGTGGGTTGTAAGGGTTTCATCAAATTGGATAAAAAAACATTTGCCAATGTTGTCGAAGAAGGGGTCCCCTGGGCGATTCGGGAAGGGTATGGATGGAAAGATGACGCCGATTTCATTGAGGAGGGAGGGAGCCTGCCCAGCGCCAATCCGGATAAGGTGAGTGAAAAGGCGCTCTCACGCGGAATGGAGCAGTTGGGGACGCTCGGCTCCGGCAATCATTACCTTGAAGTGCAAGTCGTCAAAGAAGAAAATGTTTATGATTGGGATACGGCGAGAACGTACGGGATTGACCAACCCAATCAAATTGTAGTGATGATTCACTGCGGCTCGCGCGGTTTTGGCCATCAGGTGGCGACAGATTATCTGCGGGTATTCGAGAGAGCGATGCCGAAGTATGGCATCACCGTCATTGACCGGGAGTTGGGCTGCGCGCCTTTCGATTCGCCCGAAGGGAAAGATTATTATCAAGCGATGCTCTGCGCGGCCAATGCCGCCTTCGTCAATCGGCAGGTCATTACCCATCGTATTCGAGAAGGATTTGAAAGGATTTTTAAGAAACCAGCGCAAGAGTTAGGAATGCAAATCGTTTACGACGTGGCGCATAACATCGCCAAAGTCGAGGAATACGAAATCGAAGGCAAGAAGAAAAAGTTATTGGTGCATCGCAAAGGCTCCACGCGCTCTTTTGGGCCCGGTGAACCGGAAATTTGCCCAGCTTATCGCGAGGTGGGCCAACCGGTAATCGTAGGCGGCTCGATGGAGACCGGCTCTTATCTTTTGGCCGGCACAAGAAAAGCCCACGAGGAAACCTTTGGCTCCACGCTGCACGGCGCCGGGCGGACGATGTCGCGCACGGCGGCGAAAAAGAAAGTCCAGGGCAGGCAGTTGCAAGAGGATATGCGCCGCAGAGGGATTTTGGTCAAAACCGTTTCGTATTCCGGGCTGGCGGAGGAAGCCGGATTTGCCTATAAAGACATTTCCGCCGTGGTCGAGGCCGTTCACCAAATCGGTATCTCCCGCAAGGTGGCTCAGCTAAAGCCGATTGGGAATATAAAGGGGTAGTTTTTGGGTTACAAACAGTGCTTGACAAACCCATTTTTTTAGGTATCTTTCGGTTATGAAGGGAAAGGTAAAAACATTGGGATAGTGAAAAATATACTTTCCGCCGGTTTCCTCCTCCTCGCTTCTACCTCTTTGTCTTTTTTGCTTAGTCCAGCCGAAGGATTTTCCCAGCTTGTGCCCCAGTTCAAGCCGCCAGTGAACCTCGGGCCGAAGATAAATACATCCGCCTACGAGTCCGACCCATTTTTGACCTACGACGGTAAAAAACTATTTTTTGTCAGAGGTTTTGGCATCTGGTTTTCGGAATGGACCGATACAGGTTGGACGAACCCTTTGAAGTTAGGTCCCCAAATAAATTGCTGTGCCGGTACACAGTCTCCGAGCGTATCACCGGATGGGCAAAAGCTCTATTTTGTGGCAGATGCACTCCAAGGCACTTTCTGGGATATCTGGGTCTGCACTTGGGATTCGGTGGCCAATGACTGGGGAACCCCGGTTAATGCACAAGCGCCAGTGAACTCGGCCGGAGCAGAATATTCTGCTCGTATAGCCCCCGATGGGAACCATTTATACATTGGAACCGAAAACGGTTTTATACAAGATACCTCAAATTGGCACGGCTGCCGGTGCGGAATTTACGTTAGCCAATGGAACGGAAGCAGTTGGTCCAATCCGGTAAATGTCGGCAACAACATAAATATGGCTACAAATGCAGGTTATCCTTCGATTACTGCGGATGGGCTTTGGCTTTATTTTGCGTGGCAGGATGGCTTTTTCGGCTATGTTTCTCGCTGGACCGGAACGCAGTGGGGCCCAGCCACTTATATCGGAGGTAAATTGGGTGGAGCATACTTCCCTTTTATCACTCCTTCTGGCGATAGCCTGTTTTATTCCAGCAGTCAGGCCGGTGGTTTCGGCAATAGCGACATCTGGCTGGCAGAACGAATAGTCCCGCCTAAGGTTCCTTCATTGGGTAAAGAATTTTTGCTATTGCTTATTTTGGTTTTAATTTTGACGGGAATATATTGGACGAAAGATAGAAGCACGTAAAATAAACACTCTCAGAGGAGGAGCTATGATTTCAGTTCGCTACAAAAGCAACTGCGTTTTTCTTTTTTGTTTGGTATTATTTGTCCCAGCGTTAATTTTTGCGCAAGCTGATACCGCTTTTATTTGCGGTGCAGTGCAAGAAAGCATTGGGGTTGTTAAAGTAGACTCGGTGGGCATTGTAAAAGCGGTGGTGATTTATGCTTGCGATACTTCCGCCTCTACCAACGTTCTTCCAAGCTGGTGGGCACAGATTTGGGATTCGTCCAAACAGCTTAGCGTACCGCGATGGTACAAGGACAATTCCCTGGGACAACTCATCCTAAACGCCGTTCCTTATGGCCGGGACAGCTCGCATTGTTTTACTTCTAATATAGCGACCGCATATATACTCGACGGTCGCGACGCATATTTTCGGAGCTTTGTCCACGATATTATTGTTCGCGCCGACACGGTGATAAACTTTGCCGATTTTGACAACGATGGGGCGAACGGAATTCCGGCCAGCCAGGATTCAGTGGGTGATGACGATGGAGATGTTGACGCTTTGTTCTTTGTGGTTGTGAATCATGGTCTTGACAACGGTTACTGGCCGGCTAGAGATGATACGACGAATGATTTTTCGAGAACGGGAACAAGAATATGAATACGCGGAGGGTTCGTGACTGTAAGCGGACCCAGCTCTGATATACGTGCCGTGCAAATTTGCTCGCACGAGTATGGCCATGCGCTCGGCTTGCATGACTTACATCCAACGCCGGGCTGTATTCTCGATTGGTGGGGCATAGGTTCTTTTTCGAATATGGGGTCGGGATTTCCACAGGGTAAAGCGGTGCCCCTTGACCCCTGGAGCCGGAACAAGCTGGGCTGGGTTACTCCAATCGAAGTGACCGCGCCGCTTTATCAGCAATCTATTCCCGACTATCTTACCACCGGAACGGTTTATAAGATGACCATCGATTCAAACCAGTATTTTTTAGTGACCAATCATAAAGGTGCTGGGCCGCCTCCTCCGCCCGATACTTCCTGCAATGAACCTCCGTGCCCTTCGGGTATAGACCCCGGTTACTGGGAACGGAAGTTGCCCGCTGGACCAGCCGGCGGTGGGTTGATGATTTGGCATATAGACACAACCTTTGAGCCTCAAACATATCCTAAGAAACTCATAGACCCGGAGCTGGCTCACGGTCTTTATAATTTTGTCAACTATGAGCCGGATACTCTACATCCAAACGATAGTACCGGTAAGGACAGTCTGGACATCAGGGGGACTAAACCCAATGGCTCGCCTTTTGGTTATTCATATTCAAGCACTATCAGCGGAAGTTGTTGGTGGAATCAAGGAACGAAGATAAACTTTGATGGGAAAAGCAACCCTTCCAGCGATGGATATTCAATCGGGGCGGGAGGTGTGCCAGTTCAGAATGTTCCCACCCATATCGCAGTGCGCAATATTTACAAAAACCCTTTAGTTTCCGGTCCCGCGACTGCCGACCTTTTAGTGAACAACTGGTATGGGCATATAGTGCAGAATACCACATGGTCGGGGTTCGTGGCGATAACGGGGGATATTGTCGTGGATTCCGGGGTAACATTGACCATCTTGCCGGGAACCATCATTTATTTCCAGTATAACGAGGATAATCAGCGTTCATTGCCCGACACCACTCGATGTGCGATTATCGTGAAGGCGGGCGGCCGGCTGATAATAGGAGGCATGGGCAGTGCGGCACAATTTATTTCCTCGCGCTCGGAGTCGCAAGCCGGCACGGAAGACTGGCGGGGGATTGTGGTCAAACCGGGTGGGTATGTCAGCATCGAAAATGCCATAATCCGTCACGCATACGCCGCCATCGAGGATTCTTCGAACTACAGCCACACGATTAAAAACGTGCGGATTGGACGCTGCAAGGCGTATGGGATACTGGCGGCCAATACGGATAGCCTGACCATCCGGGACTGCCGGATAGATTCGGTTAACGGTTCGCCTGGTGGTTACGGCATATATGTCAGTTCTGCGACAGTCAAAGGAGCCCGGGCGGTCAAAGACACCATCAAAGCCTGTGGCTATGGGATTTTTGTCTCGGTCAGCACAACTCCTGTGGACAGTTGCGTCATTGAGGCGGCTACCGGTGGCCTGACCAGTTTGGCCGGGTTTTACAATCAATCGCAGGCATCTTTGGGAGGCACCGACAGCCTAATGGTTTCCTACACCTCCATTCGAGGATATTTTACGTCAGGCCAGATTTTCTACAATTATTCTCAAGGCCGGGTGGCGATGGTTGCCTGCACGTTGATTTCCTCGACGCCCACCCGAACGGCCAACGGCATCCGCAACACCGGTGCGGCAGAATATCTTAGGTTGCGGAGAAGCATGGTTACCCTGTGGGGCCAGAACGGGGTTCTTTTGGCCCATAACTCGGCCCAAGTGAATCTGGGAACCTCCGCGGACAGCGGCAACAACGCCATTTACACCGATGCTTCGGGTTCTACTTGGAAATATGTGCTGGATCAGGACTGCAGCGGTGGTTGCACCTCACCCACCATTTATGCCGAAAGAAACTGCTGGGGGGTCCAAATCCCTTCCTCCAGCCGGTTTTCTACCAATGTAGATTACACGCCTTACAGCAACTTTTGTATAGTTGACCCCGGGCCAAAGATTGCGGTAGATAGAGAAGATGGGCTCTTGCCCAAGCAAACAGAGCTTTATCAAAACTACCCCAATCCTTTCAACCCCACCACCCAGATTCAGTTTAATCTGGAAAAGAGGGAAAAGGTGCATTTGGAAATTATCAACATTCTGGGGCAGAAGGTAAGGTCGCTTTTGAATGGGGAGGAGTTTTCGGAAGGGCCATATCATTTTGTCTGGGATGGAAAAGATGATGGAGGCGTTCCGGTTTCTTCGGGCACGTATTTCTATCAGTTACGCACGCCCACGTTCGAGAAATCCAAAAAGATGCTGTTGTTGAAATAGGAGGATGAAGATGAAAAACATTAAAGCTGTCATGCTGAGCGTAGCGAAGCATCTGGGGGTGGTTGCGGCTCTTGTGGTTTCCGTTCAGGCAGAAGAGATTCGGTTTGCAGTGGGAACGAGCAACTTTGTAGCCGATACTCTTTCCGGCGGTCAGAACTTTGAGGCACTCAAGTTCATCTTGCCCGAAATTCCCCAGGGCAGCCGGATAGATTTTGCCGGGCTGGTGATGTATGTCCAGAGGGAGGCCATTGATTCAAAAGACACAACAGCCAGCCCCTATTTATCTCTGTCGCTTGTGCCCATAACCAGCGACTGGACGGCCGGTTCGGTAAAAAATGGGCAAGTGCTTTCGGTTGACTCGGAGTGGGCTTCGTATGCGGTGGCGGATATGAATATGGGAGACAAGGTGGAGTTGGATATTACCGAATTGGTCCGCGACTGGCTGAACGGCAAAAAGGCGAACAAGGGGTTTATGTTAGTCCCGGAGTTTGCCGATGAGAAGGCCGAGTTTGCGGTAAAATCCAACGTTGGTGTTAAGGCCGAAGTGGTCATCTACTACACCGGCCCGGAGGTTGTGAAAGAGTAGAAAAACAAAATGGAGAAAGCCCGCCGATGAGGCGGGCTTTTTTGTTGACACTTTTTTTCGCGCCGGTATATTCGTAATCATCGGGGCGTGGCTCAGCCTGGTAGAGCACTTGGTTCGGGACCAAGGGGTCGCTGGTTCAAATCCAGTCGCCCCGATATTATTTTGACGGCTAAAATAATTGCAGTGGTCGGGGGCTTTTCTGTTTCGCCAGAAACGTATGAAAAAGCCCGGCGAGTAGGGCAGGAGATTTCCTCGGCCGGAGCTGTTTTGGTCACCGGCGGGCTGGGGGGAGTGATGGAGGCGGCTTCTCAAGGGGCTAAGGAGAAGGGGGGAACGGTTATCGGCATACTTCCGGGCACGGAAAGGGAGGAGGCCAATCGATACGTTGATATTCCGATTGTTACCGGAATGGGGGATGGACGAAATTTGCTTATCGTTCAGACGGCACAGGCGGTGATTGCCTTGCCGGGGGAGTATGGAACGCTTTCGGAGATTGCGCTGGCGCTCAAGGTAGGGCGGCCGGTTATTAGTTTGGGAAGCTGGGAGGTGTCGGCAGATGTTATTAAAGCAAAAACTCCGGAGGAAGCGGTGCGACTGGCGTTGAAAAGTATTAAAGAATGAAAGCTGAAACAATTTCACACACAAGCCCCACCCAGATTCTTCGCCTGCCCGAGCCAAGGCTCGGCCTCGGCCAGGGCTTCGCCCAGAATGACAAAAAGGATTGAATGGCGCAGGCGGCAGTTAAAGCGATTATTTCAGGTTTGGTGCAAATGGTGGGGTATCGGTATTATGCGGTCGGAGAAGCGAGAAGATTGGGATTGGTTGGATATGTCAAAAATCTCCCAACCGGTGATGTGGAAGCGTATGCCGAGGGAGAGAAGGGGCTTTTGGAGGAATTTTTGAAAGTGTTAAAAATCGGGCCGCCTTCGGCGGATGTTTCCGGCGTTCAAGTTGAGTGGCAAAGGCCGCAAGGGAACTACAAAAGATTTGGGATTGAATATTAAAGGACAACCGGTTATTTTGCTTAAATATGGATAGAAGCGGATTGGAGGAGTTTTGGACTTAAAAACAAAAATCAGAAATATCCCTGATTTTCCCAAAAAAGGGATTGTATTCCGGGATATTTCCACCCTTTTGCAAGATAAGCAGGCCTTTAACAACGCCATCAACCGGTTGGCGGAGCGCTACGCAGACAAAAGAATCGACCAGGTGGCAGCGATTGAAAGCCGGGGGTTTATTTTTGGCGGAGCTTTAGCCGACCGGCTGGATGCCGGTTTTGTGCCGGTGCGCAAACTGGGAAAACTGCCGTATGAAACGGTGAAAAAAGATTACACGCTGGAATATGGTTTTGCCACTTTGGAAATGCACAAAGATGCCATACAATCCGGTGAGCGGGTGCTCATCGTGGATGACCTGGCAGCCACGGGCGGAACGCTTTTGGCCACCTGCGGATTGGTGGAAAAAGTGGGAGGGCTGGTGGCGGGGATTGCAGTTCTAATTGAGCTTTCGTTTTTGAAGCCGCGCGAGAAGTTCAGCAAATATGATTTTTACTCGATAATACAATATGAGAGCGAGTAGATGAGTTCTTCCGAATTGCAGGTTGCCGCCCTTTTGCCGCCGGAGCTGCCGGTTTTGCCGCTTCTGTCGGCTACCGTGTTTCCGCACGGGGTCAGCACGGTGCAGGTGGGGTTTGAGAAAAACTTGAATTTGTTCCGCGAAACCGGCGAAGGCGGAATTGTAGTTTTGGCCGGCACTTCAGTGGAAAATGTTGAAGAGGTTTCCGGAAGAGACATTTCCAAAATTGGCGTGGCGGCGCGGGTTTTGCGGATTTCCGAACCAACCGCCGGGTCGCTTCAAGTAACACTCGAAGGCCTGGTGCGGGTCAGTTTAGACCAGATGGTCAAAGAGCAACCCTTTTTTGCGGCGCGGGTTTCGGTAATTTTTGAATCGGACAAGAATAATCCACAGGTAAAATCCTTGGTCGAAAAAGTACTGGACCGTGCCGGACGGCTTCTGGAGTTGGATAAACGCTATCCCGCCGAGTATTTTCATATCTACAACTTGAATTCCACCGATGCCGGAAGACTGGCCGATGTCATCGCTTCCACCCTGCTTATAGAAATGAAAACCAAGCTGGCGATTTTGGAAACGGTTTCCATTCGCGAGCGGCTGGAACATCTTTCGGCCTATTTGGACGGCGAAATTGAGCGTTTGGAAGGCCAGGCGGAAATTGCCAAGCGGGTGGAATTTAATTTGGAAAAAGCCCAAAAAGACTTTTACCTCCGGGAGCAGCTGCGCGAGATCAAACGCCAGTTGGGAGAAGAGGACCCGCAGGAAAAAGAGGCTTTCCGTTTGCGCAAGACGATTCAAAAGTCGCGTCTGCCGAAAAATATCCAGTCGCATCTGCTTTTTGAAATCGAGCGGCTGCGGATGCTTTCCACCGCCTCGGCCGAGTACGGCGCTACCCGCAGTTACATTGACTGGGTTTTGTTTCTGCCCTGGATGGAAATGTGCGAAGAGCCGGGGACGATTGCTGACGTGGAGCGGGACCTGGCGGCCAATTTTTACGGGCTAGCGAAACAAAAAGAAAAAATTCTGGAGTATCTATCGGTGCGCAAGTTGCGCCACAACGGCCGCAGCGAGGTGATCTGCTTTGCCGGGCCGCCGGGAACGGGTAAAACCGCTTTTGGCCAGGTAGTTGCCAAAGCTTTGGGGAGACGATTTGTCCGCGTTTCTTTGGGCGGCATTGAGCAGGTGAGCGAAATTTTGGGGGAGAGAAGAAACTATCCGGGTGCTCAGCCGGGAAAAATCATTCAAAGCCTGGCGGAAGCCGGGGTCTGCAACCCGGTGATTATGCTGGAGGATATCGATAAGCTGGGGGGAGTGGAAACCCGCGGGGATATCGCCCGGGCTTTGCTGGAATTTCTGGACGGAGAGTTAAACCGGCACTTTACCGACCGCTATCTCTCGATACCGTATGACCTAAGCCGGGTTTTATTTTTTACCACGGCCGACGCCCCGGAAAACATTTCTCCTCTTTTGGTAGAGAAAATTGATGTTCTCGAATTTCCCGGTTACATAGAAGAAGAAAAAATTGAAATTGCGCGGAATTTTTTGATTCCGAGAAAAATTGCGGAACAGGGGCTTTCGGAAACGGATTTGACCATCACGGCCGGAGCGTTGGAAAAATTGGTGCGCAGTTATACCTCCGAGGCGGGAATCACCGGGCTGGAAAAACAGCTGGATGTAATCTGCCACAAGTGCGCCCGTAAACGGATAGCAGGGGAGAGTCAGTGGAAAATAACGGAGAACAACCTGGAAGATTTTTTGGGGCCGCCGTTGTTCTTGCCCGATGTGGCGGAATCGACGCCGGAAGTCGGCGTGGCGACCGGTTTGGCCTGGACGGCGGCGGGCGGCGATATAATGCTGATAGAGGCCTTGAAAATGAAGGGCTCGGGCGGAGTGATTTCCACCGGCTCTTTGGGGGAGGTAATGAAAGAGTCGATTCAGGCGGCGCACAGCTACGTCCGCTCCAAAGCGGATATGCTGGGGATTCCTTTTGAAGAGTTCACCAGTCACGACATTCATATTCATTTTCCATCCGGCGCCGTGCCGAAAGACGGGCCTTCGGCCGGGGTTACCGTTTCCTTGGTCATCGCCTCCGTTTTGGCCAACAAGCCGATTCGCAACGACGTGGCGACGACAGGAGAAGTGAGTTTGAGGGGAAAGGTTCTTCCGGTTGGGGGAATTAAAGAGAAAGTCTCGGCGGCGCATAAAGTCGGCATTAAAACGGTTATAATGCCCAAACAGAATCAAAAGGATATAGAGGATGTCCCGCTTTCGGTGCGGCGGGCATTGAAGTTCGAATTTGTAGAAAAAGTGGATGAGGTGTTCAAAATTGCTCTGACCGATTTTGAACCACATGCCAATAATTTAGAAGGTCTCTTACAATCGGAGCTTAAACGCGCAAAAAATCATAAAAGGGGAGTCCGCAAGAAAAGAAAGAAAACGTTTTTGAGAATTAAGAGAAGAAAGTATCCAAAGGCGGCCGCCGGTTCGTGAAAGCTTAACAAATTCTCCATAAAAAAAGGCCGAGAAAAACTCGGCCTTTTTTTCATATCGGTTTACGTTGATTAAAGAACGTGCCAGGCGACCTTTTTGTATTTGTCTCTTTCAGTCCGGTCTAATTTCAACAGCGCCCGGTCAAAGTGGAACTTGCTGCCGCCGATGCTGGCCAAAGATTTGCCGATAACGGCTCCCCATAAGTCGGAGCCGCCGCTAATGTTGATATTGGCATTTGGGGCGTAAATGGCCTGATAAGCTCCTACGCCGCCGGAGAGCCCCATACTGGTGCCGGTGGAATAGATTTGTAAATGGTCGGCTTTTTGGGTGCTGTTGACGATGATGCCGGAAGATGCGTCCAGGTCACCGGTCATATAGATTTTTACATCCGCGCCCGGGGCGATGGTCAGCTGGGCACCGGAGCCTAATTTGATGTCCGAAAAGTAATATACTCCGGTAGTAAGAATCGCATTAGAGCCGGCTCCGCCGACATCCAAAGAATAGGTTTTTGGGTCGTAAGTAGCTTTGCCGGTCAATTTCATCCCCTTGGCGACGTTGCTGTTTGCTTTGGCGTAGTCCAGCTCCTGCTGGGTAATGGGCGGAAGGTAGATACGCGGAGCGTTGGAATTGGTGTTTCCATAAACGCGCGAGCTGTTGGTAACAATTACCGTATCGTACGAGCTGGCGTTGCCGTGAATCTGGGTGCCGCCTCCGATATTCAGTTTGCCGTTGCTGGAAACGTCGCCGCTGGAGCCGCCGAACATATTCCCGCCGTCGTCCGGACCGTTTACCCTTTGAGTAAGGTAAGTTCCGGAATCGGAGTTGTAGGAATCGGTCATCCCGTTTCCGCCAAACTTAAAGGCGGTGTCGCCAAAGGCGGCATAGCGGAAGGTTTTAATGCGCGGCCGGCCCAAAAGAACTTCAATCTCGCTTTTGGCGCCGTCGGCAAATCCGGTGGCGTGAAGAATAAGGCTGTCTTGAAGCTTCGATTGACCGGGAATGGCGCTGTCTATAACCTGGACGGAATAGGAGGCATTTCCCACCGCGTCATTGTTGAATCCAGCCCGCCAGAGGGTGTCGGCGGATAGGGTTGCCATAGCGTGGGCTATGCCCGCTTCGGCAGAGTAGTAGGACTGGGTATTGTCCAGGTTGTTGCCGGCTATTTTACGATCCGTGTCGGCCGTGCTAAAAGCCAAAAGCGCCACGCCGGTCACTAAGAAGAGCACCGATAGTACCACGATTAAGGCAAAGCCATTCTGGCCGGACAGGCCGGTTTGAAGCTTGGAGCTTCGGTGGCTTCTAAATCTGTTAAGTAAGTTCATTGGAATCCCTCCCTTTGGTTTTAGTTCGCTTGCAATCACAACCCTCCTTAACGCAAGGCCAATGCCCCAAGATGCCGATTAAAAAGCGATTTTTTTAGAGTGTAGGACTGGGTCGTAAGTGCCGGAGATACAAACAAATATGAGGATTGCAAAAGCGGCGATGTATGGGCTAAAATCAATATTGCAAATTAAGAAATGTGAAAGAGAAAGCAGAGTTGTGCAGACGGTGGTAAGCAGCCTTTTTCACAGAGCTGTGGTCAAGCCAAAAGGTGAAAACAGGGGAGAGGCAAGTAAAAAAGAGCGCACATTCTCCAGACACAAATAAACAATTAGGATTGAGCCGCCAAGTGAGCAAAAGTGGCTTTTGGAACGACGGGCGACCTTGCGGTTTTGTCGGTAAGCTCTGCTGAAACCAATTAAAGTCTAAAAATATCGCCTACAACCGTAGGGGCGACCGGCGGGTCACCTCTATGGCCCACCCTGCAGTCTCTCTCCATTGATGGAGAGGGACGAACACAAGGTTCGCCCCTACGACCCCCTGTCCGCCTTTGGCGGACGTCCCCCTTGGTTAAGGGGGACAAAGAAAACAAAGAAGGGGAGAGGCAAATAAAAAAGAGGCTCCGACTTCTTCGGAGCCTCTTGGTCCCCTCCCAGCTGTTCTTAACCCATCCTTTTATTTTGCTTCTTTTTTACAGCACTTTCCAGGCTACTTTACGATAAAGAAGCCCTTTGTTGAGGTTTAACAAAGCCCGGTCAAAATGCCACTTGCCGCCGCCGGTGCTTTTGACGGACTTGCCGATAAAGGAGCCAAAGGCATCCGCACTGCCGCTAATTGTGATAGCCGAGGTCGGTGCGTAAATTGTGGCATAAGTAAGCGAACCGCCGGAGAGCGAAATACTTGGTCCGGTGGAGCGGATCTGCATATTTGCGGCTTTGAGCGTGGAATTGACAACCGTTCCGGCACTTGCATTAAAGGTTCCATCGGTATAAATGGTTACATCCGCTCCCGGGGCAATGGTGATGGAGCCTCCAAGGAGACTGACGCTGGAAAAATAGTAGCTGCCGGACCTGAATGTGACGTTACCGCCGCTGTTGCCGATGGACAGCTGCTTGGTTGCAGCATCGTAGGTTGCCGTACCGGTCAAAGTTAAGCCGCCCGGCGCTTGACTGCTTGACATAGCCCAATTCATCTCGGTAGAAGAAATCGGCGGAAGGATTGTGGTGGGGGCGGAGTTTGATACGCTTCCATCAATAACTGTCTGGGCGCCATATAAAACCGTATCGGGCGTTTTGACACTGCCGTGGAAGATTGAATTATTTGCGAGGTCGATGGTATAGTTGCTTCCTATGTCCCCGTAGTTGGAGGCATACATATTTCCTTTGCTATCCGGCCCGTTGATAGCTTGCGCGGTATAGGTCCCCGAATCGGAGTTGTAAGAGTCGACAAAACAACCGCCTCCTGTTCTAACCGCCGTATCCCCAAAGACGGCCCATTTAAATCTTGGCCGCCGGAAAGGAGCCATAAGAACGTCAATCTGGCTTTGGGAGCTGCCGGAGGCGATTCCGGTTGAACGGAGAATGACGCTGTCTTTGAGAGCGGCATTCCTGTTGCTGTCTATGACCTCAACCGTATAATGTGTATTGCCGACTGCGGCATTATTAAAGCCGGCTCTCCAAAGCGAATCGTTCAGCATAGCCATTGATTGGATGATGCCCGCTTCGGCCGCATAATAGGCACGGGTGTTGTCCAAAGTGTTGGAGGCTATTTTGCGGTCCGTGTCGGAGGTGTTGAAGGAAAGCATCGCCAGCGCCGTAACAAGCAGTATCACTCCCAGAACCACAATGAGTGCAAAACCGCTTTGCGAGCCGATTAGTCTTTCAAGACTCGGCCTTGAACTGTCTTGGGACTCTTTAGATTTGGTCATATAGTTCCTCCTTTTTAGATGGTTTAAATTATGACGCATTGGGCATCACGATATCGCTGGAAACCGTGCGGCGTCTGTAATCTTTCAAATGCGGGTCTATTTTTGCCGTGCGCGCGGTCAGAGAAACGGTTAAGGTGTTCGGAAAAGCCACATTCGGTAAAAAATCGATGTCTTCGATATCCTCTGCAAAAATAACAGCTGCAGTATTGTTGACTTTGCGCATCAATTGGGGATGCGCCGGAACGGTAGTATAGTCCAGATAGAATTTGGTGTACGTAGCTTGA
>CAZSIT010000039.1:0-19610 GCA_964607165.1 uncultured Ignavibacteria bacterium
CATCCGCTGGGACACCACCGGGAAAATCGCCAAGCTTCGAGTCGCCCCCCGGCTCGTGCGAACCGGAGACCAAAATCAGCTCTGGACGGAACCGCTCGAATTCGTTTGGGGGGAGCTCTGCGGTATCCCCGGCGTAATTGCCCGGAAGGTGGTTGCGGCCCTGAATGTCGAATTCTTGGAATCGGAACGCCAGGCGATGGAGGCCTGCCCGACCGGCAACATCGAGGCCTACGAATACTACCTGCGCGGACGACAGTACGCCGAGCAAGTGAATAAGCAAACAACCGCCGTAACGATGTACGAGAAAGCCATCCAACTGGACCCGACCTTTGCTTTGGCGTACGCACAGATTACGCTCGCAAGCGGCTGGATTTACTGGTTCAATAACCCTGCCGAGAACCAACGGCTCAAAATGAAAGAATCGGCCGAAAGAGCGCTTGAGCTTCAGCCCGACCTGCCGGAGGCCCATCTGGCAATGGGCTGGTATTTTTACTGGGCCGAACTGAATATTGAGCTCGCGTTACAAGAGTGTGTCCTTGCCGAAAGGGGTCTGCCCAATAATAGCCAGCTTTTCTTTACCGCTGGATTAGTCTATAGGTCTGATGGGAATTTTGATCTGGCGCTTGGCTATTTGAAGAAAGCCACCAAGTTGAACCCTTTATCTGCCCAAGTTGGTTTGCAACTTGCGGGAACATATAATTTTCTTCGCAACTACAAGGAGGCGGAACGTGAATATGACCGGGCCATTTCGCTGACACCGGGTTACCCGAACCTTTACGGGTCTAAAGCGCTGTATCTATGCTTGTACGGGCAAGGTAATACGGAAAATGCGCGGAGCGTGCTTACGAAGGCTGCCGGAAAGGTTGATTCGACTTACCTTACCCCCGTCTGGGCCGCGGTCGAGTGCTTTGACGGCAATTATCAAAAGGCTTTGGCCTGGCTCCCAGATGCGAAGTCATTTCGTTTTTATGCGGCTGTCACCAGTGCGAGCAACTACTTTCTGATGAAAGCCGAGATATACCATTTAATGGGCCAGCCCCGGTTGGCGCTCGCCTATTATGATTCCGCACGGGCCGCTTTGGAAACCAAATCGGAAGAGCGGGAGCGTCCGCTGGGCGCATTTCTTCATCAGTGGCTCGGCATCGCCTACGCTGGTCTGGGCCGTAAAGAAGAGGCCGTGCGTGAAGGAAAAAATGCGCTTGAACTGCGGCCGACATCCAAAGACGCTTTTTACGGCACGGAATTGGTCGAAGCCTTGGCCGAGATATACGTAATGGTCGGGGAATACGATTTGGCCATAGACCAGCTGGAGTATCTATTATCCATACCTTCTTTCGTTTCAGTTCGCTATCTGCGCATAGACCCAACCTGGGCTCCCTTGCGCAGCCATCCCCGCTTTCAGAAGCTCGTAAACGAGCGGGCTTAGGCTCTGTGGGGCGTTTTGCTGGTAGCGGAAACCCTGGCCGGGCAGGCCTTTAGGTTTTTCCATTCTGTTTTCGTAATCAATGCAGCCCTGAGCCGTTGCATTACCGAAAAAAAACAAATGGAGGTCTGAAGACCTCCGCTACCTTGTTGTTTTTGATTGCCGCAGGCGGCGTTTACAACGCCGCTGCCGGACTGAAAGTCCGGCCTACGTTATTCGTTTGAACCGAGCTTCAGCCGTTGTTGTTTACCAAGAAATAGGAGAGCTGTTCCAGCTCCATCGACATATTTTCGTTGCGTAACGAGACGTTGTCGGGGACTTTTAAGCTCACCGGGGCGAAATTCAGAATGGCACGCACGCCGACGGCGACCACGTCGTCCACTACCGCCTGCGCGGCAGAGGCGGGAACGGCGATTATGGCTAAATCGATGGCCGCGGCTTTGAGTTCCTCGCGCAGGTTTTTGACGTCGGAAACGGTTACCCCTTTGTGGCCGGAGCCGATTTTGCGCAAGTCGTTGTCGAAGACGGCTTTTATGAAAAAACCCTGGCGCTGAAACTCCCTGTAGGAAACCAGGGCCGAACCGATGTTGCCGATGCCAATCACCGCCACGTTCCAGTTTCGATTCAGCCCTAAAATCTTGGCGATTTTTTCGCGCAGCTCTTTGACCGGATATCCCAGCCCGCGGGTGCCAAAGCTGCCAAAGAAGGAAAGGTCTTTGCGCACCTGCGCCGGAGTCAGTTTTTCCTTTTTGGCCAGCTCGCGGGAGGAGACCGTGGCGGCGCCCTCTTTTTCCAACGCGGAAAGCAGGCGATAGTAAATGGAGAGGCGGTGGATGGTCGATTCGGATATTTTCTTTTCTTTTCTCTTTGGCATACCTATTTCGTTATACGCAACATTTTGTGAATGTTTTCACAAAATAGCTGAAAATATGCGGACGTCAAGACGGAAGCCACCCCTTCCGATGCCCCGATAGGTCGGGGCGAAAGCCCTGCGCACTCTGAAGAGTGCGCCGGAGAAAGAGCTGGTTTTAGGCAGCATCGGTGCTTGGGATTTTCTCTCCGGCTCTCTTTTTGAAAAAGCGGTACCTTGGTTTGGAAAAGGTACTGTCAAATCAGAAAAAAGGTTAGCGTTGAAGAGCTTGCAGGTAGCCCTGTTTTTGCAGTTCGGCGGCCACGTCGCGGGCGATTTTCTCGCCCCAGGCCCGGCTGGCCAAGGTTGATTCGCGAATAATTTCGGGCTGGACCGAAATCAGTTTTTGGCCGATGGGGCTTTGGTAAAATTCCAAAAGAGTTAAAATATCTTCATGGGACAGGTATTTGTCGTAAATCGGAATCATCATATCCATCAAATCTTCGGTTTTAATCCGGTCGGCGAATTCCAGCCAGAAAGTGTCCGGCACGGCAGGCAGGTTCTGGCGGAAATTTTCAATCATATCCCCCAGCGCCTGCAGGCCGATTTCGATGGCGCGGGTTGACACCAAGAGTTTTTTTATGTCGGCAATTTTTTGCTCCGGCCCTGTTAAATTTTCCGCGACCGGCTGGGCTGTTGATTCCGATTCGCTCTGCGGCTCTGCTTGTAGCGAATCCGCGACCATTAGGGTGCTGTCGGAAACCGGTGCCTGAGCTTGCACATTCACGGTGGCAAAAAGCGCGAAAATGCAGGCAAAAATTGTTTTCAGGGCCATCACTCTTATTATCGGCTTATTTAGGGGGATTCCGAACGGGGGAAAGCTTAGCCGCTACCGTTCGACTTTCAAAACTGCCAGAAACGCCTCCTGCGGAATTTCCACCGTGCCGACCTGCTTCATCCGCTTTTTCCCCTCTTTCTGCTTTTCGAGCAGTTTGCGCTTTCGGGTGATGTCGCCGCCGTAACATTTGGCGGTGACGTTTTTGCGCAAGGGTTTGACCGACTCGCGGGCGATTACCTTGCTGCCGATGGAGGCCTGAATCACCACTTCAAAAAGCTGCCTCGGTATCAATTGCCTGAGCTTGGCGCACAGTTCCCTTCCCCAGAAGTAGGCCTTTTCGCGATGAACGATGGAGCTTAAGGCATCCACCGGTTCGCTGTTGAGCAAAATATCCAGTTTGACCAACGGCTCCTCTTTGTATTCCAGAAATTCGTAATCTAGCGAGGCGTACCCCTTGGTGGTCGATTTCAGCTTGTCATAGAAGTCGAAAATAATTTCGGCCAAAGGCAGTTCGTAGATGAGCCGGGCCCTTTTTGAATCGAGATATTCGGTGGTGCGATAAACGCCGCGGCGGTCCATACAGAGCTTCATCACGTTGCCGATGAATTCGGCCGGGGTGATTACCGAAGCGAGAACAAACGGCTCTTCGATATGATCAATCTCCCCCGGCGGCGGCAGGTGCGCCGGATTATCCACCAAAACGGTGCCCCGGTCAGTCTTAATAACTTTGTACTCCACGTTCGGGACGGTGGAGATGATGGACATATTGTATTCGCGCTGAAGCCTTTCCTGCACGATTTCGAGATGCAAAAGCCCCAGAAAGCCGCAGCGAAAACCGAAGCCGAGCGCGTTGGAGGATTCCGGCTCGTACGCCAGCGAGGAGTCGTTCAATATCAGCTTGGCCATCGCATCGCGCAGTTCTTCGTAGTTTTCGGTATTGGAAGGATACAGCCCTGCGAAGACCATCGGTTTGACGTGCTTGAATCCGGGCAGGGGTTCTGCCGCCGGGCGGTCGGCCAAAGTTAATGTGTCTCCCACTCTCGTATCGGCTACGTTTTTGACATTGGCGATGACGTAGCCCACTTCGCCGGAGGAGAGAGAATCGACCGGATACATTTTCAGCTTCATATAGCCGACTTCGTCCACTTCATAGGTGCGCTCGTGGGAGAAAAATTTAATCCAGTCCCCTTTTTTGATTTTTCCCTCGAAAATTCGCACGTAGGCGATGGCACCGCGGTAGGAGTCGAAGACCGAATCGAAAATCAGCGCGCGGAGCGGTTGGTCGTCGGCTTCCTTTGGCGGAGGGATGCGCCGGACCAAGGCCTCCAAAATTTCTTCTATCCCTATCCCCTGCTTGGCGGAGGCCAGAAGCACTTCTTGCTCTTTGACGCCGAGCAGGTCCACGAATTCTTTGACCGCATATTCGGTCTGCGCCCCGGGCAGGTCGATTTTGTTCACCACCGGCACGATTTCCAAGTTGTTGTCCAGCGCCAAATACAGATTAGACAGCGTTTGCGCCTCCACTCCCTGCGAGGCGTCCACGACTAAAATCGCCCCTTCGCAGGAGGCCAGCGAGCGGGAGACTTCGTAGGTGAAATCGACGTGGCCGGGGGTGTCGATTAAATTCAGCATATAAGTCTGGCCATCTTTGGCCGGGTAGCTCATCCGCACGGCATGGGCTTTAATCGTTATTCCCCGCTCCCGTTCCAAATCCATATTGTCCAGCACCTGTTCTTTCATCTCGCGCGCTTCCAGCGTATGGGTCGCCTCCAAAAGCCGGTCGGCCAGAGTCGATTTGCCGTGGTCGATGTGGGCAATTATCGAAAAGTTGCGGATATGTTTCATTTATCTTGCGCCCCAAAAAAATTCATCACAGCCCAATAAAATACCCAAACGCCAATAGGTGTCAAGAATTGGAGCAAGTCGGGGTTGACTTCGGGCTTGCAGTTGACTTTCTTTAAGTGGAGAAAGAAGGCTGTATGCTGAAAAAGTTTTGGTTTTTTCCGTTTGTATTTCTCTTGACCCCTTTTACTCTTTTTGCATCTGATCCGCTTTTTGAAACAACCGGCCTGACTTACCTGGTCGGATGCGGTCCCCATTCGGTTATAGCGATAGATTTGGATGGCGACGGTGAGCTCGACTTGGCTGTGGCCAATTCATGTAGTAACAATATTTCCGTCTTAATTAACGACGGCTTTGGGACTTTCTTGCCGAAAGTCGATTACCCGACAGGGAAGGAACCTCTTTCAATTTCTGCCGCGGATTTTGATGGAGATGGAGACGTGGACCTGGCCGCGGCAAATTTTGGGGACGTAGAAAAGCACGACAGCAGTACGGTTTCGGTGTTGAAGAACAACGGAGATGGGACTTTCTCGGCCAAGATTGACTATTTAACCGGGCTTAGTTCAATTGCCGTTTTTGCCGGCGATTTGGACGGAGATGGAGATATTGACTTAGCTGTGGCCAATTCCGGTTACTTCTATGACCCGGACTACAGCGATTATGAGGATAGCACCGTTTCGGTTCTGCTTAACAACGCGGACGGGACTTTTGCCAACAAGGTCGACTATGTAACCGGTATAGGCGCCGGGTCCGTTTTTTCGGTCGATATTAACGGGGACGGTGATTTAGATTTAGTTGTTGCCAATAGCCCGGCCAAGACGATTTCTACTTTGGAGAATAATGGAGATGGGGCTTTTGGAAATAAAGTCGACTATCCAACAATAACCGGAGCAGGTTCGTTGTTCTCTGCGGATTTGGATGGTGATTCGGACTTCGATTTGATAACAGCAAGCTTGAGCGGAATATCCGTTTTTAAAAACAACGGCGATGGGACTTTTGCAGCCAAAGTGGATTATTCTCTCGGCCCAACGGGAGCGACTTCTGTTTTTGCAGCTGATTTTGATGCCGACGGCGATGTGGATTTGGCGGCAACCAATTGGGGGAGTGCCGTTTCTGTTTTAACCAACAACGGAGACGGCTCTTTTTCGCCCTGGGTGGGTTATGGATACGGAACCCTCCCCAATCCTTCCTCTGTATATGCGGCCGACTTAGACGGAGACGGAGATTCTGACCTGGCAGTTGCCAATGGGGGCAGTTCCAGAGTGTCAATATTGAAGAATAATGGGAATGGAACTTTCTTTCCGGCTCGATTGGAATACAGTATAAAACGGTGGCCAATATTCTCGATGGTTCTCTCCGACCTGGACCTTGACGGCGATTTCGATTTAGCTCTTACTTACGTAGATAGCACTTTAGCCGTATTAAAAAACAATGGACGAGGAATATTCAGTCAGCCGGTAGTTTACCAAGCAAGATATGTCCCCACCTCTCTGATTGCCTCCGATTTCGATGGAGACGGAGATAATGATTTGGTGGTAGCAAACGCCGGCTATGGCATTCAGCCGGGAAGCACCGTTTCAATTTTTAAGAACAACGGTGACGGGTCTTTTTTGCCCCGGGTCGATTATCCGGCGATAAAGAGTCCGTTTTCTGTTTTTGCTTCCGATTTGGATAGAGATGGAGATTTGGATTTGGCCGTGGCCGGTTATGGGGGGATTGTAACCTTAAGCAACAACGGAAACGGCAGCTTTGCGGCTCCGGCTTTGGCCTACTTTAGGGAAGCCGCATTCGGCTTTGTTTATGCCGCCGATATGGACGGAGACAAAGATCCCGACTTAGTATTTCCAAACTGGGTAACCAATATCTACACCTTCTCCATCCTGAAAAACAACGGAGATGGATCCTTTGGTTCGAGGGTTGACCATCTGACGGGGAACCAACCTTTACGGGCTTATGCGTTCGACCTGGATTTGGATGGAGATAATGATGTTGTGACAATCAATGATGGGGGTGGCAATATTTCTGTCTTAAAGAACAATGGTGATGGGATTTTTGGAACCCGAGCGGATTATCGATTCGGCTCCTTTGCTTCTCACTCATGGCTTGCCTGTTCCGATTTTGATGAAGATGGATATCCAGATTTAATCGTAACCGATTATTACAGCGGCAGGGTTTGTTCCTTTTTTAGGAATTTAGGGGATGGAACTTTTTCGGATGAAATCGAATTTTATGCAGGGTCCTTTCCGGAACAGCTTGCGGCGGCGGATTTGGATGGGGATGGAGACAAAGACTTGGTGGTAGCGAATTCAACCGGTTTTTCCGTTTTGGAGAATTTGTCTAATCGGAGCAATTGCGTCGCTGTAAAAGGAGATTTAAACGACGATGGGAGTTTAACGATTGCCGATGCGGTTTTACTGTTGAACTGTGCGTTTCTCGGGAGCGGATACTGCTTGCTTTGTTTTTCAGACGTCAACTGCAATGGGATTTTGACCGCCGCCGATGTGGTGCTGGAATTGAACAAGGTCTTTTTGGGAGTGCCGTTTCCGTGTCAGTGAAAAATGGAGATTGATTCATTGACGATTGAATCATTGAAGATTGGAAAAAGCGAGTAGCTGTGGCGGGGGATGAGGTCCCCAAAGTTTGAGCGCATATCCCGACCGTTAGCTTTCCTGCCTGACTTAAGACGCAGGTTAGATGGTTCGACTTCGCTCACCACAAGTAAAACTTAACCTGCGCCACAAATTCAGCCCCTCCCTAACCCTCCCCTGAAAGGAGAGGGAATTAATTTACCTCACCCTAACCCTCTCCACCGAGCGGAGAGGGAGGGCGAATGCAAAGTTCGCCCCTACGGAAAGACAGATTTCTCCTTATAGGCAGGGCAAAGGAACGTTGAGAAAGACGTTATTTAAAAACAGCACCACGTCGGCGGGGGTGGGGGAGCCGTCGCAGTTCACATCGGCTTCGGCGGCGCAGAAATAGGGGAATTGCAGGCCCAAAAAGACGAAATTGAGCATATAGACCACGTCGGCGGCGGTGCGCATACCGTTTCTATCCAAATCCCCCTTGGGATAAACCTCGGGGATGCCGTAGTCGCCAACTATTTTGCGGATTACATACTTGGCGGAGTCTTCCCGCATATAGAAAAGCGGGAAATTGAACCAGACGAAACCGCCGCCGGAAAGCAGGTCAGTATGCTTCTTGGCCACAGTCTGGCCGTTTTTGGGGTCGCCGCCTCCCACCGAAGAACCAAACGAATACAAATCTTCGGCGGCATCGCGATTGGTGAAGTAGCCGACGTTGGGAACGGTGGGATAAGGATAGGCAAAGGGGCCGACAAAGGCGGTGAGGCCGGCTACGGCTTTGACGGAATCGGTGGTCAGCTTGGGATAGCCGGTTTGTTCGGACTGGGCGTATTGGAAGGTGCGGTTGGCCAGGCTGGTGTCGAAGGGGAAAATTTTCGGCAGGAAAATACAGTCGAAGCCGTAAGAGTTTCTAATTGTGTCCCAGACCGCTTGATTGACGGTAAAACCGGGGTCGGAAGCAAGACATTTTAAGAAAGAGGTCCCAACGCCACCCAGCGGCCAGTGGCCGTCCATCACCAATTTTCCGCCCGCCTTGAAAAACTCGGTGAAATAAGAGAGGAAAGAAGGGTTGTCGCCACTGCCCAAAATGCGCAGCTCGGCGGAATGGACGTAGATGACCGGATTGGTGGAGACGAAAGCGGGGGAGATGCCGGTCGGTATCGGCGCGGTCTCGTCCTTCAGGTTCAGACTGTCGAAATCGTAACGGCGCAGGGCGCCGGAGTAGAAGCCGGCAATTGTATCGCGAAAGGCCGGGCGCTGGGTGGGCAGGCCGGTGCGGTTAACCAAGAGCAGCTTGTTGCCAAAAACAAAGCGCATCGAGCGCACGGTGCTGGGAACGGGAGTTTCCAATCCTAAACTATCCAGCGCGCTGACTTTGTAGGAGAACCGTTCGCCGGGAGTCGCGCCGGCATCTACATAGGTGGTCTCGGTGGCGGCGACGGAGTCGAACAGGGCAAAGTTGACGGTGTCGGCCAGCGACGTCCGAAAGATACGGAAGCGTAACAGGTCGGCATCCGGCGGAATTTTCCAGAAAAGATGGATGTTGCCCACGGCATCCGGCCGGGTGGTCAAAGGCGAAGGAGCGCCAGGTTGCCCGACAATGACCGGGCCGAGCAGGCTGCTTAGCGGCCCTTCCACGTCGTTGACCGAGACAGTGGTAAATTTATACCAGTAGGGCTGGCTTTCAGTTAAGGTGGTGTCGTCGTAGCTGGGGCTTGGCGCTGGCAGAGCATTGACCAGAGAAAAAGGACCGCCGGAATTGGCGGAGCGGTAGACGTTAAAGCCTTTTTCCAGTTCGGAATTAGCCGGGAAAAGAAGGCGGGCCGTATGATTGTTGATTGCCTGAAAGCTCACCCCGACCGGCGGCGGCAGAACGAAACCGTTGGCGTACAGACTTTCGGCGATGTGGATATTGTGCTGCAAACTGCCAAAGTCCAGCCCGCGCAGATAAGAGTTGATTTTGGAGGTGTCGGTATAGTTGGCGGAAACGCCGCCCAGCTTGGATGAAAAATTGTTGGCGGTCAAATGCAGGTTTTTCCCCGCGGCGGCGGCGAAAATCAAAGAGATGGTATCGCCGGCTGGCAGGTTAAAAGAGCCGTAGGAGACCAGGTAGCGGGCATCGAAGCCGTTGGCGATGTCCACGGCATCTCCCAGAGAAAGCGGGGGAAGCCAGCCGTCGCCGGTGTGATTGATGGCGGCGGTCACCTGCGGATAGTCGATTTCGCCGTTGGAAAGATAGTGATATTTCATTCTATCTCCCAACGGCTGGCCGCGGCCGCTGTTGGAGTTTTGGCGTCCCGGAGATTTTTGCGGGCCCCAGTCCAGTGAGTTGGTGGCGTTGGGTGTCCACCAGTTGAAACTTTTTTTAGTTATGGTTTGCGATAAAGCCAAAAGCTTGGTTCCGGTTATGCCGCGCGGGCTGGCGGCGTTGAAGTTGCCGGCGACCGGGTCGCCATCGTTATCCCAAATGCAGGCGATATCCCCTTCTAATGCTGTTCCGGGAATCAGGGTGGGATCGACAAAGCCGGCCATATCGTCGGTGAAGAAATTGACCGTATTGGGGTGGCCGACATCGGAGTCGAAGAGCGTTCCAACGTACATATCGCTGATGGGGTCGGCGCCGATATTTTGCAGGCGCAGGTAGATGATGACGAACGAATCGGCCCCTACCCCTTGTCTAATCACGAAACTTTTTTGCAGGAAGGATAGATTTAAGGGCAGGTGCGGGCGGCCGTCCGAGGTGTCGGGGATGGCAACGGCGGGATCGGTTAAAGTGTCGGTATAATTAAAGATGATTTCCTGGGCGGCGCCGTTTATCCTCTGGGCGGTGACTTCTCCCAAATTGGAGGATGGAAAGATTTCCTTGACGTTCAGCCAGCCGTCGTTGCCGACCGAGACCAAGGTGTCACCATTAACTATCCCCCCCACCCAGATAGCGCCCTGAAAAAGGTAGTCGATGCCCGTGCCCAAGGGAAACTGAAAGGAGGCGAGGGCCTGGCCGTCGAAAGAATCGAAGAGAGTGGCGTCCCCCTGCGCTCCCATCGTGCCGTAGTTGGTGACGGTGAATCCCAACGTGTTGTTGCGATGGGAGGCCTGTTTGGTTACTGGAGCGGCGGCAGATATGGCGGCGCGGCTGGTTCGGGGTTCTCCGCTCTTGGCGGTAGCGGCAAAAATTTTTGGCGCGGCGAAGATGAAAATAGACAACAAGAAAATCGACATCTTGGTTAAACCTTTGGCTTTGGGCATAGTCGCTCCTTTTTGGTCAAAACTGTTTTTCTTGTTTTCCCCTCTTTTGACCGCAAGTATAAGTTAGCCGGTTTGGGCGGTTCGTCAAGCTTTATGTTGGAGCGTTTTTGATCGGACAGAAGGAATGCGGCCAAATAAAAAAGCCCGCCAGAAGGCGGACTTTTTTTCAGTAAGTCGGAATTATTTGATCAACTGCATCTTCTTTTTTTCTACAAAGTCCCCAGCCTTTATTTGATAGAAGTAAATCCCACTGGAAACGTTTCTACCGAATTGGTCGGTTCCATCCCAAGGCACTTCATAAAATCCCGGAGATTGGTCTTGGTTTACTAAGGTCTTAACCATCTGTCCCAGCATATTGTAGATTTTCAACTCCACTTTCGCCGCGTTAAGAATAGAATACCTGATGGTAGTGGTCGGATTGAACGGATTGGGGTAGTTCTGGCTAAGCTCAAACTTCAGCGGCACCACGGCAACTTTCGGGTCACCTCCACCCTGCGAAGGGCCGTTGTTGAAGTCGTTGGGACAGGAATCCGGGGTAGCTGGCCCGGAAAAAACCCAGTCTTTGTTCACGTTCCCGCTAAACCAGGATGATGGAACAGAGGTCGTATCCCACCAGTTGCCCGAGGCATACAAAGTTCCCGACGAAGCGGCGTTCGTGACTGCCTTCGCGTTACTCGAAGCTGATTTCATCAAAATGTTGTTCTTGCCGCAGTCCGGAGGCGAGATTGTTGTCTTGCCCAAGTTTACCGAAGACCGCTGGCTGTAAACCGCTATCGACTTGAATTTGTTAAAGGTGCAATTGCGAGCCGTGACGGTGCCAGACCCACTCTTAGCCCGGATTGCCGTGTCGGCATAGCTGATGCGGACAAACTCCAGAGTCCCTCCACCCGAAGTTTCAAAAAACAGCCCGCCCCAATCGCCATTGGCCGGAGAAGTGGAAGCCAAAGTGAATATAATCGAATCGGTTAAAGTCCCCGAGCAGTTAAATGTTCCCTTGATGATAAGCCTGGTTTTGGTCGTGTCCCCGCCGGTTCGCTCCACATCGTTATTCGGAAAGACAAAAAACTTGGTGCCGGGCGCGGCGGTAACAGTTACGCCCGAATCAATGGTCACATCCCCCCCGAAATAAACCGGTCCCCGCCAAGTGGTATTTTGAGTAATGTTTCCCCGAACCGTTGCTCCAAGTCCATCCATCAGGTTTTTCGTAATCGCACTAGTTCGACCATCGGGATCGTTTAGTGCCCAAGCCCATTGTATTCCGCCAGCCGTCAAAACCCTCGAACGGGTAGGATTTGAGCTACCAGTTCCCGGTTGCGGCCAGTCGTAATAACCAACTTCAGCCGAATTACCACTGGCCTGGGCCAAGATTTTCAAACCTGAAGCGCAGCTTATCAAACTATCGGGATAAAAGTTGGTGGTACAATCGTGCCAATCAATTTCATAGCCTGCAATACCAGAGTAGAGTGTGGAATGCCCACTACCTTGACCCGAACCAAAGGTGAAATCTGATTGCGCAAAACCAGCGTTACGCATCACCCAGTGAACCTTTCCCGTGTCGGTCAAAGAATACGGCGCTCCTCGCACATTCCCGTCCCAATAGTGCAGTCCGGTGATTATGCCCCGATTTTTCAAAGGGTCGACGAGAAAGGGATTGGAGGGATCGTAAGTTATCAGTCGAATTGTCGGGTCATACACCACCTTGTAAAAGACATTATTACCAGAGAGAAACGCCAGATTATGAGTGGGCGACCTCGGATCAGATGCAGGTGGGGGGTATGAGGTGGATTTAGGGTTACTTTTGTTCCGAAACAGGTCCTGAATGATAACTCGGGCTCGTTCAGTCCAATACTCATCATGACCCGAGCTTATGAGTAAATTATAAAACTCAAGCGTATCCTGAGCTCCTCCCTCAGAATTCTTTTTCCAGTTTTCCAGGTCAATATCATCGCAGTATTCTACAACGTAGTTGTGCGATTCCAACCATTGAATCTGGGGATATTCCCAGACGAAGAACTGACCCGCGCCCAAACTATCGTATGGAGAATTTGGGTTAAGGTCATCCTCTAAGATGCAGCTGTCCTCCCGATCGCCGTAGATAGAGTCTTTCATACAGGATTGGATGCGATCGACAGGGCATTGATAAGTCCTGTGACCGCAGTAATAATTTACTTCGAGGTAAGGCCGATTATAACTAACCTTATGCGACATTCCCAAATAATTTAGCGTTTGGCCACCCCAATAATTATAAGCCTGCCAGGTGTTGTCGGAAACTTTGAAAAGAATCTTGGACTTCGAGCCGCCCGAATCCTCTTTGACCACAAAAGGACAGTAGGTGTACTTGCCAATTCCCGGCCCGTGTATAGCAGTGATAACGAAGCGGGCCATATACACTCCGCTTTTGGCGGATTGAGGCACAACCCAGCTGGCCGTAACCGGCCAATTCTGGTTGAGACCGTTGTCTGCGTTCACAATATCCTGCTTGGTAACCGAAAGACCCGTGATGGTTGTAACCAAGTCGGTCGTGGCACCAAAGCGATAGATTTCAATTTTGGCAGCGGCCGATGGCGGGTCCGTAATACCCGCGCTATCCCCGAGGCTCACCTGGAAATTGATGGTGCCGCCCTGGGCCACGCTGGATTGGCTGCCATATCCCTCTATCCATTGGTGCCGGTTAAAAGTCACAAAACTTTCAACGCTAACATTCCCTCTCACGAAAACGCGAGACAGATAGTCGAGATTCTTGGAAGGAAAGAAGGCATGAACGTCAAAGTTAAAATCCCGAACCACGTAATGCCATTGGCCATCCAGACAACCGGCCCCGAGATAAAAGACTAAGGTGATACTATCTTGCTGGTAGTTAGCCCCGCTACCGGGCTTGTATTTGAGGATGTAGTATCTGGTGCTGTCGATAGCCCAGCGCACCAGCACTTTTGCCTCTACGGCAAAGCTGTCGGTCGCCCTGAAGCTAAAGGAAAAATTGGGTCGTTTACTTTTTATTTCGGAAGAATCTGGCGGGTATTGCACGAGAAAAGCAAGCCCCTGCGAGCTTGAAAAGGTGGCAAAACAGTTGCGCTTGGTATCCAATTGCGCTGGCACCAGCGTTGAACAGACGGCCGTTCCGGTCCCAGCTTTTATAACCCAGCCGTTTGCCAGCGGTCCGCTCAAGGTGTCCGCATATTCAAAACCATCGACGGCTCGAACTCCTGCCCGGTTATCGTCCTGATAAGGGACCACTGCCGCAACAAAAGTGGGAGCCATCAGCAGTCCAAAAAATCCTGCCGTGAACATCCACTTGTGAAATAGTTTCATAATTCCTCCTCTGAAAAAGTTTAGGGTTAAGGTGCAGCACATCCCCATTGTAGAGAGGTGCCTAAAAATATTCTGTTCAAGAGCAGAACCACATCTGCCGATGTAGCCAAGCAATCGTTGTTAAAATCCATATCAGCCGGTGGAACTGAAGCCGGAATTCCCAAGAAAGTATAATTCAACATCAGAACTACATCGGCCGAACTTAAAGACCAGTCCAAGTTCAAGTCGCCAATCAGCGTGGGAGAGTAAATATAAACATAGCCGCTGTTTCCAACCGCATAAGCGTGATTGGAATCCAACGCGTAAAAATCAGCGATATAATCTCCTACTCCAGGCATCTGGTCAACCCAGTTGCGCCCCCCATCCGAGGAAAACTGGACACAAGCATTCAGACCGCGATACCCCGATAACCAGAAATGAGCCGTGTCCAAGGCGGCAAAAGTAAGAAAATAACAATCCCCGTTAAAGCTGAACAAGGAATCCCAAGTAACTCCCCCATCGTGCGTGCGTGAAAATCGATACCGGTTGGAAACGTTTGGGTCGCAATGACACATCCAACCGTTAAGAGTATCCAAAAAGGCGATTTTATGACCCGCACAAAGAGGAATAGAAACCGGAATAACAGTCCAATTGTTTCCGCCGTCCCGCGTACGCATAAGGCCTCCTTCAGTATTTGAAGGCAGCAAATGGTATGATGCAAATCCGTTCAGAGAATCTACAAAATCAAAACGACTAACGTAGCAGGCAGGAATTCCGGTCGCCCTTCGCTGCCAAGTTTGCCCCGAATCGTTGGTAACCATAAAAGAATCTCTGGAATTACAAGCAGGCCCAAGCTGAACGAGGCCCCTACGACCGTTTAGGAATAGTATTTGCCTGCCTTCAAGCTGTCCAGCGTCTAACTGAGTAGTCCAGCTTAATCCCGCATCGGAGGTATGGAGACGAAAACTTGCAGCGGAGCCATTATATGCCTCTCCAGCAATCCAGCCATTTAAGGAATCAAAGAAAAAGAAGGAATTAGCAATTCCACCTTGAAGAGGAGTACAGCACGAATTTAGTTGGAAGCTACCCCAAGTAAGACCGCCGTCTTTAGTAAAAAGCACATCGCCAAAATAGGTCGAAGCCCAGATGTGAAGAGAATCATAGGCGTAAACAGCCTGCATTGGATTAGTTGCCTGCCCCACATTCACCCGCCGCCAGCGGGGGCCACGGGCAAAAAGCGGCCCGGCCAGCCCCCAAAAAAGCAACATCGCTCCCCAACCAAGAACTGCGGCTGTTTTTCTGTGCCTCATATTCAATTTTCTCGACTTAAAAGCTGTCCAAAGGGGTCGCCGAAAGGGCTGGCTCGGGTCGGACAAGGGCAAGGAAACTAATAAAGTGTAGAAAGTCAAGCTTTTTTGGAGGTCAGGCGGCAAGAAACCTTCAAGCAGCGAAATAAAAAACCCCTCCTTAAGAAGGAGGGGTTTTCGAGTCGTGAAAGAAATCTTACGGCAGGCAGGTTAAAGTCAAGGGGTCTCCTAAAAAGATGTGATTGAGCAGTAAGATTACGTCGGCAGCGGTCAGCAGGCAATCGCCGGAAAAGTCGCCATTCTCAACCGGAATTGCTGGGTTTCCCAGGAAAACCGCGTTTAGGAAGGTGACCGCATCGGCGGGCGTGGCCAGGCCGTCGCCGTTCATATCGCCGGTAACCAAAGTTTCCACGATTTTGAAATCGTCCACTCCGGCTTCCACCGTAGAGACGCCGCCCCGGTCGGTGGCTACGAAACGGACGAGCATCTCATTTGTGAACGGAAGCATTCCGCGCAGCTGGAACTGTTTGAGTGCCCAGGTGGTGCCGGAAAAGCGGTATTTTTCGAGACTGGTCCAGGTCTGGCCGCTGTCGTTGGAAATAGCGACGTAGAAGGTATCCTGCTGGGGGTTCTGCCCGCCGCTGTTGTTATGCCAGCGATAGTAGGAAAGCTGGGGTTTATTGAAACCGGTCAAATCGAAAACGGGGGAGGTCAAAGTAACTTTGCCGCCATCCACGTCGTGGTCGTCGTAGGTGCAGGAAGCGCAGGCCTGTTCGGTTATGAAGGCGAGCCGCCCGGCACCGGCGGTGCGGTCGGCGCCGGCCTGGGTTTGGAAATTGCTGAAATTAAAAGCGGCAATCGGCTCCACTCTTTCCCAAAAGCCCGCGCTGGCGTCGTCATCGGGCGCCGAAGTTGACCAGCCGAGGTTAAATTCGAAATCGTCGGTGTATCCCAAAGAAAGCTGGTAGGAAGTGCTTTGGGGAACGTTGGGAGCGAGGGTAAAAGTGCCGAGGGCCTGTTTATAACCCCATAGGGCGGTGGCAACCTGAATCGGCTGGCCGGTGGGAAGCGGGTCAACGGAAAAATTTCCGGACCCGTCGCTGATATCCTGAAACGCTTCGTCCCCCAAAAGCCCGACCTGCACCCCGGCCAGGGGGCTGCCATCCTGGGCAATGACCTGGCCGTTTAAAATCCCGTTATAAAGCGGCAGCAGGTTGACGTTGACGGTGGCGGAGTCGCTGTAGTTGACGCTTACCACCACGGTTTCGGCTTTAAAGCCGGTGCGGGAAAATTCCAGAGTCCGGCTGCCCCCTTCGCTGCGGATGCGGTAGCTGCCGGCAGCATCGGTGGTTGTCTGGCGGCCGACGTCCAGCAGCCGAACGGTAACACCGATTAAAGGATTATTGTTGTTCAGGTTTTTCACCACCCCTTTGATTTTGGCGGCCTTGGCGCCATTAAAGTTCAAAAGAAACATTCCGGGGTTACTGGCACCGTAGTAGTTGGAGGCCACCAACGTCCCCGAAGGGAAGAAATTGAAAAAGTCCCAACAGCCGGCAAAGCCGCCAAAGGCCGGGTCGGTGTCGTAATGTCCCACTTCCACTGGCTGGGTGGGGTCCTCGATGTCTAAAACTTCAACTCCTTCGCCGTAATACGAAGCATACAGAAAATTCCCTTTCACTTGCACGTTATGTACGTCGGAACCTGCTACTCCGGCTGCCCAGGAGCCGACCTGGCGCGGGCTTTGGGGATTGCGCACGTCCCAAACTCGGATGAAGCCGTTGCTGACTTCGTCCGTGGTGAAAAGAAATTTGTGGTCTTCGGTAATCCAGCAGTTATGGGTCAAAATCGGGCTGGGATAGCTGACGTCGGCGATTTTGGCCGGAGCGGATTTGTTGGAAATGTCCACCACGGAAAAGCCGGCGCCTAAAAAAGCAACATAAGCGGTGTCCCCGCTCACGTAGCTGTCGTGGGATTGCCGGAAGCCGGTTAAAACGGAGGTTAGATAACTTCCCGTGGCCGCCGGATTTAAGGGGTCGGAGATATTCACAATCCACCAAGGGTCGGCGGAGCCGTTCATCCCCAGATAGGCGTAGTTGCCGTCGATGTGCAAAGCGTGCGCCCCGCTGCTACCCGGGACGTTAAAATTCTTCACCGTGGCGACGGCGGCTGGATTGGTGGCAATCTGGGCCATATCAATCACCTGCAAAGCCACCCCGCTCTGATTAACGGCGAAAACATAGTGTGAATAGGGACGGATTTGCTTCAGCTCTCCGCCGGTGGCCGTGACGGTTCTGGTCAAAACCGGAGAAGCGGGAGTGGTTACGTTCCAGATTTCGAGCCTATTGCCGGCACACATTAAGGCATACTCTCTCTGGGTGCCCGGGTCCACATACCCCCAGCAGCCGCGAATATCGGAGATGGAGCGGCTGGAGAGAAGGGTCATATTAAAATTGGGCCGGGCGATAGTCGGGGAAGCAGAAAAAATCAGTCCCAAGGAAATTAAGGCGGCTATCTTTTTTGGGTACAAAACAATGGCTGTCAACATTCCAACTCCTTTTCTTAGTTTTTTTAACCCCTTAAGGTCCATTTTCTTTTTCTCCCCCGGCCTTAATTTGCTAAATTTTTTGATTTTGTCAAGCGCCTTTTCGGCTTTTTTTGTATTGTTTCTATACATAGGTAATAATATTCAACGTCTTTAACTAAAGGAATTACCCTTCTTTTTTCAGGAGTTTTGGGGTTCCCGGCTACTTGGGAGAAAGAAAGGAAGCCAACCTTATCTGGCGCCCCGACCGACCGGGGCGAAAGCCCTCTCGCACTCTGAAGAGTGCGAGGGAGAAAGAGCTGGTTTTAGGCCGCATCGGTGCCTGGGTTTTTCTTTCTGGTTCTCCCTTTGAACCCGCCGTGGCGGGTTACCCCTGTCTGGAAACTGTACATTTTCGGCTTTTTTTATGTTGTTGACGAAAAGGCAAAAAAGGATATATTGGGAAACCTTAAACGGAGGATGTGTGTACGCATTGGTTGAAATTGGCGGGTTGCAGTTTAGAGTGGAAGAAGGGGAAAAGATAAAAGTACCCAAGCTGGAAGCTGCGCTCGAAGACAAAGTTGATCTGGACAGGGTAATGCTCCTTTCCGGCGAAAAAGGAGTAGTGGTCGGCCGTCCCTACGTGGAGGGCGCCAAGATTCAGGCCACGGTGGCCGACGTGGGCAAAGACCCGAAAATCATCGTTTTCAAGTTCAAACGCCGCACCAAATATCGCCGCAAACGCGGCCACCGGCAGGATTTCACCCAGTTGGCCATCGACAAAATCGTCTGGCCGAAATAAAACAGAGATTAGAGATTAGTAAAAACAATTCTGACGAAAGCCCGCCACAGGCGGGCTTTTTTGTTGGGGTATGCTATCGGCCGCCGGCTGGATTGACCAACTTCTTATTCTTTTGTATTCTTGGCTGAGAAGGAGGAAAAAATTATGGCCGATACGATTCGTAAGGTTAGTTACTTTAAGGTAATGACCGCCAACAAGGCGGGGGAAGGAGCGCGGCTTTTGGGGGCGCTGAAAGATGCCGGTGTAAATCTTTTGGCTTTCAGCGGGTTTCCATCCGGCAAAAAGGCGCAGATGGATTTCATCCCGGAAGAGGGTTTGGCCTTTCAACAAGCGGCCAAGCGGGCCGGTATTAAAGTAGGCGTCGGCAAAGCCGTTTTTTTGGTTCAGGGGGAAGACCGCAGCGGCGCTTTGGCGGAGATTCTTTCCAAACTGGCGGCAGCGAAAGTCAACGTGATTGCGCTTGATGGAGTTTCCGCCGCCGCCGGTCGCTACGGGGCCATCTTTTGGGTAAAGCCCAAAGATGTGGCCAAGGCCGCCCGCTTGCTCTGGGCGGTTTAGGTTTTTGTAGGTTAGACGATTTTTTTTACAAAAGAGAAGCAAATGGTTCGACTCATTGACCCCCGCTGGGACGAACCGCCGTTTGCATCGTCTTTGTTATTGCCTTGCAAGGTTAAATTTTTATCTTTGGCTGGCAAAGTTTGGTAGTTTGATTTACTAAGAAAGGTCAAAGACCTTGTCATCGACCCTGAAGGGTCATCAGACCCTGAACGGGAGCGCAGCGAAAGGAAGGATTAATGGCGACCAATATAGTCATTCCGCAGATGGGGGAAAGCGTGGTGGAAGCGACCATCGGCAAATGGCTGAAAAAAGAGGGCGACCCGGTCAAAAAAGATGAGCCGGTGGTGGAGATA
>CAZSIT010000040.1:0-17488 GCA_964607165.1 uncultured Ignavibacteria bacterium
TCGATTTTGAAGAACAACGGGGATGGCACTTTTGCGGCCAAGGTTGATTATGGGATGGCGAGTAACCCTACCTCGGTTTTTGCTTCCGATTTAGACGGCGATGGGGACCGGGATTTGGCCGTTGCAAACTTTTCTGACAGCAAGGTTTCGATTTTGAAGAACAACGGGGATGGCACTTTTGCGGCCAAGGTTGATTATGGGACGGGAGCCCACCCTTGGTCGGTTTTTGCTGTCGATTTAGACGGAGATGGAGACGTGGATTTGGCGACGGCAAATTATGATAACAACAATGCTTCGATTTTGAAGAACAACGGGGATGGCACTTTTGCGGCCAAGGTTGATTATGGGACGGGGACTAACCCCATCTCGGTTTTTGCTGCCGATTTAGACGGGGATGGGGACTTTGATTTGGTTGTGGCAAACTCTGACCTCGGCACGGTTTCGATTTTGAAGAACAACGGGGCCGGCACTTTTGCGGCCAAGGTCGATTATGTGGCGGGGTTTGGCGCTCTCTCTGTTTATGCTGCAAATTTAGACGGCGATGGGGACTTGGATTTAGCCGTGGCAAACTCTGCCAATACGGTTTCGATTTTAATGAACAACGGGGCCGGCACTTTTCCGGTCACAGTTGGTTATGGGACGGGGACTAACCCTGTCTCGGTTTTTGCTGCCGGCTTAGACGGCGATGCGGACTTAGATTTGGCCGTGGCAAACTATGGCAGCAACACGGTTTCGATTTTGAAGAACAACGGGGCCGGCACTTTTGCGGCCAAGGTTGATTATGCGACGGGGACTGGCCCTATCTCGGTTTTTGCAGCAAATTTAGACGGCGATGGGGACTTAGATTTGGCCGTGGCAAACTATGTCAGCAACACGGTTTCGATTTTGAAGAACAACGGGGCCGGCACTTTTGCGGCCAAGGTTGATTATGGGACGGGGTTTTTCCCTCGGTCGGTTTTTGCTGCCGATTTAGACGGCGATGGGGACCGGGACCTGGCCACGGCAAACGTTAGCAGCACGGTTTCGATTTTGAAGAACAATGGGGATGGCACTTTTGCGGCCAAGGTTGATTATGGAACGGGGACTAACGTTACCTCGGTTTTTGCTGCCGATTTGGACGGCGATGGGGACTTTGATTTGGCCGTGGCAAACCTTGGCAGCACGGTTTCGATTTTGAAGAACAACGGGGATGGCACTTTTGCAGCCAAGGTTGATTATGGCGGGGGGGGGGGCTGCCCCTTACTCGGTTCTTGCTGCCGATTTAGACGGTGATGGGGACTTTGATTTGGCAGTGGAAAATCTTACTGGCCACACGGTTTCGATTTTGAAGAACAACGGGGATGGCACTTTTGCGGCCAAGGTCGATTATGCGACAGGGATCGCTAGCTCGGTCTTTGCTGCCGATTTAGACGGCGATGGGTACCGGGACTTGACCGTTCCAAACTTTCAGGCCAGCACGGTTTCGATTTTGAAGAACAACGGGGATGGCACTTTTGCGGCCAAGGTTGATTATGGGGCGGGACTCACCCCTTACTCGGTTTTTGCTGCCGATTTAGACGGCGATGGGGACTTTGATTTGGCCGTTACAAACCAAAACGCTAACAGGGTTTCGCGCTTAAAGAACTTGTCGCCATCCTGTGGCGTGCCGATAATCACCTGCCCGGCCAATATTTCAGTCCAAAACCAACCCGCCCAGTGCAGCGCGGTGGTGAACTTCACCGCCAGTGTCAGCAACTGCCCGGGTGCTGCTATTAGCTGCACCCCGCCCTCCGGTTCTATCTTTTCGGTTGGAACAGACACGGTGACTTGTATAGCCACCACCTATGCTTCCGGCAACAAAGACACTTGTACTTTTACGGTAACAGTGACCAGTAGCGATTTAGAACCGCCTACGGTGAATTGCCCAGGCGATACTACGGTTCGGGTTTGCCCCGCTGCAACGGATTCTATACTCACTTTCACCACAAATGCGGCCGATAACTGTTCAGGTGTTTCTGTAAATTGCACCCCACCTTCCGGCTCTGCTTTTCCCGTGGGGGTTACAACCGTCACCTGTATCGCTACGGACGCTTCGGGAAATCAGGACACCTGCAGCTTTTCGTTGACGGTCACTAATTTATTTAGGGGTGATATGAATAAAGACGGTCAACCCACTTCCGCCGATGTGGTTTTAATGTTAAATTGTGCTTTCCTCGGCACTGGCGACTGCGGTATCTGTTTTTCAGATATGAACTGCGATGGTTTCTTAACCTCCGCCGATGTGGTCATCGAATTGAATTACGTCTTTTTGGGCATCCTGCCACCGTGTTAAATATTTGTCTTTCGTAGGGGCGAACCTTGCTTGCCCCGAGCGTAGTCGAGGGGTGTTCGCCTTTCCCCTTCCCGTGTCGGGAAGGGGAAACAGGGGTTAGGTTGTAGCGGCACGGCACGCCGTGCCCGTCCCTCTCTCTTTGCGGAGAGGGACCATAGGGTGAGGTCGCAGGTAGGAGCGAACGACCGCCTGCCCGTTACCCCCTCCTCATCGCCGCTTTAAATGGATTTGAAACTATCTGCTGACTTCTATTTTTCCCTCTATCAACTCGTCCAAAGCGGTCTCCGCCACGCGGTGCATTCCGGCGCTTCCTTCCACACCCTGCTCCAATTCCCGCAGGCGCTTTTGATTTAAAATTCTGGCCCGCTTGGAAGCAATCAAAACCGCTTCATATTGATTTTGGGCAGATTTATATATTTTTTCAATATCCTTCAGCTCTCTCATAGCTCTCCCTATAACCCTGCCTGTCAAGCTTCACGCTTTTTGGCAGGGTTTGATTTTTCAAGCTCGGCTACTTCACCACTTCAAAATCGGCATCCACCGGCCCTTTGCCTTCCGGCGGCGTTTCGGTGGAAGTTGAACCGCTCGGTGTTCCACCCTCGCCGCCCGGTTGAGAAGCCCCCGGCGTCTGCTTGTACATTTCCGCCGCCGCCTGCTGCCAGGCCTCGTTTAGCCGGTCATAAGTCGAACGTATGCGCGCAGCATCTCCCGACTTCACCGCTTCCCGCACTTCCACCGCGGCATCTTCAACCTTCTTGCGCAGCTCGGGCGAAATTTTTTCTCCATATTCTTTCAGGTTCTTCTCGGTCTCAAACGCCAGTTGGTCGGCCCGGTTGCGCAGTTCCACCTCTTCCCGGCGCTTTTGGTCCTCGCTCTCGTTCGCTTTGGCGTCGTCCACCATCCGCTTGATTTCAGTCTCATTCAGGCCGCTGGAGGGCTGAATCTTAATCTGCTGCTGCCTGCCGGTGGCTTTATCTTTGGCGGAAACGTTCAAAATCCCGTTGGCGTCGATGTCGAACGCCACTTCAATCTGCGGCATCCCCCGCGGAGCGGGCGGGATGCCGTCCAAAATAAACCGTCCGATGGATTTGTTGCCCGCCGCCATCGGCCGCTCTCCCTGCAAAACGTGGACTTCGACCGAAGTCTGGTTATTATCCGCCGTCGAGAAAACCTCCGCTTTCTTGGTCGGAATGGTGGTGTTACGCTCAATCAGTTTGGTAAAAACTCCACCCAAAGTCTCAATTCCCAGCGAAAGTGGCGTGACGTCCAAAAGCAGAATATCCTTCACTTCGCCGGTCAAAACCGCCGCTTGAATCGCCGCTCCTACTGCAACGACTTCATCAGGATTAACGCCCCGGTGCGGCTCCTTTCCGAAGAATCGCTGAACCGTATCAATAACCTTCGGCATCCGCGTCATCCCACCTACCAGAACCACCTCGTCAATCTGATCAACCGAAAGCTTGGCATCGGCCAAAGCTTTCTTGCAAGGCTCAATCGAGCGCTGAATCAAATCATCCACCAATTGCTCTAACTTGGCCCGCGTCAAAGTAAAATTCAAATGCTTCGGCCCGGATGCATCGGCCGTGATAAAAGGCAGGTTGATGGAGGTTTCCATCGTGGAAGAAAGCTCAATTTTCGCCTTCTCCGCCGCTTCCTTCAAGCGCTGCAAAGCCATCGGGTCTTTGGCGAGGTCGATGCCTTGGTCTTTTTTGAATTCGGCAATCAGCCAGTCCATAACCCGCTTGTCGAAATCGTCCCCGCCCAGATGCGTATCCCCGTTGGTGGAACGGACGTCAAAAACGCCATCGCCCAATTCCAAGATGGAAATATCAAAAGTGCCACCACCCAAATCGTAAACAGCTATTTTCTCATCCTTCTTTTTGTCCAAGCCATAAGCCAGCGAAGCCGCCGTCGGCTCGTTGACAATGCGCTTGACATCCAAACCGGCGATTCTTCCGGCATCTTTAGTGGCTTGCCGCTGACTGTCGTTGAAGTAAGCCGGAACGGTGATAACTGCCTCGGTCACCGGGTCACCCAGATAATCTTCCGCCGTCTTTTTCATCTTACCCAAAATCATAGCCGAAATCTCCGGCGGTGAATACTGCTTGCCTTCGATTTCAACCCGCGCATCGCCGTTCGGCCCTTCTACAACTTTGTATGGAAAATTTTTGGACTCTTCGATAACTTCCGAGTATTTCCGTCCCATAAACCGCTTAATCGAAAAAATCGTATTAAACGGATTGGTAATCGCCTGCCGTTTGGCTAATTGGCCAACCAATTTTTCTCCGCCTTTGACGAAAGCCACAGCCGAAGGGGTGGTTCTCCCTCCTTCCGAATTGGCAATAACCGTCGGCTTTCCCCCCTCCATCACCGCCACGCAGGAATTGGTCGTCCCCAAATCTATTCCTATAACTTTACCCATTTTCTCACATCTCCTTTTTCATTTGATATAACATGGTTATCAAGATTTTATTAATAAACTACGACGGCGTTGGCCGAACATATATCGTTCGCTTGACCAATGGTAAGGCCAAGTCGATCGTTTCCTGAACGGAAATAAAGCAGAAGGTCTTTCCTCAGCCTTCTCTTCAAAAATGACTTCTCTCGGATACAGAGGTAAGAATTCTTCAGAATGCGAATTGTTAGAGAGTTTTTTCGTAGCCCTTTCTTCTTCAAGATTTCCCATGTGTAATATTTCAAGAATCGAAGATATTCCTAACATTCCAATTATCCCTTGAATCCATTTCTTATTCACTCTTTCTCCTCTCTCCGTAGCGGAAGTCTTTAGACTTCCATCTTGGAAACATAGAGGCCTGCCCGAGCCGAGACTCGGATTCGGCCAGGGTTTCCGCTACGTTTCGACTGCTCAATATACTTCTTTCTCGTCCTCTACCTAAAGGAATTCCCTGCCCCCAACCGAAAGCGGCCGGAGGCAGGAAAATGGTCGTTGTGAGGGAGCTCCGCTCCCGACACATTTCACCTTTAGTTCACCGAAACCAAAATCTCTTTCGGCTTAACCTCTTCCGCCTTTGGCAGGGTTATCTGTAAAACGCCGACTTTATAAGCGGCTTTCACCTTGTCTGCCTGCACCAAGGTCGGCAGGGTGAAGGAACGGACAAAGGAACCATAGCTCCGCTCAACCCTATGGAAAGTCTTGTCCTTCTCTTCTTTCTCCTGCTTTTTCTCACCGCGCAGGGTCAGAACGTTATCCTGCAGGAAAACAGAGATGTCTTCCTTGGTCATCCCCGGAACCTCGGCCTTAACGATGACCTCATCCTTGGTCTCGGAAATATCGACCGTCGGCGACCACTCATCGGTAAACCGAACCAATCCGCGCGAGAGACCATCCATCCAGCGCTCCATTTCACGCGAAAATTCAGTCCCAACCTCAAATAGGGGGTTTGTCCGCACCATCAATCTCGTCATTTTATACCTCCTTCTTTTTGTTTGTCCTATCGTCCACGCCAAATTAACTAATCAACCCCTGTGCCAAATATTGTAAAACCGGATACTTTGTTGCATGTCAATCTGTTAAATCGATTGATTAAAGTTTTTGGTCAATCGTCTCTGCCAGCCAAAACGGCAGTCAAGTGTAGAACTTGCAGGAAAAACAGCTAATCTGACAGCTATCTTTTTATTCTTAGGCTCTGTAGTTATGAGGGAGCTCTGCTCCCGAACAGATACGGTAATTAAAACCTAAAAGCAAAAATCCGTCCGCCGGCTGTGGCCAAGAAAAGCGTATCCCCCTCCAAAATCGGTTTTCCTACCAAAGCCCCTGCCAGTTTCCGCTCCCAGAGAATTTCTCCTTTGTCGGTCGAAAGCGCAAACAACCGGCCCTCTGCCGAACCAACGAGAGTCAGCGAAGAATTTACAAAAAGAGGTTCGCTAACCAATACATCCAACTTTCGTTCCCAAATTTTCTGACCGCTTTTCAGCCGGCAGGCACCAACCATTCCGATTGCGGAGGCATAATAGACCACAGAATCGTAAACGCCAAGTGCGCGCACCTTTCCATCTGTCGCAATCTTCCATTTTGTTTTTCCATCCACCGCGGAAATAACCGTAACGGACGAATCCCCTCCTCCAATGACCAAATCCTCTCCGACCGCCTCCAACGCCAGTGCGGTTTGTGTAAACTTGAAAGTTTTAACGACTTTTCCATCGGTCACTGCGTTTAAATTCCCTTCAAAATCAGCCAGCCACAATATCGAATCGGCCCACACCGGCGGGCAGGAAAAAGGGGCCAGCCCCAGTTTCCAAAGCTGTTTTCCATCATCCGCCCGCAGGGCATACACCCACCCGCGTGAATCGGTTGCCATAACGGTTCCGACCGGGTCATCTCCCCCTCTTTTGAATATTGGTGTTTCTCCCGCTCCATTTATGTCAAACCGCCAGTTGACTGCCCCATCCACAAGGGAATAGGAAAAGACCTTGCCATTCCCGGATTTCTCGGCAACGATAAGATTTTCCCGTCCGTCGAAAGCTACACCTGCAGGCACTCCCGAAATATCATAAACCCCCAATTTTTTTCCTGATTGTTTGTTCACAAACCATACCGAACGGCTTTTAGCGGGCATTGCGACTACTTCTCCAAAAACTACCGGCCCGACGGCGGCTTCCCCTGGAGCGTCAAAACTCCATAGAAATCTTGGCTCTTTGGTTAAATCGGCGGGTAAGTTGTTCTCAGCCGGTTTCGAAAGTAAAGCCGGGTCAAGCAGTACCCGATTAGAGCAGCCAAAAAGAAAACCGGCGACCATAAAAAAAGAAAACAGCCACCGGCTACGATTGTTAAAAAACACGCTTCAGTTCTTTATCGCCAATCTATCCAAAACAAAAGCATATTCAAACGCAATTTCTTTGAGAAAATCATACCGTCCGGAAGCGCCTCCATGCCCCGCCCCCATATTCATCTTGAGTAAAAGCAAATGCTTGTCTTTTTTCATCGTCCGCAGTTTGGCCGTCCATTTGGAGGGCTCCCAATACGCCACTCTGGGGTCGTTCAATCCGCCGGTGATTAACAGGTTGGGATACGCTTTTTGGGTAACGTTATCATACGGCGAATAGGTCATCATATAATCGTAATACTCTTTCTTATTCGGATTGCCCCATTCTTCGTATTCGGTGACGGTCAAGGGTATGGTCGGGTCCAGCATCGTGTTCATAACGTCCACAAAAGGAACTTTCGCCACCACCGCCTTGAATAAATCCGGCCGCAAATTGGTCACCGCCCCCATCAAAAGCCCGCCGGCGCTCCCGCCGTTAATCGCCAATTCTTCTTTGGAAGTATACTTTTCCTTGATTAAATAAAGGGCGCAGGCGACAAAGTCCGTGAAAGTGTTTCTCTTGTGCAGCAGTTTGCCGTCTTCATACCAGGGCCTCCCCATTTCTCCGCCGCCGCGGATATGGGCGATGGCGAAAATGAACCCGCGGTCCAAAAGGCTCAAGCGGTTGGAGTTAAAATTCGGGTCGGAGCTTATGCCGTAAGAACCGTAGCCGTACAGATACAAAGGATTTTTTCCGTTTCGGGTCATCCCTTTTTTATAGACCAGCGAAATCGGAATTTTAACCCCGTCGGAAGCGCTGGCAAAAATCCGTTCCGACTGATACTGCTTGGGGTCATAGCCGCCCAAAACTTCGGTCTGCTTTTTCAGCTCCCGCTCTTTGGTATCCATATTGTAATCATAAACCGAGTTGGGAGTAACCAGCGAGGTGTAATTGAAACGCAAAATATTGGTGTTAAAATCCGGATTTGCCGCCGGATTGACGTTGTAAACCGGTTCCGGGAATTCGACGTAATGGGTCAGGCCGGTGGTCTGATTCGTAACCCGTATTCTTTTTAGTCCCGATTCCCGTTCGTAAACCACTAAATTATTTTTGAAGGCGCCCACCCCGTCAACTTTTACTTCAAGGCGATGCGGGAGAACATCCTTCCAATTGGCCCTGGACGGATTGGCGAGCGGCGCTTCCACCAGCTTAAAATTTTTGGCGTTGTCGTTGGTGACGATGTAAAACTTATTTCCCCAGTGCTCCACTGAATATTCCATTTCATGCTGGCGGGGATGAATGACCTGGAATTCGCCCGATGGGCCGTCCGCTTTCAAATACCATACCTCGGAGGTCGTGTTGCTGCCCAAGTTCATCAGCAAATACTCTTTGCTCTTGGTCTTGGAAAGTTCCAGGAAATACGCCTCATCTTTTTCGTGATAAATCAAAGGGTCGTTCTGTGCGTCACTTCCCAGCGTATGCCGGAAAAGCTTAAAAGGCCTTTTGGCTTCATCCAAAGTCGTGTAGAAAAGCGTCCGGTTGTCGTTGACCCATTCCAAAGAGGTCGCCGTATTCGGGACCTCGTCTTTCAAAAGCTGTCCCGTGGCCAAATCCTTGACCTGAATGGTGTAAGTCTCCGAGCCCAACGTATCCGTGGAGTAAGCTACAAGCTGGTGATTCGGGCTTGGCTTGTAAGCCCCAATCCGAAAGTATGGCTTTCCGGCTCCAAGGACGTTGGCGTCCAAAAGAATTTCTTCGGAAGCGTCCATGCTCCCCTTCTTCCGGCAGTAGATGGAATACTGTTTCCCCTCCTCCGTGCGCGTGTAATAGAAATAATCGTCGATTTTCTCTGGCACCGATAAATCGGTTTCCTTGATCCGCCCCAGCATTTCTTTATAGAGCTTCGCCTGCAAAGACTCGGTGTGCTTCATCACCGCCGCAGTGTATTTATTCTCTGATTCGAGGTAGGAAATCACTTCCGGATTGTCGCGGTTACGTAACCAGAAATAATTATCCACGCGGACGTAACCGTTGATGGTGTCCGTTTTCGGAATAATCTTTGCCGCCGGCGGCTTTACTGTTTCGGCATTCATCTTTTGAAAACTCCCAAAAACTCCGAGAATAACCAGAACCGCCAAACTTCGCAAGCCGCTGCCCTTATGCTTCAATCCCATTTTAATCTCCTTTCTTCATTTTCAACAAAGAACGAATATAACCTTTTTACTTCAATCTGCCACAGACAAGCAAGGAATCTGGGCGGAAGGGCTGGTTGAACCAATCGTCAATCCCCTTCCCCCCTTGACAGATCGCCTCCCGTAGCGTAATCTTCCCCCGACAGGCAGTAATTTAAAGAGGGTTCAAAACCGGGAGGTCCTATGCGCCAGAATGTCTTCAGGCAACGAAGGTTTCAATCACGGCTAACCAGCTTCGGGGGGATAGCGCAAACTGTTCAACCTTACACTAAAAGGAAAAAGTATATGCACCGCTTCAAATTGTTCATCGGTTTTGTAATCGTATCGGTTTTGAGCGCCGCGGCCTGGGCGGTACCGAAATTCATCAATTTCCAGGGGTCGCTCTCGGATGGCTCGGGTAATCTCGTTACCAACCCAAGCCTGCAAATGGTCTTCTCCATCTACGTTGACCCTACAACCGTAACATCTCTATGGAGCGAAACCCAAACGGTCGATGTTAAGAACGGCAACTACAACGTGAAGTTGGGCAGCGTTACGTCCTTCCCGGCAGGCCTGTTTGATAATAATGATGCCCTATATCTCGGGATAAAGGTTGGAAACGACCCGGAAATGACTCCCAGGACCGAAATTAGCTCCATACCTTTCGCAATGAAGGCCTTGCAGGCGGCTAAGGCCGATTCATCCAAGCATGCCGCACGATCTGACTCGTCCAAACACGCCGACCGTGCCAAGCGCTCCGACACGGCCGATGTAGCTTACAGTGTGGTTCCGGACTCGATAAATTCTGCCAACATAAAAGATGGGAGCATACAATTTATAGATATCGGGCAAAATGGCGCCTCAAGCGGCCACATAATGAAATGGAATGGAGCTGCCTGGTCGGCGGCCAATGACGAGGCTGGGAGCGGTACGTTCCTTCCGCTTGCGGGTGGAACAATGAATGGGGCGGTCACCAATACCGGCGACCCTCCCATTACTATGGGGAAGGGGAATTTTGGCACCGGGAACCTCAACACGGGTACTCACGCCTTTGTTGCTGGAAGCAATAACCGCGCAGGTGGGGACTATTCTGTCGTAGGTGGCGGTGGCGGGCCATTACCCTCCGACTCCAACTCGGCTATCGGTTACGGTGCAACGGTCAGCGGCGGCCAAAACAACACTGCCAGCGGTGGAGGCCCCCCGTTCTACGGCGGTGGATACGTCACGGTCGGCGGCGGCAATAGCAACACTGCCAGCGGTGCAAATACCACGGTCAGCGGCGGTGGAAACAACTCTGCCAGTGGTCTATATGCCACGGTCAGCGGCGGTTACAGCAACACTGCCAGCGATGGAGGCGGCGGTAATGGAGGTGCCTCAGTCGGCGGCGGCAACATCAATACCGCCAGCAATCAAGGTGCTACAGTCGGCGGCGGAGAGAAAAATACGGCCAGTGGTCCCTTTGCCACTGTTCCAGGCGGGTATGCAGACACGGCATCGGGTGACTACTCTTTCGCTGTGGGAGAAAATTGTGTCGCTTCTGGCAGGAACTCTTTCGCTGCCGGACAACGGGCACGGGCAAAGGAAGACGGTGCTTTTGTCTGGGCCGACAAATCTGGACCAAGTTTTGCTTCAACTGCCCCCAACCAATTCTTAATCCGCGCCGCAAATGTTGGCATCGGGACGGCAAGCCCGACCAAAAAGCTGGAAGTGGCCGGAAGTATCAAGGTCGGCACCAACGACACGGTCTTCTCCAGCAATCTTTCCAGCAACAGTCCGCTGACGCTGCAGGCGCCCGCCGGGACCGCGCGAATGTTTATTAGTGACGCCACCGGCAACGTCGGCATCGGGACAACGACACCCGCAAACAAATTAGACGTCGAAGGTGGGGCCGTCATAGGCACAACTTACTCTGGGGCGAATGCTGCACCGGCCAATGGTCTTTTGGTTGAAGGCAACGTCGGTATCGGGACGGCCAGCCCCGGAGCTTCCAATCTTTTGGAGTTGGCATCCACTACCAAGGGGCTTGTGCTGCCTCGGATGACGAAAACCCAAAGAAATGCCATCACCTCTCCCGTTTCCGGGATGATGATATATCAGACCGATAATACGCCCGGTTTGCGGGTTTACAACGGAACCAACTGGATGAGGTTTACGGAAACCGCCGATTAAGGGAGGAAACCTAACCCCCTTGCTCCCCCTTCCCGAAGCGGGAAGGGGGGGAACACGTAGGGGCGAATCTTTAGATTCGCCCTGGGTGAACCTGAAGGTTCACCCCTACGTCCCGGTATACAAAATGTGAAAAACGTAAACGTAGGGGCAGACCGATGTGTCTGCCCTTTTATTTATGTCTCAAAAATTCCACCCAAAGAAGAAATCAAAGCGGGTCTTTGGCTCGATTTTTTTGAAATCAGTGCGCCGTGCCCAGTCAAAACGCAGAACCGCTAAATAACCCAAACTAATGCGGGCGCCGACCCCCAAAGCCCCCTTCATACGGCCAAAATCTTCATTCCAAGAATTTCCGGCGTCAAAAAAGAGCGCTCCTCGAATCCCTTCCATCCCAATGTTGCCAAACGGTAACCCAACCACCAGCCGGTTGATTAAAGGAAAGCGCAGCTCGTTGGAGGCAATTATCATATGCCGCCCATAAAAAGCCCGGCGTGAATAGCCGCGCAAAGACCAGCTTCCTCCCAAATAAACTCGCTGCGGCTCTTCCCCGGAGGAAGAAAAACCGGCCAGCCGCACGGCAAAGGCGGAAGCGCGTCCCAATCTGAAATATTTTCTTAAATCTCCCGAAGCCGAGCGGTAAAATAGATTTAGATTCTTGATGTCGGAAGACAGACTCACAGTGAAATTATAGCGATGTCCGTCTATCGGCCCGGAAAGCTCCCAGATGGAGTTGTCCTTTATCCAGGCAAGCGACCCGGTAAAAAGCGTGGCGTCCCGCCGGCTGCCAAGCAACGTATAATTTCGTCTCGAATACCGCAAAAATCCGGTCGCCTCCAGCCGCTGAAATTTAGAGAAGGGATAGCTGGCAAAAACTGCTCCTCCCGCTTGTCGCTCGTCAAAAAGCCCGTAAATGTCATCCAAATACTCGTCGTAAAAATGATACGCTCCGGCACCGTAGTTGATGCGATGCGTTTTATTGATATAGGTAACTCCCACGTTAAAACTGGATAAAATCGAATTCCGGCTGCGGGCTGTATTGCTCAAAAAAAAGTAATACTGCTTGTTTCCCAGAACGTCGGTCAAGGCGGTTTGCAGTCCGCCGATGGGGCCATAGACGGCATCGTAGGCCACCGCCGACTGGGCCAGGTCGAACGAAAAATCATTTTTGTATTGCACCTTGCCCTTGGATTTCTCCCCTTCCAACTTTTCCGGCGACCAGGCCAGAAGCGCCGGGGTGGAAACGGGCTGCGCAGGAAAAGAATCCAATCCCGGATAATTCAAAGCATAAATTTGGAAGTTGAAATTCTTAAAGCCGGAAAAAACAATCTTTTTTCCGTCAGCCGAAAATTTTGGATGGGTCACGCCGGTTAAAAGTTTGCTTATCCGGTGCGGCCGCAACTCTCCGTCCAAAACGTAAATATCCGTTCCCTCCCCCCGGTTGGAGGCGTAAAGAATCGACTTCCCATCCGGCGCAACCGAAGGATAGACATCTTTCTGCGGCCCGTGCGTTAACGCCGTAATCTGTCGGTCGGCCAGATTCATCCGATACAGATTGGTATATCCTTCAAGGCCAAATTGCCCCCGGTCGGAAGCAAAAAGAATCGAGTTCCCGTCCGCCGCGAAAGTCGGATCCCGGTCTTCATAAATGTCCGAAGTCAGCCGTACCAGATTTCGAGTTTCCCTTTCGACTGTGTATAGGTCCGAAAAACCAGATTTCTCGATCCCCTCAAAACAAAGCTTCGTCCCATCCGGCGACCAGGCCGGCGAGGAAATACCGATAAGATTCGGAAAATCGTATTCTTCGATCAACTTGCGTTTCGGCACGCTGTAGATATACAACCGGTCTTTTTCGTTGTTCTTTGAGACAAAGGCGACCTCGCCATTGGAATTGGCCGAAATCCCGGAGCGGAAAAGATGCAGGGATTCAAACGTGCGCGAGCGTTCCCCCTTGACCAGGGTAACCGGTTTTTTATTTCTTCCCCCGTTCATCGGAACCATATACAGCCCCGAATATCCCAGCCGATTGGCTTTATAAACCACCCAGTCCCCCCGGTTTTCCCCTTCGGTCAAATGCACCGGCGTCGGCTCAACCGAAAGCCCCCCGGAAGAAAGCAAAACCGAGCTTCGGTCCGGAAATTCCCGTTCCTTAACTTGCGGATAAAACCGCTGCTTTAACGCAAACTCCCATTCTTCGCCTAACTTCTTTAAGTCTTTTTGATAGACTAAATAGACCAGTTCCTCAAAACTTTCTCCCCGCCACCAGTTTTCAAAAACCTCCAGAAGCCGGTCGTATCCATATTTTTCCGACAGGAAGCGGACAAACGATTCCCCTTCCTTGTACATCATAAAACTTCCCGAAATCTGGTACAGATTGGGAACCGAAACCAAAATGTTGTTCACCACCAAATCCACCATCACCATCCGCGCTTGGTCGTCCTCCCCCCGGCTCCAGGCCTCGGCAATCCCTTCGGTAAACCATAACGGAGAAAATGGCCCCCGCGTTCTTTTGTGCGCCCGCATAACCGCGCTGATTTTTTCCAGCGTGAAAACGTGTATCAACTCGTGGCGCAGCACTTTTTTGAATTCGGTGTACGAGCCGGTATAGGGCATCACCACCCGCCCTTTGAAAAACTCGGTGAACCCCCCGGTTCCTTCATCAATCATATCGGGAACCACGTTGGTCTGCTCAAAGTAATTGGGGGAGCTGTACAAAATCAGCGGAATCGAATGGTCAATGGCCAGATTGAAAGTATTGGAATATTCCCGATAGGTTTCCTCCGCCAGCTTTGCGGCGACCTCGGCAATTTCCACCTCTTCGTCGTAGTAGTAAATCTTGTAATGCTCGCTGGTCAAAACCTGCCAGGCAAAATGGGTGTATTGCACCTTGTTCTGGCCAAAGTAGAATTGCGCCCTTGCGCTCGAGAACAAAAGCAGGATGACAAGAAGTCTAAGAATCGGTTTCATCTTTTTACAGTGTCGGCTCTCTCCCTTTATATCTCCACTCCCCAACTATAATACGCAACCTCGCGCCAAAATTAAAGCCCCTTTTTTTCATTTCCCATTGTAGGGGCAGGCTCCTGCCTGCGGTGAGCGGCTTGTTCCGCTTGCGTTGAGCGCAGCGTAAACGAGCGTAGTCGAGGAAAGTCGAACCGTGCCCGCCCTGAACATAGTCGAGCTGCGTCCCTCTCAAATTGCACCCCGCCGGTAGCCGGCACTTTAGTGCCGGAAAACCCTCGACTAAAGTCGAGGCTACCAAAAGGAGGCTGCCATCAAGGAGGCTACCAAAAGGGGATTATCTTAGTGTTGACTATTTTCTCTTTCCTTTTAAGTTTGCCAATCCATGACTGAAAAAAAGGCCTTGGAGAGGGTTTGTGTCCTGCTTTTGGAAAAAACCCATCCCCACGCCAAAGAACAGTTCCAGCAGCAAAGCTACGCCGTTTCCGAAGAGCCAAAATCCATCTCCGAAGCCGAGCTGGCCAAAGCAGTCGTTCCGCTGCACCTTTTGGGTATCCGCTCCAAAACGCGCCTGACCGGAAAAGTGCTGAAAAAAGCCCCCAACTTATTGGCCGTCGGCTGCTTTTGCATCGGCACCGACCAGGTGGACCTGGCCGAGTGCACCCGAAGGGGAATCGCCGTCTTTAACGCGCCCTATTCCAACACCAGAAGCGTCACCGAACTGGTGATAGGCGAAATCATTATGCTTTTGCGCCGGACTTTTGAGAAGAGTAACGCCGCCCACCAGGGAACCTGGAGCAAAAGCGACCAGGCCAGTTTTGAAGTGCGCGGGAAAACATTGGGCATCGTTGGCTACGGGCACATCGGCTCACAGGTTTCGGTGATTGCCGAGGCCTTGGGGATGAACGTCATTTTTTACGACATTGCCGACAAGCTGGCCTTGGGAAACGCCCGACCCGTTCACTCATTAGCCGAGCTTTTGAGACGGGCCGACATTGTGACGCTCCACGTTCCGGATACAAAGGCCACCCGCAATATGCTTGGCGCCAAAGAACTGTCACAGATGAAAAAAGGGAGCTATTTGATTAACACCAGCCGCGGCACGGTGGTCGTTCTTGAAGACCTTTGCCAAGCGCTAAATGACGGCCATATGCAAGGCGCCGCCCTGGACGTCTATCCCAACGAACCGGCCAGTTCCAGCGAGCGCTTCAAATGTCTTTTGCAGGGTTTGCCCAATGTAATTTTAACCCCGCACATCGCCGGCAGCACAGTGGAGGCGCAGGCCGACATCGCCCAGAAGACGTCGGCACGTCTGATTCGCTTTTTGGAATTTGGCACCACCACCGGCAGCGTCAATTTCCCGGAAGTCGAACTGCCGGTTTTAAACAAAAACCATCGCATCATTCACATTCACAAAAACGTCCCCGGCGTAATCCGGCAGGTCAGCGAAATTCTGGCGCGCCACAAATACAACATCGAAGGGGAATATTTGCGCACCACCCACGAACTGGGGTATCTGGTGACCGACGTCAACCGCAAAGTCTCGCCGGAAACGTTTTCCGAACTGCAAAAAGTCCGCGCCACCCTCAAAGTCCGTGTTTTATTCTAAGTGAGCGCCGCCGACAAATTCATCTCCTTTAATCCCGGCCCTTCCCAGCTATACCCGCAAATCGAAGAGGATATCCAGCAAGCTTTAGACGAGCATATCCTATCTTTATCCCACCGCTCCGAAAAATTTGGAGAAATAGTCAAGAAGGCCAAAGACAACCTGCGCGCCTATTTTTCCATCCCGGAGGGCTATCATATTTACTTTGTTTCTTCCGCAACCGAAGCCATGGAGATAGCGTTGCGCAATTGCTGCGGGAATCGCAGTTTTCACTTTATCAACGGCGCCTTTGCCCAAAAATTTTTTGTCTCCGCCCAGCTCGTAAAGAAAAACCCGCTGCATTTGACGGCCGAAGAGGGCGGTGGTTTCGCATCCGACCAGACCTACATTCCCGCCGAGTGCACGCTCGTTTGTTTAACCCAGAACGAAACCTCCACCGGCATCCGCCTGCCGTATGATTTCATCCAAAAAATTCAGCACACTTATCCCGAAAAACTTGTCGTTGTTGATATTGTTTCTTCGGCGGCGACCGAGCGGGTCCCCTTCGATGCCGCCGACTTCTGGTTTTTCTCCGTTCAAAAAGCCTGCGGTCTTCCGGCCGGTCTGGGAGTTTTGATTGTTTCCAAAAGGGCTCTGGCCAAAGCGCGCGTGCTGGCGGCGCAGGGAAAAGACATCGGCTCGCATCATTCCCTTTTGTTGCTGGAGGAATTTGGCCGGAAAAACCAGACTCCGGCCACGCCAAATATGCTCGCTATCTATCTGTTGGGCAAAAGGTTTAGGCGGTTGGCTAAAGTGGGGATTGAAACCGTGGAAAAGGAAACCTATGAAAAAACCAAAATGCTTTTCGGCTGGCTCGGCAATCACCCGGTTTTAAAATTTTTTGTCAAAAACCTTGCCGACCGCTCCTTCACCGTCATCCCCATCCTCCTGCCGGAAAATCATAATCCAAAACAGGTGCAGGAAGCATTAAAACCGCATAATATCGCCATCGGCGCGGGCTATGGCGCTTACAACGAAACCCAAATCCGCATCGCCAATTTCCCCCAGCATTCAAAAGAAAACGTCGAGCGGCTAATCCAAGCGATAGACGCAGTTCTGCAGAACCGATAAATCGCGAAATCCATCATGGGCGATTCACGAATCGCCCATACAAGAAGGAAAGGAAGGGCAGACACGGATTCGACTACGCTCACCGCGGGCAAGGCCTGCCCCTACCCTTGCCTTCTTTTGTTTCTTTTTCGAGGTCGTGTGTGTGCGGGATTGAATCATCGTTTAATTTAGGAGCAAGGTCTGGGCCCATACGGGTCGTATGACCTGCTCTTTGTTCTTTCAGCTTGCCCATTTCTCTGGTCTGCCATTGACGCGCAGGCAAGCGGCGCGTTCGCGCGGCGTTTTTAAGCCCTTGCTTATCCCCTCCCCTACAATGAAGAGGAAAAGCTGGGTAGGTTTGGTCCTATACGTGTACTGACCCACCTAAATCTGAACAGGTGTGTGGCTTATTTTTGACATCCAATC
>CAZSIT010000041.1:0-15546 GCA_964607165.1 uncultured Ignavibacteria bacterium
GCCGATTTGGACGGGGATGGGAAGCCGGATTTGGCGGTGGCCAATGCTGGCAGCAACACCGTTTCGGTCTTAAAGAACGAGGGCGTTGGGACTTTTGCCGCCAAAGTTGACTATGGGACTGGAAGAACTTCTTCCTCTGTTTTTGCCGCCGATTTAGACGGGGATGGGAAGCCGGATTTGGCGGTGGCCAATGTTAATAGCAACACTGTTTCGGTCTTAAAAAACAACGGGGATGGGACTTTTGCCGCCGTGGACTACGCGACGGGAAGCGGGCCCTACTCTGTTTTTGTGGCCGATTTAGACGGAGATGGAAAGCTGGATTTGGCGACGGTCAATGATGCTGACAGCACCGTTTCGGTCTTAAAGAATGAGGGCGCTGGGACTTTTGCCGCCCCGGTTGACTACGCGGCCGGAGGCTCTCCTCTCTCTGTTTTTGCCGCCGATTTGGACGGGGATGGGAAGCCGGATTTGGCGGTGGCCAATGCTGGCAGCAACACCGTTTCGGTCTTAAAGAACGAGGGCGTTGGGACTTTTTCGGCCAAAGTTGACTACGGGGTAGGGGACATTCCTCTCTCTGTTTTTGCTGCTGATTTGGACGGGGATGGGAAGCTGGATTTGGCGGTGGCCAATGCTGGCAGCAACACCGTTTCGATCTTAAAAAACAACGGGGATGGAACTTTTGCCGCCAAGGTGGACTACCCGGCCGGTACCTGGCCTGCCTCTGTTTTTGCCGCCGATTTAGACGGGGATGGGAAGCCGGATTTGGCGGTGACCAATGTTAATAGCAACACCGTTTCGGTCCTGAAAAACAACGGGGATGGGACTTTTGCCGCCGTGGACTACGCGACCGGAAGTGGGCCTTACTCTGTTTTTGCCGTCGATTTAGACGGGGATGGAAAGCCAGATTTGGCGACGGCCAATTATGGTACCAGCACCGTTTCGGTCTTAAAGAACGAGGGCGTTGGGACTTTTGCCGCCCCGGTTGACTACGCGGCCGGAGGCTCTCCTCTCTCTGTTTTTGCCGCCGATTTAGACGGGGATGGGAAGCCGGATTTGGTGACGGCAAATTCTACTGGCAGCACCGTTTCGGTCTTAAAGAACGATGGCGTTGGGACTTTTGCCGCCAAAGTTGACTATGGGACAGGAAGCAACCCTTCCTCCGTTTTTGCCGCCGATTTAGACGGGGATGGAGACAAGGATTTGGCGACGGCCAATGATGGTAGCAACAGCGTTTCAATATTGAGGAATTTGTCCGGCATCTCCACCCTTAAGGGGGATTTGAACCGGGACGCTCTCTTAACCTCTGCCGATGTAGTGCTGGAACTTAATTGCGTGTTTTTAGGATTGGGCGACTGCCCATTAACCTTGGCCGATGTCAACTGCAACGGAACCCTCACTTCGGCGGATGTGGTGCTGGAGTTGAACAAAGTGTTTTTGGGAACGCCCTTTCCTTGCTCGTAAACCTCACCTAACCCTCTCATTATTAAGCAGAGTTAATTAAAGGGGGAGGTTGTTTTTCGCGAGGGCAAGCTACCCCCCTGACCCGACTTTCAAAAGTCGGGTCAGGGGGTCTAACCAACCCCAAAACAAAAAGCGCGGGCTCTTAACCCGCCCTCACGGCTCTGTCCGGCACGCCGTTTCCAATAACAATTTGAAAAAAGGGGCTACCGATTAATAGCGGACATCCACGTAGATTTTCTTTTTCAGCTCTGCCACCCAATCGGCCACCAGTTTTTCGGTTTTCATTCGGCGCGCCATATCTTTGAGACGGTCCCAGTCCTCTTCAAGAGTTAAGGTGTGGAGAGCTTTCTCGTCCGCAAGATAAACAATGTGATAACCCAAAGGCGTTCCCAGAGGCCCGCGGAACTCGCCGGTTTTCAGGCTGTCAATCGAGGGTTTTAAAAGGGGGTTAAGTTGCTCCAATTCGAACCAGCCCAAATCGCCGCCATTTTTTTTCGACTCTTCATCCGCCGAAAACTTTTTCGCCAATTCGGAAAGGGCCGCTCCGGCCCGCAGGGCGGAAACGAGCGAATCGGCCAAGCGGGCCACCCGCTGGCTGTCGGCGGCGGAAGGATGCAGGGCGAAGAGGATGTGCAGGGGGTGGATTTTGCGCCCGTCATTTTCCAAAACTTTAATCAAATGAAAACCAAAGACCGTCTTGACCGGCCCGATTAACTCCCCCGGTTTGGCGGCAAAGGCGGCCCGTTCAAATTCGGGAACCAGTTCTCCCCTGCCGTAAGCGCCTATATCCCCACCCCGCTCGGCCGACGGATCCTCTGAATACCTTCTGGCTGCCTCACCAAAGTCCAAACCGGCTTTAATTTCACCCAAAACGTTTTCCGCCTTTTGGCGCAGGGAATCGAGGGTGCCGGCAGCCGGTTCCACGGGCAGTAAAATTTGAAAAATATGCAGGCGAAGGGAGGCTTCCGGCAGGGAATCCTTGAATTCCGCATAAAACTTTCTTACCTCGAAGTCCGAAACCGTGACTTTGGACAAGCGTGCGGCTATCAGGCGCTGTTTTAAAAGTTCGCTTTTCACGGTTTCGCGGTAGCGTTTCACCAGCTCGCGCTCCGTCAAATCTTCGCGGGCCAGTTGTGCCGCAAAAGCGGCCGGACTGGGAAACTGGCTTTTCACCCTGCCCAGCTGCTCTTCCGAAGCGGCGCTCACTTCCTCCGGCGTTACTTTCAAGGTGGAGTCTTTCTCCGCCTGCAAAAGCAGGAGGTGATCGGTAACCATTTGCTCTAAGAGATTCTTCTGTAAACCGGCCAATTCGGCCGAATCGGAAGGAGTTTTACCGCTCTGGGCCAGATAAATCTGGGTTTGGACGTTCAATTCGGAAAGAGTGAGCGCTTCCTTGCCCACTACCGCTATCACCTTGTCCACCAAGAGCGTATCCGCTCCCAAGGCAAAGTCAACCAGATAAAATGAAAAAAGAAAAACAACCAAATAAAATTTGCTCACGGTGCTAACTTCTCCCTTGAGTTTTTTGTGATTCCAATTCTTTCAGCTTTACATAGCGCTGGTGGTCCAGGCTTTTCTGAAGGACGTCGGAAAACACCTCAATTTTCACTTTTTGTTTCTGCTGAACGAGCCAGGCGCTAAAAACCGAATCTTGGGCGGCGGCCGCCAATCTTTGCAACAAGGCCGGCTGGACTTCTGCAAACGATTGCTTCCGGGCCGGCCTTTTCCCGTCCAGATAAATCAAAGAAAAGGACCCGTCCGCCAGCTTCACGGGGCCGGCAATCTGCCCGATTTTCATTTTAGCGGCGGCGGCAAAGAGCTCGGGGAATTGAAACTGTTCCACCCACCCCAAATCGCCGCCCGAAGCCTTAAACTGGGTTCGGGTGGTCAGGTTAGCTATCCCGACAAAATCGGCCTTGCTGTGAACCCCGGATTTCAATTGCAGGATTTCCTCCTCTGCAGGCCGGTTGATTTCGTATAAATGGAACGCCTGGGGCAGAAGAAATTCATCCGGATGCGCGCTAAAATATTTTTTTACCGCAGTAGAATCGATGGTTATGGCGGACAAAATTTTGTTTTTGACATCCAAAGCCAGCCGTCCCTCTACGGCCTGGCGTAAAGCGCGCAGATAATCCGGGTCTTTATCCAAGCCGCGTTTTTTGGCCAATTTCACGATGGCATCCTGGGTTACAAATTGAAAGAGAAGGTCGCGGGTTGTTTGAGCGGTGTCCAAAACCGGCCGGCGGGCGGGTAGCCATCCCTGCATCGCCTCCAGATACTGGCCCAGGGTAAAAACTCCCCCCTGGTAGGTCAACAAGGGCATATCCCGTTCGGCCGGGGCAAGCTCCTCCGTTCGAATTCGGACCGAATACCTCAGCGGCTGCCCGGGGGTTACTATTTTAGAGAGTTCATCCTGTTTGCGGTTGGCTATTTTAGCCGTCGAATCAACAATTTTAAAGTTTAGTTCTCTTTTAACCTCGTCTATAAATTCCAGCAAACGTTTTGGCTCGCGCTCGCCCTGAATCAAATTACGCAATTCCGATCCTATAACTTCCAGTTCCGGCAATCCCTGGGCCGGACGAAGCTCGTAGCACTGCAAAATCACCCAGCCTTCCGGAAAAGCCACGGGCCCCAGCCGTTCGCCGGGCTGCATTTTAATTATTGACTCAAAGTGCCGCGGCAATCGTTTGGCCCAGCCATAGCAGCCGAATTCTCCTCCCTGTCGAGCCGTTGCCCGGTCCAGCGAAAATTTCCGCGCCAACGAATCAAAATTCTGCCCCTTTTCCAGCCGCTCCCAAACATTGCGCGCCAGGTCCTCCTTGCGGAAAAGAATCCATTGCAAGCAACGATCCTTTTTCAAAAGGGCGTACAAACGCCCCAAATCGGCTTTGGAAAGTTTAACCTTGTCGCGAACCTCTCTATAGTAAAGCTGATCCTCCAGAAAAAAAGAAGACTGAAACGCCTCGTAGTTTTTGAGGGCGCTGTCCCGGTCCAGCTTCTGACGGAAGGCTTCCTGAATTAAAAGTTTTTCCTCGATTAAAAGGTCTAAAAGTTTTCTTTTTTCGGAAAGCTCTTCTTCTTCGGATTTGAAAAAATGCTCGTTGCCGGCAAAAGCCCCCGCCACCGTCCCAAGCAAAATCTCATCGCTTCCCACTTTGGCCACGACCGGGTCTTTAGTTTTTCGACTGCAGGCAAAAACCAGAGACAGGGTTAACCAAAAAATAAATTGGCAACTATAGGGGAAAAACTTTTTCATCTTTGTCCTTTCATCATAAAATCGAAACCAATTTTTTAGCTTCCTGCAGCAATTCGGCCGGGTGGCGGGCGGAGGATTCCACCCGCAGGGCAAAGCCGGGGGAAAAGGAAAATTCAATCTGGTCCGGCAGGCGGCCGCGCAGCTCTTCTATGGCCCGGCGGGTGGCCTGAAAATCGGGGGCGAAAACCACCTCCAGGCGGCCGGCCACGGCCTTTAGTTCAGAAATTTTCTTTTCCGCCGCCACCAATTTTACTTCGACCACTTCCAAAAGCTCTTCAGCCTTGGGGGGCAGGGGGCCAAAGCGGTCGACTAACTCTTCGCGCAGGTTTTCCAATTCCCTTTCGTTCTTCACTTCCGATAGTTTCTTATACACTTCAATCCGGTCGGAGGCGGCGGTAACGTAATCGTCCGGCAGAAAAGGGGTCAAAGGCATAGAGAGTTTCACTTCCGGCCGTATCTGGCGGGCTTTTCCCTGCAGTTCGGAAACGGCTTCATCCAGAAGTTGGCAGTAAAGGTCGAAGCCAACCTCTTCGATAAATCCGTGCTGCTGGCGGCCCAAGAGATTGCCGGCGCCGCGGATTTCCAGGTCGCGCATAGCCAGATAAAAGCCGGAGCCCAGCTCGGTAAATTCGGCGATCGCTTTCAAGCGCTTTTTGGCATTTTCGGTAAGCGAGCTCCAGGGGGGTGTAAAGAAATAGGCATACGCTTTTTCCGAGCTGCGGCCGACCCGGCCGCGGAGCTGGTAGAGCTGGGCCAAGCCAAAACGGTCGGCGCGATTGACAATTAAGGTGTTGACCGAGGGAATATCCAGACCGGATTCGATAATGGAGGTTGCCAAAAGCAGGTCGAATTTGCGCACCAGAAAATCGACCATCACTTTTTCCAAAGCCACTTCGGAAAGCTGGCCATGGGCCACCCCCAACTTCAAGCCGGGAATCAAATCCAAAAGGTAGTTTTTCATCCCTTCGATGGTTTCCACCCGGTTATGAACAAAATAAATCTGCCCACCACGCTCCAATTCAAAGAGAATGGCATCGCGCGCCGCTTCGTCGGAAAAGGGCAATATCTCGGTTTGAATCGGCAGGCGCCCTTTGGGGGGGGTGGAAATGACCGACATATCCCGCGCCCCAGACAAAGAAAGTTGCAAGGTTCGGGGAATCGGAGTGGCTGAAAGGGTTAATACGTCAATCGTCTCTTTAAATTTCTTCAATCTTTCCTTGTGGCTCACACCGAAACGTTGTTCCTCGTCGATGATTAAAAGACCGATATCTTTGAAATCAACATCTTTGGCCAACAGCCGGTGAGTGCCGATGACAATGTCGACTTTTCCTTTTCTAATCTCTTCCGCCACCTGTTTTTGCTCTTTGGCGGGACGGAAGCGGGAGAGCAGTTCCAACTTTACGGGGAAGGGCAACAGCCGTTCCCCGAAGGTTAAAAAGTGCTGCAGGGCCAAAATGGTCGTAGGCACTAAAACCGCCACCTGTTTACCATCGGCGGCCGCTTTCAAGGAGGCGCGCACCGCCACTTCGGTTTTGCCGAAACCGACATCTCCCAAAATCAGCCGGTCCATCGGTCCCGAAAATTCCATATCGCGCATGACGCCTTTGATGGCTTCTTCCTGGTCCACGGTTTCATCGTAGGGGAAACTCGCTTCCAGCTCGCGCATCCAAGTGGAATCGCTGGAAAAGGCGTGCCCCGGTTTGGCCTTGCGGGCGGCGTAGAGCGCCACTAGTTCGCGAGCCATATCGACAAGAATTTTCTTGGCTTTTTCCTTGGTTTTTTCCCAGCTCTGGGTGCCCAGCTTGGTCAAGGATGGCTCCCCTTCCTTGCCGGCATATTTTTGAACCCGGCGGAAATGCTCAATCGGTACGTAAAGCTTATCGCCGCCGGCGTAATGCAACAACAGGCAGTCGGTTTTTTCCCCTTCAACCGTAACCGTGGTCAGGCCGGCAAAGCGGGCGACGCCGTAGTCGACGTGCACCACAAAATCCCCCGGAGAAAGAGAAGTGTAGGAAGCGAGGGCGATCCCTTCTTTGGCGCGGCGTTTAAGCCGCGGCTTTAGCCTTCTGCCAAACAGCTGATGCTCGGTGAACAGCGCGAAACCGGCATCGGGAAAGATGAATCCTTCGGAGAAAAGCCCCACCTGCGGGGCCAGGCCGATGCGTTCCTCTTCCAAAAGGGAGGCGATGCGGTTTTTTTCCTCCTCCGTTTCGCAGAAAAGAAAAGAGCGGATTTGGCGTTCGCTTAAAGTGTGAACCTCTTTGCCCCAGATGTACATATTGCGCCCCAAAGCCGGCAAGGGAGCGGTGGCAAAAATAATTCTATTGGGACCGGAAAGACCGGTGGCTGGAAAGACAATCCCCACTTGAGAACGCAACTCTTCCCAGAACTTCTCCGCCTGAACCGGAATTTCTTGCCCTGAGCTTCCTAACGCCTGCGACCAGTTGGCTTCGTTCTCTTTTGCCTTGCTAAGCCAGGCGCTTTTTCTGGTATCCAACTCTTCGACTTCCAACCAGGCGGCCAGCGTGGTTTCCGGCGGCAAATAATCGCCCAAATTGCCGGATGGAGCATTAAAGAAGGGGGCCAAGTATTCCAGCGCAGGATACTGATTGGAAAGCTCTTTTTCCCCAAAAAATGGGGAGGCGAATTCTTCCGGAAGCTCTTTGAGCTTTTTACCGAGCTTTTCAATATCAAGCAAGGCTTCCCTTTTGGGGAGGATGGTGAAGCGCTCAATAGTTTCTTTGGAACGCTGGTCTAAAATTGAGAAATGGCGCAGCGACTCGATGCGGTCGCCGAAAAATTCGATGCGCAAGGGCATTGCGGCGGTCAGGGGATAAACATCAATTATTCCGCCGCGAACCGAGTAGTCGGCCGGCTCCTGGGTCATTGGAACCCGGCGATATCCCAAGTTCTCCAAAACGGCAATTAGATTTTCCGGCTGCAATTCGTTTCCGGCAGAGAGTTCCAGACGGTTTTCCAACAGAACCTTTTTGGGCAAAGTCGGTTCCAAGAGCGCTTCCGGAACGGTGATTACGATTGTATCCAGGTTCTCCGCCAGCCGATTTAATACGGCTATGCGCTGGCCGGAGATATCCTCCAAAACGCGATGGGGATAAAACGGCTCAATACCTAAAGAGGGAAAGTAGAAAACTTCGGCTTGCGGCAAAAGGGTATTCAAATCCTGCTGTATGCCCAAGGCGATATCCTCTTTTGGAGCCACAACCAGTTTTTGTCCGGGGCGATTTTGAAAGCAAGCGGCCAAAAGAAAAGAGCGCGCCGCTCCGCAGAGGCCGACAGGAAAAGTTTCCTTGCCGGCCTGCAGGCGCGAGAGCGCGGTTTGGGCCGGACGGGTTTGGCAAAAGGCCTCCAGCAGTTTTTCGGTTAACTGCCCCTCTTTAAGAAATACCGGCGAAGCTATTTCTGACCTTGTCATTTTTTTTCAACACAAACAGCAAAACCCCGACTTTCTGAAAAAGACGGGTTTTCCGACCGGCTCCTCCGGCCGTTGGAAAAAGGGAATCTAATTAAAATCGCTTAGGACAACAAGAGCTAATTGGAAATAATCCGCATCCTTTTGAAACTTAATTGTTGCTTTAAGAAACCGGTTTAATTATTTTCACGGCGGAAGAGAGGAAACCGTAAACCTAAGGAGGTAGTATGAAAAAATTAGTTGCAATCGCCGCCGGAATTTTGCTTCTGGCGGGAGTGGTGGCGGTCGCGCAAATGAGCGGCAAAGGTAAAGCTTCGGCCGGCAAACCGGGTTGGAGCTTCTCGGCCAAAATCATCGAGGCCTGTTCCTGCCGGCTGATGTGCCCCTGCTATTTCAACGACACACCGGACAAGCACTTCTGCCAGTTCAACAATGCCCTTAACGTCCAATCTGGTCACTACGGGGATGTCAAATTGGCTGGCGTTAAATTTTGGGTCTCCGGCGATTTGAGCGACAATTTTGGCGACGGCACCGGGCTTTGGGCCGCTTTTACCTTTGACCCGGCCACCACCCAGGAGCAGATCGACGCCATCACCAAAATCGTCCCCAACATTTACCCATTGAAATTCGACCAGGTCTTCGTTGACAAAAAGCCGATAAGCTGGGAGATCAAAGGGGATATGGCTACGGCCAAAATCGGCGACGGCACCGAGGGTATGGTGGAGCTGGCCGCCTGGAAAGACAAGAACACCGGCAAAACTTCCGTGATTCAGAACCTCACCTACTTCGGCGCCAAATCCAACAAAGGCTTCAACCTGTACAAATCCAAGCATCATTACAAAGGCAACGGCCACGATTATGGCTTCGAGGACGCCAACGGCTTCGTAATCGAAATCGCCTCTTCCGGCGAGATTCAGTAAACACATTGGCTTTGACAAAAAAACGGGACTGGAAACAGCCCCGTTTTTTTATGCCTGATAAGGTGGCCCCGAATACCTGCCCGGCCAGGTGTTTTAGTATTCGGCGCTGGCGCACATTATCCTCTTTAGGTAGCCGATTTAGGTAGCCGACACTTTAGTGTCGGGCAAATTCCCTCGACTGAAGTCGAGGCTACCATTATTGCGAGATTTTTTTATAGGGGGCACGGCACACCGTGCCCCTACGAAAAAAGGTCAACTACAGGAGCTTCCCCTACTTCAAAAACACCATCTTCTTACGCTCGACGAAATCGGCGGACTGCAGTTGGTAAAAGTAAATTCCGGAGGGAACCGCTACTCCTCTATCATCCCGCCCGTCCCAACTTACTATTTTTGTACCGGCACTCAAATACTCGTCAACCAGCGTGTTGACCTTTTGCCCCAAAATGTTAAACACATCCAGAGTCGTAGGGCCGGCTTTTGACAAAGAAAAGGTTATCTGCGTGTTGGCGTTGAACGGGTTGGGATAATTTTGGGAAAGGGCATAGCGGTTCGGAATAACACCCCGATTAATGTCGCGCACGCCCGAAGTCGCTATGGTGAAAACCGCGGGGACAAAATTTGTGCGGATTCGGTTTCCCGCCAAATCCCGGAACTCTATCCGGTCGGAAGGATTGTTTCTTACCGAATCAAACCCGGCTTGTCCCGAAGCGGGCGGAATGGAAACCTTTACGGTGTCAAATTTTATCTCCCAGAATAGCTTTCGGGTCAAATTTGGCGGTTCGGCCGTCGTCAAATCGCCGGAGTTGTAAGAGCCGATGAGCCTGAACCGGTCAGGAGAGATGCCGTCAAACTGGTTGCTGGTTATGCTGGTAGACGCTTGAAGAGTTGTGGTTTGCGGGTTTACCACGCCGCTGAAGGTGCGCGGGTAGGCGAGAGTCAGGTACGCTCCTCCCGAAAGGGAGGTTTCCTCCAAAGGGAGCTGGAATTCGGAAATGGTATCTTTATTGGTAATCCAGACCCGCATTAAGGCAGCCCCATCCGGCGGATTGGTGGAGGGAGCCACTGATTTAGATTCCAGTATAACCGAATCGCGCGGGTCAACCTGCGCCCGAACGACCGCAAACCGAAAAGTGAGCGCAAACAGCGTAAGGGAAGCAATTGTTAGATTTTTTCTCATTCAATCCTCTCCTTTTTCTGTGTTGGAAGCCGAGGGCTGCACCCGACTTCCAACACCGGCATCCCTTGCCTGATTAGCTTAGCTGCAACCCGAAGTCCCGCCGCAGTTCAGACATTTGTAGCAGGCGCCGTTGCGCACCATAATCATTCCGCAGTCGGAGCAAAGCGGCGCATCCATTTGATTCTGGAAGGCAGCCTGTTTTTCGCCGGCCCCGCCAGTCCCGGCAACCACCCCACCCTGGGCGGGTTGGGAACCCGCCCCTACAAGAGGCACGGCGGTTTTGGTTTCCCCGTTTTCCTCAGTGGTAACGGTCAGCCCCTCCGGCTGTTCTTCGGCCGGCAGGAATTTTTTCCCCATCCAGCGGAAGATGTAGTCCATAATCGAGCGCGCCATCGGGATTTGCGGGTTGTTGGTGAAGCCGGCCGGCTCGAAACGCATATGCGTGAACTTGTCCACCAGCGTTTTCAAAGGCACGCCGTACTGGAGCGAGAGCGAAATGGCGGTGGCAAAGGAGTCCATCAAACCGGAAACGGTCGAACCCTCCTTGGCCATCGTGATGAAAATTTCGCCGGGGGTGTGATCGTCATACATCCCGACGGTGATGTATCCCTCGTGCCCGGCGACCGAAAACTTGTGGGTGTAGGCATCCCGCTCATCCGGCAGCCGTTTGCGCCGCGGCCCCGGCTCGGCCTTCTTTTCGAGGCCGGTGACCAAGGGTTGCGTCCGCTTGGAGCCGTCGCGGTAAATCGCCAAAGCTTTCAGGCCGAGCTTGTCCCCTTGAATGAAGGCGTCCATGATATCTTCGACGGTCGCTTCGTTGGGCATATTCACCGTCTTGGAGATGGCGCCGGAGATAAAGGGCTGGGTCGCCCCCATCATTTTCAAATGCCCAATGTGGTGGATAAAGCGGGTGCCGGCCTGGGCCTTGAAGGCGCAGTCGAAAATCGCCAGATGCTCGTGCGCCAGATGCGGCGCGCCTTCGATGGTGCCGGTTTCTTCAATGAATTTGACGATATCTTCGGCCTGTTCCTTGGAGTAGCCGAGGTAAGTCAACGCTTCCGGCACGGTCTGGTTGACGATTTTCATCACCCCGCCGCCGACTAAGTTTTTGTATTTCACTAAAGCGATGTCCGGCTCGATGCCGGTGGTGTCGCAGTCCATCATAAAGGCGATGGTGCCGGTGGGTGCCAGAACCGAGGCCTGCGAGTTGCGGTAGCCCGCTTTCCTTCCCAACTCGTGTGCTTCCTTCCAGGCCCGCTCCGCCGCTTTGAAAAGTTGAGGCGAAACGAGTTTAGTATTGACGTTTTCCAGCGAAAGCTCGTGTTTGGCAATGACGTTTAACATCGCCTCTTTATTTTTTTCGTAACCGGCGAACGGTTCCATTTTTTCGGCGATTTGAGCCGACATCCGGTACGCCTCGCCGGTCATTAAAGCGGTGATGGCGGCGGCGGTGGCGCGCCCTTCGTCGGAGTCATACGGCAGGCCGCGGCTCATCAAATACGCGCCCAGATTGGCGTAGCCCAGCCCCAGTTCCCGGTAAGCCTTGGCGTTTTTGGTGATTTTTTCGATCGGGTAGCTGGAGTTATCAACAATTATATCCATCGCCAGAATGAAAACGTTCACCGCCCGGGCGAAGGAATCCGGGTCGAATTCGCCATTCGGCGAACGGAACTTCATAATGTTCAAGCTGGCCAGATTGCAGGCGGAGTCATCTAAATGCATATACTCCGAGCAGGGGTTGGAGGCGTTGATGCGCCCGGAGGCGGGACAGGTGTGCCAGGAGTTGATGATGCTGTCGTACTGCATTCCGGGATCGCCGCACTGCCAGGCCGCTTGTGCCGCCTGGCGCAGAATTTCCCGCGCCGGGACGCTTTCCAGCACCTTGCCACTCATCACTTCCTTTAAATTCCAGACCGAGTCGGTTTCCACCGCTTTCATAAACTCGTCGGTGACGCGGATGGAGTTGTTGGCGTTTTGAAATTGGATCGATTTCCAGGCCTCACCGTTGATGGTCATATCGAAACCGGAGGCGCCCAGTGCCCACGCTTTCTTCTCCTCCACCGCCTTGCAGTTGACAAATTCCAGAACGTCCGGGTGGTCGACGTTTAGCACAACCATTTTGGCCGCGCGGCGGGTTTTGCCGCCCGATTTGATGGCCCCCGCGGTGGCGTCCGCCCCGCGCATAAAGGAGACCGGGCCGGAGGCGGTGCCGCCGCCTGCCAGGTGTTCCTTCGAGGAACGGATGGGGGACAAATTGACGCCGGAGCCGGAGCCCCCCTTGAAAATCATCCCTTCGGTTTTAATCCAGTCTTTTTTTTTTAGTGATACGGCGACCACCGAGAGGATGAAGCAGGCGGAGCACTGCGGCACCGGCTCGATGCCGACATTGAACCAGACCGGGCTGTTGAAGGCCCCTTTTTGGAAAAGCAAAAGATGGGTCAGCTCGTCGACAAAGATTTCGGCATCGGCGGCTGTGGCGAAGTAACCGTCCTTGATGCCCCAGTCCCGGATGGTGTTGACGACCCGGGAAATTACCTGCTTTAAGCTGGTTTCGCGCTGCGGGGTGAGCAGTTTGCCGCGGAAATATTTGGAAACCACCACGTTGACTGCCAGCTGCGAGTAAAACGACGGAAACTCCACGTCGGTCTGTTCAAAGACCATTTTCCCGTCCGCCCCGCGTATCGCCGCCGTCCGCTTTTCCCAGGTTACGGTGTCGTAGGGGTTTATCCCCTGGCCGGGCGAGCGGGTCTCGCCCCGCTCGGGCAGGCCCTCCTGGGTAAAGTAACGTTCCAGCCGCAATCCGCTTTGAACTTTTGTTGCCATTGCTTGTTCCCTTTCAGGACTCATTTACCTTTCCCCTCCGATGGTTTTTTCGAATACTTTGCTTTCGTTCTTTTCCATCACCAATCACTTATCACTGCCCTTAACCGGCGCAGTGAGTTTGGTGATCCGTTTATGCAGCCAGGTTGTGTCCGGGTGGTTCGGATGCTCTTTCAGCACCTGCCGGTAAAGAGAGAGGGCCGTCGCCGTGTCTCCCGCATGCTCGTGCATTAAGGGAATCTCCAGTACTGCGTCGTTATACTGTTCCGAAGTCGGATATTTCTCCACTATCGTTTGGTAGCGCTCCTTGGCTTCCATAAATTTCCCTTCACTATCCAGAGCGTCGCCGATGCCGCTCAAGGCCGTGGGGACTTTGCCGGTTTTGTTCTCCGGATCTTTAGCGATGACCTGCTCGTAAAGGGCGACGGCCTTTTCAAACCAGCTGCGGCTGGCGTACTTCTCCCCCACTTGCATCAAAAGCTCAATCTTTTCCGGCTCTTTGGCCAGCTGCTTTTCCAGAGCAGGCATTGTCCCCACACCCGCCAGATAGTCGGTGACGTTTTTGTGGAAATCGTCCGGCGGAAAGTAGCCCCACAGCCGGTCAATCTCTTCTCCGGTAGAGGCCAGAAGAATGATGGTGGGGTAGCCGGAAATCCCATACTGGCGCGCCAGCGCGGTATCGGCCCAGCCGTTCACTTTTGCAAAGACCAACTGGTCTTTTAGGCGGATGACTTTCGGAGCGACGTAGGTCGACTCCTCCATCCGCACACACCACTTTCACCCAGGCCGCCAGAAGTCAACCAAGACCGGCTTGTGCGTTTTTTTCGCCACTGCGGTGGCCTGGGTGTAATCCTGCCAGGTAATCCCTTTGGGCTTTTCACCGGCGCCTGCCCGGTCAGGGAAAGTTAGTGACGACCCATAGAGGACCACGGCGGCAAGCAGTAGGTTTCGCCGCATCTTTCCTCCTTCTATTACTGTTGCGTATCTCCTCAACTCAGAAGCCATTATTCCCCTCCAATAACGTTATCGGTTTTTCCTACCATAAATTCTTCCTCTCTCTTTACTGATTAATTTGTTGATTGTTGAAAACCTATCTTTCGCTCTGGTTCTTGATACCTCTCCTTGAATCCCAATTCGATGTAAATTAGAGCTTTCTCAAGTTTGCTCATAAATAAAGTTCTTTCTACCTGCCGCTCCGTCATATATCCGACCTCCCCCGTCAGAGAATCTTTCCAAGAAATTCTTGGAGCCACAGCAATCGAGGGTATCTCAAATTTTTCAATATCAATTCCTGCTCCCTTGAGGTCTTGTAGAATCTTATGGTATTCAGCGACATATGTCTCGGCAATATAAAAGTCTTTTGGATCCAAACTCTTTTTAAGCCCCAAAAGCCCTGCATATACCGTCCTCACTAATTCATTCATGTTTCAAATCTCTCTTTTCTTCACGATTTATTTTACCCCAGAGCCCAAACATTTTCGTCCTAGGCTCTGGGGCTTCTCCAACCGTTGCTGGCTTATCTTGTTACAATTTCCTCCAAATTATGTCGCCAACCTGCTGCAGCGAAGAGTTCAGCTGGACTTGCGCCCAATAAGCAGTGGCACCGAGTCTGGCTGCCCTTGCCTTTATGTTCCGAATTTCCTCGTCACTGATCGTGGCCGGCTTATCCGGTAAAATGGCGGATTTAACCTGCACAAGCAGGTACTCCGCTCCTCTTGCTTCAATATCTACGGAACCGGGCAAACGCGTGTTCCAGTTGGTGGTATAGCCGTTGGCTTGCAACCATTGCACCACACACTGTTCGCCTTGTTGTCCAATTTGCGTTGTCGTTAACATTTCCTTAGTACCCTTCTTTTGGAAGTCGACTCCCCCCTCAGGGATTGGCTTCCATTTTTATTTTTTTATTGTCATTTCTAAAACTTCTTTTCACAGAATTCCTCGTCTTTGGCCAATCAACTAAATTGTCCTCACTCCTTATAGAATTTCTGTCGATCTCTAAACCGCTCATTATTTTTTCTTCGGTCCTCCTTTTGTTTGACATTTTGCATACTCCCTTCTTCACTCGTCTATTTCCACCTCCTTTCATTTAATTACCGCTCAACTTGCCGCCCGTTGCCCTTCGACTACGCTCCCCTCGACCAAGCTCGGGGTCTTCGACAGGGTTTTCAACAAAGCCGGTTTTTGCTCCGGCTGGGAAACGCGCTCGTCGATGAGCGCAAGCACGGCATCTAACTTTTTCAGCATCAAAGAACAGCTTACAAACCGCGGCGCCAGGCCCAGTTCCCCGGTGATGGGGTTTTGCTCCGGCTCCAGCCGCGGAGTGTATTGCCCCTCCGAAATTTCAAAGGTGCCGGTGTTGCAATCCAAATGGATTCCCAACTGGCGGATGACCGGATTGTATTTCAACTCAATCCAAACCTCGTTCACCCCTTCGACTACGCTCCCCTCGGCTTCGCTCGGGGTCTTCGACAGGGTTTTCAAC
>CAZSIT010000042.1:0-14090 GCA_964607165.1 uncultured Ignavibacteria bacterium
CTCGAACCTGCGACCTTTCGGATGTGAACCGAACGCTCTAACCAACTGAGCTAATTGCCCAAAAATCCCAAACTTAGGACTTAGACGAATTTAGATTTTTTGATGCGCAATGTCAACCCCGGTTACCCTGCGCAGCAGATTAGGCAAAAAAAGCAAATACTACCTTTCTTTAACGCCTTTTGTCTCACCCAGCTCCAAACCGACTTCCATTATAAATTTTATAAACAGCTTTTCCCCCAGCCCCGAATGCCGAATTCCAACCCCCAGCTTAGGGGTAATATTATGAGGCAAAAGCAAGTGAACTTGAGGAATAATGTAGTGCGGAGAATTGAGGGAAAATTCCCCTTGGGCTTCTAATCCAATCCGTAGCAGCCGGTGAAAATCATAGCGGCTGGCAAGCGCATAGCCAGCCTCAACTTTTTCATCAGTGTTTAACGCTTTAGCCAAAGAAAAATCCAACGTAACATTAAGGCGCGAAAAGTCTTTGGAAAGCACAAAGGTCGGTTCGATAATATGCTCGGCCTTTCCATTTTCATTGGAGTGTGAATATTCCACCGAAAAAGCCGGGTCTAAAATTTTATCCCCTTCCTCAAACAGGCGAAAGCGAGATTCAACTTTTGTTATTAAATAATGAAAACGTCCTCCCGGCGCTCGGCGGAAGGTGGTGCTTCCCTCTATCATCCAATGCCCTGTAAACCCAAACTCTACCACACCGGTCTGTTGCCATTCGACGAACCGGACGGGAGAAGTCAAGGCCGAGCCATATTGCGCCCAGTATTCCAGCTCCAGCTCTTTCGGCTCCACAGTCTGATAAACGAAGGTTTTGTTGAGATAATCTTCGCGGTGGGCCCAAACCAAAGAAGAGGAAAACAGGCACACGACCAGTACTAAACCGGATAAAAGTTTTCTCATTTGATTCTTTTTCCTAATTTCTAATCTCCGATCTCTAATCTCTGTCTTTTTTGGGCCCACCTGGATTCGAACCAGGGACCCGCTGATTATGAGTCAGCTGCTCTAACCGGCTGAGCTATGGGCCCGCGGGGGTAAATATGTGAAAGTTGACGCCACGTGCAAGCGGGTTCTGACCCCTCCTTTCATCCTCCCCTCGAGGGGAGGAAATTAAAAAAAGGGCCCGCAAGGGTAGAATAAGCAAAAGATATTTGTAAAACAAACCGTAGGGGTGAACCTTTACTTGTCCCGAGCAAAGTCGAGGGAGGTTCACCCAAGGGCGAACACATTGATTCACCCCGATGTACCCCCCGGCACTTCGTGCCTGTCCCCCTTGCCAAGGGGGACAAACCCAAAAACTTTGCTTAAAGCAAAGTTTTTGGGTCAGGGGGTCGATTGGTAGGGGCACCCGCCGTAGGCGGGCCGCCCCTCCAAAATAAACAAATCCTACGGGCCGTTCTCTTTCGCTTCCTGCCCCATAAGGCCCACTTTCTTTTTCAACGTTTTTATCTCTTTGGCGTTCAGGTAGCGAAAGTCCCCCAACCGCAATCCGGAAGGGGAGATGCCGGCGAAAGAGACCCGTTTAAGATGCATTATCCGATGTCCCAGCGTATCGAAAATGCGCTTGACTTCCCGCTTGCGCCCTTCCCGCAGGATCAATTGCACAACCGATTTGTTGGCGGCCACCGAGACAATCTCGGCTTTCCCGGTAGCCAATTCCCCGCCGCCGATATCAATGCCGCGTTCAATCTTTTGAACAATATCCGGCGCGACCTGTCCTTCCATAATAGCAACATAAATTTTCTCCACGCCATATTTAGGATGAGCCAAACGATACCCCAAATCGCCGTCGTTGGTTAAAAGCAGTACTCCTTCAGTATCTTTGTCTAAGCGTCCGACGGGAAAAACACGTTGCGGGCAATGGCGCACCAAATCCAAAACGGTCTGCCGGCCAAAATCATCACGCAAAGTGACCAGATACCCTTTGGGTTTGTTCAGAACCAGATAAATTTTTTCAGCCGGAAGTTTGACCGGCCGGCCATCGACGGTGACTCGGTCCTTGGTTTCGTCAATCACCACTCCCAGACGGGTGATGACTTCGCCATTAATCGTGACCCGCCCAATGGCGATTAAATCATCGGCCTGTCGGCGCGAGGCAACCCCGGCGGCGGAAAGGAATTTGTTAAGACGCACCGGCCGGCTGCATGGAGCCCCCGGTTGGTTCGGAAACTTCGGAGGGTGAAAAGAGTGCGGGAACTTCTTCCGGTTTCGGCAGCTCGGACAGGTTTTTCAGCCCGAAGTAACTCAAAAACTCGGGAGTAGTGCCGAAAACTAGTGGACGCCCCAGCCCCTCTTCCCTCCCAACAATAGCGACTAACTTCCTTTCTAATAAGGTGGACAGAACTCCGGAGGATTCCACTCCGCGCAGTTTTTCGATGACCGGCTTGGAAACCGGCTGGCGATAGGCGATGATGGAAAGCGTTTCCAGAGCGGCGCGTGAAAGTTTTTGGATGCGGGTTCTGGAAACGAGGGCGGAGACATACGGAGCAAAATCCGGCCGTGTGCAAAACTGATAACCGCCCGCTACCTGCCGGATTTTAAAGGCTCGCTTGGTCTGAATATAGACCTCATTTAAATTGGCCACCGCCATCGCAATATCCTCTTCCGCCAAAAATCCAATGCCTAATTGCAATATATCTTTAGTTTGCAAAGGCTCTTCGGCGGCAAAAAGCAGCGCTTCTAAAATTTCTGTTTTTTGGTCGTCAGAGTGCTGGTTCATTTCCCTCCTCGCTGGTCAAGGCAACGCTCACCGGCCCGACGGCTTTTATCCAAAGTTCGCCGAACGAGCCGGATTGGAAAATACATATTTCTCCTCTTTTTGCCAACTCCAGAAGCGCCAGAAAAGTGACCACCATCACCAGGCGCACCGGCAGGTCGGAGAAAAGCTCGGCAAATTCAATCTCTCCTTTTTGCGCCAAAAGACTGTGAATGCGCAAGACGCGGTCTTCCAAGCTGACCTGGGTGTAGTCGATATCATAGGTGGCAACCGCCTCTGTAGGCAATCGCCCCAATATTTTTTGGAAAGCCAAAACCAAATCAAAAAGCTTGACGCTGGACTCCAGAATTACCGTATCCTTTCGCTCCACAAAGGAGAAATCCTGCCGGGTGGCGATTTTCCGCTCCTCCTCTTCCTTTTGGGCCAGATATTCGGCAGATTTTTTATATTTCCGATATTCCAGCAAAGCCTCCACCAGTTCGCTGCGCGGATCAACCGCCTCTCCCTCCAAAACCGGCTTGGGCAAAAGCATTTGAGCTTTCAAACGAATCAAGGAAGCCGCCATCAGAATGAATTCACCGGCAACTTCCAGATTAAATTCCTCTATATACTGGAGATATTCCATATACCGGTGGGTGATTTTGGCGATGGGTATGTCGTAAATATCAATTTCGTTTTTTTCAACCAAATACAACAGCAAATCCAGAGGCCCTTCAAAAACCGGCAGTTTTACCGAAAGCTGGCCTTCTTCTATTGTTCTAACCAAGATGCATCCCCTTTCGCACCTGTTTCATCGTTTCTGCCGCCCGCCGTCGAGCCTTCTCCGCTCCCGTGTCTAACATCCTGTCAACTTGTTTTGTATCTTTTTCAATCTCCTTCCGCTTTTCCCGGACAGGTGCCAAAGCGGCGTTTAAATTGCGCGCCAAATTCCCCTTGCACTCGACGCATCCCAGCTCTCCCGACCGGCAAGGCGGCGCGACTATCTCCTCTGCTTTGGGAGTATATATTTGATGCAGATGATAAACCGGACAAATCTCCGGCCGTCCCGGGTCTCCTTTGCGAATTTTCTGCGGATCGGTGAACATTTTGGAAACTTTTTTGGCCGTCTCTTCGGGACTTTCCGCGATGGTGATATCGTTCCCATATGATTTGGACATTTTTCGACCGTCTATGCCGGGTATGACTGGGAATTTGGTCAAAAGCTCCTGCGGTTCGGGAAAAACCTCCCCGTATAGAGAATTGAAACGGCGCGCCACTTCGCGGGTCAGTTCGATATGCGGCAATTGGTCTTTACCCACCGGCACAAAGTCAGCCCGGTATAAGAGAATATCAGCCGCCTGCAAGAGCGGATAGCCCAGAAAGCCGTAGGAGTCCAACTTCATCTCCTCACTTTTTTCCTTGTAGCTGGGCACTCGCTCCAGCCAGGGAGTGGGGGTTATCATCGAAAAAAGTAAAAACAGTTCGGCATGCTCCTTCACCTGCGATTGAACAAAAACCGCCGCTTGGTTTGGATCCAGCCCGGCTGCCAAAAAATCGATGGCCATTTGCCGGATTTTTTCGGGCATTTCGGCGGTCTCTTGGTAATCGGAAGTCAAAGCATGCCAATCCACAATCATATAGTACGCTTCGTATTCTTCCTGCAGCCGCACCCAGTTTTTTAAAGCCCCCTCCCAATTCCCGAGATGCAGCTTTCCGGTCGGCTGCATTCCGGAAAGAACAACCTTGCGCGCCACTATCTTCTACTCCGGGCGGGAGACAAATAGCTGTCCAATTTTCTTGCACGCACCGCTTCGATAATTTGCCCTACCTGTTTTTGGATGAATGCGGAGGCTGCGGTATCGGCAACGGCGGGATTGCGCCTAACAATATTGAAAATTGAATCCGGAACGGAAAAGTTCAAATCCACCTTTGTCGCCGACAATCGAAAGTTCGATGACGCAATCTCCATTTCCATAACAATCCCGTTCCAAAGGGTTAAGCGTGCGCCCGTTGAAAGCTCATAACGCAAGGCTTTATAACCCAAGAATTCTACCGGCGATGGTTTATTCTCTCCCCCAATTAAACGCGAAACCATACGCCCCCGCATTTTCTCCAGGTATTTGGCAAAATAATCTCGGTCGGCCTTGGAAAGCTTAGCCAGCCTCTTCTTCAATAGATAGCGGCGGTTTGCAAACTTCTTTCCGGTTCCGGTGTTGAGATCATATCGGTAAACGCCATCGGGCAGATGAATTTCGACTTGATTGATGGAAGTTTTGGGCGAAACCGGCTGGCCGGAAAAGTTCTGGTTCGAAATAACCACGGCCGAGTCGCCGCTGACGTACACCCGCACGCTCCCTTCCATCGCGCCGGTGTTTCGATAATCTATGACCAGGCTTTTTTGTGGAGCAATTTCATAAAATCCGGCCAGGGGAGAAACTTGCGCCGAAATTCTGGGAACGCTAAGAAATAGAAAAACGGGAAGAAGCGGCCATCCGCTCGTCGCTTTTTTCAAAAGAAAATTCAATCGATTTAATCCAGAAAAAGGTATTGGCGCCAGCGGGAGTCGGAAATCCCGACAAATTGCTGGATGAAGGTAATTTGGTTCGGCCGCCGGGGGGTCCGCAAAAGTTTAAATCGGGCTTGGTCCGGCGTTTTGTCTCCCTTCAAATTGTTGCAGCGGGTGCAGGCACATACCAGGTTTTCCCAGCTGTCCGCGCCTCCGTAAATTTTCGGGATTACGTGGTCGACCGTCATTTCACCTTTCGCCTCGCCGCAATACTGGCAGGCGTGGCCGTCGCGCTTGATGACGTTTTTGCGCGTCAGCAAAATCCGTTTTTGCGGAACCTTGATGTAAATTCCCAGCCGCACGATGGATGGAATGGAGAACGACCGATAGGCCGAACGCAGCGTCAAACCGTCGGAAGTTTCCACGATTTCGGCCTTCTCCAAATAAACCAAAACAACCGCCCGGCGAACCGAGCAGACCGATAGCGGCTCGTAGTTTTGGTTCAGCACTAATACATTCCCTGTCAGCATAGAATCCATCACCCGTCAGAGTGATAAATTTACCCTCAATCGAACTTTTGTCAAACCAATTTAATTGTTTTTGTCTCCAAGATGCTGTGGGCAGAGGGTTTATGAGCTTCTATTTTCTTGGCGGGAACTATCCGGTAGGCGCCACAAGAATTTCTACTTTTTCCTGCGGCTTAAACAACGACACCAAAAAAGAAAGCGCAAAAACTGAAAAGTATCCCTGCAAAAGAATCAGAACAACCCAATACACAGACTTCAGGGAACTATTGGTTTCGGGCCGGTTAAAAATCAAAACCCCCAGAAGGTTTAAAAAAAGAAAAACCAAAAATAACAAAAGAAAAAACTTAAAAACCGAACCGGTGAAAAAAGTTTTAAATCCGGCTCCCAGCGAACGCCAGGCGCTCCGCTCGGTCAAAACCAAAGCAATCATCGCCGCCGCTAAAATTAGAACAAACGCTTCGGCCAAGCCGGTGGAAATAACTTCTCCAAAGAAAGCTCCAAAACCGGACGCCGGCCCGGATTCTGAAAGTCTTTCTTGAAGGGCTCCCATATCCCCGGGGGAGGAAAATCCGCTGGCCAAAAAACCGATGACCACTATCAAAACAAAAAGGAAAAGAATAACCAAAGCCATTGCGAGTATAAGGATATTGAAAAGCAAAAGTTTTCCGTAGCTTCGAGACGCCCAACTTCTAAAAACCGCCCAGTTTGTTGACCCCTCCGAAGAGTTGGCCAGTTCCCCAATCATTCCGCCGTACAGGTATGGCCAGGCAAAAAGAACAAAGAGCCCGTAAAGAATCAGAAAACCAAGCATCTTTAATACCTCTGCAGAGTTGAAAGTCGAAGGATTCTGAAAGCTGCCGGCGGAAGCTATCATTCCCACTATGGGCAGCCCTAAAAGAAAAAAAACGGATACATAAACCAGCCGTCGGTTGGTTAAATCGAAAGCTTGGACTAATTTTTGAGTAAACATTTTTTCAATCGAGAAGTTAGAAAACATTCCCAAACTGTCAACAGTTATTCCCAAATTAGGGTTTGACAAAAAATTGTTTTCGGCGTAAAATCACTTCATATGTGGGCGATGCGCGTTCTGCTTTTACTCGTAATTATCGTGCTGGTGGTCGGCTTCTCCATTTATAATTCCGCCCAGCGGGTGGCCGTGCATCTAATCGTCGCCTCCTACGAAAACGTTCCCTTGATCGTCGTAACCTATTGGGCTTTTGTTTTGGGAATGATAGTCTCTTTTCTGCTCGGAATCGCCTACCACCTGCGCATAACCAATCAGATGCGGGAGCGCGACAAGGAAAACAAAAAAATGTCGGCGGAGTTGACCGCCCTGCGCAACCGCCCCATCGATATGCCCGAGGAAGTGTGATCGACCTTTCGATTAAACACTTGATAGCGTTGGGGCTTTTGGCTTTGGCGGTCGCCTACCTTTTGATTTGGTATTGGAAAAAATTGGGCAAACGCCGCGAAATGCTAATGCCCACGCTTTACCTCGATGCCTTAAAGAATCTGCTCTCCGGCGAAGAAAGCTTGGCCTATCAAAAGTTGAAAATGGTGGTTTCCGCCGACAGCGGAAACGTGGATGCTTATCTACGATTGGGCGACATCCTCCGCCATCGCAAGCTGCTCGAACGGGCCATTCAAATCCACCGTGACCTATTGCTTCGTCCCAATTTGACGGATGAGGAAAAAGGAATGGCTCTAAAAAGCCTTGCCGCCGATTACCTCGAGACCGAAGACTGGGATCGCGCCATCAAAACGCTGGATGATTTATACGCCAACGAAGGGCATGACCTCTGGGCAACCGAAAAGTTGGCTCTCGCCTACGAGCAAAAGAAAAACTGGGAGGAGGCTAAAAAAGCGTATGAAGAATATTTGAAGCTGAAAGAGGAAAAAGACCCCTCCCCCCTTGCCAAATATCACTTCCTAGCCGGCCACGATTGGGCCCAGAAAAAAGAATACCACAAAGCCCGGCTGGAGTACAAAGAAGCTTTAAATTACGACGAAAAATTAGATCTGGCCTACCTGTATATCGCCGACAGCTACCAAATTGAAAAAAGAGTCGAAGATGCCATTGAGTTCTGGAAAAAATTCTTGGAGGCGGCCCCCGAACTGGGGTTTTTGGCTTACCCCAAATTGGAGCGCGCCTATTTTGAACTTGGAAAATTCGGTGAAATAACCGAAGTTTACAGCGAAGTCCTGCGCCATAGCCCTAAAAACAGCTATGCCCGCCTGGGCCTGGCCCGCATTTTGGAAAAACGCGGGCGCTCCAATCAGGCCATGGAAGAGTACGCTTCAATTGTGGAATCGGATCAATCCTTTGCCCCCGCTCGCCAAGCGCTGGCACGCCTGCTCCTGGAACAAAAAAGGCCCGCCGAAGCACTGAAGGAGATTGAATATCTATTGGAAAGTTTGCTTTCCCTTAAAGAACGCTTTCTCTGCTCTAAGTGCGGCTGGGCCGCTGGCGAATATCTCTTTCTCTGCGGCAATTGTAATGCCTTCCATACGGCGCGGTTGGAACAGGCAGCCCAAGCGAGCCCCGCTCGCCCCGATTAGTTATGAATAAAATTGTGGGTAGAGGACTGCTTCTTCTGGCGGCAGCCCCGCTGGTGTTCTTTTCCTCGCTTGCGGCCAAACCAAATCTCAAAGACGGCTGGGAGGAGTATTATCGCGGCAATCTGCAAAAAGCGGCCGAGGGTTTAGCCCTCTTTCAACGCGACACCAATACCGCCGAAAGCTGGTTTTTAGCCGCCAAGCTGGAAACCGATGGCGAAAAATCGGCCGAGTTTTTGCAAAAAGCTTTGGAAGATCCATCCCGCGGCGAATTTTTCCGAAAAGCTTTGGTCGAACTTTCCCTGTATTATCTTTCCTCCAAAAATTATGCGGGAGTAATTCAGCTCAAGGAGCGCTTCCCCTCTTTTTTTGAGAAGAAATCGTTTAACCCGGAACTGGCTTATTACCTGGCAAAATCCTACCGCCAGATAGGCCGCTCGGAGAGCGGCTTGAAATACTCCGAACAAATTCTCGCCAGCTTCCCCTCCCATCCCATTTCCGGCTGGGCAATTCTTGAAAAAGGACTGGATTTGATTTCGAGCAAACGCTCGACCGAGGGCGCCGACCAATTCCGCAAGTTGATAAGCAAAGGCGGCGGCGAAGAAGTAACTTTCGCCTTAGTTCTCTTGACCAAGAATCTTTCCGTTTCCAAAGGAAAGGTTTATTCGCGAATTTATGAAGATAAATTCCCCCTCGGATTGGGGCGAAAATCTTCCCTTGCCCAAGCCGGTGAAACGCCTGACAAGCGCTACCAGATCGAAATCGGCCCCTTTGGCAGCAAAGGCGAGGCCCAGCGCGCTTTTTTAAAGCTCAAAGCCAATTCCAAAGAATCCGAAATTTCATCGCGGCTCTTGAACAAGCGCACTTACTACTTCATCCGCTGGGGTGACTTTAGCTCAAGCGAAGAAGCCGCCCGCATCAAAACCGCATTGCAGAAAAAGCTCAAGGCCTCCTATAGCGTCATCGAAATCGCAGAATGACCGAGACCTTAACTCCCCTCCTCAAGCAGTATTATCAAATTAAAAACCGCTTTCCCGACAAAATCCTTTTTTTCCGGATGGGGGATTTTTACGAAATGTTCGGCGAGGATGCCGAAAAAGCGGCTCCCGTTTTGGGCATTGCCTTAACCTCCCGTTCCCACGGCAAAAGCGAAAGAATCCCCCTGGCTGGCGTCCCCTATCACCAGGCCGAAAAATACCTGGCCAAACTCTTGGATGCCGGTTTTAAGGTGGTGATTTGCGAGCAAACCGAAGACCCCAAAAAAGCAATTGGACTGGTGCGCCGCGAGGCGGTGGAAGTGGTAACGCCTGGAACGTCACTGTACGACCGCCCTGACAGAACGGCGGGAAATTTTCTCGCCGGACTGTTTTTCAACAAGGACAAAGTTGGCTTTGCCCGCCTGGATTTATCCACCGGTGAATTCATAGTCGGCGAAGCGGACGAAAAAAGCTGGTCGGAAACCTTTCTATCTATTGAACCGACCGAGGTGGTTTACCCCCAATCGCAGAAAGAAACTATATTGCGTTTCCCCGAGCTGACGGCGGGACGAACTCTCTCACCTGTGGAAGATTGGAAGTTTGATTTCGACTGGGCGCAAAAAAACCTGTCGGAAAAACTGGGTACGCTCAATCTTTTCGGCTTCGGTGTGGAAGATAAAAAATTAGCCGTATCCGCCGCCGGGGGCGTTTTAAGCTACCTCTCCGAAAATCAGGTCCGGCGCCTCGAGCATCTGCGAATCATCCGGCCGCTTTCGGATTCGGATGAAACTACTCTCGATTTCTCCACGCTTTTACATCTCGAAATCTTTCGCACGCCTTCCGGAGACAAAACCAATACCTTGTTCGCGCATCTGGATAGAACGGCAACGGCCCAAGGCGCGCGCCGACTGGCTCGCTGGCTGCGTACGCCGCTGGTCAACCCCGACAAAATTAACGAACGTTTAAACCGGGTGGAGGTTCTGCTTAAGGATCATTTCCTGCGCAAAAAAATGTTCACCCTGCTTTCCCAAATTGCCGACCTGGAAAAATTGGCTGCCCGGCTGGGAATGGGAAAAACCGGCCCGCGCGATTTAGCCGCCATCAAAAATTCCCTGTCAATAATTCCGCAAATCATCGCTCTTTTACGCGAAAGCGATGCTCCCCTATCTAAACTTTTAAACCATTTTCCCGACTTAAACGAACTTTTCAAATTATTGGATTCAACTCTTAAAGAAGACCTCCCGCTCGCCGCCAACCAGGGTAGCCTCATCAAACCGGGTCACAGCGCCGAACTGGACAAACTGCAGGCCGGCATAGCCGATGCCAAAAGATGGATTGCACTCTTACAAGGAGAGGAGCGCAAACGCACCGGCATCACCTCCCTTAAAGTCGGCTACAACCGAGTCTTCGGCTATTATATCGAAGTAACCACTCCCCATAAAGATAAAGCGCCCCCCGATTACATCCGCAAACAGACGCTGGTCAATGCCGAACGCTTCATCACCGAAGAACTAAAACAAAAGGAAGAGTTAATCTTAAACGCCGAAGAAAAAATCTTCGCCCTCGAGGAAGAGTTGTTCCACCAGCTCGAAGAAAAATGCCGCGCTTTTATTCCCCAGCTTCTGGAAACGGCGGAAGGCACCGCTCTTTTGGATGTCGCGGTTGCGCTATCAACCGTTGCTTTGGAAGAAAAATACATCCGGCCGGAGGTTGCAAAAGTTGGCGAAACGATTATCGAAGAAAGCCGCCATCCGGTCTTGGAAAAAGTTTTGCCCAAAGGAAAATTGGTTCCCAATGACATCGCTTTCAGTCCCCAACAACCTCTTGCCATTTTGACCGGGCCCAATATGGCCGGTAAGTCAACCTATCTCCGTCAGACCGGCATTATCTTCCTTTTGGCCCAAATCGGCTCTTTTGTCCCAGCCAAAATAGCTAAAATAAAAATTGCCGACAAAATTTACACGCGCGTCGGCGCCTCCGACGACATTTTGCGCCACCGCTCGACTTTCCTCGTGGAGATGAGCGAAGTCGCCAACATCTTAAATAACGCCACGGCAGACAGTTTGATTCTACTGGACGAAATCGGCCGCGGCACCTCCACCTACGATGGTCTTTCCATCGCTTACAGTTTGGTTGAATATCTTTCTGCTTTTCCAGAAAAACCTCCCCGCACTATTTTCGCCACGCACTACCACGAATTAGTCGAGCTGGAGCGCAAGCTCTCCTGTGTCAAAAATCTGCAGGTGGAGGTAAAAGAGTACGAGCACCAGCTGATTTTTTTGCACAAAATCATCCCCGGCGGCTGCGACCGGAGTTTTGGAATCGAAGTCGCCAAACTCGCCGGCGTGCCGCAAAAGTTGGTGGAACGCGCCCGCGAGCTTTTGTTGGAGCTGGAAAGCGAACGAATTAATCTTACCACTCCGGTGGAAAACCGGGCCGGTTTTGACCTGACCGAAATCAAACTTTTTCTGGAAAAAATTCTGAAGTTGGAGCCGGACAAATTGACTCCTCTCGAAGCCCTCTTTCTTTTAAACGAATTAAAAAAAGAAAGCCGGAATCTCACCCGGGAGTTTGGGTGGAAGTAAAAGTCAAAACCCTTCCCCCTTATCAAACCGTCGCCGGCAAAGTTTCCCGATTGCCGGAGACGTTGATTAACAAAATCGCCGCCGGCGAAGTCGTGGCGCGTCCCGCTTCAGTGGTCAAGGAATTAGTCGAAAATGCGTTGGACTCCGGCGCCATCGAAATTACCGTGGAAATTGAAGGCGCCGGCCACCAAAAAATCAAAGTGAGTGATAACGGGGGTGGTATTTTGGCTGAAGATGTCCCACTGATTCTCGAACGCCACGCCACCAGCAAATTGAAAACGCCCGAGGATTTGGAGAAAATTGAAACCCTCGGTTTCCGCGGCGAAGCGCTTCCCTCCATCGCCTCGGTCTCCCATTTCGAGTTGGAAACAAAATCCAAAAGCGAACGGCTGGGAACTCGGCTCACTGCCGAGGGCGGAAAAATCCTCAAAACCGAGCCCACGGGAATAAGCGATGGAACGAGACTAATCGTTCAACATCTCTTTTTTAACACCCCCGCCCGCAAGAAATTTCAAAAATCGGCCGTCTCCGAAAACCGGCAGATAATTTCCCTAATGGAGCAGTTCGCCCTCTCTTTTCCTGAAGTCGGCTTTGAACTGGCCATTGACGGAAAAAACGTTTTGAAGATTTTTCCTCAAAACCTTTTCGAACGGGTCAACGATCTGGTTGGCGAAGAAAGATACTGGGATTTGGAGCTTCTGGAAAGCAAGCGGGAGAATTCCGAACTTATCGCTTTTTTGCAAAAGCCGGAGAAAATCACCGCCGCCCGCCCGCAGCTTCATTTTTTTGTCAATCGCCGCCCGGTTCAAAGCCGTTTCTTACACCATGCCATTATTTCCGCCTACCGGGATTTCGTTGAACGCGGCAAAGCGCCCTATGCCCTGCTCTATCTTTTTCTTCCTTTTGAAGAAGTGGACGTAAATGTGCACCCGGCCAAGGCCGAGGTTCGCTTTTCCGATGAGCGCGGATTGTACGACTGGGTTTACCACGCCGTCCGCAAGGCGCTTTCCAATCGCGGCAACATCCCGGTCTGGTCGGGTGACATCCTCCATATGAGTAGCCAGCCAGGTGACTCCCCTCTTATGGGTAGCCCCCCGGCTTCTGCCGGGGGGTTGCCTGACAACCCTTCAATGCCCGATTTCACTTATCAGCAAAAAGCTTTTCCCTTCCCCCGTTCATCGGAGACTCTTCCAAACTTTGCAGAATCAGCAAAAGGCCCAAACGATTCACCCCCCATTTATTCAACTTCCACGTTCTGGCAGTTTGCCGATGTTTATATCTTAGCGCAGGTCAAGGGCAAGCTGGTGATTATCGACCAGCACACCGCCCACGAGCGGGTGCTGTACGAAACCTTTCTGAAAAATTTAGGCGGACGAAAGGCCGAATCCCAGGAGCTGCTTTTTCCGGAAACCGTCGAGCTTTCGCCGCTTGAATTCCAGCTCTTCGGCCAAAACCAAGATTTTTTCGAGACGTTCGGGTTCGACCTTTCTCCTTTTGGCGAGCGCACCATTTTGGTTCGCGGCGTTCCGCCTTTGGCGCAAAATAAAAACCCGGTCAAACTGCTGCGTCAGATTTTGGATGATTTGGCCGCGGAGAAAAAGGATTTGGAGCCGGCCCGGATGATTGCGCGTTCCCTGGCCTGCCATTCCGCCGTGCGCGCCGGGGAAAGGTTAACGGTCGAAGAGATGGAAAATCTTTTCGACTTGCTCTTTACCGCCGAAAACCCCTATAACTGCCCCCACGGCCGCCCAACCATAATCGAACTGCCGCTTTCCGAAATCCACCGCCGCTTCGGCCGCCCGTCGTAGCGGAACGGCGTGCCGTGCTCTCCACCTACCTCGGCTGGACCGCCAGCCTCCACCGCCACCCCAGCGCCGACGTGGTGGTGGTGTTTGGGTAGATTCAGGAGGGGTTGCGTAGGGTCGGCGCCACAATAGTTTGGTTTGCATTATTCGGGTATAAATCCTTTATTTATTACTGCGCTCCGGGAGGCAGCTCAGCCAACTTAGCGCAGGAAGGGAAGATGTACAGTAGTGGTTTATTTAGTTACAAAAATGTTCCCCGCACGACTAAAAGTCTTCTTTGTTTTTTTTGGCTTTGGGGTTTCACTATCTTTCTTCAGCCTAGCTAAAGGTCAAGCCCTTGCTCCCATAGAAAATCGGTTTGCTGTTGTGATAGGCATATGTCGTGCCCCACTTAAGATTTGGACAGGTATAATCGTATAAGGAGGATTGA
>CAZSIT010000043.1:0-11780 GCA_964607165.1 uncultured Ignavibacteria bacterium
ATGGCTGAAAAAAGAGGGCGACCCGGTCAAAAAAGATGAGCCGGTGGTGGAGATAATGACCGACAAAATCAACGCCGAAATCCCGGCGCACAAGTCGGGCGTTTTGGGAAAAATTTTGGTTGGGGAAGGGACGATTGTTCCTATCGGCGCGGAAATCGGGGTTTTGCTGGATTCGGCCAGCGAACCGATTCCTGAAAAATATTTGAAGGGGAACGGCGGCGGAGTTTCGGCCACGCTTTCGGGATCTCCGGTAGTAGCGACACCCTCGGCTTCTTCTGCTTTGGCTACCGCTCCAGCCATTGAGGAAGATGATTTAAAAGGAGTGCGCACCTCTCCGGCCGTGCGGAGATTAGCAAGAGAATATGGTATTGATTTGACCCAAATAAAAGGGACGGGCGGAGGAGGGAGAATCACCAAGGAAGATGTGGAAACATTTGTCGCTTCCGGCAAAAAAGCTCCAGTTGCCGCGGCGCCTTCTGCTCCGGCAGCGAAACAACCGATTCCAGCTTCGCCGACTGCGCGGCCTTCCGGCCCAAGGGAAGAGGTTATGCCTTATGCCGGCGTGCGCAAGGTAATCGGCGACCATATGGTCAAGTCCAAACAAACGGCAATGCACTATACCACTTTCGACGAATGCGATTTTACTTCTCTGGTCGAATTGCGTCAAAGGCATAAATCCCAGCTTCAGGAAAAATACGGCGTCCATTTGACCTATCTCCCTTTCATTATCAAAGCGTGCAGCTTTGCCCTGAAGGAATTCCCGGTCGTCAATGCGTCCATTATGGGGGATAAAATCGTCTATAAAAAATACTATAACATCGGCGTGGCGGTCGGGCGCGATTCAGGACTAATCGTTCCGGTCATAAAAGACGCTGACACGAAAAACGTGCTCCAGCTGGCGGCCGAGATTGCCGAATTGTCCAAAAAAGCGCATTCCGACAAGTTGACGCTAAATGACATTCAAGGCGGAACGTTCACCGTGACCAACGCCGGAATGTTCGGAGCTTTGGCCTCCACACCGATTATCAACCATCCCGAAGTGGCGATTTTGGGCGTGCATATGATTCAAAAGCGCCCGGTGGTAAAGAACGACCAGATTGTCGTCCGGGATATGATGACTTTTTCGCTCTCCTTGGACCACCGGCTGGTGGATGGCCACGTGGGCGTACAATTTTTGCGCCGGCTCATCAACTATCTGGAAAATCCTTGGGAATGGATGATGACTAATGTTTAAGAGTTGGAGAAACCGTTGCGTAACGATGTTGTCATTCTGAACGAAGTGAAGAATCTGGGAGTGGGGAGGGGAGCACCCGGCCCCACCCAGATGCTTCGCTTGCGCTCAGCATGACAGGGCAAGCTTTTCATGTCCAAAGAACTTACCGTCATCAATTGGGGACAATTGGCCTACGCCCCCGCTTTAGTCCGGCAGGAAGAGGCCGTTCGTCAACGGGTCGAAGGGAAAATCGGCGACACCCTCTTTTTGGTTGAGCATCCACCGGTAATTACCTTTGGCCGGGGGGGGAAAAGCGAACATCTACTTGCTTCTAAAGAAGAGTTAGCGCGTCGGGGGGTCGAAGTATTTAACATTACCCGCGGCGGAGATATTACTTTTCACGGCCCGGGGCAACTGGTGGCGTATTTGATTGCCGATTTAACTCAAAGAGAGCGCGATTTGCACCGGTTTTTGCGCGAATTGGAAGAAGCGGTCATCGATTTTCTGGCTAAATATCATTTAAAAAGCAAACGAATTTCCGGAAAGACCGGAGTGTGGGTCGGCGGCAAAAAAATCTGCGCGATGGGGGTGGCGGTGCGGAATTGGATTACTTTTCACGGCCTGGCGTTAAATATTTCCACTTCGCCGGACTGGTTTTCGCTTATTGTTCCGTGCGGGCTTTCTGATCCGGTTACCAATCTTGAAATTGAATTGAAAGAAAAGATAGATTTCGAGAAGGCCAAGGAAAGGCTGGCGGATTCGATAGCGACCGTTTTTGGCTATGACTTGATTAAAAGGGCGAATAGCCATTCGCCCCTACGAACCTCTCCTTTTATCCCTCTCATACAAGGGGTGGGACAGGGGAACCAGGGTTCGACAAAGCTCGCCCCAAGCGGGGAGCTGCCCCTGCATTTTGGTGAATAATGGGCACGGCATGCCGTGCCCCTACGTTGTTATTCCCGATTGATTTCCCCCTTTAATTCCGGTATGTTTTATCTGCAGGGCTTGCTATGACCGACCTTTTTGAAAAGCCGAGAGAAAAGCACAAAGTTTCTGAATTCGCTCCCTTGGCGGACCGAATCCGGCCGCAGAATTTGGATGAATTCGTCGGCCAGAAGCATCTTTTGTCTCCCGGCCAGCCGCTCTACGAAGCCATTATCCACGACAAAATGTCCTCCGCCATCTTTTGGGGCCCGCCGGGGAGCGGAAAGACCACGCTGGCTTATTTGATTGCCCAGAACAGCAAGGCGGAGTTTTTGCGTTTTTCGGCGGTGACTTCCGGCATCAAAGAAATAAAGGATGTAATCGGCGACGTGGAAAAACGGCAGGTGATGTATGGGCAGAAGACGATTTTGTTTATCGATGAAATTCACCGCTTCAACAAAGCCCAGCAGGATGCGTTTTTGCCCTACGTTGAAAAAGGGGTAATCATTCTCTTGGGCGCCACGACCGAAAATCCAAGCTTCGAGGTCATTTCCGCTCTGCTTTCCCGCTGCCGGGTTTTTGTTTTGAAAGAACTTATCTCCGACGACATCAAGGCCATTGCAAAACGAGCCCTTGCCGATAAGGAGCGCGGTTTAGGCAAGAATAATCTGAAAGCCAGCGAGGAAGCGCTGGAGCGGGTGGCGATTTTTTCGGACGGAGATGCACGCCTAGCGCTTTCACTTTTGGAATTTTGTTTGAACATCATCGGAAAAGATGGCGAAATAACGCCGGAGGTCGTGGAAAAGGCGGCGCAGAAAAAGACTTTGCGCTACGATAAGGCGGGGGAAGAACATTACAACCTGATTTCGGCTTTGCACAAATCAGTGCGCGATTCCGATCCGGATGCGGCTTTATACTGGCTGGCGCGGATGTTGGCTTCGGGCGAAGACCCCCTTTATTTGGCGCGGCGGCTGGTGCGGATGGCCTCCGAAGATATCGGCAACGCCGACCCGCAGGCGCTTTTGATCTGTCTGGCGGCCAAAGATGCCTATCATTTTCTGGGGACGCCGGAAGGAGAATTGGCTTTGGCGCAGGCCTGCGTTTACTTGGCAACAGCGCCAAAATCGAATGCCGTTTACGCTGCTTTCGGCAAAGTGGCTGAAGACGTGGAAAAGACCAAAGCCGAGCCGGTGCCTTTGCATATACGTAACGCCCCGACGCCCTTGATGAAATCCCTCGGCTACGGAGCGGGATACAAATATGCGCACAATTACGAAGAACATTTTGTGGTGCAGGACCATTTGCCGGATTCGCTCAAGGGTAAAAAGTATTACACGCCGACTGATTTTGGATTTGAAAAAGAAATAAAGAATCGAATAGCGCACTGGGAGGAATTGAAGAAAAAGGCGCTGGAGGATAGTAAAAAGAAGAAAAAAATGTAGGGGCGGGCCCTTGCTTGCCCTGAGCGTAGCCGAATGGGTGCCTGCCCTGGGGCGAATACAAGATTCGCCCCTACGTTTTTTGCAACATTATTTTCAAAAAAGGTTCACGTTCGCCTTTTGGGTCTAAAACAAAGTTTTCGATGAACAGATGTTCGGGGGAAAGGAAATTCCAGACCTCCACGGTTTGCCCCCCCGATTTACCCGACGGGTCTTTTTGTAAAAATTCCAATTTGTCGCCCGTCAGTTTTCCCTGTCCGTGGACGTTGGTTTGGGAATAGGTTAACGACCAAATCTCTTTTTCCAGTTTCAAGTCGACCAGGGTTTCCAGATTGGAGCCGGAATCAAAAAAAGAAATCATTTTGCCGGAGATTTGTAGGGGCGAGGCATGCCTCGCCCCTACATCCGACGATAAAGTAAGTTCCACCCGATAATTTTGCGTTCCGGCAGGAGTGTAGATTTTTCCCGGGCCGGACCAGGTGCCGGGTAGGCTGGAAACGATTTCTTGGGCGGAAAGTCTTTTGTCTGACCGGCCCCAAGAAAAAAGAGCCATTTAAATCAGGAATCCTTAGACCAGGCCTTTTTAGCCATGTCGGTCACGTAGCTGTCAATCTGCTCGAGCTTGGAAATTCGGAAGTAGCGGTTGTATTTGCCGTCGCCCTGCAGCCTTTTTTTCGGGTCGGCCATCCCGCCGCCGACGTGAAAACCCAAATTGACCGCTTCCTTATAGGGCCAGATGTAGGCAAAAAGCTCTTTGCGCTTGTAATCAATGGTAGCTCGGCCGACGGTTTCAACAATGTTCGCATCGATTTTGGCTAATTCTTCCCTTAGACGCTGGACAATTTCGACTATGGCTTTGTCCCAGCCGACCAGCACCAACTTTGGATCGCCTATAGTTTGCATATATACTCCATTCGATTCAATATACCAGATATCTTTCCCGAAGCTATTTGTTTATCTGGAAAGAGTACGGTTCAGCCGACGAGGGCGTCCGGCGTTTTTTTGAACTGCGGGGCGCCGCCCGTGCCAAAGCCCCGCCCCATCGGGTTTCGAGCGAGAAAAGAGGCAGATTAAATCCCGAGGGGATTTGGTCGAACGCCTTGACTTAAACACCTTTTAGTTTTACATTAATAGAGAGGTTTGATCAACCCATGAACATTGTAGGTTTTTTGATTCGGTTTTTGACCCATTTCGGGAAAGGGCGGATAGCTTTGATTTTTTTACTGCTCCTTTTTTCTGATTCTCATGCCCAATGTTTAAAAGGGGATTTGAACGGGGATGGTGTTCTTACTTCCGCCGATGTGGTTCAGCTTATTAATTGTGTGTTTTTGGGAACCGGAAATTGTGATAATATTTTTGTTGACGCCACTTGTGATTCAACTTTAAATGCGAGCGATGTTGTAATTTCATTGAACGCTGTTTTTTTGGGCCTGCCGATCACTTGTGGGACATTTGACTATCCCGCCGTGACGAAGGCGGATGATTCAACTGTACCAGAATCTTTGCGGAACGAATATTGGGAAGATGCCGCTTGGCTTGCATTGCAAAAGGCAGAAACGATCGGCGGAAAACCCGGAGAAGAAATCGAGTTTCCATCCGGTCTTGTTCAAACGCTTTATAATGCTTTAATCCATATCTATAACGCCTCCGAGTTTCCAGCCACAGATTCAGTGGTTAACATCTATAAGATCCATACCTATAATTGGTTTTATACGAGTAATTTTGGCATTTTTGCAATAGGTGTGGATACTACCATACCATGGGTAAAAAAGTGGCAACAGGGTCAAACTTTGACAGGAAATCCGAGAATAGACCATTTGTTCAATTGTTTTGACCTGTCGCTCGGATACTTTGATGACTCTCGAGCTGAGGCAATTCTTGTAGAAACCAGGCCAGTAAACGTTTCTGCACTACCAGAGCGATTTGAGGGAATTGAAGGGGTTCGTTATGCTGATATGGGAAGTCACAATATTGGTGAAGGGTATGATATAGCTGCGGAAACTGGAAATAATTACTGGCAGCTTGATTATAGTGCTGCCTGTGGTGATTGTTGGGTTGGATGCGCGCTACGACACTTCTGGAGATTTAAAGTATATTCGGATGGCCAGGTAGAGTTTATAGGAGGTTGGGGACCTCCAGTACCGAATCCGTGTAATTGGTAACGTTGCACCACCTAATTCAATTTTGAGATTCGGATTTCACCTCTGCCCCGGCCAGTTTTTGTAGATGTTCTGGACGTTGGTGTCCGGCAGCGGTTTACCCAAAAGCCGGCGGATGTAGCGAATCTGGAAGGCGTGGCTGCGCTCGTGAATCGGCAAAACCAAAAGCAGATAGCTCCAAGTAGAAGGCGCAAAGCCGGGAATTTCGACTTTGGCCTCATAATCGGCAATTTCCACTTTTTCCAGCCAGTCCAAATAGCGCCGGTGAGAGGAATCCAGATACTCTAGAAGTTGTTTTGAGGAGGGATACGGCTTTTCGGCTGGGTGGTTCAAATGCGAATGGCCGAAGGGAAAAACCGGCCCGCCTATGGCGGGCTTTAACATCCCCCACAAAAACCAATCGGTCACTTCCGATAGATGCCACAAAATCCAGGCGATGGAATTTGCCTCTGCCTTTTCTTTGGGTCGAAAGTGAAAATCTTCTTCCGTCAGCCCGTCAACGGCGGTAAGGGTGTAGGCGCGGTAGCGTTTGGATAAATCGAGGGCGAGGGACTTCATACACGCAAATTATAACGGTAGCCTCGACTTTAGTCGAGGGTAAAAAACCCGACACTGAAGTGTCGGCTACCAAGAGAGTGATGCCAAGCAGGTATAGAAGGAAAAGCCCTCCTCGAGGATATGATGTGAAACGCGCCCTGCCTATTTATAGATGAAATCAAAAAGCCGGTTGGCCAGTTCTTTGTTGAGATTCTTCAAAATCTTGTACTCATCCAGCGCCGAGGCTTTATTGCCGGTCGTAAAGAAGGCCACGCCTAAGTTGTGATGGGCTTCGGCGAAATCCGGTCTGAAGCGAATGGCGTTTTTGTAGGAGATTATCGCTTCCTGATGTCGGTGTAGATTAAAATAGGCCAAGCCCAGATTACAATGGGCTTCGGCGTAGTCCGATTCAATCCGAATGGCTTCCTTATAAGCTTCCACTTCCTCCAAATACCGGCCCTGGTCGCCGTAAACGACACCCAGATTGAAGTAGGCTTCGGCGTAATCTGGTTTCAAGCGGATTGCTTCCAAACAAGCTTCAATTGCTTTTTGGTGCCGACCGAGGTCTCCGTAGGCACGTCCCAAATGGCAATATGCTTCGGCAAAATCGGGTTTGATGCGAAGAGCTTGCCGGCCGCTCCGAAGGGCGTCGTCATAAAGCCCCAGGTTGCTATAAGCCCTGCATAGTCCGGCGTAGAGGTTGGGATAATCGGGTTTGATGCGAATAGCCTGTTTATAAACGTCTACGGCTTCCGTCCACCGGCCTAAGTTTCCACAAGCTCCAGCTAAATTTTCGTACGCTACCATCAAGTCGGATTGGATATTAATCGCCCGTCTGCAGGCTTGGATTGTTTCCTCCCAGCGTTCTAAATAACCATTGCAGCTGCTGATATTTACCCAGGCCTCCGCAAAATTGGGATCCTGGGCGACCGTCTTTTCAAAATAGGAAAGAGCGTTTAGATATTCCTTTCTCAAAAGGAGTTCCATACCTTTGGAAAAAAGCTCGATTGCGGGAGAGGTTTTCTGTTCGAAAAGAAAATCTTCTTTTTTTGAGCCAGCCGACCACTCGGCCAGGGTTTGAATTTTTCCCGGTTTTAAGGCCAAAACCCATTTCCCCGGAACCGCAAAGTTAAGGTTCTGGCCTTGCATTATTTGCCGGGCCGCAACGCCTATCACTTCCCCTTTCAGGTTCACCACCGGGCTGCCGCTGCTGCCGGGAGAAAAGGGGGCGGTGATTTGAATCACGGTGTCAAAACCGGGCGCCACCCGAAGAGACGAGACGATTCCATCCGAAACGGTTTGCTCAAACCCAAAAGGGCTGCCCACGACAACCACCCGCTCCCCCACTTCTGGCAGGGTGGCTATTACATCTAAAGGGATTATCGAATCCAAAACTTCCGCTTTAAGCAGAATCAGGTCGCTTTCCCTATTTTCCGCCATAACCCCCAAAACGGTGTAAAGATTGCCATCGGCAGTCTTTATTTCTGCTCGGTACGCACCCGTTAGCACGTGGTGGTTGGTGATGAGATGGTTTTGCCTGACAAAAAAACCGCTTCCCATTCCAGTAACCCGGCCGGTGCTGTCATAGGCAGTAACCGTGACAACGGCCGGTTTGATTTTTTTGACCAGAGGGGCAATCGATTCTTGGGCTAATAACGTACAGGGGATAAAATTTAGAAAAAGAAACACCAATCCGCGCAACTGCACAGGCAAAAAGAAAATCCGCCCCAACCGTTTGGTCAAGGCGGGTTCCTTAAAGAAACTTCGGCTCATCCCAACAACCGCTCGATTTCCTCCGCGTGGCCGGTTTCGTCGGCAATCAATTCTTCCAATTTCACCTTCAAGCCGATTTCGCCTGCCTCGTCGGCTTCCTTCACCCGTTCCATATAGTGCTTGACCGCCTCCCGCTCCATTTTCAGCTCGCGCTGCAGGGCCTTTTTGGCGTCGTAAATCGGGGTGGGATAGGCCGGTTTGACCTCCGGCTTGCCGCCCATAGCCACGATTTTATCGGCTAAGAGTTTGGCGTGGCCCAGCTCGTCGGTCACTTCCGCCTCGAAAACCTCGCGCGCTTCGTGTCCGCCAAAGCCGGTCATAATCGCGGCCTCCAGCATATAGCGCATCACCGCTTCCAGCTCGCGGTTCATATCGGCGTTCAGCCCGGCAATCAGTTTTTTCTTGTCCATTTTTGTCCTCCTTCAATGTTTGTTTTACCACCCATCTCCACCCACCGGGCGGGTTTTCCCTCGGCTTTGCTCGGGATAAAAGAACCCGCCCCAACGGATTTTTAAAACCTTCTTTCTTCGTAGTGCGGGATGGTTTTTGTATCCCGCACGAGGGCGAACACGAGGTTCGCCCCTACGAATCAAGGGCAATATAATTGGGGAAGGGCGTATGGCAATACGCCCCTACGGTTACTATGAACACACGGGTGAGATTGCAAAATCTGTTGCTTTTTTGAGGCAAAAACCGATGGCCGACTATTAGTAGAGGGATGTGGTGACGACCACAACCTCAAACCGGTATCCAGCTTGGTAGCTGGCCTGGCAGCCAGCGTAGTAGCCACCTGGTAGCCGACACTTTAGTGTCGGAAACCAAAAAACAAAAATGGTTGACCTTTTGAGGCAAAACCGAATGGTCAGCTATTAGTAGAGGGCCTGCCCGAGCCGAGTGCTCGCGCTCGGCCAGGGATGTGTGTAGTGGGATTGAACTCAAACAGGGTCGAAGACCCTGAGCTTGTCGAAGGGTGTAGGAAAGTCGACTCCTTTCCCCTCCAAGAGCTAAAATACCAAATAGGTTCCCAACCCTCGAGGGTTAAACCCAGGTCCGTATAGGACCAAACCTGCCCAGCTTTTCTCCTTCATTGTAGGGGAGGGGATAAGCAAGGGCTTAAAAACGCCGCGCGAACGCGCCGCTTGCCTGCGCGTCAATGGCAGACCAGAGAAATGGGCAAGCTGAAAGAACAAAGAGCAGGTCATACGACCCGTATGGGCCAAGGCCTTGCTCCTAAATTAAACGATGCTTCAATCTCGCACACACAGAACTCGAAGCGAAGACCCCAAGCCAAGTCGAGGGGTCAGCAACAAAAGGAAAGGTCGTAGGGGCGGGTTTTCAACCCGCCCCCCTCTCCTTTCTAAGGAGAGGAACTTTAGGTAAAGAGATTATTAAGAGAAGAAAAAAACAGAGGAGAAAAATGAAAAAAGGTTAAGAAGAGAAATTTCTTAAATTATTCCCAGTCGGGATTGAGGTTTAATGGGGTTTTAGTTAATGGGGGAGGTGCGCCGGTTTCGGTGGTTGCCGGAGATGGCTGGCCTGGTGCTGGATTGGCGACCGGATCCGTGCCGTTGGTTGGCGCTTTTTTGCGGAAGCGGGCGGCGCGGATGCCTATTTCTTCGCGATACTTGGTCACCGTCCGGCGCGCCAGAGGAATTCCTTCCGTTTTCAGCTTGGCGAAGATTTCCTGGTCGGAAAGCGGATTGGCCGGGTCTTCGGCTTTGATGATTTCGGCCAGGCGCTGTTTGACTTTTATTTTGGAAAGGTCTTCGCCGGTGTCGCTGATCAGGCCGGAGTTGAAGAAACGGCGGATTTCGTAAACCCCCTGCGGGGTTTGCACGTATTTGTCGTTGGCCACGCGCGAGATAGTGGCGACGTGCAGGCCTAACTTTTGCGCCACTGCTTCCATAGTCAAAGGCCTCAAGTAATCTTCCCCTTTTTCGAAGAACTCTTTTTGCTCTTCGACTACGGCCTGCATCACTCTTATCATCGTACCCCGGCGCTGGTTGATGGCGTTTAACAACCAGCGGGCCTGCATAAACTTTTCTTTGATGAAGTTTTTGTCTTCTTTGGAGCTGGAAGAGCCGCGCTTGAGCATCTCTTTGTAAGCGGAAGAAATCCGCAAACGCGGGACATATTTGTCGTTATGGAAAATTACCAGTTCTTCTCCCACGCGCTCGATAACCAAATCGGGAACGACCGGCATTGCCGCTTTGGTAAAGCGGCCCATCGCCGGGTGGGGGGATAAGGAGCGGATGATTTGCATTTCTTCCTCAATGCGCTCCGGCGTGGTGTGCAGGAGTTTGGCCAGCTGGAAGGAGCTTTTTTTGTCTAAATCGCTCAAATATTTTTCAACGATTTCGTAGGCCAAAGATTCATCCTCGCCCCGTTCGCGCAGTTGAATCAACAGGCATTCTTTCAAGTCGTGGGCACCGGCGCCGGGGGGGTCGAAATGCTGGATGTGGTCCACTATCCGGGCCACCAGTTCTTTATCTATCTGCAAAGCCTCGGCGATTTCGTCCGTGGACATCGTCAAAAAGCCGTTTTCATCAATGTTGCCGATAATGAACTGGCCAATCTGACGTTCTTCCAATGAAAGCTTGGAGAGGTTGAGCTGGTCTAAGAGATGCTCGTAAAGGGTTTTTTCGGTGGCGGAAGTGTGCTCCAGACTTTCCTGGGCTGCCTCTCTTTCAAATTTGGGATGAAATACCTCGTCGTTTTCCTGCAAATAGGCATCCCAGTCGATTTTGTCGTTTTCGGAAGGGAGCTCCGGCTCTTTTTCTTCGGCGGGGGCTTCCAAGTCCAATTCGGGCTCGGTGGTTGCCTCCAAGTCCTCTTCCAACAAGGGGTTAGTCTGGAGCTCGTGGCGCAACATTTGCTCCAACTTTAAAATCGGCACCGTCAGCATGTTCAAGGATTGAATAAGCTGGGGGGCGATGGTTTGCCTAAGCCCGATTTTTAATCCTAAGGTTGGTCTTCCGTAATCGTTCATATTTGCTCCCCACCTTTAGTTTCGGCAGGGAAAGGCTTTTAATTTAACCTAAACTTCTCTCCCAAATAAATTTTTCGGGCCTCCGGGTCGGAGGCTAAAAACTCCGAAGTGCCGGAGGTTAGAATCTTCCCGTCACATATAATATACGCACGATCGGTGATGGATAAAGTGGCGCTGACGTTGTGGTCGGTAATCAAAAGCCCCAGTCCCTTGGCCTTGAGCTGGGAAACGATTTTTTGAATTTCTTCCACCGTTATCGGGTCGATGCCGGCAAACGGCTCATCCAAAAGCAAGAAGTGCGGATCGGCAGCCAGGGCGCGGCCGATTTCCACGCGGCGGCGCTCGCCGCCGGAAAGGGAATAGCCCTTCTGTTTGGCTAATCGGGCAATTGCCAGTTCCTCCAGAATCTGCTCCATCCGCTTTTTGCGTTCTTTTTTGTCTTTGATGCGGATTTCGAGAATGGCCAGGATGTTTTCGGCAACGGTCAATTTGCGAAAGACGGAAGGTTCCTGGGCCAAATAGCCAATGCCGGAGAGGGCGCGGCGGGCCATTGAGAGACGAGTGATATCGGCTTCCCCAAAAAGGACTTTTCCCTCTTCGGGCTGAATAAAGCCAATAACCATATAAAACGTGGTGGTTTTGCCGGCGCCGTTGGGGCCTAAAAGCCCGACCACTTCGCCGGAGTCAACCTCAATGGAAACGCCATCGACAACCCGGCGGCCGGAGTAGGTTTTCACCAAATCCCT
>CAZSIT010000043.1:11880-13760 GCA_964607165.1 uncultured Ignavibacteria bacterium
TTGCGGCCGGAGGCAACCGCCAGAACGGTGATTTTATGTTCTTCCATCTGATTCAAAGCGGCGGCGGCCAAGGCGTCCGGCTTGGCGGTTTTGGGATTTGGCGACATCACTTCCGAAGCAGGCAGCTCCATAAAGTCGCGTTTTTTTTCAACCAGGCGGCGCAGGTCGCCGTCGGTGAAGATGCCCAGCAGTTCCTCTTTTTCGTTGACGATGGTGGTTACGCCCAAGCGTTTGGAGGTCATTTCCAAAATCGCTTCTTTCACCGGCGTGTCCGGTTTCACTTTAGGTATATCGTCTCCGGTGTGCATTAAATCTTCCACTTTCATCCAGAGTTTTTTCCCCAAGCTTCCCCCCGGGTGCAGCAGGGCAAAGTCTTCCGGAGAGAAATTACGTTCTTCAAGTACTGCCAAAGCGAGGGCATCTCCCATCACCAAAGCCGCCGTGGAAGAAGAAGTCGGTGCCAAATTATTGGGGCAGGCTTCTTCTTCGACGGAAGCGTCCAAAACCAAGTCGCTTTTTTCAGCCATCGGAGAACGGGGGTTGCCGATTATCGAAATCACCGGCACGCCAAAACGGCGAAAAATCGGAAAGAGCTGAAAAACTTCGTCGGTGGAGCCGGATTTTGATATGGCGATGACCACGTCCCCTTTTTTGACCAAGCCCAAATCACCGTGGATACCTTCTGAAGCGTGTAAAAATAAAGCGGGCGTTCCGGTCGAGGAGAGTGTGGCGGCTATTTTACGGCCGATAATGCCGGATTTGCCCAAGCCGGTGACGATGACCCGGCCTTTGCACTTGAGCAAGAGCTCCACAGCCTCTTTGAACTGGCCGTTTAGCCGATGGGCCAATTGGGAAACAGCCGCGGCCTCCATTTCAATAACCCGCCGGGCAAACTTCAAGACTGGAGAGCCGAGGCCATTGGCAAGGTTTTTGCTGGCGCTCTGCGTCCGCACTTTTTCTCCGGTCTGAACCGGAGCCGGTTTTGATGCTACTGTCGTTGTTTTTCCCATCTCACGCGCTGGCAAAGACAATATAACCAACCGGGAAAGGAATTACAATCAATTGTTAATGAATCCATCCGGCAGGTTGCCCACATCTTTGAAACGTGGGTATATTGGGTCGGGACCGATATGTCTTTAAATCTGGCTTCGCGGCGATTTCCAATTTATGGCTACCTCGGGGTGGCGGTTATTGTCCTTGCCGAGATTCTGCTTTTTGCTGGAATCGAGCTAATCGGGCAATTCTTTACGCCGATTGTTTGGAGCGGCTACATCCTGTTTGCGGATGCTTTGGTTTTTGGAAAAACAGGCGATTCGTATCTGACCCGGCGGCGCACGGAGTTTTTCTTTATGTTACCGGTTTCGATAGTTCTCTGGCTTGTTTTTGAAGGATACAATTATTTCATAAAAAATTGGCACTATGTTGGGTTGCCGGAAAATCTTGCTGTAAGAATTTTTGGATATGCCTGGTCTTTTGCCACCATCTGGCCGGTGATTCTGGAGACTAACGAAGCGCTTCTGGCGTTTGGAATTTTTGGCAAAGCCGCAACAAAGCCATTTATCTTTTCGAATCGAACTCTGAACATTTTGATTACAATCGGCGCAGTAGAATTGCTCATCCCGATAATTTTTCCCTCGCAGTGGTGGGCGGTTTTAGTCTGGACGGGATTTGTATTTCTCCTCGACCCGCTCAATTTTCGCTGGGGGCGGCTTTCGCTAATTGGAGAGTTCAAACAAGAAAGGTTGCAACTTTTTCTAACCTTGATGCTCTCCGGGCTTATTTGCGGTCTTCTCTGGGAGTTTTGGAACTTTTGGGCCCAAGCCAAATGGATTTACGCCGTGCCGGTTTTGGAAAACGTCAAAATTTTCGAAATGCCGGTG
>CAZSIT010000044.1:0-12882 GCA_964607165.1 uncultured Ignavibacteria bacterium
AGAAGAACAGCAGGCGCTTGTAGAATCCCGGCTTAGATAGCTGGAAAGTCGCACAAAAAAGCGTGGGAGGGTGGATTGGGCAAACGTTGTATATGCGACCGTTGTTAAGCTCGCAGTAGAAAAAGTTCTCGACACAACTGCATTTCAAGCGGCGGTGGAATGGATGCGTTGTCTGTTTCAGAAGATTTTAGTGGGAACTCGGTATTTACCGCCACCACTTTAACTTTCGGAGCAAAGCCATTTAGCCCCGGCCTCCGCCGGGGGGGGTTCTTTCCCCTACAAAGAAAAGCGAAACTCCCGGGCTCCGGTTCTCGTATATTCCATCCATAATGACAACCAGCGCCATCGACGAGCCACAACGCAAAGCGGCCAAAGTCGCGGGAGCAAAATTAAGGAGGGAGAACGATGCACCCAACCAAGAAACAAGCGCGAATCGCAGGACTCCTTTATCTGACCCTGTTAGGAGCTCCCCTCCGCTTGATCTATATTCCCAGCCATCTGATCGTGTCCGGGAACGCGGCCGCGACGGCCAATAACATCGCCGCGCACGAGACGCTTTTCCGTTTTGGCATCGTCGCCGACCTGTTTACCGGGGTCATGGCGATTTTCCTCACACTGGCTCTTTACCGCCTGTTCAAGGAAGTGAACCAGGGCCTCGCGGTCGTGATGGTGATCCTGGGGGCTCTGATGGTGACTCCCATCTACTTCGTCAACACGCTGAACGATGCTGCCGCCCTGCTGCTCGTGCGCGGGGCCGATTTCCTGTCCGTATTCGACAAGAGCCAGCTGGATGCGTTGGCCTATCTGTTCCTCCGTCTGCATCACCACGGCGTCGTTGCCAACCAAATCTTTTGGGGTCTGTGGCTCTTTCCCTTTGGCCTCCTGGTGTATAAGTCGCGCTTCCTGCCCCGCATTTTGGGCGTCTGGCTGATCATTAACGGCTTCGCCTACGTGGTCATCAGCTTTACGGGCCTACTGGCACCGCGGTACGAGGCGATGGTCTTCAACAGCGCCTTTCCCGCCCTCCTCGGAGAGTTAGCGACCATGCTGTGGCTACTGATTAGGGGCGCAAAGGTGCCACCATCCACCGCCCCGGCTTCCTAAAATCTCCAATCAATGCCTTTCTTTTTCCCCTCCTTATGAAGGAGGGGATTAAGGGGAGGTTAAACACACCGTAAGGCCGGAGGGGGTGTTTTTGTAGGGGCACCCGTACGGGCGCCCATTCCCCTCTCCATTTATGGAGAGAGGACAAAGGGCTGAGGTCGAATCCCATTTTTTCCCGCCGTTTTCCACCCTTGCCAAAGAACAAGTTGACGAAGGTTTTGATTCTTATTAACTTAAAAAAACTTTGGTAAGAGATGCAGGTCTTATGTGGTTTCTTAAAGGGGAGGGGTTAAAACTCTGGTGGCTACAGCAGAACTCGCCTTCTTAATGGAAGAGAAAGAAAACAGCTCCCCAAATGCCAAAGAGGCGGAGCTCTATAAAGCCGCCTACGAGCAACTGGTAATGCTTTCCAATTACCTCTTGGGCGACCGCAAGGCATTTGAAGAACCGGCGGAAATCAAAACCTTTTGCGAACGGGTGAAATACTCCATCACCGTAATGCTTAGGGAATTCAAGGAGCTTTTGCGGGGGCGCAAGCTTTTTCAAAAGCAATACACCGCCTTTGCCAGCGGGTCGCAGTCCGGGACGCAGATTTTTCGGGTGGAGGAAAGGGAAGGGGAAATCGGACCGTACCTTTTTAGCTGGGATAGTAAAGGGGAGGAAACTGCCAAAGATTTGGAAAAGGCCTTAAACGAGTTGAAATATCACCAGCTGGCTTTTCTTTCCGGATTTCGAGCTTCCATAAAGGAAGGGACCAAAGAAATTTTGCAAAAAATCGACCCGGCCCGCCTGGAGGCTGAATTGGCAAGTCAATCGGTGTCGCTTGCCGGTTTGAAAATTCCTTTTAAATTGCACCCTTTTCGCAAGAAGGTGCTGTGGAAGGAATATAAAAGAAGGTATGAAGAGATGATGCAAGCGGAAGAACAACACGTCGAGGCAAAATTCCGCACCCATTTTCGGCAGGGATATGTCAGCTTTATGGCGGCCAAAGCGGCGGGTAAAGAGGAGAAGTAAAGCATCGGAAAAAAGATGAGAGCAAGGAGGATAAATTTGGGAAGGCTTGCGGTTCTTTCAGTTTTTGTTTTGAGTGCAATAGCTGGTTGCGGAGTGGTGAAGAAAGGGGGAGGAGGCAGTAAAATTGTTTTGAGCATCGCCAACCGGGGGGACAGTTTGAATTGGGATGAGCAAGGGGGAGTGCACTCCGTCGAGGTGCGGGTGTTTGTCTTAAAATCTCCCGACCAGTTTATGAAGGGAAGCGTGCCGGAGCTTTTTGAATTAAGCCAGCGCAAAACCTTTTGGAGCGGATTCCAGGAGGATATTGTGGCAATGGAAAAAATCACCGTGAACCCGGGTCAACCCACCGTCGTCGCCATTTCCTACGATAAATCAAAAGCGGCCTCCGGCCAGGTCTATTTGGGAGTCGTGGGGAATTTTAACCGTCCGCCGGATGGCAACAAGGAGCGCCGTTACGTCAAGCTCAAGGCCGGCGGCGGAAAAGCTTCGTTTTACATCCCTAAAAATAGCATAGAGCTGCCACCCAAAAAGTAAGATGCCGCAATATCACAAAATTCTCTGGAGCGAAGGGCTGTTTTTAACCCAGCATCATTTCCAGCAATGGGACCGGTATCACGAGAAAGATTTGACCTTTCAATTGCGCTCTTTGGCGCCATTTGCCTGGGGGGCTGCCCGTCTTGCTATCGACCGGGAAGCGGTGGCCAACAAGCTTTTTACCCTGCAGGAATTTGAAGGAATTTTGCCTGACGGCACGACCGTGCGGATACCGTCCGTGGATGCACCCCCGGAGACCCGGTCGATGGAAAAAGTTTTGGGGCTGACCGGCGACGTGCTTTCCGTTTATCTCGCCTTGCCGATTTTCAGCGCCGGAAGGGCCGGAGTGAAAATGGAGGAGGGGTCAAAAGAGGCGCGCTTTTCCCGTCAATTCATTAATCTGCCGGATGAGGTAACGGGGGAGGGGGAACGGGAAATCGCCTACGCCAAAAAAGAATTTAGAATTTTGTTTTCTGGCGATAACCTTGAAGGCTATGATTATGTAAAGATAGCGGAAGTGGAACAGGCGGCTACGGGAGCCTTTCAATTAAGGGATAGCTATGTGCCGCCGGCCTTATCCTTGGAAGCTTCTCTTTTTTTGGTCAATATGGCACGCGGACTTTTGGAGCTTTTGGCGGCAAAATCAAACGCCCTTTCCGACAAGGTGCGCCAGCGAACTCCCCAGATGACCGAGTTTTCCACCACCGATTTTCCCAATTTTCTTTTGCTCCATACCACCAACGCCCACGTTCCCAACCTGGCGCATTTTTACAATCATCCCCAAGTTCATCCCGTTGTTTTTTACCACGAATTGTGCCGATTGGCGGGAGAGCTCTGCACATTTAACGTGGGCGCCCAGCCGCGCAACCTGCCCCCCTACCGGCATGAAGAGTTGGGAGAAGTATTTTCGGAACTGGATAAAAAAATTCGCCAGTTGTTGGAAGTGGTGGTTTCCGACCGCTTTGTCGTCATACCTTTAACCCGCAAGGATGAAACTCTGTACGAAGGGGTTGTGCAGGATATGGGACTTTTGGAATCGGCGCAGTTTTACCTGGGAGTTACCGCCGAAATTCCGGAAAGCCGGCTGATTGCCGAATTCCCGTTGCAGGCCAAAATCATTTCGCCGGATAAAATTTCGCGCTTGATAGGCGGAAACCTGCCGGGCGTGGCCTTAAATTTCGTACCCCTGCCGCCGGCGGTAATCCCGCGCAAGGCCGGCCTGGTTTACTTTCGGCTGGATGCCAAAGGTGACCGCTGGGATTTCGTAAAGGAAGCCCAAGCGATTTCCGTTTACGCCCCCTCCCAAAAATTCCCCGGGTTTTCCGTCGAATTGATGGCCGTCAGCAAGTAGATGTCGGAACGTCCCACGGATCGGTTCAAAACCCGCCAGATTAACATAGAAGAGTTCCGTCAAACCGGCGCGCCGGTTTCTTCCGGCCGGAGCGTGGCGGACGTTTGCGCGCGCGTTTTTTCTTTGATTTTAACCCTGGCAAACAGCAAAGATTACGGCAGTCCAAGAGACCTGCGGGCGAAAATCGGCGAGCTTTTCCGGCAGATGGAAAAAGAGGCCTTGGAAGAAGGTTTTGCGCCGGATGATATTTTTGCCGCGCGGTATGCCTTGGTGGCGGTCATTGACGAAACCATCTCCCGCTCCGACTGGCCGGCTAAAGCGGAGTGGTATGAGAATCCTTTGGCTTTGGAGCATTTTGGAGAAAATATCGCCGGCAGCGAGTTTTTTAATAAGTTAGAGGCAGCCCGCCAGAACCCGCACAAAAAAGCCGGCCTTTTGGAAGTCTATTACCTTTGCCTGGCTTTGGGGTTTGAGGGAAAATATGCTTTTAATCCCACGGAACTCACCCCTTTAATTGATAAAGTCGGGCGGGAGTTACGATCCCTGCGCGGCGGCGCAGGCGAGCTGTCGCCGCATTGGCGGCCACCGGAAGAGATTCTGCAGGCGGTGGGGCGTCAAATCCCGGTTTGGGTAATTACTGCCTGTCTGGCGGGTGGGGTTTTCATCATTTTCCTTGTATTAAAGTTACTTTTATCAAGTAAGGCCACCTATTGGGCGGAACAGATTAAAAACTTGCCATGAATTTTTTATTAAATTTCCTTAGCTCCAAAATAGCCTCCAGCGCGGCCGTGGTGCTCATTGCCCTTCTTATTGTGGTGATAGGGCCGATGCTAGGCCTCCCGACCTTTTATTGTTTTCTTATTGCGATTGGCCTGGTTCTGGGCTGGCTGGTTTTTCTGCTGGTCAAGAAGATTCTGGCCCGGCGCAAGGCCAAAGCGCTGGAAGGATACCTCTCCAGCCAGGCCAGGGAAGAGGAGCTTTTGGCCCGGCCGGATTTGAAGGAGGAAGTTCGGGCTTTACGGGAAAAACTGGAAGCGACCATTCGGATTTTAAAACGCTCGGCGGGAGGCGGCCGCTGGCGTCAGGGAGATGCGCTCTACGTTTTGCCCTGGTATATGCTTATCGGCCGTCCGGCCGCCGGAAAAACGACGCTTTTGCGAAATTCCGGGCTTTCCTTCCCATCCGTTGACCCCACGGCGGAGGATACGGGCGTCAAAGGCTTCGGGGGGACGCGCAATTGCGATTGGTGGTTTACCAACGAAGGCATCATTCTGGATACGGCGGGCCGCTATACGGCAGAGGGGAGCGCCGCAGATGAAGCGGAGTGGGGCGCCTTTTTATCCATGCTTAAAAAAGCGCGCAAGAAAGCGCCAGTAAACGGGCTTATTATAGCCGTAGGTTTTGACGAGCTTCTTTCCAAAGAGGAGGTGGAAGCGGAAGCCCGGGCGCTGCGCGGCAAAATCGATGAACTGATAGAAAAGTTGGGCATTGTGTTCCCGGTATATCTGGTCTTCACCAAGTGCGACCTTTTGCAAGGGTTTGTCGACTTCAACAAAGATTTCGGCAAAAAAGAGCGCGAGCAAGTGTGGGGAATGACCTTCAAATTGTACGAAGAAAGGCGCCTGCCGGTTTACAAAGAGTTTGAAGAGGAATTTGACCAGCTGGCCTGGGCTTTGGCCCTGCGCCGCAACGCTCTTTTGGGAACGGACAAAAACAGCATCGAAAAGCAGGGGGTTTATCTGTTTCCGCTCGAATTTCAAGAAATTAAAAGCAAGCTTACCCGTTTTATCGATGCGCTGTTCGAATCCTCCCGCTTTAAACAGGATCCGGTCGTGCGCGGGATTTATTTTACCTCCGGAACCCAAGGGGAAGGCACCGTCATCGATAGCGTAATCGGCAAAATGAGCGCGGAAATGGGCCTTTCGGTCCGGCTCCAGGAGCTGCTCCAACCAGTCGGAGAGCGCAAGGCCTACTTCATCAAGGAGCTTTTCTTGCGCATCATACTTTACGACCGGGGATATATAAGCCCCTCTTCGCGCTCCGGCCGGAAGGCCAGAGTTTTGCGTTTGGCCGCCGTCGGCGTACAAATTATTTTGGGTTTGGGCCTGCTCGTCGCCTTTTTTGTTTCCTTCTTTAAAAATCAGTCCGAATTAAAGGAGACTGCCCGAGTAGCAAAGCTTATTCAGACTGTGAGCACTGACCCGATACGAGGAGTCGAAGATTTGCAGCAAGTTTTAAAACGGCTGGAGGAGTTGGACCGCCGGGAAGTAAGTTGGAGTCCACTTTCTCTCCAGTGGGGGCTTTACAACGGCCAGCAAGCGAACGGGGAAGCGCGGCGGCAGTTTTTCAAAAAGCTCCACTACCTCCTTTTGGCGCCCAGCCATACAAATTTCCAGGAATATCTGTCCGACACCACCCGCGCCTTGAGTGACCCGAATCGCTACACGGACGTTTTTACTTCTTACCAGATGCTCTCGGAGGCGTACGATCCGGCCAGCCAATCTAACATTTTTAACATTCTGGCTAAGCAGATTGGGGAAGTCTGGAAAGGAAAGGTGCTCCCAGAACGCTGGGAAGACTGGGAGCATATGCTTTCAGCCGAAATCGGCTATTACTGGAAGCATCGCGCGGATGAGGACTTAAAGAATTATGTAATCACCCCCGATCGGGAAACCGTGCGGCTGGCCAAGAAGGTTTTGGAGCCCCGCTTTGGTCTCAAGCAATATTACAGCAACCGCCTAATCCCCCAGGCCAGTGTCCGCCTGCCGGAGCTGCGGGTGGAAGATTTGGTTCCCGGAGCGCAACTCTTGCAGGGGAACGCTTTGCCGGGCGCGTTTACCAAAAAAGGGTGGGAGGATGCGGTTTCGGAACTTATCGAAAAAAGTCCGGAAGAGGTGGCGAAAGACCCGATTTTGAAGGCTAACGTAGAGCGTTCGGGCAAGGATATTCGCGAAACGCTGAAACAGCTTTATCACGACGATTATCAGGAACAGTGGAAAAACTTTCTGGCCGGTGTCCGGATTAAGCCTTTTGCCGATTTGGAAGACGCCGGGGGAAAAATTGGCAAGCTGGCCGATAAAAATTCGGAACTTTTTCAGTTCTTAAAAGAGGCTTTGAGCAAAGGAAAGTTGGAAGGGGGCGATTTTGAAAATCAAGTTGCCTCCGATTTTCGCACCCTTTCCGACTTGCTGGATGGAACTTTGAAGGGAACGAATGAAAAACAGGCGATGGAAATTTATCTAACCAAATTGGGAGAGCTGTCCAAAAAAACCCAGGAGGGCGCAGAGAGTTTTAAAAAAGGGCAGGATTGCGGGAGCAGCCTGAAAACACTGGTAAATGCTATCGCTGGCCAGGAGGAGGATGCCACCCGTGCCGTGGCCTTGGATTATTTGGGCGTAAAGGAATTTTTGAAAAAGCCTTTTGGTGCTGTCCGGGAGGCGGCTTTTATTAATGCCTGCCGTTGTTTGAACGAAGTCTGGGAAGAAAAAATCAGGAAGCCATTTATTCAGGACTTGGGTTCGGCTTATCCTTTCAGCCCGTCGGAGAAAGAAGCGACCGTCGCCCAGGTTGACAACCTTTTGGGCCGTCAGGAAAATGGAATTTTGTGGTTTGAAGAAAAAGAGATTCGGCCTGCCCGGGAAGAGGGAATGCATTTTTCAACGGAGTACGATTCGCTGGCGGCGACGGTCAAAGGGCTCTATGCCGGTGGAGAGCTCGGCTTTCTTTTCACGCTGGAGGCAGACGCTCATGATTTTAAACCGTTGTCCGGCCGGGGGGGAGTTCAAGAAGCTCTGTTCACGCTGGGAAAAGAACCTTCTTTTTCCTACAAGATGGGAGTACGATTTCCCTGGGAATTTCAATGGAAGGCGGGGGAGGAGGGCTCGGAGCTGGCGCTGCGGGTCAAAGACCTCCGCTGTGACTCCAAAATCTACGACGGCCCCTGGGCCCTTTTCCGCCTCTTTGATCAAGCCCGGCTGGAAAACGGCCGGGCCATCTGGAATTTTGACTGTGCCGGGTTGGGTTACCAGGCCAACTACGGCCTGAAAGGGGATTTTTTGGCTAAAGGACATTTCAAAAACATGAAATTGCCGGAAAAGATTTGCCAATGAGCGGCATCTGGAACACCCAATCGGAAATTGCCGGAATGAGCGTGGGCTGCGCAGGGAAATTGCCGATTTTTGGGGACTTTGTGCGCTTGAACGCCAGCCCGCCCCTGGCAAGGTTATTTGACGATTGGCAAACCGAAGGCCTGGCCCAGTTTCCGGTTAAAATGGGCGACGGCTGGGAGTCCCGTTTTGACACAGCCCAACCGGTCTTTTTTATTTTCCCCGAAGGAAAGAAAAACGGTTTTTTGACCGGCGTTTCCATCCCTTCCCGCGACCGGGGAGGCAGGCGGTTCCCTTTCTCCTTATTTGCGGTCGTGCCGCCTGTTTCCGATGACCCGCTGGATTATTTGATTCCGGACGCTTTTGGGTCTTTTTTGAAAGCGGCCCGATTGGCAACGTCGGATGATTGGCCGGCGAATTTTGATTCCATCTATAACCTCAAATTAAAACCGCTTCAGGCTGTGCTGCCTCGCAATCTGCAATATTACCGGGACCGGCTGAGACGGTATTACGAAACCAAAACCCTGCATACTTTCTTTTTTAACCTGTTCGGAGATTTTGCGGCGCCCGAAAAATATACCCTCCTGGACGGCTTGTTTAAGGCCTTATTACCTTTAAAAAAGCAGGACTCCGGCCGGCTCAATTTTTCTTTATGCCTTCCGCTGACGCCCATGGAGAAAAATTTGGACGAGGAAGGACTGGAAATCGGTTTTTGGATTTTGCTGTGTCATAAGATTCTGGATAAATCGGGCTGGTCTCCGCACATTTTTTGGGATAGTTCGCAAGCCGAAGGGAGAAAATTGTATCTTTTATTCCGGCCTCCGGAACCAAGATTCTTTGCCAACTTATTTGTACCTGATTTGGAAAGCAATTATGTCTGGGATTTGAAAAAGGTTGGCAAAGAAAAACCGGATAAAAGCAAGCTTCCCGCTGCATTGGTGAAAATTCTTGATGCACCGGATGAAAAATTGGAACGTTTGCTCAATATTAGGGAGTGGGAAAGAAGCTACCCTGCCTGAACTGACCGAGTACATCAAATTAGGGTTCGAGCCGGTTTCTTCCCAATCTCCGGCGGGAGAAACTATCGACTTTGATGACCAGTTTGAGCAACTAAAAAATGAAATGCACAAACTGGATTCGGTGGCCCAGACATCGGTCGACTGGAATAAAGTGGTGGGGCTTTCCTCCGCTCTTCTGGGAAAGTCCAAGACTTTTTCAGTCGGTGCCTATCTATGTCTTGGGCTTATGGAGACCAAAAGCTATACCGGCTTGGCCGCCGGACTCGAAATCTGCCGCGACCTGGTGAAAAACTTCTGGGAAAGCGGTTTTCCACCGCCCGCCCGTATCAAAGGCAGAATCGAACCCTTCGCCTGGCTTTCGGAAAGAGGAGGGAAGGCGGTTGAAAAACAGAGAGGAAACTCTGCCGATCTGGAGTCGGTAAAAAAATCCATCACCCTTTTAGAAGAGCTCTCCGGTTTGTTGCGGGAGAGGCTGGCCAACAACCATCCCGGCTTTGGGGATTTGAGCCGGGCCTTGAATGAACGGGCTTCCGGCCTGGAGGTAAAAGCCCGGCCGCAGCCACCTCCTTCTACTTCCCACACGCCCGCAGCTTCCGGCGCTGAATCCGGCGAGCTGTTTCCAGGCGAAATCAAAACCGCGGAAGAAGTGGAAAAAGTTTTTCCCAAACTTCAACAGGCGTTACGTCAAATTGCCGACGTTTGGCGCTCGGCCGACCCCACAGACCCCCGGCCGTATCATTTGTCCCGCGCCGCTTTCTGGGGAGATATCGCAGAACTTCCCGCCAGCGAAGAGGCACAGACCACGGTTCCGACTATTGGAGGAGACCTGGCCGAACGATGGGAGAGCCTGCTTTCAGAACAAGAGTTTGCAGCCCTTTTGGAGGCGGCCGAAAGCTACTTTGGCGAAACACTATTTTGGCTCGATTTGCACCGCTATGTGGTGAAGGCAATGGATGGGCTGGGCTCTGAATATACCCGCGCCCGTGCCGCAATATTGGGGGAACTGAAGAATTTCTTTAACCGGTTTCCCGGAGTCCTGGAGCTAAAATTTGCCGATGGGCAGCCCTTCGCATCCGATGAAACCAGAAAATGGATTCAGACCGAGGTGTTGAGGGGAACGGCTCCCTCCGCACCCGAACCGGCCGCTCGTTCCGCGTCGGCTGTCTCGGAAAAGCTGGCCGAAACGGTAAAAAAAGCGGGAGAGCTGGCCAAAAAGAAAAAGCTCGGCGAAGCGCTTAATCTGTTTCAGGAAGGAATCCGCACCGGCGGCGAAAAAAGAGACCGATTTATCTGGCGGCTCGGTTTAGCCCGTTTCTGTCTTTTCGCCAAGCTCCCCCACCTGGCCATACCTCATCTGGAACAGCTGGAGCGGGAAATAGGGAAGCATCTTTTGGAAGACTGGGAGCCCCGGCTTTCTTTGGAAGCCCTGACCCTCCTGTATCAAAGCTACCAGCGGGCGCTGAAAGAAGACAAAGGTTTTGCGGACACAGAGGAAAAAGCCCAAAAGCTTTTTGCCCGCCTCTGCCAGCTGGACCCTATGCTGGCCTTAAACCTGGAAAAAAAGTAGCTTGATTGTTTTGAAGGCGTTGGATATATTGTTTTTTACTATTTAGGGATAACTAAACGAAGGAAGGTGAAGTATGGCTCAAGAAGGATCGGTAGCCCCAAAGGAACGGGTAAACATTACCTACAAGCCGGCCACCGGAGTCGGCGAAGAGAAAGAGCTCCCCATGAAAATGGTGATGCTGGGGGATTTTTCCCAGCGCCCGGAGGACACTCCTCTGGAGGAGCGCAAGCCGATTAACATCGACAAGGACAATTTCAATGGCGTGATGCGCGAAATGAAGCTCTCCACGGCGCTGAACGTGGAAAACACGCTCTCCGGCAACAAGGAAGAACAGCTGGCGGTGAATCTGAAATTTGAAGGCATCAAGGATTTCGAGCCGGAGCAGGTGGCCAGCCAGGTTCCCGAACTGAAAAAGCTTCTGGAAATGCGCACGGCTTTGACCGCTTTGCGCGGACCTTTGGGCAACATTCCGAATTTTCGCAAGAAGCTGGCCCAGATGATGGAAAACGATGGGGACCGGGACAAATTGTTAAAAGAACTCGGACTTATATAAGGAGGAAAGATGGCGGAAGAAAATAAAGAATCCTCCCGATCTCTAGTTGAGGAAATTCTATACGAAACCAAGCTCCCCGAGGAAGGGTATGAAAACGCCCGCCGGGGGCTGGAGGCTTTGATTGCCGAACTGGTTAAGCCGGAAAAGAAGGGCGAAAAAATCCAGATGCGCGTGGTTGACGATATGATCGTCGAACTGGATAAAAAGCTTTCGCGTCAGTTGGACAAAATCCTGCACCATCAGGCCTTTCAGAAATTGGAATCGTCCTGGCGGGGCGCCAAATTTTTGGTGGACCGCACCGATTTCCGGGAAAACGTAAAACTGGAACTCTTAAACGTCTCCAAAGAGGACCTTTTGGCCGACTTTCAGGACTCGCCGGAAATTCCCAAGTCGGGCCTTTACAAACAGGTCTATACCCGCGAGTACGGCCAGTTCGGCGGCAGCCCGGTGGGAGCGATGATCGCCAACTATGACTTTGGTCCCGGCTCGCAGGACATCGCCCTTTTGCAATACTGCGCCTCGGTAGCGGCGATGGCGCACGCGCCCTTTGTCGCCGCCTCCAGCCCTCAATTTTTCGGCGAAAAGTCTTTTACGACCCTGCCCAATCTGAAGGATTTGAAGGCGATTATGGAAGGGCCGGCGCACACCAAATGGCGCGGCTTCCGTGAATCGGAAGATGCCCGCTACGTCGGCCTGACCGCGCCCCGATTCCTTTTGCGCCTGCCCTACAGTGCAAAAGATAACCCGGTTAAATCCTTCGACTATGAAGAGTCGGTGGCGGACAACCACGAGAATTTTTTGTGGGGCAACACTGCTTTTTCCTTTGCTTCCCGGATCACCGATTCGTTTGCCAAATTCCGCTGGTGCCCCAACATCATAGGCCCAATGGGGGGCGGTACGGTCGATAACCTGCCCATCTACAACTTTGAAGCCTCCGGCGAAGTCCAGACCAAGATTCCAACCGAAGTCCTGATATCCGAAAGACGGGAGTTCGAGCTGGCGGAAGAGGGTTTCATTGCCCTGACGATGCGCAAAGACTCGGACAACGCCTGCTTCTTTTCCGCCAATTCCTGCCAGAAGCCCAAGAGCTTTGGCCAGTCCAAGGAAGGGAAAGATGCGGAACTCAATTACAAGCTGGGCACGCAGCTGCCCTACATTTTCATTGTTTCCCGTCTGGCGCATTATATAAAAACGTTGCAGAGGGAAAATATCGGCAGCTGGAAGGAGCGCTCCGATTTGGAAAAGGAGTTGAACCTCTGGATAGGTCAGTATGTGGCTGACATGGAAAGTCCATCCCCCTCCGTCCGCTCCCGCCGCCCGCTGCGGCAGGCCCAGATAACCGTGGAGAACGTGGAAGGGGAGCCGGGCTGGTACAAAGTGGATTTGAAGATGCGCCCGCACTTCAAGTATATGGGGGCCAGTTTCACGCTCTCTTTGGTGGGAAAACTAGACAAGAAATAACGCTAAAAAGAAAGAGGAGGAATTATGTCGCTGCCGCTTTACATTTCAAAGATAGAGGGTCAAACGCAGGGTGCAATCAAGGGAGGTGTTACCCAGGCGGGCCGCAAGGACTGGATTGAGTGCCATGCCTATGAACATAAAGTCACCTCGCCCAGAGATGCGGCCTCGGGTCT
>CAZSIT010000045.1:0-10874 GCA_964607165.1 uncultured Ignavibacteria bacterium
GCAGGTTCGAGCTTCGGTCGGCCCAGAAGTTTTCTTGAATTTGTAGGCCGGGTTTGCAACCCGGCAGCGGCGTTGAAAACGCCGCCTACGGTATCCTTCATTGAGGAGTTGACATCTCCGTCCAAAAAATCTAAATTCGATTTGAGTCCTGTAACTTTGGGACTTTTGGGCGATTAGCTCAGTTGGTTAGAGCGTTCAGTTCACATCTGAAAGGTCGCAGGTTCGAGCTTCGGTCGGCCCAGAAGTTTTCTTGAATTTGTAGGCCGGGTTTCCCTGGCCGTAGCCAGAGGCCACGCCTCGGGCAGGCCAACCCGGCGGCGGCGTTGCCCCTCGACTTCGCTCGGGATAAATATAAACGCCGCCTACGGAATATCTTTTCTGGGGTTGACAGACCTTAAAAAAAAATCTAAATTTGATTGAGTCCTTGGCCGGGGAGGGGAAGTAAGGAAAATGGGAGGCCTAAGTTTGGGACTTTTGGGCGATTAGCTCAGTTGGTTAGAGCGTTCGGTTCACATCCGAAAGGTCGCAGGTTCGAGTCCTGCATTGCCCAGATATGAAACTCGGAGAAACGTTTGGTGGGTTCTCCGAAAGGTCGTCCCGATGGAGTCGGGACATTGCCCACCATTAAAAACAGTGATTAGGGATTAGTGATTAGTGATTAGAGAAAAAAGTCGGAAAAGATTAAAAGCACGAAATCAAAAGCTCACCACTGAAGGTTTTTCGGGGCGGGCAAAGACCGGCACCTCTGGGGTAAACCCAGAGGTGCTTTTTTTTAAGGAAGGAACGGAACCATGGCTAAAGAATTGGTTGGGCAAAAACCAGCGCCGGTTTCATCGGCTTTCCAAACCGACCATCCAACGCGGAAAACCGTGCTGAACCAGGAGGCCGAAAATCTTTTGGAACTGCAGGAAGTCGATTACCTTCTTTTGGAGCTGGAGCATTCCAAAAGTTATCTGCCGGAAATGATTGCGGTCAAGGAAAAGGAGATTTCCACCCTTGAGGGAGATTTGAAGTCCAAAAAAGAAGAGCTGACCGCCAAGACCTTGGAAACCAAACGTCTGGAGCTGGAAATTTCCAAAACCCAGGGCGATTTGTCCGACCTGCAAAAGAAAATGAGCGTCATAAAAACCAACAAAGAATACGATGCTTTAAGCAAGGAAATAGACGTCCGCAAAGCCTCTGTTTCCCAGGCGGAGGAACAAGTTTTGAACCTGATGGGAGAGACGGACGAGCTGAAAAAAGAAATCGAGAGGTTAAAGGAAAAGTTGGGTACGGTAAAAAAGCACAGCGAGGCGGAGCTGGAAGGGCTGAAAAAGGAAATGGAAGTCATCGGCTCCAAAGTCCGCGACAAAATGGAGGAGCGCAAACTTAGAGCGGCCAAAATCCACCGGCAAACTCTTTCGATTTACGAACGGGTTCGCAAGGGACGGGGCGGGCAGCCGGTGGTGCGAGTTTCGGAGAGCCGGCAGGCCTGCAGCGGCTGCTTTAAAACCCTTCCCCCGCAGAGAATTCAGGAATTAAAACGACAAGACCAAGTCATCACCTGCCAGAACTGCGGCCGGATTCTAATCTGGGTTGAAGGAGATTAGTTGACCAAAAAGATTGAATGCCTTGCTTTAACCTTTGACGACGTTTTGCTGGTTCCGGCTCGTTCAGAAGTTTTGCCCAAAGACGTTGACCTATCCATCCAGCTAACCGCCGACATCAAGCTGAACGTTCCCATTTTTTCGGCGGCAATGGATACCGTCACCGAATCGAATCTGGCCATTGCTTTAGCCCGGGAAGGGGGAATTGGGGTTGTCCACAAGAATCTTTCCATCGAAAACCAGGCGGAGGAAGTGGACAAAGTCAAACGTTCGGAGGCCGGGATGATAGTCAATCCAATAACTCTTTCTCCGAATCGTCCGATTTCCCAGGCGCTGGAGGTAATGAAGCGCTATTCCATTTCCGGCATTCCAATTACCGAAAAAGGGAGGCTGGTCGGCATTTTGACCAACCGGGATTTGCGCTTTCTGAAAGATTTCAGCAAAAAAATCGGTCAGGTGATGACCCAAAAAAATCTCATTACCATTCCGGAAGGGACCAGCTTGGAAACCGCCAAGGAGATGCTGCAGCAGCATAGGATCGAAAAGCTGCCGATAGTCGACAAACGCCGGATGTTGAAGGGGATGATTACGGTCAAGGACATAATGAAAAACATTCAATACCCGAACGCCTGCAAGGATAAACAGGGGCGTTTGCGGGTGGGCGCCGCCGTCGGGGTCGGGAAAGACTTGTGGGAACGAGCTTCCGCTTTAGTCAAAGCCGGTGTCGATATTCTCGTTTTGGATTCTTCGCACGGCCATTCCAAAGGGGTTTTGGACGCCTGTTCAACCTTAAAGAAAAGCTTTAAGGTGCCGGTTATGGCAGGGAACGTGGCTACCAAAGAGGGGGCGCGAGACTTGATTGCCGCCGGAGCCGACGTCATCAAAGTCGGCATCGGTCCAGGCTCCATCTGTACCACCCGGGTTGTCACCGGCACCGGTGTGCCGCAAATTACGGCTATCATAGATGCGGCCGAAGCCTGCGAGACCAAAGGCGTTCCAATCGTGGCCGATGGCGGCATCAAATTTTCCGGGGATGTTACCAAGGCGATTGCCGCCGGGGCAACGGCGGTTATGATAGGTTCTCTTTTTGCCGGGACGGAAGAATCGCCGGGAGAAACCGTGCTCTACGAGGGGCGCAGTTTTAAAGTTTATCGCGGGATGGGGTCTTTGGAAGCGATGAAAGCGGGCGGCAAGGAGCGTTATTTTCAGGAGCATGAAGAGGAAATGAGCAAATTTGTTCCCGAAGGAGTGGAAGGGCGGGTGCCTTACAAAGGTTCGCTTTCCGAATCGGTTTTTCAGCTGGTGGGCGGTCTGCGCTCCGGAATGGGGATATGCGGCGCGCGAAATATTGATGAGTTGCGCAAGAAGGCTCAATTAATCAGAATCACCAATGCCGGGCTTAAAGAAAGTCATCCTCACAACGTCGCCATTACCAAAGAAGCCCCAAATTATCGTTTGGGTTCTTCGTAATTTTTTGAATTTTGTTTCTTGCTTTCATCTCGGAATCAAAAAATGCCGCGTTTTTTTGCGGCGCAGGTTAAGTTTTACCTAACCTGCGCTTAACGGCTCGCCACTAAATAAAGGCCGCAGGATACGTTCGCCACGGGGCGAACTTTATCCCTGGCCGAAAAAGCCCGGCTCGGGCAGGCCTGCGCCACGTTTGCCCTGGAGCGGGCACACTTTGACTTCCCCATTTCTATCCGTATATTTTGGCGAGGTGAAAAATGCCGGTTAAAAAAGGTTTGATTGTAACCATAATTGTCGTTGGGGTATTGCTTTTTCTTATTCTTGTCTTTGGCGGCACGCTTTGGGGAACCTATAATTCCTTGGTAAACTCCAACGAGCAGGTGAAATCTTCCTGGGCGCAGGTGGATAACCAGTTGCAAAGGCGCGGCGATTTAATTCCGAATTTGGTGGAAACCGTCAAAGGGTATGCCACGCATGAGCGGGAGCTTTTTGAAAAAATCGCAGCGGCGCGGGCAGCTTTGTATTCAGCCCCAACGCCGGAAGCAAAAATCCGCGCCAATAACGAGCTCTCCGGTTTTCTGGGCCGCCTCTTAGCGATTGCCGAAAACTATCCTAATCTGAAAGCCAACGAAAGTTTCAACCGCTTGATGGATGAACTGGCGGGCACGGAAAACCGTATTGCGGTTGAGCGAAAACGATATAACGACATAGTCCAGGTTTACAACCAGAAGATTAAGCGGTTTCCGACCAATATGCTGGCGGGGATGTTTGCGTTCTCGCAAGCAACATATTTTGAAGCGGAAGAAGGTAAAAAAGAGCTTCCGCAGGTAAAGTTTTAACCGGCCGGGCGAGCCGTCGCTCCGAGCAATCGGGGAGGAAAGTCCGGGCTCCATAGAAGACAGGTCCCCTTAGCCGGGGGTCTTCCCGATTCAAGTCGGGAGGAACGGAAAGTGCCACAGAAAATATACCGCCTCGAGCAATCGGGGTAAGGGTGAAATGGGGAGGTAAGAGCTCACCGCGTCCGCCGTAAGGCGGACGGCAGGGAAAACCCACCTGGGAGCAAGGCCGTGTAGGCGGCGGGTTCTTCGCCCAAAGCCGTGGGTAGGCCGCTTGAAGTCCGCCGTAAGGCGGACTCCAGATGGATGACGGCATAAAACAAAACCCGGCTTACGGCCCGGCCGGTTAAAATTTTACTTTGATGAAGACCTGATGAGAGCGAATATTTTTGAAACCGCCGCCGTAACACGCTGGACTTTTCCGGCCGAGCCGGTTCCTGCCGCCGTGATTCAAGAACTTTCCAACGCTCTGGGTCTCCCGCCGGTAGTGGCCAAGATTCTGGCCCGGCGCGGGAAGGAAACTCCCGAAAAGGCCCGACCTTTTCTTTTTCCCAAACTTGAAGAGTTGTGCGATCCGTTTCTTCTGCCGTCTATGAAATCGGCGGTCGAGTTTCTGATTTCCGCCATTCGCGAAAACGAGCCGATTATGATTTTCGGTGACTATGACGTGGATGGCATCACGGCCACTTCGCTGATGTATCTGGCCTTGAACCGGCTGGGCGCAAAAGTCAGTTACTACCTCCCCAACCGGCTGGTGGAAGGGTATGGGCTTTCGGAGGATGGTTTTTTGGAAGCGCAAAAGCGCGGGGCTAAATGGATTTTGTCGGTCGATTGCGGCATCACCGCAGTTAGCGAAGTTGCTTTTGGAAATTCGCTTGGCATCCGAACCATCATCACTGACCACCACGAGCCGGCGGCCCAATTACCGGAAGCTGCCGCCATCGTCAACCCTAAACTGGGAGGTTCAGAAATCGGCGAAGAACTTTCCGGCGTCGGCATCGCCTACAAGCTGACGCAGGCCTTGTATTCCCATCTGGGGCAGGAGGAACCGGAGGAGCATCTCGATTTGGTCGCCTTAGGAACCTTGGCGGACATTGTCCCGCTTTCGGGCGAGAACCGGATTTTGACCCGTTTTGGGATGCAGTCGCTTTCGCGCACCAGCAAGCCGGGGTTGAAGTCTTTGGCTTTGGTGGCGGGGCTTTTGGGAAAAGAAATTTCCGCCGGGCAGGTAATTTTCGTCTTGGCCCCACGCATCAACGCCATCGGGCGCTTGGGCAATGCCACCGATGCCATCCGGCTTTTGACCACGCGCGATGAAAAAGTGGCCTCTGAAATCGCCCGTTTTTTGGACAGTGAAAATCGCAAACGGCGGAATTTGGACGAAAATACCCTCGAAGAAGCGCTTGCGAAAATAGAAGCGGAGATTGACCTGTCTGCCGAACGCGCCATCGTCCTGGCCTCCGACCGCTGGCATCCGGGCGTTATCGGCATCGTCGCCTCGCGCCTGGTGGAACGTTTTTACCGTCCGACGGTGATGATTGCCGTCGAGGGGGAGGAAGGGAAAGGCTCGGCCCGTTCCATTCCCGGTTTTCATCTGACCGAGGCCTTGCGGCTGTGCGAAAGCCATTTAATCCGCTATGGGGGGCACAAATATGCCGCCGGTCTATCCATCTCGCGTTCGGAAATCGAATCGTTCCGAAGAAAAATGAGCGAAGTTTCACGGCAGCTGCTTTCGGATGAGGATTTGATTCCCAAGCTGGAAGTGGACGCCGAAATCCGGTTTGATGAAATCGATGAAAATCTGGTCGATACCCTGGAGCTGTTCGCCCCCTTTGGGCCGGCTAATATGAGGCCGGTTTTTGTTTCCCGTCATTCTGAGCTGGCGGGGGATCCGGTCGTGGTCGGCAACAACCATTTAAAACTGCGGCTTCGCCAGCAGGACAGCGTTTTCGATGCCATTGGGTTTGGTATGGGCCGTCTGGCTTTGCCTTTGGCCCGCGCCCGGAGGGCCGACTTTGCCTTTTCCCTCGAGTTCAACGAATGGCCAAAAAACGGCCATAAATGGAACGGCCGGCGCCGCATTCAACTGCGCTTGAGGGACATTCACCTTTAATGACCGTTTTAGAGCGTTTTAAGAAAAAAGATGAAGTGGCGTTAGCCCGCGTCATCTCCGCAGTAGAAAACCGCGAAGAGGGATACGAAAAAATACTCTGCAAACTTTTTCCTCTTTCCGGACAGGCATTCAAAATTGGCGTCACCGGCCCGCCGGGGGCGGGGAAAAGCACGCTGGTGGATAAGCTGGCGCTGCATTATTTGAAAAAGAAAAAATCGGTCGGCATCGTGGCGGTGGACCCGACTTCTCCTTTCACCGGCGGGGCTTTGCTGGGGGATAGAATACGAATGCAGGGTATTTCCGAGCGCAAAGCGGCTTTTATCCGCTCGATGGCCACGCGCGGCTCGCAGGGGGGGTTGGCTGCCGCCACCGGCGACGTGGCACTGGTTCTGGACGCTTATGGCAAGGATTTCGTCTTTTTGGAAACGGTGGGCGTTGGGCAAGTGGAGTTGGACATTGCTTCGCAGGCGGATATTACCCTTTTAGTTTTAGTGCCGGAGTCGGGGGACTCCATTCAGGCAATGAAGGCCGGTTTAATGGAAATCGCGGACATTTTTGTGGTCAACAAGGCCGACCGCCCGAACTCCCGCAAAATGATTGCGGAGCTGGATATGGTTCTGAACTTCAAGCGCAAAAAAGGCCAGTGGCGGTATCCGGTGGTGCCGACCGAGGCTATCAACAATGTCGGCATCGACACTTTGCTGGATACCATCGACGAATACCGCAAGTTTTCCATGGGACACCGTCTATTTGAGGAAAAACGTAAACAGCAAATAAGAGCTTCACTTTTGGGTATGGTGGAGCGGAAGATTCGTCGCCGCGCAGAGACTCTATTGCAAAAAGAAATCGACCGGCTGGTGGAGCGGGTCTTCAAACGGGAGGCTGACCCCTACTCTGCCACCGAAGAGCTCTTGGCGGCCGACGGCCGAATTGATTAACTTACGGGTGGGAGAACGGAGGAACAATGCTGAAAACTAAAAAGAAAGCATCGAAAAGGGCGAAACTAAAAAAGATTTTTTCGGTGGCAAAGTCGCGAGCAAAAGCGATAGCTAAAAAGCCAAAAAGCAACGGCTATTTTGCGCCGGAGCTTTTGAAGAAAGTTTCGACGGCTTCCTCCAAGTGGGAAAAAGAATACGCCAAGCAGGCCGACTACTCCAAAAAATTCATCTCGGTTTCCTCCGACGAACCGAAGCCGATGTATACGCCACAGGACTTGAAGGATTTCGATTATTTTGAAAAACTGAATTTCCCCGGCGTTTATCCCTACACCCGCGGCATCCGACCGGCGGGTTATCGCGGCCGGCTCTGGACTTTCCGCCAGTTTTCCGGCTTTGGCACCGCACGCGAAACCAACGAGCGGTATCATTATTTGCTGGAGCACGGACAGACGGGGCTTTCGGTCGCCTTCGATTTGCCGACTTTGATGGGCTACGATTCCGACCATCCTCGTTCCAAAGGGGAAGTCGGCGTCTGCGGCGTGGCGGTCGATTCCTTGGCCGATATGGAAATTCTTTTTGACGGTATCAATCTGGGAAATGTTTCCACCTCAATGACCATCAACGCCCCCGCCTCGGTCATTTTCGCGATGTATCTGGCCGTGGCAGAAAAGCAAGGGGTGCCGTTTTCAAAATTACGCGGCACTTTGCAAAACGACATCTTGAAGGAATACATCGCCCAGAAAGAGTGGATTTACCCGCCGCGCCCATCCATCCGGCTCATCACCGATATGATGGCTTTCTGCACCGAAAACGTTCCGAAATGGAACACCATCTCCATCTCCGGCTATCATATCCGCGAGGCAGGCTCCACCGCCGTGCAGGAACTGGCCTTTACACTGGCGGATGGTTTCACCTACGTGGAAGCGGCCATCGCCGCCGGTCAGGATGTGGATGATTTTGCTCCCCGGCTCTCCTATTTCTTCAACGCCCACATCGACTTCTTCGAGGAAATTGCCAAATACCGCGCTGCGCGGCGCATCTGGGCGCGGCATATGCGCGAAAAATATAAAGCCAAAAAAGAGGAATCCTGGCTGCTCCGTTTCCACACCCAAACGGCGGGATGCTCGCTGACCGCTCAGCAGCCGGAAAACAACATCATCCGCACCGCCTACGAGGCCTTGGCCGGCGTTATGGGCGGCACGCAATCTTTGCACACCAACTCGATGGATGAAACGATGGCTTTGCCTTCCGAAAAGGCGGCCTTGATTGCGCTTCGCACGCAGCAGGTCTTGGCCTACGAAACCGGCGTCCCGAACGTCATCGACCCCCTGGCCGGTTCCTACTACGTCGAGGCCTTGACCGACAAAATGGAGGAAGAGGCGGAGAAATATTTTGAGGAAATCGAGCGCCGGGGCGGGGTTTTGAAAGGCATCGAGGAGGGGTACTTCCAGCGCGAAATCGCCCGCGCCGCCTACGTCTATCAGCAGGAAATTGACAAAAAAGAGCGCATCATCGTCGGGGTCAACGAATTTGCGATGGAAAATGAAAAGATAGACATCCCCATTTTGAAAATCGAGCCGCGGGTGGAACGGGAGCAGTGCGAGGGGGTGGCCAAAGTCCGCGCCGAGCGGGATAATAGTCGTGTGCGCCAGACCCTGGCGGCACTGAAAAAAGCGGCTGCCGGGAAAGAGAACACGATGCCGCACATTCTGGACTGCGTCCGCGCCTACGCCACAGAGGGGGAAATCTGCGACACTATGAAGGAAATTTTCGGTGAATACACCGAACCGGCGATGATTTGAAGGGCGACCGCCGGTCGCCCCTACGTTTTTGTTGGGCAAAAGCCATTGGAAAACCCGAATCATACCTCGACCGAAAAATCTAATCGCCGTTCCCTCCGCCTCCCCGCCTATGATTATTCCCTCCCCGGGCGGTATTTTGTCACGGTTTGCACCCAGAACCGGGAATGTTTGTTCGGGGAGAACAAAAACGGGGAGATGGTTTTGAATGAGGTGGGAAAATTGGTGCAAACGGTTTGGAATGAAATTCCGCAATTTTATCCCGGCGTGGGAATTGATGCATTTGTCGTAATGCCCAATCATTTCCATGGCATCATTATTTTGACGGACACCGAATCTAAACCCGTAGGGGCAGGCCCCTGTGCCTGCCCTTCCCCAAAAACGGCACAACCTCCCCCAAAAACCGGGCAACCACAGGGGGTTGCCCCTACGATTACCCTTGGGGATGTCGTTCACCGTTTCAAATCATTGACCACCGCCCGATATCGTGAAAACGTGACAAAATTCGGCCGGCCGCCGTTTTCCGGCCGATTGTGGCAACGGAATTATTACGAACACATCATCCGCACCGACAATGATTTCAAAACCGTTCGCGAATATATATTGTTGAACCCCGTCAAATGGGCGGAGGATAACGAAAACCCGGCTAATCCAAAACGGGCGAACACGAGGTTCGCCCCTACGGGGAAACGGTCGGGAGGATAATCGGGATTATGGTTAAAACCATCATCGAACCGTTTAAAATAAAATCGGTCGAGCCGATAAAAATGACCACCCGCGCCGAGCGGGAGGAAATCATTAAAACCGCCCATTACAACCCGTTTCTCATCCGGGCGGAGGATGTGCTCATTGATTTGCTCACCGACAGCGGCACTTCCGCGATGTCTTCCGAGCAATGGGCGGCCTTGATGCGGGGGGATGAATCGTACGCCGGAGCGCAGAGCTTTTTCCGCTTTGAAGCGGTCGTCAAGGAAATCTTCGGTTTCCAACACATCATTCCCACCCACCAGGGCCGCGCCGCGGAGAAAATTTTGTTCTCCATCGTCGGCGGCAAGGGCAAAACGATTCTTTCCAACACCCATTTCGACACCACCCGCGCCAACGTGGAATTCACCGGCGCGGAAGCGGTCGATTTGGTAATTCCAGAAGGGAAAATCCCCTCCGCCGTTCACCCGTTCAAGGGGAACATCGACATCGAAAAATTAGACGAGACCATCCGGCGCATCGGTGCCCAAAATATCCCGCTGGTGATTTTGACCATCACCAACAACTCCGGCGGCGGCCAGCCGGTTTCGATGGCGAACATCCGCGGCGCCAAGGAGGTTTGCAAACGGCATAACATTCCGCTTTTCATCGATGCCTGCCGCTTTGCCGAGAACGCTTATTTCATCAAACTGCGCGAAGAAGGGTATGCCAACAAAAAAGTTTACGACATCGCACGTGAAATCTTCTCCTATGCCGATGGCTGCACGATGAGCGCCAAAAAGGACGGCCTGGCGAACATCGGCGGCTTTTTGGCGCTGAACAATGAGGAATGGGCAACCGCCGCTCGGAATCTACTGATATTGACCGAAGGGTTTGCCACCTACGGCGGGCTGGCAGGACGTGACCTCGACGCCATCGCCGTTGGGCTGAAAGAGGTGCTGGAAGAGGACTATCTTAAATATCGTGTTCGCTCGATTACTTACTTTGGCGAAAAACTGACGGCCATTGGCGTTCCGATTTTCCAGCCGCCGGGTGGACACGCCATTTACATCGATGCCAAGGCGCTCTTACCTCACATTCCAGTTGAGCAATTTCCGGGTCAGGCACTGGTTGCGGAATTGTTCATCGAAGGCGGCATCCGGGCAGTCGAAATCGGTAGCGTAATGTTCGGAAAGAAAGACCCCAAAACCGGTGCTCTAATTCCTGCCCAAATGGAACTCGTTCGCTTGGCTTTACCCCGCCGAGTTTACACTCAAAGCCACGTCGATTATTGCGTCGAAATCATCGAGAGCATCTACAAACGGCGCAACTCCATTCAGGGTTTAAAAATCGTTAAAGAGCCGCCGTTTTTGCGGCACTTTACGGCGCATTTTCAAACGGTTTAAATGTGTAGGGGTGAACCTGAAGGTTCACCCGGGCGAATCTTTAGA
>CAZSIT010000045.1:10884-12684 GCA_964607165.1 uncultured Ignavibacteria bacterium
CGCCCCTACGTTTTTGCGTCCGGCCAATCCTGCCCGAACGCAATCACGTGCCCGTCCAAATCCCGCACGGCGAACTCCTTCATCCCGTACTCTTCCTTAATGAGCGGTTCATAGGCGATGTGCGCACCTTTGGATTTGAATTCCTCAAATAAACTTTCCGCATCGTTGACCCAGATATAGGCGCTCCAGCTATGACCCTCCGGGTCCGATTTGCTGTTGGGTTTAAACTCATAATCCGCCGGCGCTTCGCTTATCATTATAATTATATCATCCCGGCCGGGCATACAGAAGCAGGGGGGACAGCCCCAGAATTTATCGAAATCAAATCCCAGCACGTTCCGATAGTAAGCGGCCGCTTTGACCACGTCGCGCACGAGGAAAACCGGCGCGGTTCCGGAAAAGTTCTTCATAGAATGACTCTCCAACTCGCCATAGGGAGAACATAAAAGGGGCCGTTTCAAGAATCAAGGTGGTTTTCCAGTGGCGAAAGCTGTTCTTTCCGATTATCTTTGCCACCCGTGAAGAAATACCGTGTTTTGGTGGCCAAGCCGGGTCTGGACGGCCACGACCGGGGGATTAAAGTCATCGCCGCCGCCCTGCGGGATGCCGGATTCGAGGTCATCTACACCGGCCTGCGGCAGACCTCGGAGATGATTGTGGAAGCCGCTGTTCAGGAAGACGTGGACGCCATCGGAATGTCCATTCTCTCCGGCGCGCATATGACCCTTTTCCCGGAAGTACTGAATTTGTTGAAAAAACGGGGGGCCGCGCGCACTCTTCTTTTCGGCGGCGGCATCATTCCCAAGGAGGAGATGGAAGAGTTGGGAAAAATGGGGGTGGGGAAATTGTTTGGCCCCGGCACGTCGATGACCGACATCGTGGATTATTTGAAAAAGGAATTGCCGAAACGAAAACGCAAGCAGGAGACGTTGTTTTAAGGATGACATCAACCGAAAAAATACACCGCCGTTCCATCCGGTTAAACGGCTACGATTATTCCGGGGCGGGTGCCTATTTTGTAACGATTTGCACCCGGGACAGGGAATGTTTGTTTGGGGATGTGGTAAATGGTGAAGTACGTCTGAACGATTTGGGCTCCATGGTTGAACAGGAATGGTTGCAGACGCCCGGCCTCCGTCCCCAGGTGGAATTGGACGCGTATGTGGTAATGCCGAACCATTTTCATGCAATTCTGCTTATTGAGGATTCCCGTAGGGGCGTATTGCAATACGCCCCTACAAATAATAAAGGAGCACTCCGTTCCCCTTCCCAAACGGTCGGTGCAATGGTGCGCGGTTTCAAATCATCCGCCACCAAACGTATCAATGAAATCCGCAAAACACCAGCCTTGCCCGTCTGGCAGCGGAATTATTACGAGCACATCATCCGTGATAAAGGCGACCTGAACAAAATCCGGGAATACATTATTCACAATCCTACCCAATGGGCACAGGATGAGGAAAATCCGGTAAACATTAAACCGGAAACAATTATTAAAGTTGATTCAAATGTCACCAATCCGTGGAGGGGTAATGCCGTACAATATTGACCCGCGCCAGCAGGCGATACGGGACGAGGTGCGCGAATTCTGCCAGAAAGAGATTTTGCCCGTGGCACGGGAACTGGACCGCCGACCGGAGCCGCAGCAATTTCCGTACGAACTGTTCCGCAAGCTGGGCAAGGCAGGATACATCGGTTACGTTCAGCCCAAGGAATACGGCGGGCAGGGGAAAAGCGCTTTGGAATACGCCACGCTCATCGAAGAGCTGGCCTACTGGGATGCACCGACTTCGCTTCTGC
>CAZSIT010000046.1:0-11148 GCA_964607165.1 uncultured Ignavibacteria bacterium
TGGCCGATTCAGAACCACGGCGAGCCCGCCGTCCTGTTCTGTTTCATCTTCCTGTATATGGCCGCGCGGGGCGGCGGCGACTGGGGCTTGGACGCGCTGATTCGCCGCAAACGCAGGGGCGCCACGAGCGGGGGATGAGTGAGAGTCGTTCAGGTAGCGCGATGAATAAACGCTAATTACAAGGAGGTTTTATGAGAAAGGTAAAGGAAAAACCTAAAAATATTACCGAATATATTAAAGCCGCTCCCAAAGAAGCTCAGGAGAAACTGCGTGAAATGCGTACCTGCATTCGCACGGCTGTGCCCAGAGCAAAGGAAAGTTTGAAGTGGGGGATGCCTGCCTTCTCCTATCGGAGAATATTGGTCACATTCGGAGCGTTCAAGCACCATATCGGTTTCTATCCCACGTCGTCAGCAGTGAGAGCCTTCGCGAATGATCTTTCGAAATTTGCCACGGCTAAAGGGTCGATCCAGTTTCCATTGGAAAAACCGCTACCTTTACCTCTGATCCGCAAGATCACCGCGTTCCGCGTTCGAGAGAGTATCGAGGAAGACCGGAAATGGAAAACGTGACGGAAAACTATACCCGAAACCACTTCTTACAGTTAACGGGATAACATCAGATTTGCTACCAGCCGGAGAAAAAAGAACAATAAATTGCCAGCTATGACTGAAAACGCAACCCAAGGAGGTTTACAATGAGCTACGTGGATGGCTTTGTTTTGCCGATCCCAAAGAAAAACTTGGCGGCCTACCGCAAACTGGCCCGTGAAGCGGGAAAGATCTGGCGGAAACACGGTGCCCTGGACTACAAGGAATGCGCCGGCGACGATTTGAAAATCAAGGGGGTGGTATCGTTCCCCAAACTGGCAAAGGCCAAATCGAGCGAGACGGTTTTCTTTTCCTTCATCGTGTACAAGTCGAAAGCCCACCGCAATCAGGTCAACGCCAAGGTGATGAAAGATCCGCGTCTGGCCAAGATGATGGACCCGAAGTCGATGCCCTTCAACGTCAAGCGTATGGCCTACGGCGGGTTCAAGGTCATTGTCGACGCCTAAGCCATGTTTAGGGGCACCGGCCACCATAATTGGGTTGGTTTAAGCAAGGTTGAAACGGGAGTGAATGCCGATGGCGTATGATGAAAAGCTGGCCAACCGGGTGCGGAAACTTTTGGCCCGCCGCAAAGGGGTGGTGGAAAGGAAAATGTTCGGCGGTTTGGTCTTTATGCTGAAGGACAAAATGTTTTGTGGCGTTTTGAAAGAGGATTTGGTCCTGCGGGTCGGCCCGGAAAAATATGTAAGGGCCCTGGCCCGGCCGCACGTCCGGCCGATGGACTTCACCGGCCGTCCCCTCAAAGGATTCGTGTTCGTCGGCTCGGGCGACTGCCGGACGGATAACGGCTTGAAAAAATGGATAACGCAAGCGGCGGAATATGCGTTATCTTTGCCGGGGAACAGGAAACCGTCAGGAAAAAAGAGGAGAGTTTAATGTCGGATACAGAGCTAACCACGGAAACCAGCTTACAGCTTAAGCGAATTTTCAATGCCCCCCGAGAGAAAGTTTTTAAGGCCTGGACCAACTCGAAACAAATGAAGCAATGGATTATTCCCCAAGACGGCTTCAGCGTGCCCAATGTTGAGGTGGACTTCCGAGTGGGCGGCAACTATCGCATTGAAATGCTATCTCCCGAAGGAGTCTGCCATACGGCCGTCGGCAAATACCGCGAAATTGTGGCACCGGAAAAATTGGTTTTCAGCTGGTTCTGGGAAAACAGGCCGGAGGAGGGAGAGACCCTGGTTACGGTCGAATTTTATGAACAAGGCAACTCCACCGAAGTTGTGCTTACCCACGAGTTATTTCAAAATGAGACGGTGCGGGATGATCACGTCACGGGATGGAGCGGCGCTCTGAACCAGCTGGCCAAATTTTTAAGCATTTAACCGATTGGAGGATTTATGACCCAAGTAGAGATGGCCAATCTGCAGGAAGAACTTGAAAAGGCGGAAGAGAATTTGGTCAAAACCAAAGAAAGATTAGCCGAACTTAGGCGGAAGTTGCCGCGGCAGGAGGTAACCGATTACACCTTCAAAGGCTGGGACGGCAGCCAAGTCACGCTTTCCAGCCTATTTGGAGACAAAAATGACCTGATCCTGATTCACAATATGGGCACCGGTTGCGTTTACTGCACGATGTGGGCGGATGGTTTTAACGGTATTCTGCATCATTTGGAAAACCGGACCGCCTTTGCGGTAATTTCCCCAGATGACCCCGAAACCCAAAAGAAATTCGCCACCGGTCGGGGCTGGAAATTCAAAATGTTTTCCGGTCAGGGTTCATCCTTTGCCAAGGATATGGGATTCCAAAGCGATAAGGGTGGCTATAACCCCGGAGTTTTAACCTTCCGCAGAGAATCGGACGGAAAAATGTATCGCATTTCCCAGGCCGGCTTTGGCCCCGGGGATGATTTCTGCTCCGTCTGGCATCTTTTCGATTTGTTGAAAGATGGCCCCGCCGGCTGGGAGCCAAAGTATGGTTATTAGATTTAGTTATAGTTTCTTAAAACCGGGCTGTTGGCGGTATCCAAAAGCGAAAAGAGAGGGCACAATTCTACGGATATGCTTTTCTTCTTTTCTATAAATATTTCCACAACCTGAAGCTCTGCAAAGAAATTCATAACTGAACTGGTTAATTAAGCCTCCTTCTGGCCGATAATTAAATAGGCGGCCAGTTTCTTGGATTTTGTGTGAGTATGTGGCCGCAGAGAATGGGAGCTTCTCAAGGAGGGAATATGCTGGAAATGCTTTTGGGTTCTTTTATTTTCGCAGCCACTTTTACGACCTTGTTTCTCTATCTCTTTCGCTCTAAAAAAATCGAATATGTAACCGCTCCCAAACAGCGGGAATTGGTTTGGGGGGCGGCGGTCATAGCTGTTTCGCTCCTTTTCCTAATCATTTCAACCGGCGCTCTCGTGCAAAAACCGAACTGGGCGGTTTCCGGTTTATCAATTGCCCTCGGCGTCTGTGGTTTGGGCCTGGTTTTCTCCGGCCTTTTAAGTTTCATCAAAAAAGTCCGGCAGGAACACAGCCGGTTGGGGAAAATGGAGAAAAACCTGGGGGTTTTGGTTGACCTGGGAGAAAAATTTGAACGCGCCAAAAGCTTTAAGGAATTCTGCGACTTAGTTTCAGACACCTTTGCCGAACGGGAAGCCAAAGCCGCTCTCTGGAGGCTTACCCCGGACGGTAAATATCTGGAACCGCAGGCCGCTTCCGGCATGGATTTTAACCGCATAGTTTCCAGCGGCAGCATCCTTTTGGAAAAAAGCTGGTTTTATCAAGTGGTGCGCTCCGGCGTCCCTTTGGTTATCAACGGCGATTTGGAAATTTACAACGACTACTATCGGATTTTTGAACCGGAGGAGCATATGGCCAAAGCGGCCTTCGTTCCTATTCTGATTCAAGGGAATGTGGTCGGAATCCTGTCCATTTTCTATCCATCCGATGAGCCATTTTTGGCCGAAGAGCGGGTCCTTTTCGGATACTTATCCACTTTTTTAGGTTCAGCTTTTCAGAATCTCTTAACCACCGGCTATGTGGAGCGCCGTGAAAAACAGTCCCGCTTGGCAGAAAAAGTTCTGACCTTTTCAACCACTTTGTCCAAGCCGGAACGGGTGATACCGGAGTTGTTCCAGCTTGCCAGCCGCTACCTTTCTGCCGACTTTCTGGTCCTTTCAGTTTTGGAGCCAAAAGGGCTTCGAATCCGCCGCTACACAATGGGCCGGGCGGGACGCTTGATGGCGGATAAAATTCCTTACCATTTAGATGGGACAAGCTGGCTTTCCAATCCGGTTGAAGGGCGGGTTATCTATTCGCGTCAGGCTGGTTTTGCTCCTCAAGGCTCCGACGAAAAATTTCTACACTCCCTGGGAGTTAAAAGCTACGCCACTATAACCTTTGAACTCCCGGGCCGCTGGGTGGCCGGTTTTACCCTCGGCTTCAGCAGCGCTTCCCCTTGGGGAGAGGATGAAGAGAAATTGTTTGCGCTGGTTTCTTCCGGCGCAAAGAGCTTTGCCCTTCGTTTCCGCGAAGAATTGATGGCCGAAGAGACCGAACGCCGGCTCTTGTCTTTTGTGGAAAGCTCGCGCTCTCTTTTGACCTCAAAAAATGAAAAAGACCTGTTGGAACAGACCGGTTTCATTCTAACCCAGGAGCTGCCGGTTACCTTCAGCCGGATTTGGAAGGCGGAAGGGGGGACTTTAGAAACATTGAGTCTTTCGGCCTTAAGAAATTTCTCCAATGACTTGCATGTAACCGGTCGAATACCGACAAGTGAGCTGCCCTGGCACCGGATGGCTTTGCAAGAAAATCGGGTGGTATTGGTCAATCAAAACGATCCGGAAGCGACAATATCCGAAGAGGAAAAGGAAAAAGCCCTGGCGCCGAATGTGCAGGTGGCAGTCCTAATTCCAATGCAGGTGGAAGGAGAGCAGGTTGGAATGATTTCCCTGGGCGAAATGCGCAGCTGGGAAAGAAGGGCTTTCTCCCATCTCGATATAGCATTTGCCAAAGGAATTGCCAACCAGGCGGCGATGGCCCTTTCTCGATTGGGAAGAAAAGAGACCCAGGAGCGGTTAAGCCGTCAGTTGCAAGCTTTGGAAAATACCATCTCCCGCTCCCAGCAAACCTCAAAAGCTTTGGAGCTTTTTCCCAACCTGGAATACTCCATCAACAACCCTTTGACCGCCATTATCGGGGCTGTGGAGGTCATCCGGTTGAAATCGGAAAGCCTGCCGCCCCAAACGGCGCGCTACCTGGAAATGATTGAAAAACAGGCGGTGCGCATCGGCGAAACGGTGCGGCGTCTGGGGGATCTAAAACATTCTTTGGTTCTTTCTGGGCCGAAAGAAAAAGTTTATTCGATATCCGAGTAAGAAAACAAGCAACCTTTAGATAACTAAAACGACCAACTTTGGAGCAAAAGGTGGACAACCGACACGAGCGACTGGAACGACTGGTTCATTTTCAAAACGAGCTATTTTCAATTACGAAAGAAAAAGAGCTGATGGAAAAAGTCGTGCGCTGGGGACTTTCCTGGTCCCTTTCAACCGGCACCGGCCTGCTTGGCAAAAGAAATGCGGAAGGCCCGGCGGAATTGGCCTGCGCTTACGGAGACTTTGATTTTGCCCGGTTTGGAAAATTTTGCCGCAAGGAGTTTTTGGAAGAGATTCTGGAGCGTCGGCAGCCGGCCCTTTTGAACGGCTCCTCCGCGCAAAAAACCGCCGAGAACCAGGAAAGACCGCAAACATTCTTGCTCGTGCCATTGATTAGCGGCAATACGGCAAAGGAGATTTTAGTTTTACAGCGAAATTTAGAACATACTTTTTCCCAACAGGAAATTGATTTGGCCAAGCTTTTCGCCCAATCGGTTGGGAAGGCGCTGGCCAACGCCCGCGCGTTTGAGAACTTGGAGAACGCCTATCGCAGCGTTTCGGTGGCACAGGAGCAGGCGCTGCAAACCGAGCGCTTGCGGGCTTTGAAGGAAATGGCGGCCGGAATGGCCCACGATTTTAACAACGTTTTGGGCAGCATTTTAGGGCGAATTCAATTGCTTTTAAACCAGCCTTTGGACGAAAAGCTGGTTCACTCCCTGAAACAGATGGAAAAAGCGGCGGCCGAAGTGGTCCGAAAGGTTGCCCGCCTGCAGGAATTCACCCGCGACCGCCACGAAGACGAAGCGCATCCCATAGATTTGACCAGCGTCGCTAAAGAAGCCATCGAAGTGACCCGGCCGGTCTGGCGGGATGGAATCGAAGCAATGGGCAAAGCGCCGATTGAACTCTCCACCGATTTTTCTACTGCTACTGCCCCCATTCTCGGAAACTTCACCGATTTGGTCGAGGTGGTCGCCAACCTGATTTCCAATGCCGTGGACGCCCTTCCTTCGGGAGGCAAAATAGCAGTTTCAGCTTTCGAAAAGGGGAGCGACGTTTTCCTCTCCGTCCGCGACAACGGGATTGGAATGAGCCCGGAGGTAAAAAGCAAAGTCTTTTTTCCTTTTTATACGACCAAGGGAAGAAAAGGGACGGGCTTGGGCCTTTCGGTCGCCTACGGCATAGTTTCCAGTTACCGGGGAGAGATTTTAATTGAGTCCGAACCGGGCAAGGGCTCCGCTTTCAGCCTCCGTTTTCCGGCTTCCCACGAGTCACAGAAACAGGCGCCGCCCGTCGCCATCGAAGAAAAAGTCGGCCGGCTCTCCATATTAGCCGTGGATGACGATGAAAACATCCGCTCGGTTCTGTCCGAAATGCTGGATTTCCTGGGCCACAAAGTCGAGGCGGCCGAAGACGGCAAAAGAGCCCTGGACTTTTTGGAAAAACAATCGTTTGATTTGGTGATTACCGATTTGGGTATGCCGGGTATATCCGGTTGGGAAGTAACCCGTGCGGCTAAAGAAAAGAATAAAGCCACGCCGGTGATTTTAATTTCCGGCTGGGGAACTCAAATTGACCCGGCCAAAGTCTCCGAAGTTGGAATTGATAAAGTTTTGCCCAAGCCGTTCCATATGGACGACATCCGCCGTGCCATCGGTGAGGCCTGCGCCAAAGTCAAAAATGCGCCGGCGAAAACTTGAATCTAATACAGAAAACTCTTAACCACAGTTAAATCGAAATCCTTATTCGCCGGCTTCCCGCAACCACGGCTCCGTATCGTTGAAAGTTTACTTTTTCGGCCGCATCTTGGTGCCCGTTACCGAAGGAGTGGCGGTTTCTTCCATCGACAGGTTGAACCCCTGCCCCCAGTCCTGCAGCATCCAGAACTTGAATTTTTTCCCTTCCGGATGCCACATAATTTTCTCTTTCAAAGTTCCCTGGGGGAGCGGGGTTTCGCCTTCCAGAAGAAGGGTGTCTCCTATGAAGTTTCCCTGATAGAGCGTGTTGCTTCCGAAACTGTCGAACCACCAGCATTTATACTTACCGTCTCTTCCATCATACGTGAACATTCCTTTTCCCTTGTAGCGGCCCAGGCCGGCGATTTCCCCTTCGTAGTTGCAAACCAGAAATAGGGAGTCCAGTTCCCAGCGGTTCATATTCCTGCCTTTGCCCGACCCCCCTGTACTCATTGGGGAAGGATACGCCACATTTTCCGTGCTGAAGTTGCCGGCCAAAAACGAAAGCTTGGCCAGCTCCGGCCCGAACTTCGGCATGGGCGGTGCCGTCATCTCCGGTTGCTGCTGTTCTTGGGCATTGGTTAGGCAAAAGAGTATAACCAGGGCCGCCAACGATAAAGCTATTTTCTTCATTTCTCCTCCTTGGTTTTGGGTTTGGTTTCTCTTCTCATTCCTAATTTTGACGCAATTTACTTTTTCGGTTTTTGTTGCGGGTATTCGGCCGCGGGCGTGTAGGTTTGCTCAATTACCGGCATAAATCCTGTTCCCATATTGTTCATTATTTGCAGTCTTACATTTTTCTTGTCCCGATACCACATTAACTTCTGTTTAAAAGAACCTCCCGGTATGGGAACATCTGTTTCCAGAACAAGCGTATCACCATTAAAGTCTCCCTTATAAACCGGATGGTCGCCAAAATTGTTGAACATTGATAGAACATATTGCTTTTCCTGCCGGTCGTAGGTCAAAAGCCCCTGGCCCTTATAGTTTCCCAAAAGCGCGCTTTGGCTGGTTTCTTCAATGATGAGAAACATCGAGTCCAACCCCCATTTCAGCGTGGAACGCCCCTTACCGGTTGACCCATTTGGCATCATCGGGTTGGGTTGTATTGCGGTTTCGGTCGTAAAATCGCCGACCAAAAACGAAAGCTTGGCCAGCTCCGGCCCGAATTTTGGTCTGGGCATAGCAGGGGCCTGCTCCTGCTTTTGCTCCTGAGCTTGGGATAGAGCAATAGTCAAAAGTAAGGCCGCCAGCAGTAAAACTATTTTCTTCATAACTCCTCCTTTTTTGTTTCGGTTTATACCAGCATCCTGGCCGCTATCATCCCCCCGCCGACGAGCATAACCCCGTAGCCGACCAAGCTTCCAATCTGGGACGCTTTGGGCATACGGGCGAAAGTGGCCAGCGTATATTGAATGGCCCAGTATCCAAGCCAAAGAGCAAAGCCGAACAAAAAGCCGCCGCCCATCCCGTTTTCGGCCAGATAGGCCCCTCCGAAATTGAAGACCCAGGCGGTTATGAAACCGTAAACAAAAGTTAAAATAACCGCACGGATGGTCGCTGAATTGGGCGTCATCCCTTCCGCCAGGGCGTTAGGGTTTTCCTCGTAAAACTTTTTAACCTCTTTTGCGCCGATAAAAGTGTGGGCAAGAAAGTGGGCCACGTTGCCAATCAGCCCGATTATCAGGCCGGTTAAAAGCACTTTTCCTAATTCCATATCCTCCTCCTTTGTGAATTAAGGTTGGCTTTTTCTTCCAAGGTGGGGGGAAAATAGGGAAGCGTTATTTAGTTGGCAACAGTAATATTAGAGGTTGCGTCAGAAGTTACTTCTGACGCCTGGGTCGGGAGTAACTCCCAATACGACATTAAAGCACCTCACCCCTTAATCCCCTCTCCGTAAAACAGAGAGGGGAAAAGACGAACGAAGGGCGTGTTTTTCCCCCTTCTCCACCCCTCGACTACGCTCGGGGCAAGCGAGTGGAGAAGGGCCGGGGCTTGCCCTGAGCGGAGTCGAAGGGATGAGGCGCTTTTAGGGAGAGGGGGCCAGGGGGTGAGATTTAGAACCGCAAATAATCAAGCAAATTTCAAAATTAAATGATAAAATGATTAAATGATTCAATCATTTAAACGGATTCTCAATCATCACCAATTTTCCGGTCGTTCGCTTATCAACATAAATTACTTCCTTCCCGTCATAGCTTGCGTTGATGTCAGAAGCGAACGTCAAGCCGGGGAAATTCCCGGGTATCCTTTCCTCTCTTAGCTCCGGCAGATGCACTTTCCAGATTTCGCCGTCGTTTTTCACATACACAAAGATATCATCTTCCGGCCCAGCAGAATAAGGCAGGTTAGAGAGGGCGACTTTTTTCGGGATAGCCGTTTGCGAGCCCTTTGAACTGTCAGTGGGAACTATCCACCACCAACCTGCATGGTCCGTGTGCAGGTCCTGAAACAGAATATATTTTCCTTTCAGTTTGGGAATGCCCCAAGTCGAATCCCGATAGATTTTTTCTTGTGCCCTGCCATCAGTGTACACCATCCAGGAATTGGTAGAAGTGAAGGCCACCAATCTTTCCGAGTTGAGCCATTTCCGAACCCTCCCTCTTCCAATCAATTTTGGCTTGCCTGGATTGGCCGCTTCCACCAAATAAATTTTGGCCGAATCAAGCGGCTCACTGTTGGGAAAGGAATTGTAGGCAATCCATTTTCCGTCTGGAGACCAGCGGGGATGACCGGCCTGCTCGTTGCCAAAGCTGATTTGCAGCCGGCCGGTTCCATTCCGGTTGATCGTATAAGCGTGCGTGACCGTGATGTTGTCGGGATCTACCATTGTAAATGCGATTTGTTTGCCGTCCGGCGAAAAGTACGGCAATTGGCGAAAACCGAGCTCGCCCGGTATCGGCTGGGCGCCGCTTCCATCCAGCTTCGCTATCCAGAGCTGGCCGGCCGGCTGCAGTTGGTAATAAATTAGTTTTCTGCAGTCGGCTGAAATTTTGGACGCGAAGTCAGTTCCAACCCCTTTGGTGATTTGGACCGCCGGACCGCCAGCGGCTGGCACCATCCAGACCTTGAAGCTTCCGCTCTTGTTGGAGGAAAAAATAATGTTGCCATCTTTGGACCAACAAAGGCCGGCAATGTCGCTTTTAAAAAAAGTCAACTGGCGCTCTTTACCTGTGGCAAGCTCCCGGACAAAAATATCCTGCTCTCTTGGGCTAAATACTCTTTCTACGGCCAGCTCTTTGCCGTCTGGTGACCAGGCAAACCAACCAATTTGGCCCAAGCTGTCCAGAAACTCCAACCGGTCGTCGCTGCCGTCCGGTTTTACGCTTCTAAATTCCAGTTTCCCCGATTGGCTGGGAGCGTTAAAACCCACTCCAGCTGAATAACCGATACGCCCGCCATCCGGACGCCAGATCGCCGCACTTGCAGGCGAGGCAATGGTTCGGCTGGCTCCGCCCAGCGAAGAAACGATGCGGGTTTCGGTTTTATTGATTTGCGCGTTATAAAATGTATAAATAATCTGATTCCCATCAGGGGAAACGTCGACGACGCCAAACCAAGTCGCTGAATCAAACGTGATGCGGCGCGGCTCCCCGCCGGTAGTGTTAGCAAAGTAAACGTCCCATTTGCCGTTGGCGTCAACGGCCGCAAAGGAAATCCAGTTTCCATCCGCCGACATACCGGGACGGCCGACTTGGGTAAAGGGTATCTCCAAAGTCCGAAAAGTCATATTGGGGTTTAACTCTATCGGCCGGTTGTTATTTCGCAAGAAAAGAAGAATGGTTACTGCACCTACCAGGACGAGTACAGCCGCCGCTCCCATCAATTTTAGCCGCTTGGCTCTCGCCTTCTTATGTTTATCCGAAGAGGTTTGTATATAGGAAGGAAGAAGGTCTATGTCGCTGGAGCGTTTCAGAGTTTTCAGGTCGGCTACTAATTCATCGGCGTGCTGGTAACGCTCCTCCGGCTTCTTGGATAGGCATTTAAAGACAATCCGCTCCAGCCCTTCCGGCAGGTTGCGGCAGTAACGGGCTAAGGGTTGGGGCGGGGTATGCACCAGCTCGTAAAAAACCGCCGTTTCGGTATCTCCCTCAAACGGCCGCCGGGCACAGAAAAGCTCGTATAAGACCACTCCCAAAGAGAAAATATCGGTGCGCTGGTCGGCTTTTCTACCATCCACCTGCTCCGGCGACATATAGTAGGCAGTTCCCATCCGGGTTCCGCTCTGGGTGAGGGTGGTGGCTCCTTTCCATTTGGCCAGGCCAAAGTCGGTTATCTTGGCCAAGCGTTTGGAGTTGACTAAAACATTCTCCGGCTTGATGTCCCGATGGGTTATTCCCCGTTCGTGGGCGGCGGAAAGCCCCTCTCCGATTTGGATGGCTATATCTAATATCTCCGAGAAGGATAGTTTCTCATTCTGTGCTAAACGAGAAAGCGGCTGGCCTTCGATATATTCCATAACGATAAAGACTTTATCCCCTTCTTC
>CAZSIT010000047.1:0-10112 GCA_964607165.1 uncultured Ignavibacteria bacterium
TTGGATGTTAAAAATAAGCCACACACCTGTCCAAAATTAGGTGGGGCAGTACAAAAATTTTCCATTTGCAGCCAACCCCCTCTGTTTTTGCTATAATTCTTTAAGAAAATTTCCCAAATGACATATATTCCCGCCGATGCGCGAACCCTCGATGGAGCAACTCGAAGCCGCCAACGCCATAGTTTATTCTCTCTATCAGCCCAAAAATGAACTTTTATTGCGTGGCTGTTTTTATTACAACATCAGCGAACCAAAAAACCACTCCCGATTAACCGAAACCAACCGGCTGCTTGGTCAAATCGGCTGGGAAGCCCGCTTCGTCGGCACGGATGATTTCCCCCACTTGCTGGTAAAAATGAAAGAGAAAACTTCTTTCCCGTATTTGCCGGCAACCTTGTTCGTGGCCACGGTTCTTTCGGTAATTTTCTTTCCCCCCTTTTTGCAATATGGGACTCGGATTTTCAAGGATTTCAATCTTGTTCGTGAAAACTTGCCTTTCGCCACCGCCCTTCTGGCAATTTTGGTTTTTCACGAAGCGGGCCACTTCTTCGCCGCCAAACGTTTGGGCGCCGAAGTTTCCCTCCCCTACTTTATCCCCGGCCCGACTTTATTTGGAACGTTTGGCGCCGTAATTCGCGCCAATTCTCCCTTTTTCAACCGAAGGGATTTGATGGAAATCGCCGCCGCCGGCCCCATAGCCGGTTTGTTGATAGCAATCCCCGCGTTTATTTACGGTTTGATGACCTCCAAGTTTGTTCCGATGACCGGACAGGGATTGGAGTTGGGAGATTCGCTTTTGACCTGGATTTTGACCAAAATCTTATGGAGCGACATCCCGAAAGGTTACACAGTGATGATTTCCCCGCTCGGATTTGCCGGCTGGGCCGGGCTTTTGGTAACGATGCTGAACCTTTTGCCGATTGGCTCGTTGGATGGCGGCCATATCTCCTATGCCCTGTTTGGAAAAACACAGAAAAAAGTCGCCTATCTTTTCTGGCTCTCTCTTCTGCCTCTCGGCTTCTGGTTTTACGGATGGTGGGTCTGGGCGGCCATCGGCTTCTTCCTTCGACTGCAGCATCCGCCAACTTTGGATGACAGTTACCCTCTAACCACTTTCCACAAAGCACTTGGCTGGATCTGCCTGCTAATCTTTATTTTGATATTTATTCCGATACCCCTGACTTAGAATAAATTGAATGCAAATTAACCCTCGTAGGGGCACGATGGGCTGTACCCATTCCGCTTGACGTCGGAGAGGAGCGCCGGATAAAATTGATTAAAGTATTACTTTAATGTCAAAGCGTAACGCTTGTGGAGACTTCCTCATACTTACCGCTGCCCAGAAACTCCATATCGAGAACTTTGTTCTCCCAGACCGCCATAAACGCCTCAACAACCGATGGATCGAACTGCCGCCCGGAGAATTTAATTAATTCGTCGATTGCTTTGTCGAAGGAAGCCCCCTTGCGGTAGGGGCGGTCGGAGATGATGGCGTCAAAGGTATCCGCCACGGCCAAGAGCCTCCCCTCAAAGGGAATCTCTTCTCTGGCCAGTCCGTACGGATAGCCGGTGCCGTCGTACTTTTCGTGATGATATAAAACGTAAGGCAGGGCCGGCTGCAAAAAGTCGATACCCTCCAGCATTTTCTTTCCCATTTCCGGATGCTTTTTCATAACCTCAAATTCCTCGTGGCTCAAGGGGCCCGGCTTGTTGAGAATCTGATCCGGAACGGAAATTTTTCCCACGTCGTGCAAAATTCCGCCCATGCGCACTTCTTTTAACTTTTCGCCCGTCCAGCCCAGTTGAACCGCTAACACCTCCGTCAAATAACGCACCCGATCCGTGTGCCGCCGGGTATAGCGGTCCCGCGCTTCGATGGAGTTGGCCAGAACGTTGATGGTGTCGAAATAGGCGGCCTCCAGCTCTTCATACAGCCGCGCCGAGTCGATGGCTCCCGCCGCTTTGCTGGCAATGATGCCCAAAGAAAACAGCTCTCCTTGCGTGAAATAATTCAGCGTTTCGGTGCGCACCAAATTCAAAACCCCGATGACTTTCCCTTTGGCCAAAAGCGGATAGGAAACCATCGAGCGTATTTTCGGGCGGGAGGAACCGATTACTTCGGGAGAAGTTTGGTTTACAATCTTGGGCTTGGCCGTATCGACCACAACCCGGCAGGCCGGGTCATTGCCCAGAACGAAATAACTGCCTTCAATGTCCCGGGTCTTCCCCCGGAATTGCGACAACCGAAGCTCGCGCGTGGCGGAATCCAAAAGCAGTATGGAGGCGGTGTCGGCCTTAAACTCTTTCAGAACCAAATCTAAAATCAATCCCAGAACCTCATCGACCCGCACCGAACCGCCCATCGCTTCCGAGATTTGATAGAGCGAAACCTGTTCTTTCAAATGGACATTTTCCCGCAGCAGTCGTTGCTTCTCCAGCCCGCGCTCAATAGCCGCTTTTAAATCATCCTTGCGGAACGGTTTTATCAGGTAATCGTAAGCCCCTTCCCGCAGCACGGCCACCGCCCCTTCCACGGACGGCTTGGCGGTCATAAAGATGACGATGATATCGGGGTGGGCCGCTCGGGCTTCGTGCAAGATATCCAGGCCGGAATACTCCGCCATATACAGGTCGGACAAAACGACGTCGATTTGCTGGGTGGAAAGCAGTTCAAACGCTTCGGGAGCGGAGCGGGCTTTTAAAACGCGAAACCCTTCGGTGGCGACCAGCATCTCCCCCACCAGCTCCAAAATTCTCGGCTCGTCGTCCACCAGCAAAACGGTCGGCCGGACGCGTTTTTCCCCCATTGTTTCCTCTATCGGCAGGAAAGCAAACGGGCTTGAATTTTCGGGGATTAGAAGGCCGGCAACTACCAGCCCAATTTACGCTGACAGTTGTCGCAAAACCGGTCGGAAAGCCCGTCCAATTCCAGGACACCGGAAATTTTATACATCACGCACTTGGGATTGTGGCAGTAGGACAAACCGAAAAGATAGGCTATCTCCTGAATGGCTTTTTTCAACAGCCGGTTATAAACCACCCGGTCCTCTTCCCCTCCGGCAAAGAAATCCTGCTTAAGATGGTAAATAGAAATCAAAGCCACGCTGCCCAAACGGTCGGCTTCGCCGATGATGTTGGAAGCGCTCGGCGTGTACAAATCTTCATCCAAAATGCCCAAAATTTTTTCCCTATCATTGGATTTGAGCACTTCGAGCTTGGCCAGAATGACGGTGGAATAATACTGCCCTCGCTTTTCGCTGAAGGCCTCCTCCGGCAGCCGCATTCCTTGGAGAATATCGACGGACGAGCCAAAAACTGCCGACAGCTGGCTGGCCAGTTTGTTTATCTGATAAAAATCTATTTCCCCCATAGGGGCAACCACTATTTTCCCGCGCATAACAACATCCGAACTGAATATAAGCCTTTTTTAAACTTTACAAAATCGAGGGGAAAAAAACCGGCCCTCTTCTCCTCAAGAAACGGATGGAGCAGGTGGGGAACCATCCGAACTATACAGGATTTTCCCTCGAACCAAAGTCACCAGGATTCCAAAAACCGCCAGCCAGCCGGTGATTTTGAAAACATTTTGAAACGATGACACAAAAGTAATATCGGCGGAAAAAGGCCCGAACTTTCCTTGCCAGAAAACAAAAAGCGTGGAAGATAAAGCCACGCCAAAAGCCATTCCCAAATTGCGCATGGTGGCTATCATCCCGGACGCTGTCGCCAAACGGGCAGGCGGAACGGAAGCCATAATCGAATTGGAATTGGGGGATTGAAAGATGGCCGTCCCCACTCCGACGAGAATAAGGCTTTCGGCGACATTCAAAGGAGTAGAATCGGTGCTTAACCGGATTAAACTAAACACGCCGGTAGCCAGAATCAAAAGCCCGGCAGCTGAAATCCAGCGGTTTCCCAAACGATCCGACAAACGCCCGGAAACCGGCGCCACCAGCATAACCGCCAGAGGAATGGCCGACATCACCCGGCCGATCTGAAAAGGTTCTTCCCCCAGAACTTGATGCAGATAAAACGGTGCCAGAAAAGTGGCCGAAAAAAGAGTGGCATAGCATAAAAAAAGCGCCAGAATGCCGAGCAAAAAAGGCGTCCGCCGATACAGTTCAAATCCGACCAGAGGGTTTTCTCCTTTTTCAAAATAGAGAAAAATCGCCAGGGAGACCAAAAATCCGGCGGCCAACAGGTACGGGGCTAAATTTCCGTGTGTCCGGGGCAAAAGCGAAAGAAAATTCATAAAACAAAAAACCGTAAAAACCCAGAAGAGGTTTGACCAGCCCAAAGAAATTCTCTGCCGCACCTGCTTGGGCAAAATTCTGGTGGAGGCGAAAATTCCCACGAGCGAAATCGGCAGGTTTACCCAGAAAATCGACCGCCATCCCAAGGCCCCGGTCAAAAGCCCACCCACCAAGGGACCGATGATTAAACCGAGCCCGACCGTGCCGCCAATCAGCCCCAATCCTTTTCCTCTCTCCTCCGGACCGAAGGCGGAAACCACCAACGCCGGATTAACCGCCAGAAGAAAGGATGCCCCCAAAGCCTGCACAAATCGGGCGGCCACCAAGCTTGCCAGGCCGAATGAAAGCGTAGAAAAAAGTGAGCCGATGAAAAAAAGCCCGTAACCGGTCAGGTAAGCCCGGCGAAAACCCCAGGCTTCCGCAACCCGCGCCACCGTCAAAACAAGAGAAGTCAAGGTCAATTGGTAAATCGTGATAATCAGCGCGGCCTTATCAACACTCAACCCGAAATCGGAGGAAACAATCGGCAAAGCTACTCCAAGAGCCGACGAATCGATGGTCGAGAGCAAAATGCCGGTAGCCGCAAGCCCAAAACTTTTCCATTTGTTATTCATTGGCACCTATCGAAGCTTCTTTCCTTTGTATTGGTAAGGGCAACCTCGTGTCGTTCACCCATAGGGGCACGGCACGCCGTGCCTGCTTTTGTGAACGACCAACGACCACCGCTACCATTTTTCCGTAGGGGCGAACCTTGCTTGCGGTGAGCGCAGTCGAATCCGTGCTCGCCTCCTCTCTCCGCCTTGTGGAAAGGGGATTAACGGGTGAGATACGAACTACTTCCCAAAAACGCTGCCCCAACCAATCCAGCCTCATTCCCCAATTCCGCTTTTACAACCTTCAAACTCTTTACTGCCGCCGGGAACGCATGCTTTCTAAGCTCTTTATCAACCATCTCCAAAAAATCCGGATAGGCATCCAAAAAACCGCCGCCCAAAACCAGCTTTTCCGGATTTACCAGATTTACAGCCGAAGCCAAACCGGCGCCCAGATAAGCTGCCTGCTTGCTTAAAAGCTCCAAAGCCATCTTATTTTTTTTCTTCGCCGCAGTCACCAAAGACCCGACGGTCACTCTTCCCCCTTCAAGAAATTGCTTGAATCCAGATTTCTTATTTTTCGCCGACTTCAACAGCGCTGTAACCGAAGCATACTTTTCCAAACACCCCCGATTCCCGCAGCGGCATTTCTCTCCTTCAAAAACAACGGTGATATGCCCGATTTCCCCAGCTGAAAATGATGACCCGCGATATACTTCGCCGTTTAAAATCAATCCTCCGCCTATACCGGTGCCGACGGTCACGCACAGAGCCGATTGGCAATTTCTTGCCGCTCCAAAAAGATGTTCCGCCAAAGCCACACAATTTGCATCGTTGTCGGCATAAACCGGAACCGGCAATCCATCAAAAATTTTCTTTAAATTCGCCCCTTCCCAACCGGGAATATTTGGAGAGTTTCCCATAACCTCTCCTGTTTCAAAATTCACCGCCCCTGGACTGCCGATTCCCAATCTGCCAACCGTCCAGCCTTTTTCCGAAGCAATAGAAAGAAGGTCCGATACGCTATCCCGAAGTTGCGCCAACAAAACTTTCCGCCCCTTTTTCGCTCCAACTTTTTTGAAAACCAAAACTTTTCCGGAAGAGTCAACCAAGCCGTACTTCAGGTCAGTGGCCCCCAAATCCAGACCGGCAAAAACCGAAAACTTATTTTCTGGAGAATTCATTCAAGCCGCGCGCCAAAACATCCATTGCGCGGTCTAATTTTTCTACGCCTAAAACGTAAGCGATGCGGACTTCATCCATCCCTTTATCCGGTGAAGCGTAAAAACCGGCCCCCGGCGCCATCATCACCGTTTCCCCTTTGACGTTGAAATCGGACAATAGCCAGCGGCAAAAATCTTCCGAATCGCCAACCGGCAAACGCGCCATCAAATAGAAAGCCCCTTCCGGCTTTTCGCAGGAAACGCCCGGCATTGCGCACAGCCGGCAATATAGCAGGTCGCGCCGTTTTCTATATTCATCCGCAATTGGACGGAAAAAATCGGTGGTCAAATCAAAAGCCGCCGCCACCGCCTCCTGCTCAATGGTCGGCGAAGAAAGCCGCGCCTGCCCCATCCGCAAAGCGGCATCCACCACTTCGCTGTTGCGGCTGATTAAGAAACCAACCCGCGCCCCGCAGGCCGAAAACCGCTTGGAAGCCGAATCCAGAACAACGACCTGTTGCTCCATATCTTTCAAATAAAGCGCCGAAAAAAACTCCCCTTCGTAGATGAATTCCCGATACGGCTCATCGCAGAGCAAAAAAAGCGAATACTTGCGGCAAAGCTCGGCAATCATCTCCATCTCTTTCCGGGAATAAACCGTGCCGGTCGGGTTGTTCGGCGTGCAAATCAAAATCGCCCGCGTGCGCGAGTTGATATGCTGCTCGATTTCATCGGAGGAAGGCAGGTGATACCCATTCTCCCCACGGGTTAGCACCGGATTTAAAGTAACCCCGGCCATCACCGCAAAACCGTTATAGTTCGTGTAAAACGGCTCGAAAACTATGATTTCATCTCCAGGAGAAGTGACCGCCATAATAGCGAAGATTAACGCCTCGCTCCCGCCCGTGGTTACCTGCACGTTTTCTTCGGTCAAATCGACATCCAGCTCGCGCTTGTAATAACGAATGACTTTATTTATTAAGTTGAAATCCCCTTTCGAATTTCCGTACTCCAGCACCGGCTTGCTCCAGTTCCTGACAACCTTTACGAATTCCGAAGGAGTTTCAATATCCGGCTGGCCGATGTTCAAGTGATAAACTTTAATCCCCCGCTTTTTAGCCGCATCGGCCAAAGGCACCAGCTTGCGAATCGGACTGGCAGGTTGCAGCCGGGCGCGCCTGGATATATCCGGTATGGCTGGAGCGATAGTTTTCATTCGCGCCTCATTTTTTTAATCTAATCAAACCCCCGAACCCTGTCAATTATGCGAGCGCTCCGCACCGTTCGTAAGGGAGGTCTTTAGACCTCCATTTTCATTTCATCTGCCCGACGATAAACTCTGCCACCTCAAAAATATTTTCCCCAACGACAATTGAATCTTCCCTGTTTTCCCCTAACTTTTGCTCCGCTTCCCTCCCCTGCCCCGTCCGCACCAAAACGGGCTGCAAAGCCTTTGCTTTTCCCAACTCCAAATCCGAGACTCTATCTCCAATCAAAAAAGAGCGCGGAAAATCTACGCCCATCTCCAAATCCGCCAGCTCCAACATCCCTGGCTGCGGCTTTCGGCAAAAACATTCCTTGCGATATTTTTCAATCTTTCCTTCCGGCCAGTGGGGGCAAAAATAAAACCGGTCAATTTCCACACCTTGCGGTCTCAATTTCTCATTTATTTCTCGATGGATGCTTTCAATCATTTCAATTGGGAAAAACCCGCGCCCAACTCCCGATTGATTGGAAACCACAATTATTTTATAGCCGGCCTCTTTCAACTTTTTCACAGCTTCCGGCACACCCGGCAAAATTTCAATGTTCTCCGGCGTATAGTCAAAATCTCTCTCCTTTATAATTGTTCCATCCCGGTCCAAAAATACGGCCGGCTTGGGCTCCAAAATCGGTTTTGGTTCAACCGAAGCGAGAATCAAACCTGCTTCTTCCAAAACTTTCTCCGGCAACAAATCTTCCAAACAAAACCGCCGCGAACGAAAACAGGGCATTTTTCCGTGCAGGCTGCAGGGTGAACAGTATAAATCCAGACTTAAAGCTTTCGACTTTTCCCCTAAGGGCGCAAACCCCAAAACCGGATGGGTCGGCCCAAAAAGCCCCAGCGTTGGCACGCCCAAGGCAGCTCCGAGGTGCATCAACCCGGAATCGTTGGAAACCAGCAAATCCAGCCGGGCTAAACACCGTTTTGCGACACTCAAAGATTGCCCAAAAATAAAAACAACCGGCTCTTGGCCGGAGTATCTTTCTTTGAAACTTGTTCCCAATTCATATTCCTCCTCCGAGCCAAACAACACAAAACGCGATACTGGATACTTTTCCTTTAAATGCCCGGCCAGCTTCGCAAAATGCTCTACCGGCCAGCGCTTGCTTTCCCATTTGGCCCCCAAACCAAAACCAATCGTAAAGCCCGAGGGATTTACCCCTCTTTCGCCCGCGACAAATGAAGCGCTCTCCAATTTGGGTGGCATCAAATGAGCGGGCCCATTGATGGCTTTTAGATAACGCTCGGCCGTATGCGCTGCCGGTTTTCTGTTCTTGGCCAACACTTTCAAGAAGCGTTCCGATCCAGCTTTAGGGTATGCGAGCTTTTGGGCTTCGGGAAATTGACTGGTCAGTTTTCTCGAGCGATAATTTCGGTGCAAATCGACAATCAAATCCGGCCCAAAACTTTTCACTTCACCGACCAACGCTTTAAAGTCGCCATCCAGCACGAAAACCCTATCTATCGAAGGGTGGTTCTCAAAAACCCCGGCGTACGCTTTTTTCGTGGCAAAGCCAATTTTAGAGTCCGGATAATTTTCCTTAAGCCCTCTAAAAACGGGTTCCACCAGAACCACATCTCCCAACGAGGAAAAACGGATTACCAAAATTCTTTCCGCCATCGGCGCCCAAAATAAAAAATCCCCCGCCGGGTGGGGGATTTTTTTAACAAAAAGATTTGTTAAAAGCGGTAATTCAAACCGACAAGCAAGCCAAAGTCCACGTCAGAATCCAGCTGGAGCTCCGCCACGGCCGAAATCGCCTGCGCGACTTCAAACTCGCCTCCCATATTGACCCCGAACTCTCCATCCGTGTTGCTCACATCTCCAAACGGCCCCAGGTCCACGCTGGTTCGTTCTATGCGCACCTGGGCCCGACCATAGGGTGTTATCCCCCTCCCGCTGGCCGATTCAAACCGGTGCGAAACCGCTCCGTTGAACAAAATGGAAAAGATGCTAAAGTTGTCGCCAAAGAAAAACTCCAGACCGCCCCCCAGAGAAAAGTCCACCGGGTCTTTCATATTTTGATGGAGCAACTGGTAGCGGGCATCCCCACCCACGGCCACCCCGCCCGACCCGGCGCCCGGATCCAGGAATCCTATCTTAAAGCCGCCGTCCATCGAGTTGGCAAACCCGTAGCGATATTGCCCGAAAAACGAAAAAGCGTCGTGCTCATAAATGCCGACGTATCCGCCCATCTGGCTGCGGCCCGGTTCCCGCACACGCGCATCGGTTAACTGCCCCAAAAACTGCGCCTGGGCGGAAGCGGCAAAAAGCATAACCACCCCTGTCCAAAAAACTTTCTTCATCTGGCCTCCTTTGCGGTGAATCAAGCTGAATCCTTCATAAAGCCCGCTGAAAATAATCGTTCACTCCTCGGCTGTCAAACTTTTTTCGAAGTTTCAAGTTCAACACTTGTTTTTAATCCAGCTGGAGTTTATTTTAATGACGCTTCATTGCGATTGAAAAAAGATGTTAAAGTGAGCCCAGGCGTGAACTTTATGAAACGGAGGTCAGGATGAGAAGAAACATTTTATTTCAGATGCTTGTAGTGTTGTCAGCTTCATTCCTTTCACACGCAGAAGTCCGTGCAGAACTTAGACAGTTCGCCTTCACTCACGTTTCCGTGATTGATGCCACCGGCTCGCCGGCAAAACCGGATATGACCGTCGTAATAACCGGTGATCGCATATCCGCAATTGGCCAAACTGGAAAAGTTGACCTGCCCAAAGAAACGCAGGTGATTGATGCGGCCGGCAAGTTCCTTATTCCCGGCTTGTGGGATATGCACGTGCACTGGTATGAAAAGGACTATCTGCCGCTCTTCATCGCCAACGGCGT
>CAZSIT010000048.1:0-10084 GCA_964607165.1 uncultured Ignavibacteria bacterium
TGCGAGCCATGACCTAAAATAACTTAGCAGCTTTGGCCAATCGTCAATAGAGGACGTTTCTTCTTCTTTAGTTAAATACTGTGATGGAGAATAAGTTAGTTTTAACCAGTCCCCACGATTAGGAGCAGCATGTCGGGAAAACTGGAAATAATAGTTGGTGGTTTTATATCGGAAAACAGTGGAATAAGCTTCTTTATCAAATGAGAATTGTTCAGGGTCGAACTTGACTGCTACGATAAGTTTGAAAAGTGCCTCCTCCTGCGACGGTAAAAGTTCATGACGACTTCCCATTATTGTAATTAAATTAAAACCTGTTTCAAGAATGTCAATACTGCTTAGAGCCGGACAATGACGAAAAGCTGACCCATTCAATCCGCTCTTCGACTTCGCTCAGAGTTTTCAACTTGCCTTTCAAGTGTCAAAAACCTATCATTAAAACAGTGAAAAAAGAGGATTTGAAAATTCTGGTGGTCGGTTCGGGCGGGCGGGAGCACGCTCTGGCGTGGAAGCTTTCCAAAAGCAAACAAATCTCCCAGCTATACGTTGCCCCCGGCAATCCGGGTATGAAGGATTTGGCCAAGCTTTTGCCCATCTCCACCAAGGATATCTCGATGCTGGCCGATTTTGCTCAAAAAGAATCGGTCGATTTAACCGTGGTCGGCCCCGAGCAGCCCTTGGTGGATGGAATTGTAGATGAATTCGAAAGGCGAAATCTGGCCATCATCGGCCCCAGCAAAAGAGCGGCGCAGCTGGAAGGAAGCAAAGCTTTCGCCAAAGAATTTATGCGCCGCAACAACATCCCCACCGCTTCGTTTCAAATTTTCACCAGCCCGGAAGAAGCGCTCTCCTTTATGAAGGAAAGCTCCTACCCTCTGGTCATAAAGGCCGATGGACTGGCGGCCGGCAAAGGGGTCTTTGTAGTCGATAGGCCCGAAGAGGCCCAAGAGGCCATCAACCGTTTTTTGCTGGAAGGCAAACTGGGTGAAGCGGGCAAAAGAGTGGTCATCGAAGAATTTTTACCCGGCGAGGAAGTCAGCATCATTGCTCTTTCGGATGGCCATAGCATCAAAACTCTGATTCCCGCCATAGACCACAAGCGGCTGCGGGACGGCGACCGGGGCCCCAACACCGGCGGAATGGGTGCTTGCGCCCCGGCTTTCAGCATTTTGCAGGAACGGCAGCTGCCGCAAATCGAAGAAGAGATTTTAGAGCGCACCATCTGGGGAATGCAGCGGGAAGGAATACCGTACAAAGGAATTCTCTATACCGGCTTGATGTTGACCGAACAAGGCCCCAAGGTTCTGGAATTCAACTGCCGGCTGGGCGATCCCGAGGCCCAGGTAATTTTACCCCTTCTGAAAAACGATTTAATGGAGCTATTTTATGCTTTACTGGACGGAGCGCTGGATTTGATTGACCTGCAATGGGAGGAGAAATATGCCGTCTGTGTGGTGTTAGCGTCCGAAGGCTATCCCGAAACGCCGCAAACCGGTCAGGAAATCTCCGGGCTGTCTGCACTTGAAAAAGAAAGTATAATTGCTTTCTTTGGCGGGGTGTCGGAAAAAGAAGGAAAATATTACACTGCCGGCGGCCGGGTGGTAGGACTCACCGCCATAGCCTCCGATTTGGACAAGGCGCTAAACCGAGCTTATGCAGCCGTCGAGAAGGTCAACTTTGAAGGCAAGCAATTTCGCAGGGATATAGGATATCGATTAACCTCAAAACCGACCTCACGGGTGGGAAGACTTAGCAAGTGAAGCCGGAGGTTTTAATTCTGACCGGCAGCGAAAATGATATAGAGCTTATGCAGCACACCGTTAGTGAATTAAAAAAGTTTGGCATTGGCAGCCGCCTGGTGGTCTCTTCTGCCCACCGGGATCCGGAAAAAACTGGAAAAATATTGCGCCGGGCGGAAAAGGACGGTTATTCGGTCATTATAGCCGCCGCCGGAATGGCTGCCCATCTGGCGGGAAAAGCCGCCGCCGAAACCATCTTGCCGATTATCGGCGTGCCCTTGAATTCTTCCACGCTCGGCGGGCTGGACGCCTTGCTTTCAACCGTGCAGATGCCTTCCGGGGTGCCGGTGGCCACCGTTTCGATTGGCAAAAGCGGGGCGGTCAATGCCGCCTGGCTGGCGGTTCAAATTCTCTCTACCAAAGACAAGAAGTTGCGCGAACTTTTAAAGCGTGAACGGGGTAAAAAAAGAATGGAGTTGCGTCAATCCGCAAGGAGGAAAAATGCGTAAATGGATATTCTTAATTGCCTTATTCTGCTTTGGTTTGGCCTTTGCAGCAGCGCCTTCGGAGGAGGCCAAAAAACATTTTAATTCCGGCGTTAATGCCGAAAAGGCGGGCAAAGTAGATGAAGCCATTACCGAATACGAGGCGGCGGTCAAAGTTAGCCCGGACTATCTCGACGCGCACAAAAATTTGGCGGCCGCTTATAAAACGAAAAACAATCTGCCATTGGCGATTACTCACCTCGAAGCGGTGGCCAAAGTGGAGCCCAGCGCCGGAAAATGGGATACGATCGGGTCTTTAGCTATGACGGCCAAAGATTACATCCAAGCGGTGGCCGCCTATGAAAAGGCGGTCGAACTAAAGCCAAACAATGCGAAAATGATGCTGGCGCTGGCGGATGCCTACAAAAAAGACCGCCAGACTACCAAGGCGGTCGAAACCTATAAGAAAGTAATTGCTGCCGATCCAAAAAATGCCGCCGCCCGCTTTAACTTAGGGAAAACTTACTTTGACAATGAAGACTATGCCCAGGCCAAGGCGGTTTTTAAAGAAATGACAACCGCCGTTCCCGCCGACCCGCGCAGTTTTTATATGTATGCCGTCTCCGTCCATTCCGAAGACCCGGAAAACATTGACGCCTATCAGCCGCTTTATGAAGACTTTATCAAGCGTTTCAAAGGCAACCCCAAAGCGACCACCAACGTCAAGCAGGCCGAAAAAGTGATTGACCAGATTAAAAATCCGAAGAAGAATTAATGGCCATTTTTTTTGTAATTGTTATCGCTCTTTTCGCCATCCCCATCATTTGGCTGGTGGCCGGCTACAACAGCTTGGTGCGGTTGCGAAATGCCGTCGACCGAACCTGGGGAAAAGTCAAGGTCATCTTAACCAAACGCGCCGATTTGATTCCCAACCTGATGGAAACAGTAAAGGGCTACGCCGCTCACGAGCGGCATATTTTTGACAACGTAGCCGAAGCCCGCTCCCGCTTTATGTCGGCTCCGGCCGGTGCCGAAGCCGTAAAACAAGGTTTGGATTTGGAAAAATCGCTCCGCTCCCTTTTGGCTGTGGCGGAAAATTATCCTAATCTTAAAGCCAACGAAAACTTTCAATCCCTATCCAATCAGCTTTCGGCGGTTGAGACGGAACTGGCCGGTGCGCGGGATTTATTCAACGCCACGGTGTTAGACTACAACAATAAACTTCAGACGTTTCCCGGAAACCTCATTGCCGGCCTGTTCGGATTTGAGAAACGTGAATTCTTTGAACTGGAAACACCTGCTAAAGGAGAGGTTCCGAAGGTTGAATTTAAAATTTCTTAAGCATTTCGGCCTTAAAAATCATACATGCGGGTGGTTTTATTAAGAACCATCCGTTTTCTTTTGTTTGCAATCAATTGAGAGAAGTGGTTAAAGTGATACTTTATGTCTAAATATTTGGCGATTTTCGAAGATTTAAACTTTGCCGATTTCTATCCGCTTACCTTGAGCCGTCCCGTCTGGGCTTTGCGTTTCGGAATCGGGACCTTGGCCGAGCGGATAATCCGAAACTTTCCAAATTATAAACCCCTTCTTTTCTGCCGTCCGGAAGTAGCTTTTACGGGCAAGGAATTGGGGTTAATCAATCCCGATTGGCCAAAAGATTGTGATGAGGTTTTGCTCATTAACGGCTCCCTCCTTTGGCCGGAAAAAGTAAAGAAAGCAGTTGCCTCTTCCCCGTCCTGTCTCAAGAACGACAATTCAATCATCTCCGCCAGACTTACAACCGGCTGGGAAAAAATCAAACTCTCTCTTTTTGATCCTGAAAGCGTCTACAGAGCTTTGAAAGGAGCCAAAGAAGAGCAAGCAGACAGGTTGACCGCCGGTTATCTTTGGGATTTGATTACCTCAAACCCGCTGGCGATTTTTGAAGATTTCAAACTTTTAACGGCCGGCCGGGATCACAAAAAGATGTTTAAAGAAGTTCAAATTGATAATCAGGCTGTAATCCATAGGTTTGAACTGGTATCGCTCTCCCCCGGCTGCGAACTGGACTGCTTTACGGTTCTGGACGCCCGTCGGGGCCCCATTTACCTGGACGAGAATGTAAAAGTGCAAGCCTTCAGCCGTATCGAAGGGCCCGCTTACATTGGGCCAAACTCGCAGGTGCTTCGCGCAAATATTCGCGAGGGCTGCTCCATCGGCCCAGGTTGCCGGATAGGCGGAGAAATCGAAGAAACCATTATTCAGGGTTGGACCAACAAGTATCATTCCGGATTCATCGGGCATTCCTATCTGGGCGAATGGATAAACCTGGGAGCAATGACTACGAACAGCGACTTGAAAAACGATTACGGCCCCATAAAAGTAATAAAAGGTGGAAAGGAGTTTTCAACCTGTCAGGCCAAGGTGGGCAGTTTCATCGGCGATCACGTCAAAACCGGCATTGGCACCCTATTGAACACCGGAATACAAATCGGATTTTCGGCCAATCTTTACGGCGGGGCTCTCTTTGAGAAAAAGCTGATTCCCTCGTTTGCCTGGGGAACCCCGCAAAGAATGGTTCCTTACCGGGTTGATAAAGCCGTCGAAGTTGCCAGAAAAGTAAAAAGCCGGCGCCAGCAGGAGCTGTCCGGCGAAGAAGAAAAACTGTTTCGAAGCATTTACGAAAATACCGAAAAAGAAAGAAGAGAATTTTTAGGCCAATTCTGACCGATAGGTAAAATATATGCCCGAACTGCGCAAAGACCCCATATCCGGACGCTGGATAATCATCTCCACCGAGCGCGGCAAGCGCCCCTCCGATTTTCCGGCCACCTCGAAAAGAGCCGGCGACCCGGCTCGCTGTCCTTTTTGTCCCGGGAACGAATCCAACACCCCGCCGGAAATTATGGCCTACCGAGGCCAAAGCACCTCACCCAATACTCCGGGGTGGAGCTTGCGGGTCGTTTCCAATAAATTCCCCGCCCTTAAAATTGAAGGCAACTTGAACCGCGAGGGCAAAGGAATTTTCGACCGAATGAACGGAATCGGCGCGCACGAAGTAATTATTGAAACCCCCGACCACCACAAAGAACTCTCCGACCTCGAAGTCAAGGAAGTGCAGGATGTTTTGTGGGCTTACCGGGAAAGAATCCTGGATTTAAAAAAAGACCCCCGTTTTCGGTATATGATGGTTTTCAAAAACCAGGGGGATGCCGCCGGCGCCTCTTTGGAGCACGCCCACAGTCAGCTGATAGCCACGCCGGTCGTTCCCAAAAGGGTTCTGGACGAATTGGACGGCGCCCGGAAATACTTTGACTACAAAGAACGCTGTATTTTCTGCGACATCATCCATCAAGAATTGGAGGAAAAGGAAAGGATAGTAGGCGAAAACGACGGTTTTGTGGCTATCGAACCGTTCGCTCCCCGCTTTCCTTTTGAAACCTGGATTTTGCCCAAAGAGCACAACGACCTGTTCGAAAACCACAAGGCCGCCACTTTTCCAAAGATGGCCAGTTTGCTGCGCGACGTGCTGCGCCGTTTGGCCAAAGCCCTTTCCGATCCCCCCTACAACTACATCCTCCACACCGGCCCGGTTGGAAACCACAACGACGATGTTTATCATTGGCACATCGAAATAATTCCCAAATTGACCAAAGTGGCCGGGTTCGAATGGGGCACCGGTTTTTACATTAATCCCACTTCCCCGGAAGACGCTGCCCGGTTTTTGAATGAAATCGAAATCTGATTGCGGGGAAGTCCGAACGCGTAAAAAATTGTGGCTTTTAAGCAGAAATTTCTTATTTTTGATAGCATCGAAGTAATTAAGCGGAAAATTTGAAAAAGGAGTTAAGTTGAAGAAGTTAAAAATTCTGTTTACCACCAGCGAAGCAGTGCCGTACGCCAAAACCGGCGGGCTGGCCGACGTTTCCGGTGCTTTGCCCAAGTTTTTGCAGGAAACCGGCGCCGAAGTTAAGACCGTGATTCCCTTCTACCGCCACGTGCGCGAAACCAAAAAGAAATTCAAACCGGTTTCATCCGGCCGATTGATTAAGCATAATTTAGGGCCGCATACCGTTGAATTTTCCCTTTTAACGGATGAACGCTCGCCGGAGGTATTGTTCATCAAAAACGACCGTCTCTATGACCGTCCGGATTTATATCGCGATGTGACCACCGGGCGCGATTGGGCCGACAACGATGACCGTTACATCACCTACAGCTTGGGCGCCCTGTTGGCAGCCAAGGAAACCGGCTTTAAACCGGATATTATTCATGCCAATGACTGGCAGGCGGCCCTGACTTTGGCTTTTGCGCGCACGGTTCTCAAAGATGACCCCTTCTTTTCCGAAACGCGGACGATATTTACGATTCACAACGTTGCCTATCAGGGCCATTTCCCAAAAGAAACTTTCTATAAGCTTGGTCTCCAGCCCCACCTTTATTACCCGGCCTCCCCTTTCGAATTCTGGGGCAAGGTCAACTTTATGAAAATCGGAATCTCCTACGCCGATTTGATAACCACCGTTTCCGAGCGCTATGCGGTGGAAATCCAGTCCGACCCGGAATACGGCCACGGTCTGGAAGGGTTGTTGCGCGAGCGCAATGCCGACCTGTTCGGAATAGTTAACGGTATTGATTATGACGAGTGGAGCCCGGAAAAAGACAAGCATATTCCCCAAAAATATTCCGTCAAAACTATCGCAGGTAAAAAGAAAGACAAAGAAGCGCTCTTCAGAAAGTGCAAGTTCAAAGGGACAAGCGACCCGCTGTTGGGAATCATATCGCGACTGGTGGATCAAAAAGGATTAGACCTCTTCGCCGAAATCGCCGACGATTTATTGTCGTTAAAAGTTAAAGTGGTTGTTTTGGGAACGGGGGATGCCCGCTACCACGAACTTTTCCAAAGTTTAGAGAAAAAATATCCATCCAAAATAAAAGCCTTTCTGACCTTCGACAATAAGTTCGCGCATTTAATCGAGGCCGGGGCCGATATGTTTTTGATGCCCTCCCGCTACGAACCGTGCGGGCTGAATCAATTGTACAGCCTAAAGTATGGAACCATTCCCATTGTTCGCGAAACCGGAGGGCTGGCCGACACCGTTGAGCAGGCCAGCGACAAGGGTGAAAAAGGCACCGGCTTTCTGTTCCTGCATTATGATTCGGACGACTTTATGAGCGCCATCAAGAAAGCTCTAACTGTTTACGAGAACAAAGCGGCCTGGAAGAAATTAATGCAGCACGCAATGGCCCAGGACTTTTCCTGGCATTCTTCGGCGATAAAATACCTGGAGTTGTATCAAAAGGCGTTAGTTCAAGAACAGGTACAGGTAGCTTAAAAAAAATTGGGGTTTTTATGCCGGATGATGGATTTGTATATTTAACCCGCAATGGGAAAACTCGATTGGAAGTCGAGCTAAAAGAGCTAAAAACAGTTAAAAGGCCGGAACTCATCCGCGCCATTGCGCACGCCCGCAGTTTGGGTGACCTTTCCGAAAATGCGGAGTATCATGCCGCCAAAGAAGCCCAAGTCCATTTGGAAAGAAGAATCTCTGATTTGGAATTTCAGCTTGCCCGAGCCCGGATCATCGACGAAGGCGCCCTGCCCAAGGGCGAAGCGCGCCTATTGTCCAAAGTCCGTCTTGTGGATTTAAAATCCAATCAGGAAGAAGAATATACTCTCGTAGCTCTGGAAGAAGCCGATTTCGATGCCGGCAAACTATCGATAAAATCCCCTATTGGAACTGCTCTTTTAGGAAAAAAAGAGGGAGATACTGTAGAAGTCAAAGTTCCTGCAGGAGTCTTACGCTACAAAGTAGTTTCAATTTCCCGTTAATCTCCAAGAAGCTTTGGGCTGGTTTTCTTCTTCTCGCTTTACTGCTCTATCAATTTTCCGTTTTTAATGTTGTACAGGACGACGCTTTCATCTCCTTCCGGTATGTGAAGAACTTCCTGGCCGGACACGGCCTGGTCTTCAACATCGGGGAGCAGGTGGAAGGCTACACCAACTTTTTCTGGATTCTCCTCTTGGCCTTATTAACCAAATCCGGGCTTCCTACTATTGGCACCGCTCGAGTATTGGGGCTTCTCTTTTCTATAGGAACCTTAGCCGTAGCCGCCGGGGGGGCCTATAGATACTATCCCAAACGAAGTTGGGCCTGGGTCTTAGCCGTTCCTTTGCTCTTAGCCGCCAACGGTTCTTTGGCCTATTGGGCCGGCTCGGGGCTGGAAACCGGACTGTTTACCTTTTTGAGTATGGCATCAGCCTTACTCTATCTATCCAATCCGGGCCTTTCGCTTGTTCTGGTAGTTTTAGCCGTGCTGACTCGGCCCGAAGGAGCGCTGTTGGCTTTCCTTTTTGGGGTCGCGGGAATTATGCTCGGACAACGGAGTTGGAAATTTACTTTTGGCTTCTGGGCTGCTTTGACCTTGCTCCTGTTACCCTATGCGGTCTTCAAGTATCTCTACTTCGGCTCTTTGTTACCCAACCCCTTCTATGCCAAAACCGGCTTTTCTATCGAGTACTGGAAAAGCGGCCTGGAGTATGGCTATCTTTTTCTCAAGCATTATGGGCTATTTGGCCTGGTGTTTCTTTTTCCTTTATTTTTTTGGAAAAAACTGGCCATTCTTTCGCGTTTCTGCTCGGTAATTTCTATCGGATACGGTTTTTACATAATTTCGGTAGGAGGAGATGTTTTGCAAGCCCATCGTTTTTTTGTGCCCGTGTTGCCCCTGCTCTATTTCCCGGCGCTTGACTCGACCTACGATCTTATTCAAAACCGGCGGATGAATCGAGTTGCTTTCGGTGCAATGTTGTTGGTTTCCGGATTTATCTTCTACCAAGCGCCCCGGTCCTACCTCCAGTTGACCGCTCACGGACAAAAAGGCTCGGTGGATAGAATGATTTTAGCCGGTCAGTATTTTGCCAAAGATAAAACGATTGGGAGCTTCGCTCTTTCCGCCATCGGCGCCTTTCCCTATTATGCCGGAGACCAACGGGTAATCGATATGCTCGGCCTTACTGAACCGGCCGTAGCCAGAAATCCGGAAGAAATCGAAGGATTAGTATCCAACTGGAAAGAAAGGCGGTACAACGCCGGTTATGTTCTTTCGCAAAAGCCGGATGTTGTGTTCTTTTCCACCGGTCTTAAGCCTTCGGCTTTGGCCGAGCGGGCCCTTTTTTTGTATCCCGATTTTCGCAAAAACTATCGGCTGGAAATTTTTTATCAAAACGGCAGCTTTAATACCTACTATCGAAGATTCCGAAATCTTCCGGTAGGAGCAAAACCGGACCAACCGGCGCTTTTCGTCAATCTTTTTAACGAAGGCCTGAATCGGATTGGACAGGATGTCTGGGGAGGCATCACTCTTGTGCATAAGGCCTTGGCGCGGGGGCCGAAGGATTGCGCCGTTTTATACAGCTTATTAGCCCCCTACTATCTTTCAGCCGGTTATCCAGAGTCTTCCGAAGTCTATCTTCAAAAAGGGATGGAATTGGACGGAGGCGGTTCATTCAATCGCTATTATTACGCGCTTACTTTATATAGCCTAAAACGGTATGAAGAAGCCACCCAGCAGTATTCTATTTTGCAGAAAACGGTCCCGAATGCCGCCGAGCTCCTCGGTGCAAAAGAAGTTTTTCGTTAATGTCTAAAAAACTCTGGGTTGGGGTGGCAGCGGCAAGTATCCTTTTAGTTTATCAATTCTCCGTATTTAACGTTTTGCAGGACGATGCCTTTATCTCCTTTCGTTATGTGAAGAACTTCCTGGCCGGACACGGCTTGGTCTTTAACATCGGGGAACGGGTGGAAGGCTACACCAACTTCTTATGGATTATGCTTTTGGCCTTATTAACCAAGGTCGGGCTTCCTACTATTGGCACGG
>CAZSIT010000049.1:0-4516 GCA_964607165.1 uncultured Ignavibacteria bacterium
TCAACAAGGGAGTCGCCAGCGCCGCCAACCCCTATCCCTATTTCCCGGACGCCAATAGCGCTCCCGCTAATCAAGGGCTGAGTGAGTTTGGCCGGTTGGTCATTAAGAGAATGGAGGAACTGGGAATAATCGTCGATGTCACCCATTGCACTTCAACCGCCGTGTCGGAAGTGATCGATGCCGCCCAAAAGCCCTTGATTGCCACCCACTCTTCTGTGCGAACCTTGGGGGACCATCCCTATTCGTTGTTGGATGAGCATGTTCAGGAAATCGCCCGCCGGGGAGGAATTATTGGGATTATCCTCTATCCTTACGTTTTATCCAACTACGGCAACGTCAAGCAGGCCAAGGAATACGGGTCGCTGAAGGATGTGGTCCGCACCATTCGATACGTTTATAAAATCTGCGGAACGCACAAGTGCATCGGCGTCGGCAGCGATTTTTCCGGCTTCATAACCGGGCCGAAGGAGATTTCCTGTTTGGGCGAAATCGACAAACTGCGCCGGATGCTTTTGGAAGAATTTGACGAAGATAAAGGAATCGTTGATGACGTAATGGCCCAAAACGCGATTGATTTTCTATTGAAAAACTGGAAATCCGGAACGCCGCCCGATGCGAACCATTCAAAGCGTAATTAGCGTGATTGCCGGCACGTTTGCTTGTTTTCCCGTTGTGGCCGGCGGTTGGGAAAAAGCGGAACACCGCCAGTTGGGGGAGCGTGCCTTTGCCCAGATATTACATAATTGCCAAGTTTCCGATGGCGACTCCCTGGTTTTCATTTTCAATTCCAATTGTTCCATAAAAATTTCAAGCCGTTTCTGGGAAAACCAGAACTTTGGAGAACTTTGTGCCTCCTTCTCGGGCAATGACCGCTCCCGTGCTCGCTTTCAGGAGAGCGGCCGGACGATTTTGCAGCAGCTACAGTCTCTCAAGGCGGCAGCCGTTGAGGAGGTTTGGGGCGGGCTTGAAAGGCAAAATTCATCAGCAAACGGTGTGTCCGGAAGACCGGCCGAACGGTCGAGAGGCAACGTTGTAGCAAACTACCTGTTGCATCACCTGATGGCCCTTCGTTTTGCTCGACTGGCTGGAACCAAAAAAATTGGGCCGGAGGTGGCTTTAACACGTGCCTTGGTTTACGAAGCAATAGCCCAAACTTATTTGGCGGATGCTTTTTCTTCCGGCCATCTTCTGGTTCCGCTCAACGACCCGTTTTACGTATTGCATTCCCGCAACAACCAAGAAGCCCACGACTTTTACTGCAGCGAAGGGGTGTTTGTCATGAACTCCAAGGGCGAGGTTTGGCAAACCTTTGGCGACCGGCTTTTGCGTTGGTATGCCCCCAGTTACGAACATGTTCTACAAGCCTGCCATACTTCCCTGTGTGAGCTGTTTTTTGTCCTGTATGTCCTCGCCGATTCTAAAATTCCTGAAGCTTTGGAAAAGTGGAGCCGACCGTTTACCAAAGATAGTCCCAAAGCGGTTGTGAAAACCTGGCTCGCAAATCATGAAGGGGGGAAATATTATTCGGAAGTTCGTCTGCCCACCCTTTTGCTTTTGCCAATGCCGGTTTCGGCCACCTGGAGCGTTAAAAATGAAAAAGACGATAATCCAAGAAATAATCACAGAAAACACTTTCCCCAACTTTTCGAAAAAGGTTTTCACGACCCGGAACTGGAAAACTTTGCCAGAAACTTTCTTTATCGAAAAGAGCACGTTCCAGATTGGATGATTCCTGAAGAGTTGTCCCAAAAAAATCCCCAAAAGCTTATCAAGTCCCATCCTGATTTTGCCTCCGTGCGCTACTTTCAAAAAAGTTCCTTCTCTCCCAGCTATGTAGGGTTGCTTTTGAGCACGCACGCCGGAGCAGTTTTTATGAAAAAAGGAAAGGGTAGGGGACTTTCCTTCGGCCTGGGTTATGGTCTGATTGATGATTTCCTGCTCTTCAACAAAGCCTCTTTTGATATCGCCTTAACACCTGGACTGGACGAACCCGGCCGCCTTTTACTTGGCCCCACTTTCGGATATGGAATAAAAGTTTCCCTTCATCGCGTGGAAGCCGTGCGCATTGAAACAGGTTACGCTTGGGGTTTGCGGTCGCCGTTTAAGTCAAAAGGATTCCAACTCGCCCTCGGCTTGGAATCAGAAACTATTTCCCTTGGCTTTACTTATATTGGGGTAACTTTTCGCTTAAACTATCGGTGGTTCTGGGTGGAACAGACAAAACAAGGGCTGTTTTTAGAAGCGGTTTTGCACTAATATGAGGGCGATATGATCGGCCAAACCATCTCCCATTACAAAATCCTTGAGAAGTTAGGCGAGGGGGGAATGGGCGTGGTCTATAAAGCCCAGGATTTAAAACTTGACCGTACGGTGGCCTTGAAATTTCTTCCAACACAATTTGGTTCCGGGGAAGAACAGAAGAAACGTTTCTTTCAAGAAGCTAAAGCCGCCTCGGCCTTAGACCATCCCAACGTTTGTATCATCCACGAAATCGACCAGACCCCCGACGGCCAGACCTTCATCTGTATGGCCTATTACGAAGGGGAACCCTTGAACAAAAAGCTGGAGCGGGGATATTTAACACTGGAGGAGGTTTTGGATTTTGGGCTGCAAATTGCGCAGGGATTGGCCAAAGCCCATCAGATTGGAATCATCCACCGGGACATTAAGCCCGGAAACATAATTATAACCGAGGAGGGGCTGGCCAAGATTCTGGACTTTGGCTTAGCCAAACTGGTGGGAAAATCGAGCGTTACAACCAGCCAAAAGGTAATCGGCACGACCGGCTATATGTCCCCGGAACAGCTCTGCGGAGAAACGCTTGACCACCGCACCGACATTTGGTCGTTAGGAATGGTTCTCTACGAGATGTCCGCCGGCCAGCCCCCTTTTACCGGCGAAAGCGATCAGGCCATAATGTATGCCATACTAAACGATGCCCCTCTTCCCATCACCAATATCCGGGCCGGGTTTTTCGAAGAGGTGGACCGGATGGTCAGCAAATGCCTCGAAAAAAAGCCCTCCTTCCGATACCAATATCTAACCGACTTGATCGTGGATTTGCGCCGGCTGCAAAAAGATAAGACGCCATCGGTTGGGGTCTCGGCCGCCCTCCAAAAGTCGATTGCCGTGCTTCCCTTTGACAACATCAGCCCGGATCCGGAAAATGAATACTTCAGCGACGGGTTGACCGAAGAAGTAATCACACATCTTTCCAAAATCCGCACGCTCAAAGTAATCTCCCGTACCTCTGTGATGCGCTACAAAGGGGTCAAGAAACCTTTGCGCCAAATTGCTGGTGAGCTAGGAGTAGTGTTTATTCTTGAAGGAAGCGTCCGCAAACAGGGAAACGACCTGCGCATCAGCGCGCAATTGATTGACGCCGTCCAGGATGCCCATCTCTGGGCCGAGAAGTATCGCGGCACCTTGGAAGATGTTTTCGACATTCAGGAAAAAGTGGCTGGGGAGATTGCCGGCGCTTTGAAATTACGCCTTACCCCAAGTGAGGAAAAAGACCTGAAGAAGCGCTACACGGAAAATACGGAGGCCTACCAGCTTTACCTTAAAGGTCGTTATTACTGGAACAAACGAACCGAAGAAGGAATGAAAAAGGGAATCAGCTTTTTTCAAGAGGCGATTGAAAAAGATTCCAGCTTTGCACCGGCTTACGTAGGATTGGCCGATGCCAACATCCTTTTGGGTGTGTATGGTTATCTCCCCTGCCGGGCGGTGATGCCGGCGGCGAAAACGGCCGCAGCAAAAGCGCTGGAAATTGACGAGGCCTTGGCCGAGGCTCACGCTTCAATGGCACACGTAAAAATGCTGTATGAATGGGATTGGGAGGGAGCGGAAAAAGGGTTTCAATCCGCGATTAAACTTAGTCCTGCCTACGCAGCGGCGCGGCTGTGGTACTCCATAAATTTGTCTTCTACGGGTCGCCTGGAAGAAGCTTTGGCGGAAGTCAAAAAAGCCCGCGAGCTGGATCCTCTGTCGCTTATCATCAATACGGATGTTGGGTTGATTCATTACTTTGCCCGCCGCTACGACCAAGCAATTGAAGAGTATCAGAAAACACTCGAAATTGACCCCAATTTTTATGTTACCCGAGCGGCTCTGGGGCTTGCCTATCAACAAAAGGGAGCGTTTGACCAGGCAGTGGCCGAGTTACGGCTCTCCTTGAATCTTTCCGGTGGCAGCACTCTAATTGAAGCAACTTTGGGACATACTTATGCCGTGGCTGGAAAAAAAGATGAAGCCCGGCAGGTTTTGGCAAGCCTGAAGGAACCGGCCAAGCGCTATGTAATGCCCTATGCAGTGGCGCGATTATATGCCGGCTTGAAAGAAATTGACCAGGCGTTTGAATGGCTCGAAAAAGCTTATCAGGATCGCTCCTTGTTTCTAATTCATGCTCCCCTCAAAGTTGACCCCGGTTTTGACCCGCTGCGCTCCGACCCGCGTTTTGCGGCCTTGTTGAGGAAAGTCGGGCTGGAGAAATAAGGGATTGAATCATTTAGTC
>CAZSIT010000049.1:4616-9908 GCA_964607165.1 uncultured Ignavibacteria bacterium
TCAATGACTCAATGATTCAATCGTCAATTCCTTTTGACACTGCAAAGCCTACCGCTTATATTCGCCTGCTCAATTGGTTTCGTAGATGTTGAAAAAAAGGAAAATAGATGCCGATTAAAAGCGACCGCTGGATAAAAGAGATGGCTAAAAAACATCAGATGATTGTCCCTTTTGCCGATCGGCAGATGCGCAAGGGGAGAATTTCGTATGGTTTGTCTTCTTACGGCTACGATATCCGCGTGGCGGACGAGTTTATGATTTTCACCAACGTCAATTCTTCCATCGTTGACCCTAAGGCTTTCGACCCGAACTCTCTGGTGAAAGTCAAGGCGCCCTACATTTTGATTCCCCCCAATTCCTTTGCCTTGGCCCGCACGGTGGAGTACTTCCGCATTCCCCGCTCGATTCTGACCGTCTGTCTGGGGAAATCGACCTATGCCCGCTGCGGCATCATCGTCAACGTCACCCCCTTCGAGCCGGAGTGGGAAGGATATGCGACGTTGGAAATTTCCAACACCACTCCGCTGCCGGCCAAAATCTATGCCAACGAAGGAATCGCCCAGATTATTTTTTTAGAATCGGACGAATTGTGCCAAATTTCGTATAAGGATAAAAAGGGCAAATACCAGGCCCAAACGAAGATAACCTTGCCGAGGATGGACAGATGAAATTAAGCGTAATTTTATTGGCGGCACTATTGGTTGTATCCTGCAGCAAAAAAACAGAAACCGATGCGTCTAACGCCGGAAACTCCAACCCGCAAAGCACCTCAAAAGTCACGGAAACTCCGTATGGGCAGATTGAAACCCAGGTGGAACAAACTCCCTCCAGCGACACCATTCCGGAAATTTTTTCGCAAATTGAAAGCCAGGCCCGAGGTATGAAACTTCTCGGCAAAATCGTTTTCTGGCGCGGCGGCCAGTTATATTTGATGAACGCCGACGGCGGCAACCAGCATCGCATAATCAAGATTGTTAAAAACGGCTACGGCAAAATTTCCTGGGCGCCGGATGCAAAACGAATAACTTTCGCTGCCCGCGGCAAAGTCAGTATCGAATTTCCCGTTGCGGGAGGTTTAAACGCCCCCGTTTATGATATTTTCACCACCAATATCGACTCGGTTAATTGGTACACCCAGCTGACCGACAACTTCGGCAGCAGCTATCCCGATTGGTCGCGTGACGGCAAGAGCATCTGGGCGTCGGTGGACCTCTCGGCCAACAAGTTCAACAATCTTTTTGAGCCGAGCGCCCCCAATTATCAGCTTTTCAAAGCCACCCTCGGTTCGGATACTTTCACCACAAAAATTTATTACTGTCCTTCTTCCGGCAAAGTAAAAGAGTATGTTTTGCAGCCGGCTCTCTCTCCCGACGGGGGGAAAATGGCTTTTACAATGGCCGCAACCAACGAACAGGGAATTCCCCAAGTGGTTGGCCTGGTCATCGTTCCCGCCGGTGAAATCAAACTCGGTTTCGAAGAGCTTTTGAGGGAAGCGCAAAAACATCCCAAAGGTTACGCCCCCAGCTGGTCGCCGGACGGGAAGGAAATCGCCTACACTACGCCCAAAAGCGGCAAATCCGATTTGTACCTTATGTCTGCCGACGGCGGCAACGAGCGGCTGCTTTTGGCCTCTAACGATTCCTATACCATCAACTCCACCGCTCCCGGCTGGTCGCCGGATGGCAAGTGGCTTTGCTTTGGTTCGATGGAAGGCAGCATCTACATCGTCAGCAAAGATGGCAAAAAAGTTTTGCAGCTGACCCAGACCGATTCCGATATGCACCCGGCCTGGTCGCCGAAGTGAAAAAATTGTTGTAAACCCTGAGCGTAGCCGAAAGGACGATCGGTTGCCTGCCCGGCCAGGGATTGTATCATTGATTCATTGAAAAATAAATGACTCAATCCTCTAACCAGTTCCGTAGTGCAGGTTGGTTTTTGCTTGCCCTGAGCGTAGTCGAAAGGGTAACCTGCGCGCTTTTTTGCGAATCTCACTCAATGTCATCCGAGCATAGCCCTGGCCGAGTCCCGAGCCCGGCTCGGACAGGCGAAGAATCTCGTTTTCCCCCTTCTCCACTTGTGGAGAAGGGTCGGGGCTTGTCCTGAGCGAAGTCGAAGGGATGAGGCGTTTTTAGCGAGGGAAATGATTCAATGAATCAATCATTTCCTTCAACTAAGTTTGCCAGTGAACCCCGGTCCGGCGCTAAGCGTCGGTAGGCGGCGGCAGGAGCTCTGCGAGCCGGCGCCAGAGCGAATCCACTTCTCCGCGCAGGCCCTGGTACCGCGCCACAAGCTCCTTGGTGCGCGTCCTGTCCTTGTAGAGGGCGGGATCGGCGAGGTGCGCTTCGACCGTCTTGAGGTCGCCTTCCCGCGTTTCAATCTCCTTCTCAAGACGCTCAATCTCCTCTGCGCGATGACGCGCCTCGCTTTTGGTTCGGCGTTCCGCCTCCTTTCTCTTGCGGGCGACCTCGCGGCCCTTGGTCGCGGACGCCGCCGGGGGACCGGTTCCCCCTTGCCGTGTCTCCGCCGACCTTCCCCGTCCTGATTCCCCCGCGAGCCGCGCGGCCTCGTAGTCGTCGTAGCCGCCCGGGTAGAGCGTCACGCGCCCGTCGGTAACCGCCAGGATTCGCGTCGCCAGCCGCGCCATCAAGGAGCGGTCGTGCGTCACCACGACCACCGCGCCGGGGTACTGCTCCAGCGCCTCTTCCAGCACTTCCTTTCCCGCCAAGTCGAGATGATGGGTCGGCTCGTCCAAGAGGAGCAGGTTCGTCGGCTGAAGCAAGAGCTGCGCAATCGCGACGCGCTGGCGCTCCCCGCCCGAGAGCACCCGGCAGAGCTTGAAGACGTCGTCGCCAGTGAAGAGGAAATTGCCGAGGAGCGACCGGAGCCGCGGCCGGGCGTCGTCGGTGGCCACGTCTTCCACCGCCTCGAGGATTGTCAGCTTGCCGTCCAGCGTCTCGGCGGCGTGCTGCGCGAAGTAGGCCACCTTCGCCTGCTGGTGAATCTCGCGTTCCCCTTTGCGCGGCGAAAGCTGTCCCGCTATCACCCGCAAAAGCGTGGTCTTCCCCGCGCCGTTTGCGCCGACAATCGCAATCTTTTCACCCCGCTCTATTTCCATGCCGGCGCCGGAGAATACATCCTCCGCCCCATAGCCAAAAGATACGTCTTTCAGCCGCACGATGGAGCGCCCCACATGGGGCGGTGCCGGGAAGTTGAACCGGATGGCGCGGGGGCGGCGCGGCAAAATCACGCGCTCTGCCTTCAAGCGCTCGATCTGCTTCCGCTTGCTCTGGGCCTGCGCCGCCTTGGAGGCCTTGGCGCCGAATCGCTCCGCAAAGCGGCTTAGCTGTTCTATTTTCCGCCCGACTTGCAAATTCTGCGCCTCGATTTGCTCCCGGCGCGTCTCCCGCTCCTCGAGATAGCCGGTAAACGTCGTCGCGTACTCGGAGAGGACGCCAAAGTCGAGCTCCCGGACTTCCGTGGCGACCCGATCCAAAAACACCCGGTCGTGCGAGACGACGACCAGCCCCCCGTGGAAGTCTTCGAGATACTCCTCCAGCCACTCGAGCGCGGGGAGATCGAGATGGTTGGTCGGCTCATCGAGGAAGAGGATGGTCGGGTCGGTGAGCAAAAGCCCCGCCAGGGCTGCGCGCATCCTCCAGCCTCCCGAGAACTCGGCAATGGGGCGGTCCTGATCCTTGCGCGCAAAGCCGAGCCCCGAGAGCACGCGCCGCGCCTCCGGCTCCAGCGCGTGAAGGTCGTTTATGTCCAAGTGATGCTGCAGCTCACCGGCCCGGTCGAGGAGCGCCTCCATTTGAGGATCGCCCGCCGGCACGTTTTGCATTTCGTGGTAGAGCGCGTCCAGTTCCTCCCGCATTTCGAGCAAATGCCGGTGCGCCTCCATCGCGCGATCGAGGATTGTGCCGTCGAAGGTTTCGGCCGCCTCCTGGGGAAGGTACCCCAGCCGCGTCCAGCGCGAGATTATGCGGGTTCCGGACTCGGGCGTGTATTCGCCCATTAAGATTCGGATGAGCGTGGTTTTGCCGGCGCCGTTCGGCCCCACCAGCGCCACCCGGTCGCCGGGCCCCAAGTTCCAGTTTAACTCCGAGAAGAGGACGCGCGCCCCGATGGAGTAACGCAGATTTTGGAGGCGAATCATCTTGTCCCCACTCCGGGGTCGTAGTCTTTATCCGGCGCATTCCAAGTCCCGTCACAGCAGATGACGATGCGTTTCAAAATACAGTACCACTGGCATCAGACATTCTGCGAAGAGCTAAACGAACGGCACTTAATCGCAATTCGGTTAGTTCTTTGATACCCAGAAGGTTCCTCAAATGGTCTATAATTTTCGCCGCAGCTATTTCAGTTTCCTCATCGGTGGTTGGTTTGTCCATTCCCATGACGATTCCGAAAGCTCTGAAGGTTTCTTCAACAAGTCGACTTCGTTTCTCACCAACCGGTACACTTTCCAAAAGTTGCATACTCGCGCCTATCTTTGTGAAAACCGCCTCGAAGGGAATTAACTTTGATTCAATTTCAGCGGTAAGCCAAGTTGCATTCTTCTTCCGAATTCTTATCAAATCGGATGCAAAATTCAGAGCATTTTTCGCAGGCCCACTTCGGAATAGCTCGCCAAGAATGTCGATTGTTCGATTAATGTATTCTTCGCAAAAAACAATATGTTTGTCGTAAGCCACGTTCGCCATGTGAGAAGCCGTTCCCAATGCGAAATCCTGTTGACGGTGCAGCAACTCAATTGACCGTTCATAGGATCGTTTATCTCGCCATAACTGAACCAAAATACCTATCAATGCTCCAATGCCCGGAATACTTGCGAGTCCTTTAAAGAAATCAGAAACTTGGAGAAGCCACGTTGAGGCAAAAGACGCAAAAAATACGAGGGCCAAAATAAGGTAGATGACCAAGGAGATTTTTGGCTGGTGATTCTTGGGTGACCCGATATCCTTCTTGTCCATATTACTCAATAATACACTTCATAATTTCCGCATGTCAAGGTTTATGGAAACAATAATTCAATTCCAACAATCCCCTTTTTTTCACCTTCCTTAAGCATTACTTTCCCTTCCAATGGCTGAAGAAAAAGAACAAAAGCACGGCTTGGTCGCCGAAGTAATCTCATCGGCTTAACCTAATCGTCTAATAATTGAAACGAGCACTCGCGTTAATGTTTCATTGAAGCCTAACGTTTGAGTTCAGCGGCTGCCGAAGGCAGTCCGCTGGAACGAAGGGTTAGGCCGCAGATTCGTGCTGAGGCCGACTGCCCTGGTCATTGGC
>CAZSIT010000050.1:0-9194 GCA_964607165.1 uncultured Ignavibacteria bacterium
ATGATCGCAGCACCCGTCCAATGTGACGTTGATGGAATACCGAAGGGGTCGCATTGCATCCTCCTGAAGCGGGCTAACTATTGATTATATGGTTTCCCCATATCACCCTTATGGCACTTTCTAGCAGCATAAGACACCGGTGGGCGTTGGTTGTTAAGTTCCCTGCTACCAACGACTTCAACCGGTTTTTCTGACTTCTTCGGGATGTTATATGGTTTCTGTATAATACCCCGTGGCTCTGCTGACTCTAAAGTATCGACGGGACTGCGAACGCCTTTTCCACCGTGATTCAGAACGTGCGTATAAATCATGGTTGTTTTCACGTCTTTATGCCCCAACAACTCCTGCACGGTGCGGATGTCGTAACCGTCGGCCAGAAGATGTGTGGCGAAGGAATGGCGGAAGGTGTGGCAGCTCGCCCGCTTGGTCAGTCCGGCGCGGGTCATCGCTGTCCTCATTTTCCTCTCGTTCCGGCAGAGAACAGAAGAAAGCTGAACAACGCCGCTCCAAGGATGTAAAGCCCCGCGATTACCCAATACATGGGGGAGCCTCCCATCGAGAAACCATGCCTCAGCAATACGAGGCTGCCAACGACGAAATGGACTTGATTGCCCACGACAACCGCTCGGCCGTAAATGCCCCCGAGCGCGGATCGACGAGCTATCCAGTTCATCGCGCCGAATCCGACCAGGGCTCCTCCAAGAAGAGATATGAGGGGGCTGCCCGCATCATGCGGCACGAGCGCCGCACCCACTTCCTCCCGCGCAATGAGGAGCAAGCCTCCAACCACAAGGAGACCCAGCGCGGACAGGGTTACAGCCCAACCAGCGAGCCGCTGAATCCTATCGCCACTCATTTCCGATCGACGGCTCCCTTGTCCGCCCAACGGCCCAAGTTTCTTTCGTTCACTTTCCGCATAATACATTACCCATCTTCCAAAAGTCGAGACTTTTTTGACCTAATTCTGCAAGGCCGCCTCTTTTTTTTAGCTCCTTTTTTTCTTGGCCGAAAATCCTCTTTTTTTCACTCCTCTTTAGCATTACTTTCCCTTTGATGGCTGAAGAAAAAGAACAAAAACACGGCTTGGTAGTCATCCACACCGGGGATGGGAAGGGGAAGACCACGGCCGCTCTGGGGATTGCCATCCGGGCGGCGGGATACAAGATGAAGGTCTTGATTTTGCAGTTCGTCAAGGGAAGCTGGAAATACGGGGAAATCAACGGCGTCAAAATGCTGGCCCCCTACGTGGAAATGAAGCAGTTGGGCAAAGGGTTCGTCGGCATCATCGACGACAAACTGCCGTTCGAAGAGCACGTCAAAAAGGCGGGGGAGGCGCTGGCGGAAGCGAAGGATTGGATTTTGAAAAACGAGCACCGGGTGGTAATTCTGGACGAAATCAACGTCGCTCTGGGCCTGCGGCTTATCAAGGTTGAGGACGTGCTCGATTTGATTAAATCCAAACCGCCCGAAATGCATTTGGTCTTGACCGGCCGTAACGCCCCGCCGGAACTGATAGAAGCCGCCGATTTGGTGACGGAAATGAAAGAAATCAAACATCCCTATCGCAAAGGCATTCTGGCCCAGAGAGGGATTGATTTTTGAAAACCATCTTCGTTGCCGGCGCCACCGGTTTTGTCGGCAGCCACATTGCCAAAAAGCTAATTGCCGGTGGGCACAAAGTCATCGGGCTGGTGCACTGCCGCTCGGAGGTTGGTCCTAAAGGAATTGAGATGGAAAAAAGGGAAGGGAGCCTTCTCGATTTGGAATCCCTGCGGCGGGCGGCAAGGGGCGCCAATGTCCTCATCAACGCCGTTGGGATAATCAAAGAGGTAAAAGGCAAAACCTTCGACGGCATTCACCGGCAGGGAGTAGAAAACCTGATTGCCGCCGCCCGTGAAAACGGCGTCCAGCGATTTATTTTGATTTCCGCTCTGGGAACCGGCACGGGGATTGATACTGCTTACTTCCGCACCAAAGAGGCAGGGGAGAAGGCGCTGGCCGGTTCCGGTCTGGACTGGACGATTTTCCGCCCGGCGATGATTTTCGGGCCGGGCGATGGTTTTTCCACCCAGATGCTCACTATGATGAAAAAAGCGCCTATTATGCCGGTGGCAGGGGATGGGAAATACAAGTTGCAGATGGTTTACATTGAAGACGTGGCCGAATGCGTCCTCTGTGCCGTTGAAAACCCCCGCACCTACGGCCAAACCTATTGTCTCGGCGGGCCGGATATTTTAACGATGAACGAGGCCTTGGATTTTCTGATGCGCTGGAAAAATATCAAGCGGCTTAAAGTTCACATCCCTTTATCGATTATGCGTCCGATGGCGGCTCTGATGCAAAAAATTTTACCCAACCCGCCGGTAACCCCCGACCAGTTGAAAATGCTGGCTGCTGAACAGGTATGTGATTCTTCTGTTGCCGCTCAAATTTTTGGAGTTAAATTCAAAGCATGGCAGGAAGCCATTAAAGAGTATTCCTGATTTTTACATTTCGCTTAACCCCCCGGCTTCCGCCGAGGGGAGAAAAGCTGTGGCGCAGGTTAAGTTTCACCTAACCTGCGTGTACTTTGAAGCGGAACGGAATGGAATAAAATGGTGTTCTACGTAGCAATGAAAGGAAAGAAAAGAGAGGCGTATGGAATTTATCTATGACGTGGTAATAGTCGGCGGCGGCCCCGGAGGCCTTTGCGCTGGATTATATAGTGCTCGAGCGAACTTGAAAACCGTTTTACTGGAAAAATTGATTCCCGGCGGTGAAATCGTCAACACCGCATGGGTGGAGGATTATCCCGGTTTCGAACTGATTGGCGGCCCCGAGCTGGCCAAAAAAATGGAAGAGCATGCCGTGAAATTCGGTCTGGAAATCAAAACCGAAAACGTAGTCGAAATTTATTCCGAAGGCCAAGACAGAATCGTCAAAACGGATGATAACGTTTACCGCGCCAAAGCGGTGATCCTCGCCTCCGGCGGCTCGCCCAACAAGCTGGGCATCCCGGGCGAATACGAATACGCCGGTAAAGGAGTAAGCTATTGCGCACTTTGCGACGGCGCTTTTTTCAAAGGAGAGGTCATCGCCGTGGTCGGCGGGGGAGATGCTGCCGTCGAAGAAGGGACTTTTCTGACCAAGTACGGAAGCAAAGTTTACCTAATCCACAGGCGGGAGAGTTTCCGCGCCCAGAAAATCATTCAGGAACGCGCCTTTGCTAATGACAAAATCGAGATCATCTGGAACACGGCGGCGGAAGAAATTGTCGGCAACGACAAAAAAGTCGACGGGCTGAAATTGAAAAATCTTAAAACGGGCGAAACTAAAACTTTGCCGGTTGGCGCGGTGTTCATCTTCATCGGTTTCGTCCCCAACTCCAATCTCTTCCGCGAGCCGATGAACAAGGACAAACTTGGATACATTCTCACCAACGACCGGATGGAAACCAACCTCCCCGGTATCTACGCCATCGGCGATGTCCGCGCCCAACTGTGTAAACAAGTGACCAACGCCGTCGGCGACGGCACCACCGCCGCCGTGGCGGCGCAGAAATATATCGAGTCGCTTAAGGATGCATCCGTCGCTGCACGAACCTGACTTGAACGAATTGAAAAAAAGCATAAATTGCCGGTGAGATGAATCCGATTGCCCTTGCGCCACCGCCGCAAGCTCCCCTGCGCAAGCCGGAGTGGCTTAAAGTTAGATTGCCGCTCGGCGGCAACTATCGCGAAACGAAAGCGCTTTTATCCGACTTGGGACTAAACACAGTCTGCCAGGAGGCGGGTTGTCCAAACATTGGCGACTGTTACGAACGCCACACCGCCACTTTTTTGCTTTTGGGGCAGCTTTGCACCCGCGGCTGCACCTTTTGCGACATCAAGCGCGGCAAACCGAACGGCATCGTTGACTTGGAAGAACCACAACGCACGGCGGAAGCAGCCCGTCGGCTCGGTTTGCAATACATCGTCGTCACCTCCGTAACGCGCGACGATTTGAAAGACGGCGGCGCTTTCATCTTCGCCGAAACCATCCGCGAAATGCGCCGGGCAATCACGGGTTGCCAGGTTGAAGTGCTGATTCCTGATTTTCGCGGCAATCTCGAAGCGCTTTTGAGCGTTCTGGAAGCCCGCCCGGATGTTTTGAACCACAACACCGAAACGGTGCCGCGTTTATATCGCAAAGTTCGTTTGGGCGCAATATACGAGCGGACGTTGGAGCTTCTGCGCCGTTCCAAGGAACACTATCCCGATATCCCCACCAAATCCGGCATAATGGTCGGTTGCGGCGAAACTGTCGAAGAGCTTTTGCAAACGATGCAGGACATCCGCTCTTGTGGCACCGACATTTTAACCATCGGCCAATACTTATCACCCGGCGGATGGCATCTGCCAGTAGAAAAATATTATCATCCGGACGAATTTGAAGAACTGCGGCAAGCCGGGGAGAAGATGGGCTTCCAATACGTTTATTCCGGGCCGCTGGTGCGCAGCTCCTTCCACGCCGGCGAGCAGGCCGCTCATCTAAAAAAGAAAGAGCCGGCAGCCCCCAGCACCGTGCCCGATTTTTCCCTGGCCGGGCAGGCGTTCGCGGTGTGAAGCTCTCCGACTACGAAAAAGTTTTCCCTGCTTCGACTATAATCTTCCGTGAAGGAGAAAGCTTGGATGCGCTCTGTTTGCTGCAAAAAGGAAAGGTTTCTCTTTTCAAAACCAAAGGGGAAAAGCGCGCCCTGCAGAAAATTTTGACCGACGGCAGCTTCCTCGGCCTTGAAGAGTTTCTTTTAGGCGCCCTCTACGATTGGCAGGCCGAAACCGCCGAAGAATCGGTCGTTCTGCAGCTTCCCCGCCACCTGGCCGAATCCTATCTTTTCGCCAATCCCAAATTCCTCCTTGAGCTGGTGGAGTATTTGGCCCGCCGCAGCCGCAGTTTGGAAAAGGCCGCCTTTTTATCCAAAAAAACCGAAGGCGCCCGTCTGGCCACCGCTTTATGGATTGCCTTCACCGAACGGGGCAATTCCGACGTTCTGCTTTCGGACGAAGAGACCAAAGAAATCCTTTCCAATGCCACCGGCCTTTCAGATGGCGCGGTTTCAGGTTTTTTAACCGAGCTCGAACGCCTCGAAATTTTAAGAAAATCCGAGCGCGGCCTTTCCCTAAAATCCTCCGAAAAACTCTTCCGCTACGCCGAATACCTCGAAGACAAAGAGCATTTTGGGTAAAATCGGGAAGGTTTCGTAGGGGCGTATTGCAATACGCCCCTACAATTCTTTGCCCCTGTATTTAAGGGGGACCGACCGAAGGCCGAGGGGGTCGTAGGGGCGAACCTCGTGTTCGCCCGTTTGCCGGACACCCACAAGAGAAGCCCCTACGAAGACAAAATTTTTTGCAGAGGCAGGCTCCCGCCTGCGGTGAGCGAAGTCGAATCCGTGCCTGCCCTATTTCGTGTTGACATTCCTCTTTTATCTCCGCTATTTTCCGCCGTGAAGCCCAATAAACCAATAGGAGGGTCTATGAAATTCCGTTTCGTTTTAAGCGCACTGACGTTCGCGTTCATTGCTTCCCCGCTTTCCGCCTCGGTTTTGCCGGAAGCCGCCCAGGCCGCCAAAAGCTACGAGGGAAAAACTCTGTACCTGCGAAAAACGCTCAACCAGTCCCGCAAGGTCTATTTGGACGTCCCCTTGGGAGAATTTCACTACGAATACAAAAAAGGGCGTTTGTTCCCCCTGCGCGAAGCGGTGCCGGTTCACATCGACAAAGTCGAAGCCAAAGAGAACGTCAAGTTCTCCATCTCCAGCAAACAGCTGGGAAAAACCGAAATCGAGTTGAAATCGGATGACGGCAGCCCCATCACCAAAGAAGCGGTGGAAGCGACCGTCAACCGCAGCTTCACCCCAGAGCTGGGGGATGCTTCCACTAAACTTTATGTAGGTTCCAAGTCCAGCAAGGTTCTGCACGTTGATGGCTCTAACCATATGCCCGACCAGAAAGAAAGCGAGCGCTTTGCCACACTTGGCGATGCCCAGGCGGCCGGTTACCGCAAATGCCTGGTCTGTTTCCGCACCTATCCAACCGTCTCCGGCTTCGAAAAGGAGCGCTATTTGGGCCAGCAGACGGCCTCGATGTTCCGCAACTATAACCCGGTGGTAACCGAGGACCGCCTGAACGACCGCGTGCGCACGGTCGGCAACAAGGTTCTGGATAATTGGCCGGCGCCCTTGAAGGGCTACAACTACAAATTCTACGTCGTCGAAAATGACGTCCCCAATGCCGTTGCCTGTCCCGCCGGCCAAATCTTCGTCACTACCGGTCTTTTGGATGCCGTCGAATCGGAGGAAGAGTTAGAAGGGGTTTTGGCGCACGAAATCACCCACGTGGAAATGCGCCACGGCTACCGCCAATTTAGAAGTGCTCAAAAAGCGCAAACCATCTCCACCGCCGCCGGTATCCTGGCCGGGGTAATCACCGCCGCCAAAAGCAAGGATGACAAACTATCAAAGGGCGCCGCCGTCGCCAATGTCGTTACGCTTTTGGGCAACGTCTCTTCCGCCATCGCTCTTTCCGGCTATTCCCGCGGCTACGAGGAAGAAGCGGACAGCTACGCCTTGGCCTATTTAGCCACCCGTTCCTCCGGGAAATCAGGCCGTCCTTTTATGGCCACCCTGCGCAAGCTGCAATATTACACCGACGTGGAAGACATTCCCGAAGAGCAAGGTTTAGCCCTCTTCAAAACCCATCCCGATATCGCCGCGCGGGTCGATAAAGCCCAAAACGTGGAGGTCGCTCCGATTCAAAACACCGTCTTTTACGGTATGAGCAAAGGGGGCGATTTGGTTGCCACTTTGACTTTCGAGATGCAGGCCTTCACCGCCTACCGCAAAAAAGCCAGCGGCACGCCGGGCGAAAAAACCGAACTGCGTGTTTTTGCCTCACTGGAAACCACACCGAATCTGGGGGACAAGGACAAAGTCAAAGGCATCGTGCTAAAAACCGCCAAAGGGGATGTCGCGCTAGACAACAAGGAAGACACCGAAGTTTTACCCTCCGATTTGGTCGGCTGCACGTTTTACAGCAACAAGCTGGATGATTTCATCTCCCCCATCGAATCGGTCAAATTGCCCTTGAAAAACGTGGCCCAGTGGACGAAGGCGAGTGATTGAGAAAAACCGGTTGACTTTGGAGGAAATGGTTATAGTTTTACTATTAGGTATTTGAAAGGAGATAGGGTGGTAAAAGGCATTTGTTTTTTTACAATAAAGTTTGTGTTCTTTGGTGTTTCAATTTTTGCTTCAACTCCGCTATTTGATACACCTGTAAGCTATAATACGGGCGACGGTCCTGCTTCAGTATTTGCTGTGGATCTTGATGGAGACAGTGCGCGCGATTTGGTAACAGCAAACGCTTATGGAAATTCTGTTTCGATCCTGATGAATCTTGGAAATGGGACTTTTGCTTCGCACCTCGATGACCCGGTTGTTAGTAATCCGTTTGCCATATATGCTTCGGACTTGGATGGGGATGGAGACCAAGATTTGGCTATAGTCCATCAAGGTGGGTCGTCAGTTTCGGTTTTGAAAAATGATGGACAGGAATCTTCCCTATTCCATTTGATAACTACGGAATGGGGTCACCTGCTTACGGTATCGCAGTTGCTGATGTTGATGGGGATGGTGACTACGATATAGGTGTGGGGCATTATCCTGATTCTCTTTCAGTATTAAAAAATAACGGGAATGGAACTTTCGCTCCGAAAGTGAGCTATACAGCAGGCCCAATTCCTGTATTTGTTGTAGCCGCAGATATCGACAATGATGGAGATAAAGATTTTGTGACGGCTAATCAATCATCAAACACTCTTTCCGTTTTGAAGAATAATGGAGATGGCACGTTTGCCCCAAAGATGGATTACACAACCAGCAGCAGCCCTCGTTCAGTATTTGCCTCAGACGTAAATGGCGATGGCAGCAAAGACCTGATAAGCGTCAGCTTAAATAGCAATCTTGTTTCGGTTTTAATGAATAACGGGGACGGCACCTTTGCTACTAATGTTGATTATTTCATTAGTGGAAGCGCCCACTACTCAGTTTTTGCAGCTGATTTTAACAACGATACAAAACCTGATTTAGTGGCCACGAACTCGGACAGCGGTTCGGTTTCTGTATTGATAAACAATGGTGATGGAACTTTTGCGGCTAAGATGGACTATCCGGTCGGAGCCAATCCCTATTCACTTTTTGCTTCTGATTTGGATGAGGATGGCGACATTGATTTAGCTGTGAGCAATTTATTTGTCAGTTCAGGACAAGTGTCGATACTAAAAAATATTGGTTGTAGGAGTAGTAAAGGCGATCTAAATGCAGATGGAGTTTTGACCTCTTCCGATGTTGTCTTAATGCTCAACTGCGTTTTTCTTGGAACGGGCAACTGCAATCTCTGTTTTGCCGATGTTAGCTGCAACGGCCTATTGACTTCTTCTGATGTCGTCATCGAACTAAACGCCGTCTTTCTCGGTGAGCCTATCACCTGCTCCCCCTAAATCCAAAATTTCCCGCTGAATTGTCATGCTGAACGACTTGCCCCGACCTGTCCCGAGCTCGGTCGAGGGAGCGTAGCCGAGGGAAGCGCCAGGGGGTGCTTTTGTAGGGGCACAACACGCCGTGCCCCTTTGCATCAGGAATTATTCCTAACTCAACTTGTTGTCTCCCAACACCCGAACTTTTCAGAATAAAATATTTTCCCTTTTATTTTTGCGTTTTTTCTCAATAATCTTGCCGGATTACTCTTTTCTGCTCTCACAATTTGTTGCTCTTTAATCTCTTATCCCCGCTTTCAAAATCCAAATAAAAATTGAGGCAAAAACTGATGCCCGACTATTAGTAGAGGGCCTGCCCGAGCCGAGTGCTCGCGCTCGGCCAGGGATGTGGTGACGACCGCACCTTCAAACTGGTAGCCGGCACTTTAGTGTCGGAAACCAAAAAGACAAAAACGGTTGCCCTTCTGAGGCAAAACAGAATGGTCAGCTATTAGTAGAGGGATGTGTGTAGCGGGATGAGCTTGAAAAGGGTGTTGGAAGTCGACTCCTTCCCCCTCCAAGAGTAAATATACCAAGTAGGTTCCCAACCCTCGAGGGTTAAACCCAAGTCCGTATAGGACCAAACTGTCGTGCCCCACTTGAGATTTGGACAGGTATAATCGTATAATTAGGAGGTTCGA
>CAZSIT010000051.1:0-8682 GCA_964607165.1 uncultured Ignavibacteria bacterium
CATACATGCCCCCAGTGGACACATGCAGAAAAGACCTAAATTCTGTGCCAGTCCGGGGCCGATGGCACGGGGGTGAGCGACCTGCCCCGCTTGCGTTGAGCGCAGCGTAAACGAGCCCGGTCGAGGTAAGTCGAACCACGGTTCAAATCCGCTCGGCGGCTTATCTAAAGCAGGGATTAGTAAAGGCTTTTCTGTTTGGGTTAGGAAATATTTGCAGTTTGTTCCGCTTCCCACTTCCCAATCGTAGAATATGCGGGTTTTTTTGGTTTTGGCGGATAATTCTTTAGAATCTCTTGAATTTTTTCAAACGCCTTAACAACCTCCCGCGGTTTCAGAACCGGGACCGGAGGCATTAAACGCGGACTTCAACCTGACGGGTCGTCACGGTCAAGGGCATTCCTTTTTCAGCGCGAACGGCCAGACATTCTTTTATGGCTTCGCGGATATTCTTTTCCGCCTCCTTTTCGGTTTTCCCTTGACTGATGCAGCCGGGAATGGACGGGCATTCGGCGATGAACATTCCGTCTTCGTCCTGAAATATGGTTATCAAAAATTTCATTTATCCTCCTTCACCATAAGATAGCATCCGTTGAATATATCGGCAACCTTCTTTTACGAGCGCTTGCTGCCGGATTATGAGGGGTATTTGGGGAGGATGAAGGGTTCGGGGATGTTAGATTGTGTCGGGAGTTACTCCCGACACTGGCGTCAGGGGTAACTTCTGGCACAATTGCAAGTCTTGGTTCACATCTGGTTGAGAATTGAAAGACAAATCTCTTTTGCTTCAAAAAGTCGTTTTACGTCTTCGTAATTATCAATAAGTGGTTGACTGGCATGGCATACTAAGTTTCTTGTTTTTGAAATTATATAAACTTGTTCTCGGTTCAATTTTATTTTTTCAAAATGGCAGTTGAATTGAACAATGTCCTTGAATGAAAGGAGGTTAGGCCAATCTAAATCAGCCCTTTTCATTTTTAAATCTCCCATTGTTTTTCTTAGCTCACCAGCACGTTTTGGCCCTAAAACGAGTTCCAATGTTTTTTCATTAGTTAGCGCTCCGATTTTTTCAATGAGATTGCGTTCCAAAGCTTCCAAAATAATGAAAAAAGGAAGTTTTACGATGTGATTATTCAGATCCGAAAAATGAACATAGCCTGAAATAGAATTCCTTACCAAAATAAAACAAAATTTTTTATCCTTGAGTATACCAACCAGGTCTATAATGCTTGTAGCGTCACTAATAATATCATTTGCCTGAATAGATTTTGTTTTCTCTGAGCCTTGTTCAATATAGGAAACCATATTTCCATTTTGCTCAATTGGAATTACATCGAAATCAGGGTTTTGTTTTAAGAGTTTTTGGGCAGTGGTTATGTCTGGAGCGCGTACAATCTTTTCTTCTGATGCCATAATATCCCGCACTGTAAATGCCATGGCAATCCGTTTTAAAGTGTCGTGAAGTGTCATGCTTCCATTCATTAGGTTAAAATGATAGCAATTTGTGAAGATAAATCAAGATGTTAAGGGTAATGGCTATTTAATCCTTTGGTGGCATGGTTGGAGCGGTGACGGATTGGAGGCCGGTCGCGATTTCGGGGATTATTCCCTTTTTGGCATACACCGGACGCACCATTTGCCGCCAGGAGGGAAGATGGCGGGCGAATAAGAGGGCGCCGAGAATGCAAAATAGCCCGCCAATGGCCAAAGTCATCGGTGCGCCGATTTGCCGGGCAACGAAACCGGCCAAAAGCGCGCCCAAGGGAGCCATCCCGATAAAGGCGGTGGCGTATAAGCTAATCACCCGGCCGCGCTTGTCGTCATCGGCTAACGTCTGAAGCACCGTGTTGCTGGAGGCCATCTGCACCATCATTCCAAAGCCGGTTATCATCATAGCCAAAAGCGAAAGCCAGAGAACACGTGAAAATGAAAAAACTATAAGGCCGGCGCCGAAAAGCCCGGCGGAAAAGGCGATTATTTTCCCCAGCCCGCGCACGTTTATGCGCGAAGCGAGAAATAGCGCACCGGTCAAAGCCCCTAATCCAACGGCGCTCATCAAAAAACCCTGCGTGTGCGAGCCGCCGTGCAAAATGTCGCGGGAGAAGATGGGCATCAGCGCGATATACGGCACGCCCGCCACGCTGGCGAGAGCAACCAGAAGCAGGATGGAGCGGATGGGGGAAAAACCGAAGGCGTAGGCAATCCCCTCGCGCAAACCCTGCAGCGGATTGGCGGTTTTCGGCTCGATTTTTTGGGGCTGGATTTTCATCGCCAACAAGGCGCCTAAAACCGCGAGGAAGCTTAGCCCGTTCAACAGAAAGCAAACCCCCTCCCCCGCCACGGCAATCACCGCCCCGGCAATCGAGGGGCCGATGAGCCGGGCGGCGTTGAACATCGACGAATTCAGGGCGATGGCGTTGGACAAGTCCTCGCGCTTTTCAATCATATCCAAGAGAAACGACTGGCGGGTGGGGATGTCGAAGGCGTTGATGCAACCGACGAAAATTCCCAGAATGATTATGTGCCAGACCTCGATGGTATGGGTCAAAACCAGAATGGCCAGCGTAAAGGCCTGCAGCATCGCCAACGTTTGCGTGACCAGAAGGATGCGGTGACGGCTGGCCCGGTCGGCCAAGAGGCCGCCGAAAGGGGTCAGGACGAAAGTGGGAATCTGGCTCGCAAAGCTGACCACCCCCAGCATAACGGCGGAGTTGGTCAGCCGGTACACCAGCCAGCTCATCGCCACCTGCTGCATCCAGGTGCCAATCAGAGAAATTCCCTGCCCGCCGAAAAAGAGCCGGTAGTTGCGATAACGCAGGGCGCGCAGCAAAAATTTGACGCCGGAGGCGTTGTCGGAAGTGGGTTGATCGGAACTCATTCTTTGCGATGTCATTTTAACACTTTTTTGACCGTGGCGGAAGACTTCTGTTTTCCAAAGTGGAAGCCTGAAGGCTTCCGCTACCCCATTTTTTCTACTCTTCAACCTTGACAAAGCAGTAGGGGGCGGATAACTTGGGCGTTCCTCATCGGTTCGGAAAGAGAAATTTTTCGCTGATTGGGACAAAAATATGAAAGCGACTGTAGTCTGGAAAGAAAAAATAGCCTTTATCGGTAAAAGCGAATCCGGCCATTCGGTGCGGATGGATTCATCGGTCGAAAAATTAGGGGACAACTCCGGCCCCAGCCCGATGGAGCTTTTGCTGATTTCGCTGGGCGGATGCACGGGAATGGATGTGATTGCTTTCCTAAAAAAGCGCCGGGTGGAGCCGGAGGGGTTGGAAATCGAAATCGATGCGGAGCGGGCCAAGGAGCATCCGCAGGTCTATACCAAAGTCACGATTCTCTACAAAATCAAAGGGGAGAACATAAAAGAATGCGACGTCCGCTGGGCGGTGGAGCTTTCGCAGAACAAGTATTGCTCGGTGACGGCGATGATTACCAAAACCGCCAAGATTGATTTTCGCTGGAAAATAAACTAATTTTCCGCTTGATTGAGGGGGATTTTAGGTTAGCTTTAAGTAGCATGCGCAGGGAACGCTACATTGAGACGTGGGAAAGACCTTCCTGGCCCGCCTTTGGCGGGCGGCTGACGCCCGCAGTGCGCAACCTGCTCCTGGCCAATGCAGCGGTATTCCTGCTGCAACTCATCTTCCGCAGTGGAATTCTCGTCTATTATTTCGGGTTGACGCCCTCTTTAGTCCAACAGAAATTTTACATTTGGCAGCTGGTCTCCTATATGTTTTTGCACGGCGATTTTTTCCATATTCTTTTCAATATGTTCACGCTCTGGATGTTCGGGCAGGATTTGGAACGGGATTGGGGGAGCAAATACTTTTACAAGTTTTACTTCATTTGCGGCATTGGGGCCGGGCTATTCACGTTGTTTTTGACCTGGGGTCAGGCGGTTCCGACCATCGGAGCTTCGGGAGCGTTGTTCGGAATCCTGGCCGCTTTTGCTTTGCTATATCCGAACCGGGTCATTTATCTCTGGTTTTTAATCCCGGTTAAAGCGAAATATCTGGTGCTTTTCTTTGGGCTTTTGGAGCTTTTCGCTTCCTTCCAGCATACCTCGGATGGAATCGGGCATTTTACCCATCTGGGTGGGATGCTGGTGGGCTGGGTTTATTTAAAGCGGGGCCGGTCCTTAAAATGGGTTACAGATTTTGGCGGAAACCTCCGATATAATTTAAGGGAACGGAGGAGAGACAAAAAGCGGGCCCTACGGCAACAGCTTTTGGCCTCGGCCGACGAAGTTTTAGACCGGATTAAAAAAGTCGGGGGATATGATAAACTCACCGGAAAAGAAAAAAAGATTCTGGAAAAAGCCAGCCGGCTTTTGGGTCAAAAGCGCGACGATTGAAGTTAATCTTACCGTTATAGCAATGGAGGAGGGGAATGCCTAAGATTTTAGTTGCGGACGATTCGGCGACTATACGGGGTGTAGCCGAGTCGCTTTTACGCCAGAACGGCTTTGAGGTTATATCTTCTTCTGACGGTAGCAAGGCTCTGGCGATGGTGAAAAGCCAGAAGCCGGATTTAATATTTTTGGACCACTATATGCCCGGCAAAAACGGGCTTTCCATCTGCCAGGAGTTGAAGTCTGACCCCCTGCTCAAAAAGATTCCGGTGGTTATGCTTTTGGGGGCTTCGGAAATGAAAGAAAGCAACAAATTTCTTTCCGCCGGGGCCTCGGATTGTCTTTTCAAGCCGTTTGTGCCCAAGGATTTCATCGAAAAGGCGCGGAAGTACGCAACGCCCCCCGCACCGAAAACCCAGCGCTCCCTGTTGGAAGAGGATACTGATAAGCTGGCTTCCAAGGCGGTCTCGGAAGAAGTTTTTACCTCTGCAGCCGAGAATGAGGATTTGGGATTGGATGAGCTTTTGGGAGAGGCGCTTTTAAGCGAATCCGAGGAATCGACCGGCCCGGTGCCAATCCGCCCGCAAGAAAAATCTCCGTCCAAGATGGGTTTGGGAAGTCGAAAAAGTGGAGAGTTTGAAGATATGACCATAAAACTTTATAACCGTCCGTCAAAATCCCAGGCTCCTCCAGCACAAAAGTCGAAAGAAAAACCTGTCTTCGGCCCGGCCAAACCGGATGCAGATAAATTAAAAGTGGAAACGGACAAGGATTCTTTGATTTTGGCTTCCGATCCTTTTGGACTGTCAGAAAAAGATTTAGGTTTTATTTCGCCGCCACCCAAAGAGGGGCCGCACGATTACGAGTGGTTTTTAAAAGAAATGCAGAAGGAAACGACGGCTCCTTCCCCTTCCAGCCAACCACTTTCCCCAACTCCGGCGCCGGCCACTCCAAAGAAAAGAGGCGAGGTTTCCGAGGATCTGAAGTTAAAGGTGGAAGAACTGGGAACCTCGCGCCTGGGGTATGAGCGCTTCATCAACGAGTTCAAAAAAGAGATGATGAAGCTGGAAACGGAGGAGAAACCGGTTTACGGCGAGACCAGAATCGAGCCGCAGGCGGTGGTGGAGGCCCAAAAGAAAGTAAGCACCGACAAAGTGAAAACCGTTCCGCCTACAGCTCCCACCGAAATCACCGCTCCGGTTGCTCTGCCGGTAACGGCTCCGGCGGTTGCCATCAACACAGAGGAATTGGTCACCCGGCTGATTTCAGAAGTGGCCAAGGAAATTGCCCTGCGGGTTTCGGCTCAATTAAACCAGGAAGAAATTGTTCGGATTCTGGAAGAAAAGCTCGTCCAGCTGAAAAATTAGTTTTATAACTTTCCTTACTTAGCTTTTTCCATACTTATTATATAGGGTGCCGTCCAGGCTGTTTTGTTTCCAATACCCCTTCCGAGGAACAATTGCGCTGGCTTATTGGTTTTATAAGGCGTATTAAATGATGTTAAAGTTATGGCAGAGAAAGGATAAGTTTTTTATATTGGAGATGGTAACCAAAAGCGGGCGAAAAGCCCAAGGAGGAAAGTATGCAGGTTAGAAGGATTTGGCAGTGGGCGGTTTTGGCAACCGGATTGGTCTGGGCGGCTAACCTCGTGGCCCAGGAGCATCCCGAACACCCCACAGCCAAGAAAACAAAGCCTAAGGCAGAGGCGGAAGCCACCGTGGCGGATATGTCTAAAGCCATTAAGGGTTACTGCATCAAGGATACCCAATTGAAGGGTGGATATTTTCTGGTTTACGACCCGGCCAACAAAAAAACTTTGGAGCTGACCCTCGATAAAGTCCACGAAGAGAGACTTTCCAAAGTGTCGGACGGTCTGTATTTTGCCTGCTCCGATTTTAAGGGTACGGACGGGAAGACCTACGATTTGGACTTTTTTATGAAAGGGGACAAATCGAAATTAGAAGTGAGCGAAGTGACCATTCACAAAGTGGATGGCAATCCGCGCTACGGCTGGGTGCAGGAGGATGGCTTGTGGAAGCGCAAAAGCACCGAAGAAGAGGCCAAATAAACGGGCCCATTCATTAATTGAGACCCGCAATATTTTTTGGTCAGATTCTTTTCCTGGAGTCGTTATTCATAAGGATGCCGGTGAGATCCTTTTTGTTTCTATTTTTAGGGATTGTGAGTGTTTCCCTTGGTTGTTATTCGACCACGCGGCGCACCGGCACTTTTGAGAATGGGAGCCGGGAGGTGCGTTTGACTTACGTTTTCTCCGTCAAGGACATTCCGCCCGGTTCCTCAAAGATAACCATCTGGACGCCTATTCCGGGATCGGATTCCCGCCAAAAGGTCAAAGATTTCAAAGTTACCTGCCTCTACCCTTACACCCTTTACACGGAGCCGGAATATGGCAACCGGATTTTGAAAGTGGAGACGGCGGGGAAGGTTCCCGAGAAGATTGAGGTGAAGCTGGAGTTCGCCGTCAGTCGGATGGCTTTGAAAAAAGAGGAAAAAGAAACCCCCATTCCGGAGGGGTTGCAGGAGCTTAGCCTCAAGCGCTATCTGTCCGCTGACCGTCTGGTCCCTATCGATGGCCGAATTGCGGAGGAGGCCCGCAAGGTGGTGCGGAAAGATATGGCTCCTCTGCAAAAGGCGCGGGCGATTTACAACTACGTCGTCGAGACCATGAAGTACGACAAAAGCGGAGAGGGTTGGGGCCGGGGTGACGCTTTGTATGCCTGTGACGCCCGCCAGGGAAACTGTACCGACTTTCATTCTCTTTTAATCGGCATGGCCCGCGCCTCTGGAATTCCGGCCCGGTTTATAATGGGCCTGCCTTTGCCGGCGGGCTCAAACAACGGGGAGATTCCGAGCTACCACTGCTGGGCCGAGTTTTACGTTAAAGGCCTGGGATGGATTCCGGTGGATGCCTCGGAGGCGTGCAAACATCCGGAAAAAAAGGAGTTCTTTTTCGGCGGGCTGGATGAAAACCGGGTCGCCTTTACCCTGGGACGGGACATCCGCATTGACCCGGCCGTTGAGCCGCTCAATTATTTGATTTATCCTTACGTAGTGGTGGATGGGGAAACGTATGCAAAGGTAGATTGGCGTATCGGTTTTGAAAACGACGTAAACTGATTGGAAGGGGAATGAAAAAAGAAAGGTTGGCAAATGTTTGGTGAAAACATAAGTCTATTGGCGGCTTTGGGGGCCGGGTTTATCTCCTTTATTTCCCCCTGCGTTTTGCCCTTGATACCCGGCTATCTTTCGTTTGTTTCCGGCGTTTCCATTGCCGATTTGGGCGCTTCGGAAAAGAAGGGTGAGGTTTTGAGCAAAGTCGCCCTAAGCTCCTTTATTTTTGTTTTAGGCTTTTCGGCGGTTTTTATCACCCTGGGAGCCTCGGCCACGGCGATAGGGAAATTTTTGCTTTCCAACCGGATTGGAATTTTCAACCGGATTGCCGGGGCCCTTATCGTCATTCTGGGCCTGCATGTGGCCGGTATCATCCGCATACCGTTTTTGAACTATGAAAAGCGCTTTCACTCGCGTAGTAAACCTTTAGGAATCCTGGGAACTTTTTTTGTTGGGGTCGCTTTCGCTTTCGGCTGGACTCCCTGCATAGGCCCGATTTTGGGCGGGATTTTGGGACTGGCAGCCAATCAGGGATCGGTGGGTAAGGGAATGCTGCTTTTGTCCTTCTATTCGCTCGGACTGGGGATTCCCTTTCTCGTCACGGCGATAAGCTTCAATTTCTTTTTAGGCTTTTCCAGCTTTTTCAAAAAACATTTCCGAACCATCGAAATCTTCTCCGGCCTGCTTTTGGTAGCCATTGGCCTTTTGATGTTTTTCAACCAATTCGGCATCATTTCCAGTTGGCTTTTGAAAGCTTTCCCCGGGCTGCAGGACGTGGGGTAAAAAGATTGACTCACTCCCGCCGGAGCAGCCCCTCGACTGCGCTCGGGATAAAAGGGCTGGGGGGTTATGTTTTCCCGGATAGCCGAACGGTCGGGAGCGGAGCTCCCTCCCAACAAAGGAGTTGGCATAAAATTATTTTTCAATTATTTCGTAACGACTGCTTTTTGTCAAGCGAATACTGTTATAGTCGCCGATGTCAGCAAACTCAAATTGCCAAAGAGAATAATGCTTTTCTCTTTTTTCAAAAAACAGTGTTCTTACTTTAATGGAAAACTATAATTCCTTGATTAGTTCTTTTAAATCACGAAAGGAATATCTTTCAATAATTTTTTGATTGTTCCATACATTCAAACTTTTTCTGTCGTGCCCCACTTAAGATTTGGACAGGTATAATCGTATAAGGAGGATTGATG
>CAZSIT010000052.1:0-8481 GCA_964607165.1 uncultured Ignavibacteria bacterium
AAAGCGGCTGGCCTTCGATATATTCCATAACGATAAAGACTTTATCCCCTTCTTCTCCGACTTCATAAAAGGTGGCGATATTGGGATGGGAGAGCATCGCCTGGGCGCGGGCTTCGTGGACAAAGCGCTGGCGGGATTCCGGCTCGGCGGCTTTATCGGAGGAAAGGAACTTGATTGCCACCTTGCGGCCCAAACTGGTGTCCTCGGCCAGATATACCTCTCCCATCCCCCCTTCACCAAGCTTTTCGAGGATTTTAAAATGCGATATGGTTTGGCCGATCACGTTTCCGCTCCGGGTTGATTGGAAGCCATTAAGGCGTAATGATAATGAGGAAACGCTTTTTTGTAAATTCTAAACTTGGGGTATGTTCGAGGACAAGGGCAGTCGGACGTTTTCATCCCGCCCTTTTCTCCCAGTAGCAATAGGGAGCCGGCCTAATGTTTTAAAACCGCTGAAGCTTAATCCTTCATCGACGTCAAAAACGTAGCGTTATTTTTGGCCTTGCGCATCCGGTCAATCAGAAAATCCATAGCTTCAATCGAGTTCATCTCGGCTAAGAACTTGCGCAAAATCCAAACCTTTGCCAAAACCTCCGGCGGCAGCAAAAGCTCCTCTTTGCGGGTGGAGGTGCGGTTGATGTCCATCGCCGGGAAAATGCGCCGGTCGGAAAGCCTGCGGTCGAGCACGATTTCGGAGTTGCCGGTGCCCTTGAACTCTTCGAAAATAACTTCGTCCATCCGGCTGCCGGTCTCAATCAAAGCCGTGCCGATGATGGTCAGGCTGCCGCCCTCCTCGATGTTTCGCGCCGCGCCAAAGAAGCGCTTGGGCCTTTGCAAAGCGTTGGCATCCACGCCGCCGGAAAGGATTTTCCCGGAATGCGGCACCACGGCGTTGTGCGCGCGGGCCAAACGGGTAATCGAATCCAGCAAAATCACCACATGGTGTTTATGTTCCACCAGCCGCTTGGCTTTTTCAATCACCATCTCGGCCACCTGCACGTGCCGCTCCGCCGGCTCGTCGAAGGTGGAGGAAATCACCTCTCCTTTGACTGAACGCTTCATATCGGTCACCTCTTCCGGCCGTTCGTCAATCAAAAGCACAATCAGCTTCACTTCCGGATGATTGTTGGTGATGGCGTTGGCAATTTCCTGCAAGAGCATCGTCTTGCCCGCCTTGGGCGGCGATACAATCAAGGCCCGCTGTCCTTTGCCCATCGGGCAGAGGAAGTCCATTATCCGGGTGGAAAGCCTTTTGGGGTCGTATTCCAAATTAAACCTTTCCTGCGGATAAAGCGGGGTGAGATTATCAAAGAGCACCTTGTGCTTGGACATCTCCGGCGATTCAAAGTTGATGGCCTCGATTTTAAGCAGGGCAAAATACCTTTCGGAATCCTTGGGCGGCCGCACTTGGCCGGAGACGGTGTCCCCCGTGCGCAAATCAAAGCGCTTAATCTGGGAAGGGGAGACGTAGATGTCGTCCGGCCCCGGCAGGTAGCAGTAGTCCGGCGAGCGCATAAAGCCGTACCCCTCCTCCAAAATCTCCATCACCCCTTCGGCAAAAATCAGTCCGTCCTGCTCGGTTTTGGTCTCTAAAATTTTAAAAATCAGCTCCTGTTTGCGCATACCGGAACTGCCCGGGACGCTCAAGCCTTCGGCAATTTCCTGCAGCTCGGCCACCGTTTTGGTTTTGAGCTCGGTAATGTCCATCTTGGATTCTTTACTTTCCATCTTTTCGGCAACTTTTTCAGTCATATTTTTCTCGATTGTTAAAGGTTTGAAGTTTTACTTTCTCCTGGTGTAAAAACTTTTTCTAAATTTTTTCCTCCGTGGAGCTAAACCGCCATCCGTTTGCGCGACAGCCGTTCCACCAGTTTTTCCTGGGGCGCGTCGCCCCAGAGTTTTTCCAGAGCATAAAAGCGCCGCGTCTCTTTCAAAAAAATATGCACCACCACGTCCCCGTAATCCATCAACGTCCAGCGGTTCGATTTTTCTTCATGCCCCAGGCGCACTCCTTTTTCATCCAGCATATCCTCAATGTGTCCGGCCATCGCGTGCGCATGCACATCCGCATCCGCCGTTGCTATCACGAAGAAATCGGCGAAGGTGGAAAGCCTGCGCAAGTCTATTACGACCACGTCGCTTCCCTTTTTCTCTTGCGCCAGCCTGCCGACCAGCCGCGCCAAGCTTTTGCCCGCCGGAGCCCTCATCTACCGCTTGCGAAATCCTCCCGGATTAATGGGCAGCCAGAACGTCCCGGCCTAAATAAACCGAAAATAACACTCCTTTGATGTTATCATCCAAACTTTTCTCAATCATGCGCGAAGGCCGGATTTTCAAATATTTTGCCACCCGGCCGGAGGCCGGGGGATCCGGCACACGCTCTATCAAAAGCGTTTGTTCCGGCGCCGGCGTTTTCAAAAAGAGGGTATCGCCCACTTCAATAAGGCAGTTTTCTTTCGCCAATTCCCGGCTCAAATTGTTAATAACTTCCCTGAACTTGCCTTTCAACTCTTCCGGCACAATTACCTGCACTCGCGCATATTCAAAATCCCGCTCGGCCTCCGCCTCTCGCGGCCAAAAAAGATAGAGCGCCAAGCCCACCGTCGCCATTCCCGTCAAAACCACCGCTCCCAACAATATCTTTTCCGCCCAATGCCAGGGAATCCGGTTCGAATCGGGGGCTGTCCAAATTTTCTTTTTATACCGTAAGGGTGTTTCCGTCATCTGTAAACCGGTCCGTTTGGCGGAGGGGCCGTCTCCGTAAAACCTTCCAAAATCCTACCGTCTATATAACGGCAAAAGTCCCGGCTGTAAATAGCCGTTTGGATACTTTTGGTAGTTAATAATCAAATTAAAATTTTTCGAAGGGTGATAATTCAGCTCAAAGCCCGGGATGATGGAGTTGGCGCTGCCTCTGGGCCCAAAAAGCGAACCCTGTGAATTGGCAAACCCCAAAGAGACCCGGATATCCAAAGGACTGGCCACCTTGTAGGCAATGTCGGCCAGATACATACTGGTCAAAATTCCGTGTCCGCCGAAACTGGCGTAGGAAGTCGAAATCGTATGCCCGATTTTAAAACGGGAGGGATCGAGCAAGAAAAGCGAGGAGGGTTTGGGCCCTTCGGCCGTTGCGCCCGAAACTGGATTGGTGGTATGGCCGGTTTGGGCAAAAGCCGAAACCGCCACGAAGCTTAAAACAGCCGTTGCAAGTAAAAGTTTTCGCATAGTCCCTTTCCGATTGGTCATCCTATCTATTCTACGCATCATTTTGCGAGGTGTTTGAAATATTATCAACTATTTTCAATTTGTCAATACCTTATACCTTAATTATCTGCTTCTTTTACTAAAACTTTAGCCCGGCCTCAAAAGTTCCCCTAAAGGGTGCAGGGGGGAGGGATGCCCAAAAAGACGTCGTTCAGTATTATGACCACGTCCGCCGCCGTCAAAATGTTATCACAGTTCAAATCGGCCAGGTTAAGGGGACAGTCGCCCACCCCCAAAAAGACGCAGTTCAGCTGCAAAACCACGTCCGCCGCGGTCAAAATCCCGTCCAAATTCAAATCCCCCGGCAAACTCGCCGTCCGTTCAAAAGCACCCATATCAATCCGGCTCCCCCCGCCAGGCGGCACCGGAAAAGCCGGGTCGCCGGCATCAATACAAGGTGAGAAGCTTATCAATTTGTAACTAAACGGATTGCCGCCCCGATAGAGCGGGTCAAAAAAGATATTCCCTTCCCCCGGGATGGTGGCAAAAAAGTATCCCAGGTTATTGGCAAAAACATCATTATAAGTAATAGTCGAATTGGTATTGCTGCCCCCCATCGCCCGGATGCCGTAGCCGGTGTTGGCTACAATGATATTATTGGTAATTCGCGACGGCAGCCCCGCCTGTACCCGAATCCCATCCCCAAAATTGTCCGAAATCGTGCAGTTTATCACCTCGCCCCCGGAGCTGTTGAAAAACCGTATCGCCGCCTCGCCGCTGTCGCGCACCATCAAACAGCGCCGTATCTTGGGCGCCCCCCCATCCGCCCAAATCACCGCCGCCTGCCCGGAGTTATCAATTATATAGTTGTTTTCGATAATAGGGGAAGCTCCCAAGATGTTAATCGCCGCCCCGCTCGGCACCAGCCGGGCGCCGGTCAAAGTAAACCCGCTCAAAACCGTGTTTGAATCTTCCCCGTTGGTAAAGCTCACCAGCTCAAACCCATCCACCAGTTTGGCAATCGTGGTTACCGCCGGCCCTCCTTCGCTCATTAGCTTAATTTTCTTTCCTTTGAACAGAATATTCTGCGTATAAGTCCCCGGCTTAACCAAAACCGTATCCCCGTTCAAGCTTATATCAATCGCCTGCTGTATCGTCGGCCTATCTCCCGGAACTTCTAATTTAGTCGGCGCTAAAAGAAAGCTGAAATTTTGGGTTGGAAATACCGTGTCGTTGCTACTGCTGTAAAAAGCCAAAACCTTCCAATAATAAGTAGTGGCAATATCCAAATTCGTCGGCGCCTGCCAAAAAGTATCCGTCAAAATCGGCGAACTGGTCGCCCCGGTAAAACTTGGATTCTTAGCATAAATAACTCGGTATGAAAAATTGTCCGGAATAGAAGTATCCCGCACCACCCCCCAATTGAATGTCGGCTGCTTGACCAAAACCCGGCTGGTATTTGTCGGCAGAGCCAACTGCAGAAGGGGAGGGGCAATAGTGAAAGTACGAATAGCTTTACTATAAATGCTGTCTCCACTTTCATAAACCGCCTGAACTTTCCAGAGGTAAGTTTCACCAAAGTCGAGTTTGTAAGGAACCTTCCAAACAGTATCTGAAATTGCTGAAGATGTATCAGCAGGAGAAAACCTGACGTCTTTTGATAAAATCACTTTATATGCAAAAGTGTCCTGAATACTCGTATCCCTTACCGTTTGCCAAGCAAAGGTCGGCTGTCTGATTCTAAGCAGGGAACTGTTTGCGGGTTCAAAGAGAGAAAAGTCGGGAGGCTTAACTGTAAATGTACTTGTTGAGTCGCTATAAATAATATCCCCGCTGTCTGACACCGCCTGAACTTTCCAAAAATATCCTTGATTAAGGTCAAGGTTGTAAGGCACTTTCCAAGTTGTATCGGTTAAAGCGGGCGAAGTATCGGCAGAGATAAAACCGCTATCTTTCGACAGGATTACTCGGTAAACGTTAAAGGAGTCTGCAATACTTGTATCTCTCACTGCTTGCCATATAAAAGTGGGTTGCCTCAATCTAACTTGAGAACTTTCATTTGGCAAAAATGAACCAAAAGGAGGTTGCAAAACCGTAAAACTTCTAACGTTGCTGAAAATTGTATCTCCGGAATCTGGAACTGCAAAAACTTTCCAAAAGTAGGTCTGGCCGAAGCTAAGTTTATTCGGCACTTTCCAAGTAGTATCTGTGAGATTAGGTGAGGAATCAGCTGCTGCAAAACTACTGTTTTTAGCTAAGATAACGCGGTAGGTAGCAGAAATAAAACCAGTTGTATCTCGGAGGTGTGACCAAATGAATTGAAGTTTTCGTACTTTCAAGTGGCCGCCAGCACTTGGGCTTAGTAAAGAAAAGCCCCTTCCCAAGAATTCAAACGCTCCCATATCGACCCTTGAGCCACCGAAGGGTGGAGCAGGAGTGGCTGGATCGCCTGCATCTATACACGGAGAGTTTAATTGGAGGTTATTACTAAATGGTATCCCACCTACAAATTGTGGGTCAGCTTGAATGTTCCCTACGCCCAGAGCTCCGCCTGCTATTGGACCAAAAGTATTTGCGAAAAGATCGTTGTAGGTTATTGATACTGAACTATCAGCTCCTGCGATCCCATATAGACTGTTATTAGTAATGATGTTGTTGGTTATTTGGCCAGATGAACTTTGTTCAAATAAAAAGCCGTATTCAGTGTTGCTATTAGCAATCGTGTTGTTCAGAGCGGTAATTAACCCTACCACGAAAACGGCTGCCTGTCCAGTGTTTTCAACAATTAGATTTCGTTCTAATATAGGATTCACATCTACAAACTCAACAATACGATATCCGTTATGTCCTTTAAATATATTGTTCCTTACAACCGGAGAACCGCCCTGCCAGCTGAACAGGCCAGTCCCTAAACTCCCACCAAGATTGTTTCGAACGATGTTATTTTCTATGAGTACTGAAGTATTTGAAAGATATATTCCGTCGGCCAAGCCGTTTCCTATTCCATTTATAATCGTGAAACCCGTTAAACTAGTCGAGCTTCCCGTATTGAAAATTCTTACTATGGGCTGTCCTGTAATAAACCTTGTAATTATAGTGCTATTTGGACCATTTGAACTGATGACCCAAATATTCTTTCCGTCTATAATTATATTTTCCGCATAAGTCCCTGGCCCCACCAAAACCGTATCCCCATTTACCGCCGCATTTATCCCCGCCTGTATGGTCGGCTGGTCTTGGGGGACGCGAATGGTTGCGGCGTAAGCGCTTAAACCAAAAAGGGTTAAAATCCCTGCTAAACAAAAAACGATTCTTTTCATATCCTAAACTTGTTTCCCCTTCCCAACTTAAAGATGCCGCCTTTCTAACTTTTGTCAAGCGCTTTCGCGACCTATTTTCTTTTACCTCCCCTTTTAGGGGAGGCCTGCCCGAGGCGAGCTCGTGCTCGGCCAGGGAATTAAAGGAGGGGTCCGTAGGGGCACGTTGCCACGTGCCCGCCTTGTTTTTTTGATTTGTATTTGTAGGGGCGAGGTCACCTCGCCCATTCCCTCTCCTTCCAAAGGAGAGGGATAAAGGGTGAGGTTCCGTAGGGGCGAATGGCATTCGCCCTATTTTGTCTTTCTAATTCTTCGTAGGGGTTCAATACATTGAACCCGCCTTTAATTCTGTCCCCCTTGCCAACGGAGGGGACAGAAAAGTGCTACCCCCTCCGGCTCTTCGAGCCTCGTCCCCCTTAAATACAGGGGGACAAAATATATTTTTTGCTTTTTCTGTCCCCCTTGACAAGGGGGACGAGACCCGAAGGGTCGGAGGGGGTCTAATCCAACAACCCCGAAAGCCAATGCATAATATTTAAGGCCAGTTGCTTGTCGTCATTTCCCGGCACGTTCATCCCAAACGGATTTCCGTTTCTATCATCTATCTGGGCAGTGAGCATGGCCGCCTCGCCCAAAATCACCACCCGGCCTCGGCCGAACGGCAAGGCAACTCCCTGCGCTTGGCCTACCGCCGGAACCGGGTCTGCAAAACAGGTATAGGTGTTAGACGAAAGAAATTTTTTCACCGTCCAGATGGAATCGACCAGCATCTCGTTGGCCGTCTGGCTCAAAAGCAAGAATGGAACGCTTCCTTCCGACGCGGTCAAGGATTGCCCGGTAAAACTCACTATCCGGTCAATTTGTTCGCTGGAGTCCCGCCCTTGGGTGATGGGACAATCGGATAGCAAATGATTCTCGCGACTGAAAACGAGCTGGCTTTTATCGGTTGAGGTCGTATCGTAATGCAAAGAGTCCTCCACCCCGTAGCTGTTGCTCATCTTGACGCCGAAACGCTTAGCCAGATTCTCCGCCGCCGAACCCATTGGGTAATGGTCGGCAATGAGCAAAAGCGCACCGCCCTGCTCGGCCCAATTCTTTACCGCCTCGCATTCCTCCTCGGTAAAAGCGGCTTTGTATTTTTCGTCCATACCTTTTGCATTGGAGATAATTAGAATGTCGTATCCGGTCAATGTTTGGCTTGAGAATTTCAGTTCATTCCGGATGATTTTGTAACCGTCGTTGGAAATCAGGTCGGCGAACGGTTTGTACCGCCCGCCGGCGGTGTGAAAGTTTTTGTGGGCTTCATCAAAGAGCACTTTAGGATGGGTTGCCGCATAGGCGGGAAGAGCAACCCGTGCATCAAAGTTCGGGTCGGCCTTCTGTCCCCCGGAGCAGGAAACAAGAAAAAGAAAAACAGCGAGGCAAAAAACGCTGTTGCGACCGGCAGGCGCTTGCATACCGAATACTACGCCCCCCTCCCCTCAAAGTTTCGCCGGGTCCAAAATAAACACAGTTTAGTTTTTAACTAATCTCTAATCTCCAATCTCTGTCTTAGACAAGCCGCCGAGCGGATTTGAACCGCTGACCTGCTGATTACGAATTAACAGGTCAATTGCGGAGGTCTTGAGGTTTGCTTTTCCCTCGGAAAGCGGCTCTTTTTAGAACTTTCCTTCGTTTGCAGTCAGCAGGTCAGTCCCTGTCCTTGACTTCTCCTTTCTCAAACCCCAAGAAAAGAGCCGGTTTCCGGCTCGTCAAGAATTGTTTGCCTCGAAAAAGCAAGAATTCCGGTGAAACGGCCGATAAGATTAATATGACAGCCCCAGAGGTTTATACGAAATTAATGAAGACCGCAAAAGAGCTTGAAGATGTTATACTGAAACGGTCGTCTTATACCGACAGAAACCGGCATAAGCCCATTCTTTTAACAGGCTGAACTTTGGAATTAAAATAGCTATTACTC
>CAZSIT010000053.1:0-8261 GCA_964607165.1 uncultured Ignavibacteria bacterium
GCATCGCCATCGCCACGTCGGTGGAGCCCATTCCGGTGGCAAAGGCCGCCACCGCGCCCCCCATACAGGTGTGCGAATCGCCGCCGATGACCACCTCGCCCGGCTTCAAGGTTTCTTCCATAATCACCTGATGCGCGATGCCGTTCCCCACGTCGTAAAATTTCAAATTCAGCTTGCGGGCAAATTCGCGGATGACTTTTTGCTCGGTGGCGGAAATGGCGGTCGAACTTGGCGAAGAATGGTCGAGGTAGAAAATCACCCGCTCCGGATATTTGAGCGGTCCGAGTCCCAGTTTTTCCAACTGCGAAATGGCCAAAGGCCCGGAGAGGTCATGAGCGTAAATCCAATCCACCGGCGAAAGCACCAGCTCCCCGGCCTTGACCGAATGGCCCACTTTTTCCGACAAAATCTTTTCGCTTAGGGTCTGTGGCATACCATTCGTCCTGCTCTGCTCTCGTAGGCCGGGTTTCTTTATCCCGAGCTGGCCGAGGGACAACCCGGCAGCGGCATTGAAAATGCCGCCTACGGAACAATGAATAATAAAGACAAAAAAGGGAAAAGGCAATTTGGGGTTGACGTTATAGGAGGGTTTTTCTACCTTTCTGTAGGTTAGAGGTAAATTAAACCAAGGAGGTAGCCGTGATTAGTTCGAAGTTGAAGTTTTTTGCTCCCGCCCTTTCAGTTTTTGTGCTTTTTGGATGGTCATATGCTCAGACTATCCCTGATTCCGCAAAACCCACCACTACTCTGCCCGAACCACAAATCGTTTATGATGGTGAAATAGAAATAGATCCGATGGATAAGGTTGAGCTAAATTACATTTTCTACAAGGGAGACGAAATTTTCTTAACTGCAAAGCCCGTTAAGGGAAAAGATATAAGCAGGTTTTTTTTCCAGAGGTGGGGCGGGACTCCTCTTTCGCAATATAAATCCAAACCTACTTTGGATTTGAAGTTTTCAATTCCAGGAACAGATGCGTACACCTTTGTTTTTGAGAACACCGCCCTTCTAAGTTGGAAAACGATTAATGTTAAAATTTCCCGGAGAGCCTTAAATGACAGCATCCAGGCTTTGGATGTAGCTTTTAGGTCAGAAACTTTGAGTGATACGTCTTATGTTGAAATACTACAAAAGACCGTAAGGCTTGGAAGAGGACTATTTGCGTCAGATGTTTCAACAGCTTCGATGACAATACCACCTGAGTCAGATGGAAATGTTGCTTTAATAATTGGCTCGGAGAAGGAAATAGCTGAGTGGATGGATGGTCTTTCCGCTCTGGGCGGAATAGACCCTGCTACTGCTATATTAAGTAACCTTTTGATTAAGTCTGTTAAGTCTTCTGGGGGAAATGAGATAAAATGGTCTATAATGGATGCGGAAAATTTACAGTTGAAAAATCAAGGTCAAGAATATAAGGGATACTATTTTTCAGATGCCGTCTCATTCGAGACAAAAGCAATAACGCTTCAGCCTGGTCAAACTTATTATCTATTACTTGAAAATCCTTCAATGATGGCTGCGAAGGACATCAAAATTCAAGCCAAAGCACGAGTTATTCATCAACAAACACGAACTATAATAAACAAATAGCATACAAGCCGAAGAATCATTTGGTCTGATTTTCTTTCACCACTGCCCAAATCTCTTCGTCGGTCAAGATGTGATTGGAGTGTTTGGCCTTGTCTAGGATGACCGCGACCAGTTCGGGATTCGGTTTGACGCCGCGGGATTCGAGCCAGTAATTAACGTTAGAGGCGCCGGACATAAAGCCGACTTCGATTTGCTGGGCCCGGCCAAAAAGCCCGGCCGGAACACCGGAATAGACCCGGTCGGCCAGCCAGTCATCCCCCTTTTTTTTGGCCTTAATAACCGCCGCGGCGTGCACGCCGGTGGCGGTGCGGAAGGCATCCCGGCCAAAAACCGGATAGTTAATCGGCAAGGGGACGCCGACCGCCTCGGAAATTTTGCGCAAATACTCCGGCAGGGCGGTTAAATCCTGTTTGATGTAGCCCTCTAATTTCAAGTTGACCAAAAGCAAATCCATCGGTGTATTCCCCACCCGCTCGCCGATGCCCAAGCCGGTGGCGTGAACCTGGTCCACTCCCGCTTCCACGGCGGCCATCGAATTTATCACCGACAAATCCCGGTCGCGGTGGCCATGCCAGTCGATTTTCACCTTCTCGCCGGTTTTTTTGACTACCTGCTGAACGAATTTTATCAAGGATTGGACGCCGGTCGGAGTGGCGTAGCCGACCGTGTCGCAAACCGTGATTCTTTTTGCTCCGCACTCGATGGCGGTGGTGTAGAGTTTGCGAATTGCCTCCGGTGTGGCGCGGGTGGTGTCTTCGGTTACATACATCACCGGCAGATTATGTTTGACGCAAAAAGTAACCGCTTCCTCGGTCAGCTTTAACATCTGATCTAAATTCCATTCCTCGGCGTAAATCCGAATCGGCGAGGAGCCGATGAAAGTAGCGGCTTCTATCGGGATTCCAGCTTTCTCGGAAATTTCGACCAGCGGCTCAAGGTCGGGAATCACCGTCCGCACGGCGCAGTAGGGGCGGATTTTCATTTTGTTCTGGACGATTTCCTTGGCCAATCGCAGAATATCCTCTTTGGCGTGGGCTCCGGCGCCGGGCAGACCTAAGTCCAACGATTGAATGCCGAGCCGTTCCATCAATTGCAAAATTTCGATTTTTTTGGCCAGGGGCGGGTCGATAATGGAAGGAGACTGCAACCCATCGCGTAGTGTCTCATCCGCCAGACTGATTGGGCGTTTTCTTTTCGGTGCAGGCTTTACGTGGTTCCAGTCGTAAATCAGTTTTTTTATCGGCGGGGTTTTCATAGCTGAATTATTCTTGTCATTCCGAGCGAAGCCCTGGCCGAAGCCGAGCCTCGGCTCGGGCAGGCGAGGAATCTGGGCGGTGAAGGGTAGGGTTTTTGGTTAGACTTTGAACCATGGAAAGTCCCTTCCACGCCACCCGGATGCTTCGCCTTGCTCAGCATGACAACTTTAGGCGGGGTTTTCATCTCAATCTCTCAACAGTTCGCGTGCAATCACCAGGCGTTGAATTTCGGACGTTCCTTCAAAAAGTTCCGTCACCCGGGCATCGCGGTAATACCGTTCCACGTGGTAATCCCGAATATAGCCGTAGCCGCCTAAAACTTGAATCGCCTTGTGGGTCACACGGGTGGCCATTTCAGTGGAGAAAAGCTTGGCCTGGGAGGCGGCCAGAATGTAGGGTTTGCCATTCGATTTCAGATAGGCGGCGCGATAGACCAGATTCCGGGCGGCGGAAATATCGACCGCCATATCGGCCAGCATAAACTGGATGGCCTGAAACTGGGCCAAAAATTTGCCGAACTGTTTTCGTTCCAAAGCATATTTACGCGCCAGATTGAAGGCGGCCTGCGCAATCCCCAATCCCTGACAGCCGATGGAAATTCGTCCGCCATCCAAGGCCTCCAGCGCAATGCGGAACCCCTTGCCGATTTCACCGATGATGTTTTCTTTCGGCACGCGCACGTCCTGATAGTACAGCTCGGCGGTGGGGGAGGCCTTGAATCCCATTTTCTTTTCCAGCGTGCCGGAGGAAAAACCGGGAGTCCCTTTCTCCACCATAAAGCAGGTGATTCCTTTGTACCCTTTGCTTTTGTCAACTGTGGCAAAGGTCATAATGTAGTCGGCCAGGTTTCCGTCAGTGATGTAGATTTTAGTGCCGTTTAGAATGTAGCTGCCGTCATCTTCTTTTGCCGTGGTCTCCAAGGCTGCGGCGTCCGAGCCGGAGTTCGGCTCGGTCAAAGCAAAAGCCCCTAACTTTTCCCCGGAGGCGACACCGGGAAGATACTTTTGTTTTTGCTCTTCAGTTCCATAGAGCAGAATGGGGCCGGCAAAAAGGGAATTGTGCAGTTCAACAACCGCCGTGTGCGAAGAACAGCCCTGGGCCAGTTGTTCCAAAACCAGTGCATAGGCGATGTAGTTCATTCCCGACCCGCCGTATTGTTCCGGAATAGTGATGCCTAGAAAACCCATATCCCCCATTTCGCGGATTACGTTTAAATCCAGTTTTTCCTCGGCGTCGAATTCCAGCGCGCGGGGAAAGAGTTTTTTCTGGGCAAATTCCCGAGCGGTTTCCTGGATTAACTTTTCCTCTTCGGAAAGCGCAAAGTCCATTACTTCCCTTTGAAGTTGGCTTTGCGCTTTTCGAGGAACGCGCAGGTTCCTTCCATTTTATCTTCAGAAGAAGCCAAAGCCACAAACTCGGCCGCTTCGATGGCGCAAGCGGTGCGCAGGTCAGCCGCCAGCCCGATGCGAATTGCGCGCTTGGCGGCGGCGATGGCTAAAGGCCCTTTGGAAGCGATTTTTTCCGCCATTTTTTTGGCTTCCGCCATTAATTGGTCTTTGGGCAGAACCTTGTCCACCAAACCGATACGGAAAGCTTCGTTGGCGTCAATGACGTCACCGGTGAAAATCAGCTCTTTGGCTTTGCCTTCGCCCACTAATCTCGGCAGACGCTGGGTACCACCGTAGCCGGGGATGATTCCCAAATTCACTTCCGGCTGACCCAGTTTAGCCGTATCGGCGGCGATGCGGATGTCTGCCGCCATTGCAATTTCGCACCCGCCGCCCAAGGCAAAACCATTGATGACGGCGATGACAACCTTGTCCATCTCTTCAATTTTAAGAAGCAACCCCTGCCCCTGGTCGCACTTGGCGCGCGAGGCCAAAACATCGGCGGCTTTCAATTCGTTGATGTCCGCTCCGGCGACGAAGGCCTTGTCCCCCCCGCCGGTGAGCAAAATCACCCGCACGGCCTCGTTTTTTTCCAAAAGCAGAAAAGCAACCCATAGCTCGGCGATGGTTTCGTCATCCAGCGCGTTTAAGACGTTTGGACGGTTGATGGTTACGGTGGCAATTGGCGGCTCGACTTTCACAAGAAGGTTCTTATAAGCCATTCCGCTCTCTTCGGGAGCCGGCTTGGGGATTTTTATCTCGATATCCATTATTTTTTGTTTCCTTTCTCGTCGTACTCGTAAATCCCGCGGCCGGTTTTGCGCCCCAAAAAGCCGGCCGCCACCAGCCGGCGCATCAAGGGCGGGGCGGCGTAGTGGTCGTCCTTGAACTCGTCAAACATAATCTCGGCGATGTAGTAGGTGGTGTCGATGCCGACAAAATCGAGCAGTTCCAACGGCCCCATCGGATGCCCGCAGCCCAGCTTCATTCCGTTGTCGATATCCTCCCGGCTGGCGACCCCTTTTTCGAAGGCGCGGACGGCGTCCAACAGATACGGCACGAACAATAAATTGACCACAAAGCCGGGGGTGTCTTTGGCCACCACCACGGTTTTGCCCAATTTTTCGCCAAAGTTTTTGGCGGTCTGGAAAGCTTCTTCGGAAGTCACCACCGTCTTCACCACTTCCACCAGTTTCATCACCGGCACCGGATTGAAAAAGTGCAGGCCGACGAAATGGGCGCTGCGTTTGGTTACGGCGGCCATATCGGTAATCGGCAACGAAGAAGTGTTGGAAGCAAAAAGGGCCGACGGCTTGACCATTCCGTCCAATTCTTTAAACAGCTTTTTCTTTTCCTCCATATTTTCAATTACCGCCTCGATGACCAAATCGCAATCGGCCAAGTCCGGAAGTTTCGTCGTCCCGGTGATGCGCCCCAGAGCCGCTTCTTTATCCTGCGGGGTGGCCTTCCCTTTTTCCACGGCGCGGGAAAGCGAGTTCTCGATTCTGGTGCGCCCTTTTTTCAAAAGCTCGTCGTTCACTTCCCGTACGATTACCGGAAAGCCAGCTTTGGCGGTCGTTTCCGCAATGCCCGCGCCCATCAAGCCGCAGCCGATAACGCCTACTTTTTTGATTTCCATTTACCCTCCAGAGTAATCTTCCTTTAATTCTTTCCTTACGTCCTTGTGGAAGATATAGAAAATAAAATTTTGTGCGACAGCGATTTTTTGTAGTTAGAAATATTGACCGTAGTGCGGGTTGGTCTGCGGCCGCCTCGGCGGCCGGTAACCCGCCGGCAATGCGGGATACTAAAACCATCCCGCACTACGGGTTTGGAGGGCTTGCGATTTTCGGCAGATTTCGTTTTTTATTTCGGTGGCCAAACGACGGATTCTCTTTCTCTGCACCGGAAACTCCTGCCGCAGCCAGATGGCGGAGGGTTTCGGCCGGGTGTATGCTCCTCCGGGCTACGCGGTGGCTTCCGCTGGAATGGAGCCGAGAGGATATCTTCACCCCCGGGCGATTATTGCGATGCAGGAGGTGGGCGTGGACATTCGCGGCCAGTCCCCCAAGCGGTTTGATCCTTCAAAAGTCGGCAGCTACGATTTGGTGATAACGCTCTGCGGCGACGCCGAGGAGCGCTGTCCGGCGGTGCCCGCCGGCGTGGCGCGCGGCCACTGGCCTCTGCCGGATCCGGTTAAAGCTTCCGGCTCCGAGGAAGAAGTGATGGAAACTTTCCGCCGGGTGCGGGATGAAATCGGCGAGCTGGTCAAACGGCTTTTTGTGGAGCTGGAGCAGGAGAAATAGTCCCCGACGATGCCGCCCTATCGTAGGCCGGGTTTTCCCTGGCCGTAGTCAGAGGCTACGCCTCGGGCAGGCAACCCGGCAGCGGCATTGTCCCTCGGCTTAGCTCGGGATAAAAGAAATGCCGCCTACGATAGAAAGTAAATTCGAATCGAATTGACAAGGCGACTCAGAAGTTTTATCGTGCCATCGGGCGCGCAATGGGGCGCGCCGGTGAAGGAGGATGGTTCGACCCCGACCAAGTCGGGGCTCACCATAAAAGGGATATGGAAAGTTTTCCCACTTGCAAAAAGTGTGGCAACGGCGTGCTTCTGCCGCTTTCCGATTACGGCCGGGACGGAGCCACCATCCAGTATAAAGCCTGGGTTTGCTCCAATCCGGATTGCGGTTTCAACATCCGCATCGATAACGGCGAAATCAGTCTGGGCCGGACTTTAGCCCAGTCCGGCAAATAGCGTTATCATTAAATCTGTTCAAGCACAGACGCTTCCTATTTTTTCGACAACGTTGAGTGCAATTTTTTAGTTTTCTTGTATGAAAGTTCTGGGGATTGAAACCTCCTGCGACGAAACCGCCGCGGCGGTAGTGGAAAACGGAAAAGTACTCTCATCCGTTGTGGCTTCGCAAAGTCTGCACTGGAAATACGGTGGCGTGGTGCCGGAGCTGGCCGCGCGCGAGCAGTTGAAAACTATCCGGCCGGTTGTAAAAGAAGCACTGGCCGAAGCCGCTCTGGGTTTGTCGAATATAGATGGTATTGCCGTTACTTCCGGCCCTGGGTTGGTCGGCTCGTTGGCGGTTGGAGTCGCTTTTGCCAAAAGTCTGGCTTTGGCTACCTGCAGGCCTTTTATCGGAGTCAATCACTTGGAGGGGCATTTGTTTTCAGTTTTTATTGACCGACCCGACTTGCCAATGCCCGCCGTGGTTTTGATAGCGTCCGGCGGTCACACCGTTTTGCTGATGGTTGAAGAAAAGGGAAAAACCGTTCTTCTGGGACAAACTGTAGATGATGCCGCCGGAGAAGCTTTTGACAAAGGAGCGAAGTTGCTTGGTTTGCCCTATCCCGGAGGGCCATCCATTCAGAAAGCTGCTGAAGGCGGCAATCCTCATTCCTTTGATTTCCCCCGTCCAATGTTGAGAGATAAAAGCTTTGATTTTTCCTTTGCCGGTTTGAAAACCGCTCTGGCGGTTTTTTTACAAAAGCATCCTGCAACAGCCAAAGAACGAATGGCCGATTTAGCAGCCGCCTATCAAGAAGCAATAGTTGAAACGCTGGTTGAAAAAGGCCTTTTGGCTGTTGGCAGGGCTGGCGCTCGAACTATAGCTGTGGCGGGGGGGGTCGCCGCAAACCAACGTTTGCGGGAGTTTCTCTTATTTCGGGCTGAAAAGCTGGGGATAAATGTACACTTTCCCGCTTTTCAATACTGCACGGATAATGCAGCTATGATTGCCTGTGTTGCAGAGTTTTATTTACTGAAGGGAAAAAAATCTGATTGGCAGCTGGAAGCGGTGCCCAATTTGCCTTTGAGTTCTTTCGCCCGTTAGTTTACCCCTTTTTTCTGACTCAGTAGAGCTTTATATTTAAGATGATGCTGTCAACCCAATTTCAATCTTACCGATGATTGGTCAAACCGTCACCCATTATAAGATTCTTCAAAAACTGGGTGAAGGCGGTATGGGGGCGGTCTATCTGGCTGAAGATTTGAACCTGGGTAGGCAGGTAGCCA
>CAZSIT010000054.1:0-1645 GCA_964607165.1 uncultured Ignavibacteria bacterium
GCGGGCTTTCCAATGCCGGCTCCGCCTACGTTTATTCCGGCGCCACTGGCGCCCTGCTATACCAAAAAAACGGCGCCGCCGCCGATGACCGACTCGGCATTTCAGTAGCCGGGGCCGGGGATGTAAACGGCGATAGCAAAGCCGAATTCATCATCGGCGCTCACAGAACTGTCGGCAATACCGGCTCCGCTTATGTTTATTCCGGCGCCAGCGGCTCCCTGCTCTACCAAAAAAACGGCGCCGCCGCCAATGACCAACTCGGCCAATCCGTAGCCGGAGCCGGGGATGTAAACGGAGACGGCAAAGCCGATTTCATCATCGGGGCTTACGGTGCCGACCCGGGCGGGCTTTCCCAAGCCGGCTCCGCCTACGTAATTTCAATTCGGTAGGCGGCCGAAAACCGTACTCCGTTCTATTAGATGAACCGACTATCGGTTCTCCATAGAATCAAAATTTTTATGGTGCTTTCGTAGGGGCGAACCTTGTGTTCGCCCTCTCTCATTAATTAGAAGTTGGACGTATTTAAGTATTTCCGCTAAAAACCTGATACAAAAGGTAGATATTCAGACCGATAATGATGGCCGCGCAAACGTAGGCCAGAATATTCACCCACCAGCGGTTGGCATATTCCACCGTTATTTCCCTCTTGCGGGTGAACATAATCAAAGGAATAATGGTGAAGGGCAACTGGAAGGACAAAACCACCTAACTTAAAACCAAAACCTTAACGTAACGATGTTAAGACTCTAAGTTCTCGCCACCCGCACGAGCAGCACCGGCGCCGTCGCTTTATGGCGGACTTTGTCAATCGTGCTGCCAAACAGGATGTCTCCAATCAGCCGGTGGCCGTGTGTGGTCATGGCGATAAGGTCGCAGCTTTCATCACCAGCAATGTTAAGGATTTCTGTTGGCGGGTCGCCCAGTGCAAGCCTTACCGTGACGATTATACCCTCGGCGCGCAGTTTGGCGGCGGTATCTTCAAGGTAGCTCCGGTCGTCTTTCATCTCCTGCGATTCCGCCAGCTTGAGGCGATCGTAATTGCGCGCAACCCAGCCGTCGGCCACATGCACCAGGAGCAGCTCGGACCCGAATTGCCGGGCCAGCTGGCTAATGTGCGGAATCAGGGTTTGGTCAACCTGGCTGTTTTCGAGAGCGACGAGAATTTTCCGATACATAGCTGACTTAGGATGGCGCGGGCAGGCCCAAAAAGCCATAAATGGCCTTCAAGACCACGGCGGGGAGAAGGGTGTCGAAGAGGAGTTTCATGTTCAGAATGATAATTATCGCGGTGGTCGTCCAACCGAGAATTTTAATCCAGAGCGGATTCGCAAATTCCCCCATTTTGGCCTTTTCGTTGGTGAATCGCATCAAAGGCCAGACCGCAAATCCCAACTGCATGCTCAACACCACCTGACTGGCGATAAGCAGGTCGGTAGTCCGGTTTTCCCCAAAGAAGCCAATGACGCAGACCGCCGGCACGATAGCGATGGAGCGGGTGATAAGCCGCCGCAGCCAGGGGCGCAGCCGAATGTTAAGAAACCCTTCCATGACGATTTGCCCGGCCAACGTGCCGGTGAGGGTCGAGTTTTGCCCGGAAGCAAGGAGCGCGACTGCAAAGAGCATGCCGGCAATTGATACGCCAAGC
>CAZSIT010000054.1:1655-6993 GCA_964607165.1 uncultured Ignavibacteria bacterium
GTGGGGCTTAGTAGTTTGTAAGCATCCTGTATTTCCGCCACGTCCTGATGGCCCGACCAGTGAAAAGTGGCGGCAGAAAGGATGAGGATGGCCGCGTTGATAAACAGCGCGAACATCAACGCTCCGGTCGAGTCAATGGTTGAGTATTTGATGGCTTCGCGCCGGCCTTCGGATGTAGCCTCGTAATTGCGCGTTTGCACAATGGCGGAATGCAGATAGAGATTGTGCGGCATAACGGTGGCACCCAGGATGCCAATGCTAATATATAACATTTGTTGATTTTTTAAAATCTCGGCGCTCGGCACAAACCCGAAGAGCACCGCGGGCAGGCTCGGCTTGGCGAAAAGCAATTCCGAGGCAAAGCAGGATGCAATGGTGAAGATCAGGGTGACGACCAACGCTTCGACGTAACGGAAACCTTTGTTCTGGAGATATAAAATGGCCAGCACGTCCAGGGCGGTGATGATGCAGCCCCAAACCAGCGGGATGCCGAACAAAAGCTGCAGGGCGATGGCCGAGCCGACCACTTCCGCCAGGTCGCAAGCGGCGATTGCAATTTCGCAAAGAATCCAGAGAAACCAAACCGTTGGGGTTGAATAGTGGTCGCGGCAAGCTTGGGCCAGATCCCGTCCGCTGGCAACCCCGAGCTTGATACAGAGGTGTTGGAGCAGAATTGCCATAAAGTTGGAGAGCAGAATGATACACAAGAGGGTGTAACCGAACTGGGCCCCGCCCGAAAGGTCCGTAGCCCAATTGCCCGGGTCCATATAACCGACCGCCACCAAAAAACCTGGTCCGGCGTAAGCCCACATCTTTCGCCAAAAGGGGAAATGGCGCGGCACCGCGATGGTGCGGTGGACTTCCGGCAGGGAAACTTGTCCGGACGATTTGCGCCAGCCCAATTTGGGCTTAGGTCCAAAAGGTGGATTCGATTGACTCATCGCGCTTGCAATTCTCTCCTGCTTCCCTATTTTTACTCTTGTCGGCCAACCGAGTTACAAAATTAAGCTCGATTAACCGATATAATTAAGTATGCTTAACCATAATTGTCAAGAGGCGTAAATGAAAAGTTCGGCCAAAGCCACCATCACGCAGGAAAATTACCTAAAAACGATTTGGGAGCTTTCGCAGGAAGGCGGCAGCTCTTCAGGCTCCAAAATCGCCTCCGAGCTGGGGGTTACCCCTCCCGCCGTTTCATTTGCGTTGAGGCGTTTAGCTAAAGAGGGCTATCTCAAATTAGGGAAAGACGGGAAGATTACCCTGACGCCAAACGGCAAAGCCACCGCCGAAGATTTAATCATCCGTCATCGCTTGATTGAGAAACTCCTGGCGGAAGTTTTGGGAATGGAGTGGTACAAGGTGCACGAGGAGGCGGAGCGGCTGGAGCATGCGGTTTCTCCCGAAATGGAAGAAAGGCTCTTCAAGCTTTTTGGACGTAACGGCACCTGCCCGCACGGAAATCCGCTCGGCAAGGCCTCCTTGCGCCGCATAGACAAAGCCGTTTTGCTTTTCGATGCGCCCATTGGCACGGGTGCGACCGTCGTTCGGATTTATGAAAAAGACCGCACGTTCTTGGAATATCTGGACCATTTAGGAATAACTCCGCAGGGGAATTTAGAAGTTGTTGAAAAAATGCCGGATGATACGCTCAAGTTGAAAATCGGCGGCAAAGCGGTAACGCTCGGCAAAAAGGCCTCTACGCGAATTTGGGTGGAACCAAGAAGATGAGCGGCTAACATTGGCACGGGCGTAGCGGAGGTCTTTAGACCTCCATTTTCCCCTGGGGTCGAGGGCGGGCGATTCACGAATCGCCCCTACAAAACCTTCCTGTATGAGAGGAAAAGGGCACGGCCCCGACCTGTCGGGGCACCCTTACTTATGAGGATTAGTGAAAAACGGATAGTTTTTTGTTGAAAAAAAGGGGTTAATTCGTAAATTCCCTGCCGAAAGGATGAAAAAAGTAGCAGCGGCTCCGGCCAAATTCGGTGCCACCCAGCGCAAGGACGCCTGGTGGGCGGCTCCGCTATCGACTTTTGGCATACTTAGCCTTTTTGTCGTCTATTCTACGGTGCGAGCTTTTGAAAATAATTATTACGCCGCCGGGCCGTATCTTTCGCCGCTTTACTCTCCCCTGCTGTTGTTTAATTGGTGGCCGCTTTCCCCGGCGCTTTTGATTTTATGGGCGCCGGCGGGATTTCGATTTACTTGCTATTATTATCGCAAAGCCTACTACCGCGCCTATGCAGGCCATCCTTTCGCCTGCGCGGTGGGGGAGCATAAAAGAGAATATCACGGGGAAACCAAACTTTTCATTTTTCAAAACCTGCACCGCTTTCTCCTCTACGCCGCGATTATTGTTCTAATTTTCCTCTGGCACGACGTTATCAAGGCCTTCAACTTTGACGGCAAATTCGGAATGGGATTGGGCACGCTGGTTCTACTTGTCAACACCACCTTGCTTTCCGGCTACACTTTTTCCTGCCATTCTTTCCGACATTTAGTCGGCGGCAATGTTGACTGTTTCTCCTGCGCCAAAGCGGGGAAAGTTCGCTTCAAGCTCTGGCAAGGTATCAGCACTATCAACGAGCACCATATGCTTTGGGCCTGGACTTCCCTTTTTGCCGTGATGGGCGCCGACCTGTATGTCCGCCTGTTGGCCTGTGGCTGCTTGACCGATTTGAGGTTCTTTTGAGCGAATACGAAACCCACGAGCATGATGTTTTGATTTTGGGCGCCGGCGGCGCAGGTTTGCGAGCCGCTATTGAGGCCTCGGCAATGGGCTCTTCGGTTGGAGTCGTCTCCAAATCTTTGCTCGGCAAAGCGCATACGGTGATGGCCGAGGGAGGAATAGCCGCGGCAATGGCCCACGTCGATAAAAAAGATAACTGGCAAACCCATTTTTGCGACACGATGAAAGGTGGCAAATTTCTGAATAACTGGCGAATGGCGCAATTACACGCGCAGGAGTCGCCGGATAGGATTCGGGAACTGGAAGAATGGGGTGCGCTCTTTGACCGCACGCCGGAGGGGGAAATTCTGCAGCGCGCCTTCGGCGGGCATTCCTATAAGCGGCTCTGCCATGTGGGTGACCGCACCGGCCTGGAGATGATTCGCACGCTTCAGGATAGAGGGGTGCACTCCGGTATTGAAGTGTATATGGAGCTGACTATTTTTCATCTGTTCAAGGACGGCGGTAAAATTGCTGGCGCCATCGGCTACTGGCGGGAGGACGGCCGCTTCGTAATTTTCAAAACCAAAGCGATTGTTCTGGCCACCGGCGGCGGCGGCAAAGCCTACCCCATCACCACCAATTCCTGGGAATGCACCGGCGACGGCCACGCATTGGCTTTTGAAGTCGGCGCAGAGCTGATTGATATGGAGTTTTTCCAGTTTCATCCTACCGGAATGGTCTGGCCGCCAGGGGTGAAAGGGCTTTTGGTGACCGAAGGAGTGCGCGGCGAGGGGGGACTTTTGCGCAATAACAAAAATGAGCGTTTTATGCAGCGCTACGACCCGCAAAAAATGGAGCTTTCCACCCGCGATATGGTGGCGCGCTCGATTTACACCGAGGTGAAGGAAGGACGCGGCTCCCCCCACGGCGGCGTTTTTCTGGATATTTCACATCTGCCACCGGAGACGGTGAAAAAGAAATTGCCGAGTATGTATCACCAGTTCAAAGATCTGGCGGACGTGGACATTACCAAAGAGCCGATGGAAGTGGGGCCGACCGCGCATTATATGATGGGCGGCGTGCGGGTGGAGGCCGAAACCGGCGCTTCCACCCTGCCGGGGCTTTTTGCTGGAGGTGAGGCGACCGGCGGGATGAATGGCGCCAATCGTCTCGGTGGCAATTCGCTTTCCGACCTGCTCGTTTTTGGACGGCGGGCCGGCGCCGGCGCGGCGGAATATGCCAAAAAAATGAACTCCTTCCCCACTATCGACAAGGGCGAATTGGACAAAGCAGCCAAAGAAATGACCGCGCCGTTTGAACGCAAGGGGGAGGAAAATCCGTATCAAATCCACCGCGACCTGCAGGAAACGATGCAGAGCTACGTTGGGATCTTCCGCACCGAGGAGGATTTGAAAACCGGCATCAAAAAATTAGAAGAGCTGAAAAGCCGCGCCGCTAAAATTGGAGTTGAAGGAACCCGGGTGTACAACCCCGGCTGGCATCTGGTGCGGGATTTGAAGTCGATGCTCACCGTTTCGGAGGCGGTGGCGAAGGCGGCCTTGATGCGCAAGGAAAGCCGCGGGGCCCACAGCCGCTTGGATTTTCCGAACACGGATGATAATTGGGGCAAACAAAACGTGGTGGTAGCACAAAAGAACGGCGAGATGAATATTTCCACTTCCCCCGTGCCGCAGATGCCGGCAGAGCTGAAAGCGCTGTTCACGGAGAAAAAATAATGCCGGACGTCATTTTTAAAGTTTTTCGCGGAAACAAAGAAGGCGGCCAGCCGGTGGAGTACGCCGTGCCGATTGCGCCGGGGATGGTGGTGCTGGATGCCATCCATTACATCCAGGGGCATTTGGCGCCCGATTTGGCCGTGCGCTGGAACTGCAAGGCGGCCAAGTGCGGCTCCTGCTCGGCGGAGGTGAACGGGCGGCCGGCTTTGATGTGCAAAAGCCGGCTCGATTCCCTGCCGATAGACCGTCCCGTCGTCGTCTATCCGATGAAAACCTTCCCAGTCATCAAAGATTTGGTTTGCGACGTTTCCTGGAATTACGAAATCAACAAAAAAATTCCGCCTTACGCGCCGATTGAGAAAAAGCCCAAAATTTTTCAAGATGACGTGGACCGGGTGCAGGAGTTCCGCAAGTGCATCGAATGTTTTTTGTGCCAGGATGTCTGCCACGTTTTGCGCGAGCATGAAAAGAAGGCGGAATTCGCCGGGCCGCGCTTTTTTGTCCGGCTGGCGGGACTGGAGATGCATCCCAACGACGGCGCCGACCGGAGCGCGTTTTTGAAAAACACATCCGGGCTGGGTTTGTGCAACATCACCAAATGCTGCACGGAGGTCTGCCCGGAGGATATTCACATCACCGACAACGCCATCATCCCCTTGAAAGAGCGCGTCGCTGACCGGTTCTTCGACCCGGTGCGCTGGGTGTTTGGCAAAATTTTTGGTAAATCCCCTTAGTTAAGAGGAAGCCCTGCTCCAGTCTGCAGATTTCCCACTTTACATAGAAAGTGCGATCTTCGCTCACCGGCGAGTCGGCTCGGGCTTCAAAATGCCGCCGCTATTGTTCTCTGAACGTTACCAAAGACTCTTTCAAAAGGCTTTTTAGTTTTGGAAGTATTGACAAAGCTAAATTCGTCGATTACGTTAACGTTTGA
>CAZSIT010000055.1:0-5303 GCA_964607165.1 uncultured Ignavibacteria bacterium
GCCAAAACTCGACTTTGGCAAAAACTTTGTCAGCCCCTTGGCTCAATGAAAACCCGCCTCTTGTAGGGGCAGGCCTCCGTGCCTGCCCTCGTAGGGGCGAACCCGCCTATGGCGGGTGTTCGCCCTCTCCCACCCTGTGGAAAAAAACACAGAATCAGGCATTTTCATTGTCTTTGCTTGCCACCACTGGGTAACCGGCCATAGGCCCTCAAAGGGCCATCCTAATAAACACTGCTTTACCCAAGACCCAGTGGCCAAACCAAGCCCTCCAACCCCTTCTTTCCGAATCAAAGGTGACCCCCTCTTGGGTGCCCCGTTTGCAATCGGCCCAAAGCCCGCAGCAATTGGGAATCGGCAGGGGCAGACCTAACCGGTCTCCCCCTCCAAAAACTAACCATGGCCAAAACTATGACCTTTGCGGAAAAGTCCCACCCCGGTACCACCCGGTATGAGTCATCATCCGATGTAATCCCACAAACCTTATGCCGGAACCAAATACGATGCGGCCAAATAAGCAAGCATCCCCGCATCCAGGTTCTCCCGCCTAAAAGCAGCAAGGTTCAAAAAAGTCGCCAAGCCAAGCAAAATTCTGCACCTGCTTGTCCCAATATCTTGAAGTTTTCTATCCATACTATGATTCTTTAAGTGTGGGACAATCCCCTCAATTCATACCGCAATCGGCTGAATCATAACGGGTTAGCCGTTTGGCTCGTGCTTTAATTTTTAAGGCATATCGCTTGCGGAATAGTAGGGCGAAAGACCGTGGGACAAGGGGTTATCAAGAGGTTCAAAGCGGCCGATAATAAGGGCAGAGGTTTTCAGTCAGGCCGCGACCTCTCCAGATACCAGCCCACGCAAAGGAGAGGCAAAAATGGCAAGGAAAAGAAAACCGCGCTACCGCATCCCCGAAAAAACCGCCTGGCACCTCTACAGCCTGCAGAATTTGAACTCGGATAAATTCGTGCGGGTGGTCAACAAAATCCTGCGCAAGGAATACCTGGTAATAAAATAGTCCGTATGGGCGCAAACAGAACCGGCCTGGTGGGGGTATAAAATCTTCTATCAGGTTTCAATCCCGGAAACTTTCGGGAGGAGAGGTGGTGAAAAATGCAACTTGCGCTTGACAAATTAGTGGATAAGGTTTTATTCTACTTTCCCTTTTCGGGACATAGGATGAATAAAAAGATTTTTGTTACTTTACGGTTAGAGCCATCGGGCAGAAATTTTAAATTGGCCATCCCCCAGCGCTGGTTGGTTGGAATCGCCAGTTTGGTTGCTTTTTTTGTCATCTCCGACCTTCTGTTTTCGGTAAAATTCATCAAGCAGACGTTCGAAGCCCGCTTGCAGGCGCGCGAGTCCGGCTCCTACGCTTCCATCCCGTACGACCCGGCCCATTTAGTTGCCGATTTAAAAGGCCAGATAAGTGTCGTTTTGGAGCAGGAAAAACGGCTGCGCAAGCTTTTGGGGCTGGTTAAAGAAAATCCGGCGGAAGGCAAAGTCCTGCCTGCCCCGACGGAAATAGATTTCACCGACCTTCCCGCCACTTTGGAAAGCCGCCTGGCCGAGATGGAGAAGCAGGCCGTTTTACAGAAAAATGTTTTTGAAAAGCTTTCGCGTCAGTTTGCGTTGAAGCTGTCTTACCTCGAATACGTTCCCCGCGCTTTTCCCGTTAACGGCTCCATTTCGCGCGGTTTTGGATTAAAAGAAGATCCTTTCACCGGTATCGTACGTCACCATACCGGCGTGGATATCGCCGCTCCTTACGGCACGCCGGTCAAAGCCCCTGCTGCCGGTTGGGTGGTTTTTGCCGGCCGGGAATCCGGTTTTGGAAAATTGGTCATCCTGCGCCACAAAAAGGGATTCGAAACCTATTACGGTCACCTCTCTTTGATTTCGGTCAAGCCGGGGCAGCAAGTAGTTGCCGGAAGGTTGTTGGGGCGAGTCGGTTCAACCGGTTATTCCACCGGCCCGCACTTGCACTACGAAGTGCGCCAATGGAGCCGGGCTTTGAATCCTAACCGCTTCCTTTTTGCCGGAGAGTAAAAACTTTGCTGGATACCAACCCCGCTTCGGCGGGGTTTTTTATTTTAGGGATGACTATGAGAAGCATATACTCTGAAATGGGTTGCTTTTCACAGAAGGTATGATATACTTTACTAAGGTTCTTAAATGCAGAAAATGAGTTCCACGGTAACCGGGCGGCTCAAACGAGCCATCACCATAGTTTTGTTTCTTTTTCTCTTGGAGGTTGTTGGGGGAATCTACTCCGGCAGCCTGGCTTTGCTTTCCGACTCCGCTCATCTCTTGGCCGACCTTTTGGCTTTGCTTTTAGCCTCGTACGCCGCCTATTTGGCCACTCGCTCTGTGACCGAAACCAAAACGTACGGCTACCGCCGCGCCGAAGAACTGGCCGCCGTGGTCAATTCCGTCTCGCTTTTGATTCTTTCCGGCCTGATTTTGTGGGAAGCATATCAGCGCTTCCAGGCGCCGGAACCGATTAAAACCGGGCCGCTTTTGATTTTTGCTTTGATTGGCTTGTTCGGCAACCTGTATATGGTTTCTCTTTTGCACCAGGACAGGGAGAAAAACTTAAATCTAAAAGCCGCCTGGCTGCACGTTTTGGGGGATACGTTTGGTTCGGTCGCGGTTGTTGCCAACGCGTTAGTCATCCGCGCCACCGGAATCCTTTGGTTTGACCCGGCGGTTTCGGTTTTCATCGCTTTGTTGATTCTGATTGGCGCATTTCGCGTTTTGAAAGAGGCCGGAAACATCCTTTTGGAGGGAGTGCCCAAAGGGGTCGAATTAGCCGAAGTTGAAAAAGCGATTCGGGAAGTTCCCTCGGTTAAGGACCTGCACGATTTGCACATTTGGACCATTTCGACCAACCTGCCGGCCCTCTCCGCTCACATTGTAGTCGATTTGCCGGAGACTCACGAGGTGCAGAAAGCGCTGGAGGGTTTGTCCGCTATGCTCTCCAGCCGCTTCGGCATCCGTCACACCACGTTCCAGTTCGAATGCGCCTGCTGCAGCAACGACGGCAGAACCTGCTGTGTTCTGGTGGCCCATGAAAAAGACTAACAAACCAACTTTTGCTGCGTATGCTTAAAAGAAAAGCGAAGTCCCGGCCGGAGAAAGCTGTCGCCCCAACCGGCGGCAGGTTTGACGAAGACCCAGAGGTTGCGGCTTTAGTCCGGCGGGTAAGGGAAAATGACCCAACCGCTTTTCAGGAGCTGGTGGAACGGTATAAAACACAGGTGGCCGGTCTGGCCTTCAAAATGATAGGCGATTACGAAGACGCCAAAGACATTTCCCAAATCGTCTTCGTGAAGGCCTTTTTGAACCTCAAAAGGTTCGACACCAAAAGGAAATTTTCCACCTGGCTTTTTCGGATTACCGTAAATTCCGCCATTGATTATTGGAGACGCTACCGAAAACATAAATGCGAAGCGCTGGAGGAAGCCGCCGACAAGGCCGACGATTTGGGGCGGACGCCGGAAGCGGTCTTTTTCAAAAAAGTCACGGCCGAAAAAATCCGGAAGGCGCTGGACGTTTTAAATCCCCGACAGCGTTCGGTATTTATTTTGCGTGATATGGAAGGAATGGATATGGCCGATGTGGCCAAAATAGTGGAAATGCCCCAGATAACCGTGCGCTGGCACCTGCACAAAGCCCGTGTCCGGCTGCGCACGGAGTTGGCGCGCAGCGTTTACCCGTCGCCTACAAAAGACCGTTCTAATTCCAAGGATCGGAAATGAAATGCAGTAAGGTTTATCAAAAACTGGTGCGGCAGGATTTCCATCATCGCCACGAAGAAAAAGTAGAAGAGCATCTTTCCCTCTGTCCGGCTTGCCGGACGACCTACGAAGAGTTGGTTCAAATCGACCAATCGCTCAAAGAGGCCCTCCGCTTCGAGCACCATTCCGAATTTTGGGATGATTTTCACTACGGTTTAAAACTCCGGCTCGAAGAAAAACGCCGCCGCCCCGGCTCTCCCCGCCTGAAAAAGCTGGCCTAAGTTCGGTCCCATTGGCCGGGACCCCACTTTCCTTCCTCGTGGTGCCACAAAGTCTGCGCTGGTCATCCCAGAACTTCTGACGACAGATTGCCTTGCCCGGCCAAGCCGGTGCGTTAGGGCTTTCCGTCGGTGGAAGTCCCCGATATGACATCAACAAGCTTTATTGCAGACCTGTTGATATCTTCCCGTACGGTGACGATGATATTCTTCCAAATTGCTCGGCCATGATTCTTGGGCAAAGACTCCAATTTGGCCACCGCCGAATCTAAAATGGCCACCGCCGAATGTAAGTCCTCTTGAATGTTTCCCAAGTTGGGCACGGAGGTGCTCACACCCTGGTTTTTTTCAACTACCTGTGTACTATGCGCTTCCTTCACGGTTCCCCCTTTCTTTATTTAGTCGGCAGGGAGAGGAGCTTTAATTAGTCAACTTTGGCGCGGACCAAGCTCGGCCCCATAAATGAATCCAAAAATTTGCACCAGTTTTCTTTTCTTGCAAAATTTCTTTCAGCCCCTATTTTTCGCCTTGCCCTTCGGCTTTGCTCTCGTTCAGAGCCAGATGGCTCTTCAGAGCCGATGGCAGGGTTTTCAATGCCGCCGTAGCTCAGTTGGTAGAGCAGCTGATTCGTAATCAGCAGGTCAGCGGTTCAAATCCGCTCGGCGGCTTGTATAAGACAGAGATTAGAGATCAGAGATTGGAGATTAGTCCCCACCCTTCCCAGATTCTTCGTCGGCGGAAAACCTCACCATCTTGTCCCTCACCAATGAATGGAGAGAAGAGGGCAAGGCATGCCTTGCCCCTACAAAAAAACGCCTCACCCTTAATTCCTCTCCGCTTGGCGGAGAGGGAAGAGAGGGTTTGCCTTTCGACTTTTTTAACTGCGCTCGGAACAAGTCGGGTCTCGTCGCCCTTGTAAAAAGGGGGACAGAACTACCCCCTCCGGCTCTTTGAGCCTCGTCCCCCTTGGTAAGGGGGACAAAAAGAAAAAAATGGATGTTTTGTCCCCCTGTATTCAAGGGGGACTATAGGGGGTGATTTTATGCACTGTCTTTGGGCTTGTTGGAGTAGTCAGCGGTTCAAATCCGCGCATTACCATCGCAGATGGTTACATCCCCCCTTGTCCAACGTAAAAAATTCGCATAATTTACGCCTATGGCGAAGGAAGAATCAAAAAGGTCGATTTGGAAAGATATAATCATTGGCGGTTTCCTAATTGGGATTGCGACTTTGACCTATGTCGTGCCCCACTTAAGATTTGGACAGGTATAATCGTATAAGGAGGATTGAT
>CAZSIT010000056.1:0-355 GCA_964607165.1 uncultured Ignavibacteria bacterium
TTTGGTTCCCCTTTTCCATCGAAGGGAGAGGGGCCCAGGGGGTGGGTTTTCGAAGGGTAGGAATCCAGTTTGGTTTAAAACGCCGAAACCACCAGCGAAAGAGAAAGAAAGGTTAAGATCCCCACCGCTGTGATCGTGACGTAATTGACGAACTTCTTGTTGACGTAATTCCCCATCACTTTCGGTTTGTTGATGATGACGACCATAAAGGACAAGGTCAACGGCAGCAAAATCCCGTTCAGCACCTGCGACCAGTACATTACTTTAATCAGCGGTAACCCGGGCACCACCACGGTCAAAACCCCCATCAAAATTAAAAGGGAATAAAACCCATAAAACTGGGGGGCTTCGGCAA
>CAZSIT010000056.1:365-656 GCA_964607165.1 uncultured Ignavibacteria bacterium
CCCATCCCCTCGCACACCACATAGGCGGTGGAAAGGGGGAGAATCGAAGCGGCGAAAAGGGAGGCGTTCAAAAGCCCGAAGGAGAAAAGAAAGGTGGCGTATTCCCCCGCCAAGGGTTTCAAAGCCAAAGCCGCCTCTTCCGCCGTGGAAATCCGGATATTTTGGCTGTGCAAAGTCGCCGCGCAGGCGATGACGATAAACGCGGCCACGATGGAAACCACCACCGACCCGGCGATGACGTCAAAGCGGGAAAACTTCAAATGCTCGATTTTGACGTCTTTTTCCACAATC
>CAZSIT010000056.1:666-2100 GCA_964607165.1 uncultured Ignavibacteria bacterium
CTTCGATTCAGCGTATTGCCGTTGCTCGACGCCTTTCTCGACAATCGCCGACTGCAAATAAAACTGCATCCAAGGGGCAATCGTCGTTCCGACTAAAGCGATGAGGATGCCGATTTCGCTCGGGTTGAAGTTCATTCTCGGAACGGCGAACCCCCGAGCCACTTCGCTCCAGTCGGGCTTCGCCATAAAACCGGTGACGATATAAGCGGCGTAAAAAAGGGTGGCGATTAAAAAGATTTTCTCCACCGATTTGTAAGTTCCCTTGACCGCCAAAAACCAGACCAAAATGCCGGCCACGGGCACGCTCCACTGCCGGCCGATACCAAAAATCTCCAAGCTTGCGGCCACGCCCGAAAACTCCGCCACCGTGTTGGCATAGTTGGCCGCTACGAGGATGATGAGAAAATAGAAGGTGATTTTAACGCCAAACTGCTCGCGGATTAAATCGGAAAGCCCCTTGCCGGTCACCACCCCCATCCGGGCGGACATTTCCTGAATCAAAATCAAAAGGAAGGTGATGGGAATAAACGACCAGAGAAACTGGTAGCCGAAGTGCGCCCCGGCGATGGAGTAGGTGGTGATCCCGCCGGCGTCGTTGTCGACGTTGGAGGTGATGAACCCCGGTCCCAAAACGGAAAAGTTAAACTCGGCTTTCAGTTTTTTATTTTTGCGGGCTGGGTTTTCGACGTTCAACAACGTGTCAACCAAGGTCGGCTCGCTCACGTAAACCGGCATTCCCAAAATCTCGGAAAGTTCGGCCGGTGTCATTTCGTCCAGAAAAACGCCGGAAAGATTGACGCAGTAAGGGGGAAGCAGAACCGCATCGAAATCCCGTCCGGCTTCCGAAATTCCTGCCAGCATATCCTCTCCAATCAAAAGCCCGGCCACGGTCACGGTTGAGCCGAAGAAGCGATTTTCCAGCCCCAGCACTTGAAGGTCAAGATTGGGATACGATTCCATTATTCTTTTTGCGCACCGGAAAAGCGTCGGGGCGGCCGAGCGGCCGGTAACGATTAAGTAACGCCTCTTTGCACCCTTCCGGGGAAGAAGCTTTGCGCGGGCCTCCGTATCGTCGAGGATGTTCCGAATCATTCCGATGCCGTTCTCCAATTGCGGAAAGCCGTCGTAATACTCCGCCGGCGGAACTTCCCACCCGGCCAGGGTGAACCACTCGTCGGCGGCGTAAAGAAAATTCAGGCCCCATTTGCTCCGGAATTCCTTCTGTCGCTTTTCTATGTAATCAATCATCCGGTTGGCGTATTCCGCATCAACCGCCCGCATCGGCTTCAAATGGCTGCGGAAACGGGTCAGCCCCACCGGCACAATCGCCAGAGTCGGCACCATTGGATAGCAGGCCGCCAAATCGTGAATCGTTTTTTCCAGTTCCGGCCCGTCGTTGAAATCCGGGCAGAGCACCACCTGCGAATGCTGGAC
>CAZSIT010000056.1:2110-4688 GCA_964607165.1 uncultured Ignavibacteria bacterium
CGGCGCAGGTCTTCGTTGGTGGTGTGAACCGAAACGTACAAGGGGGAGAGGTGATATTCGATAATCCGGTCGATGTCGGCTTGCTTCAGGTTGGTTAGGGTGACGAACTGGCCGTGCAAAAACGAAAGCCGATAGTCGTCGTCCTTGACGTACAGGGTCCGGCGCATCCGGCGGGGGTTCTGGCGGACAAAGCAAAAATTGCAGTTGTTTTTGCAGGTGATGATTTTATCCGCTTCCAAAACAATCCCCAGGCCCTCGTCATAGTCCTTCTCGATGTCGAAGAGAACTTCTTCCCCGGAAGGTTTTTGAATCAACAACTCAAGCTCTTCACCGGCGCTTTGAAAGCGCAGGTCCAGAAAGTCGTTAATGGCCCGCCGGTTAATGGAGATCAGTTCTTCCCCGCTGGAAAGACCCAATTCCGCGGCTATTGATTCCGGCTCAATTTCTTTGATTTTCATCCGGCTTTCCGTTTCGAATATTCCCTTTCCTCGGGCAGCCGACGCACCGGCGCCGGGCACCAAAAATTAAAAGCGGGAGAAGGGAGTCGAACCCTCGACGTCAAGCTTGGGAAGCTTGCATTCTACCGCTGAATTACTCCCGCTTGCGCATTCAAATTTAGTTTTTACTTTTCTTCCTGTCAAGATTTACCGGCCCGGTTATTTTTCGTGAACTTTGTGAACGCTAAGGCCGAATAATAGAATAGGGATGAGAAAGAGAGTCGTTTCGATGGTTTCCGGCGCGGTTCTGCTTTTGTTGGGGAGCCCTTTTTTGCACGCCGACATCCATCTCGAAGTCGATGCCACCCCGGAGAACGTCGTCCGCCTGCCCGACCTGTATTTTGACCGGGATGCCCCCCCCAAGCCGATGGCCGCAAACGAGGCCGCCTTTACGGAGGGCATTGTTTCCTGCCAGACTAATTCCGACGCCCGTATTTCTGTCAGAAACGCCAAGAAAAACAAACCCTGCACGGCCAACATTCAGGTGGAAAAGGTTGCCGTGACGGTTCGAAACCAGATTCGCATCAATCTTCCCACCTGGCCCTTGGGAGGGACTGAATGGGAGCAAAAGAATTGGAAAATCCTGCAGGCTCACGAAGAAGGCCACGTAACCATCTACCGGGAAATTTTCAACCTGGTTGCCCACCAAACCGCCCAAAAAGTTTTTGGCAAATGTCCGTCCGCTTTCAATGTCAGCGTCCCGTTTTGTAACGACGCTGAACTTCAAGCCCAGATGAATAGGGAATTGGACATTTTTCTGGATGCCCTGACGGCCGAAGCAGTTTCCAAAATCTCCGATGCCTGCCGGAAAACCGGGGAAGCCTACGACCAAGCCACCAGCCACGGCCGCCAAGGATCCAACGGCGAACCTCCCAGCGTAGAGAATCAGGCCAAAGCCGCCGAAGAAGCTATCCGGAATTTCGAGCGTCAGTTCCAATAAATTTTTTCATTTTATCATTTAAGCATTGATGCATTGAAAAAACAAGCGTCAATAACCCAATGAGCAAATGATTCAATGGACCAATGATTCAATCATCCAATTTGTTTTTCTTCAAATTAGCTGTTTCCCAAACCGTCTTGGATTGCTAAATTATTTCCTGCAGGCTGGTATGTTCCTTAGTTGCGAAATGAAAACCGGGACAAATATAGCCTTGCTTAAAAAATGATAGGCCAAACAATCTCCCATTATAAAATCCTCGAAAAATTAGGCGAAGGGGGGATGGGGGAAGTGTATCTGGCGGAGAATATGGGTCTGGGCCGCAAGGTGGCTCTTAAGTTTTTACCTTCGGAAAAGACTCAGGACCCGAAGGCGAAATTAAAGTTAAAGCAGGAAGCGCAGGCCACCGCTGCGCAATCATCCGCGCTTCAAAAAGCTTTTGGAAAAAGCGCTGGGGAGTGAGAGTATAGATGGCCGACATATCCAGGCGTAAATTCATCGGTTCGGCGTTTTCGTTTGGGGCCGCCCTTTTTTCGGTTGGTTCGCTGGGCTCGATTTTAGGCTGTGCCGCAAGCTGCCCGCGAAGACTGACGACGCCGATACGGGGCCATCGGGTGCTGGCGGATTTGCACGTACATCCGATGTTAAACGTCTGGAATCGAAACACGGCTTTGGGGGTCGAATATCCGCTTTTAGCCAAGCTGGTGGAGAAAGAGGCTAATCCTACCGGAATGACTTGGCAAACCTGCCACCAGGCCGGCATTGACGTTCTGTGTGCCGCGCATTTTAACGTGTTTGACGAATGGCTTTCGATGCCCACCGACCCAAATCCGGAAGCGTCAACCAATACGTTACGAATGCTTGATATGCTGGAAGAAGATTTGGCCGGGAAAGCCGCGCCCTATGCAAAATTTGCTCCTAATAGGGATGAATTGAACCGCCTGGTTAATGGGACTCCGAAACAAAGCCCTGATTATCGTGTCGCCGTGGTTCACGCCTTGGAGGGAGCCCATTCGCTGGGCGGGAACATAAAGGCTCTCGATACATTTGCCGAACGGGGGGTAGCGATAATCGGTTTGACCCACTTTTTCAACAAGGGAGTCGCCAGCGCCGCCAACCCCTATCCCTATTTCCCGGACGCCAA
>CAZSIT010000057.1:0-3545 GCA_964607165.1 uncultured Ignavibacteria bacterium
AGGAGGAACCCATGATTCAGGAACTCATGCTCATTTCTTTAATCGCAGTATTACCGACGACTCTCTTCGCGGCGGAAAGTAACGAAGCTGCAGCAGACGCGTTCAAGCAGTTGACTTCGCTCATTGGTAATTGGGAAGGCAAATTTCCAGATGGCCGCTCGCACAGCGTTTCCTATAAGCTGACCGCTGGAGGTAGCGTTCTAGTAGAAACTTGGACGCTTGCACCTGGACGCGAATCGATGACGCTATATCACTTGGATGATACCGTCCTGATCGCTGCGCACTATTGCCCCCAGGGCAATCAACCTCGCCTACAGTTTGTCAAAGGGGACGAACCGAATAAATTGTCTTTCAAGTTTCGTGATGGCACCAACCTGCAAGTCAAGAACAAGTCGCATCAGCACGCATTCTGGATCAGACTTCTTGGGAATAAGTCGTTCGAGCGCAGTGAGACCTATATAGAGAATGGCAGTGCACCATCAGAAATTACAGCCATAAGTCCTGGGGCAGCCATCAAGTACACCCGTATTGATACTCCAAGCGGAAATCGCTAACTATTTATTGCAGCCGACGCCTTTGGCGCGGCTGAATTCAAACGTTAGGCAGCAGAGGGCGCGCTGAGTTTGAAAGCTTCTAATTTTTTCCTTTTTGTAAAGGGTTTGTGGCGCAGGTTAAGTTTTACCTAACCTGCGTGCTCTGATAGATTGCTTCAAAAACGTAGGATACGTTCGCCGCTGGCGAACTTTATCCTGCGCCACGATACTTTGAGATGCGGATTAAAACACCGAAATCACCAAGGACAGAGAAAGAAAAGCCATTATACCAACAGCCGCGATGGTCACGTAGTTGACGAATTTTCCATTGGTGTAATTTCCCATCACTTTCTGCTTGTTGATAATGATTACCATAAATGCCAAAGTCAGCGGCAAAAGGATTCCATTCAGCACTTGAGACCAATACATAACTTTAATCAAAGGCAGGCCAGGAGAAAGCACCGTGACCGCCCCGGCTAAAATCAGAAGGGAATAAAAACCGTAAAACTGGGGTGCTTCGGCAAAGGTTTTGTTGACTCCGTTTTCCCATCCCATCCCCTCACAGACAACGTAGGCAGTGGAAAGGGGCAGAATCGAGGCGGCGAAAAGGGAGGCGTTTAAAAGCCCGAAGGAAAAAAGATAGGTGGCATATTGCCCGGCCAAAGGTTTTAACGCCAAGGCCGCTTGCTCGGCGGTTTCGATTCGAATGCCTTGGGGATAAAGCGTCGCTCCGCAAACAATAACAATAAAAGCGGCCACGATGGAAACGACGACCGAGCCGGCAATCACGTCCAATCGGGAAAGTTTTAGGTTTTTCAATTCAACGTTTTTTTCCACGATGGCCGACTGCAGGTAAAACTGCATCCAGGGGGCGATCGTCGTTCCCACCAGCCCGATTAACATCCCAATTTCCCCCGGCGAAAAGTTTAGGCGCGGGGTCGCCAGGCTGGTGCCGACCTCTTTCCAATTGGGATGCGCAAAAAAACCGGTCACGATATAAGCGGCGTAGAAAAGGGTGGCGATTAGAAAAACTTTTTCCACCGATTTGTAGTTTCCTTTTACCACTAAGAGCCAGACTAAAATGGCCGCGACCGGAACGGTTAGGTGCCGGCCGATGTTGAAAATTTCCAAGCTGGCCGCCACCCCGGCAAACTCGGCCACCGTGTTGGCGTAGTTGGCGGCCACTAAAACAATAAGTAAATAAAAGGTGATTTTGACCCCGAACTGCTCGCGTATTAGATCCGAAAGTCCCTTGCCGGTGACCACCCCCATCCGGGCCGACATTTCTTGAATCAAAATCAAAAGAAAGGTTATCGGAATAAACGACCAGAGAAAGCGGTAGCCGAAGTGCGCGCCGGCTATGGAATAGGTGGTAATTCCGCCGGCATCGTTGTCGACGTTGGAGGTGATGAAGCCGGGCCCCAAAATCGCCAGAAAAATCAAAATCTGGCGCCAGCGGGAGAAAATTTTCACGTGGTTCGACCGGCTTACCACCCCGAGCGAAGTCGAGGGGCCGAGAAGTTAAACTCCGGCTTTGGTTTTTTCTTCTTCAATTTTGGGTTTTCCAGGTGAAGCAACGTGTCAATTAAAGTTGGCTTTCCAACCACCACCGGCAGACCTAAAATTTCGGACAGCTCATCGGGAGTCATTTCGTCCAGAAAAACGCCATTGAGATTGACGCAGTTGGGCGGCAGTAAAACGGCGTCAAAATCCCGCCCCGCCTCCGATATTCCCGCCAGCATATCCTCGCCGATTAAAAGGCCGGAGACGGTGACGCCGGGGCCAAAAAACCGGTTTTCCAGGCCGGCGACTTCGATTTCGAGGTTCGGGGCCCAGTTCAGAATCTGTTCCGTGCATTTCTTCAGATGGGAATAGGCGGAGCGGCCAGTTACCACCAAATATCGTCTCTTTGCACCTGACCGAGAAAGAAGATTGAATCTCGCCTCGGTGTCGTCCATCATCTGCCGAATCATTCCAATGCCATTTTCCAACTGCGGAAAGCCGTCGTAGTAGTTTGCCTGTGGCACTTCCCGTCCGGCGAGGATAAACCACTCGTCGGCGGCATAAATGAAGTTGGTTCCCCATTTCGCCCGGAACTCTTTCTGCTGCGCTTCGATGTAATCAATCATCCGAAGGGCATATTCGGAATCGACCGTTCGCATCGGTCGCAAATGGCTGCGGAAACGGGTCAAGCCAACCGGAACGACAGCCAAAGTCGGAACCATTGGATAGTATTTCGCCAAATCGCCAATAGTTTTTTCCAATTCTAACCCGTCGTTGATATCCGGGCAGAGCACTATCTGGCTGTGCTGCACAATCCCCTGCGACATAAAAAGCTCCATTAGGGGAATTAAGTCCGGCGCTTTCGGGTTTTCCAAAAACTCTTTGCGCAGGTTTTCGTTGGTGGTATGCACGGAAACATAAAGAGGGGAGAGACGATATTCGATTATCCGGTCGATGTCCGATTGCTTCAGATTGGTCAGGGTTACGAACTGCCCGTGTAGAAACGAAAGCCGGTAGTCGTCGTCTTTAATATACAGCGTCCGGCGCATTTTTCTGGGGTTTTGCCGGACGAAACAGAAATTGCAGTTGTTTTTGCAGGTGATGATTTTGTCTTCTTCCGGGATAATCCCCAAATCCTCATCGTACCCTTTTTCGATGTCGAAAATAATTTCAAGGGCGTTCGGCTTGCGGATGAGGACGGCCAGCTCGTTGCCGGCGCTCTGGAAACGATAGTCAAGCGTGTCGTTAATTATCCGGCCGTTTATCGAAACCAGCTCGTCTCCCGCAGAAAAAGCCAGTTCGGCGGCTATGCTATTTGGCTCTACTTCACGAATTTTCATCTCTGCGCTTTCTTCTCAAAACGGGCAGGTTAAATCTGCCCCTACGAAAATCCTTCCTTCAGGCAGCCGGCACTTTCTTGCCGGAAAACCGCGTTCAAAAATAAAAAGCTTTTGGTAGCCGAGGCTTCAGCCTCGGAAACCCTCCTCAAAAAACAAAAAGCGGGAGAAG
>CAZSIT010000058.1:0-3082 GCA_964607165.1 uncultured Ignavibacteria bacterium
AAACTTTTCGTATTCTTTTCTGGCCTTATTCTTCTCCCCCTTTTCTTCATACGCCATCCCCAGCCAGTAGTGCGCTTTTACGGACGTTGTCCCCCAGCCTTCAGATACAGGCACAGATCCCAGATCGAATTGTAAATTTCCGCTAGAAAAATACCGGGTTGTCCGCTCAAATTCTTTGATGACATCATACAAACGGCCGGATTTGAAGAGGGCTATTCCGTACTCGAATACCGGGCGGTGGTTGGGCAAATACGCCTGCAAGACCTCTTCGAAAAGCTTTACCGCTTCGTCATATTTTCCCTCTTCCAGCGCGATAAGAGCGTAGTAGGATAAGTAAGCGGGGTGCTTCGGCCCCCACCCAGGATTGTTTTTCTTTATCTCTTCCAATAGCTGCCGGGCGGCTTGAAATTGGCCGTTTTTTGCGTAGGCGAAAACCAAACGCTCGCGCTCCCCTTTTGTGTCGTCCGGTTTCCTCTTCAGCGCCGCCAACCCTTTTTTAAGATAATCCAGCATAGCGGCGTAATCTCCGGCCTGGCTGGCGACATTGGCCAAGGCTACATAAATTTGACGCAAGGAATCCGGATTTTTTTGACTCTGGTAAAACGTCAGATTTTCCAAAAGCATTTTCCGCGCCCGTTGGAACTGCCCACGGTGGCGCAAAATCAAAACCGAGTCGTTCACCAAATCCATCCGGGACCCGTTACTGCTCGAGTTGGACTGGCGCAGGTACTTTTCGGCTTCAGCATAATCCTCCCGCAAAAGAGCGGCATATCCTAACTTTTTATTACTTGAAGGATAAGTGGGGAGCTGGGCAAGCGCCTTTTGATACCAGGCCACCGCCGAGTCCACCTCCCCGAACACAAAAAAGATGTCCCCCTTGCTGTCATACGGGTTCGGTTCGGCTGGGGCTAATTTCAAATACCGGTTTAGAGCGTTGGCGGCCTCTTCTTTCCGGCCGAGACCGGCATAGAGGTAGGCCACCTCATTCCACATATTTTTATTCAACGAGTCGTACTTCAACCCGGTCAAATAGGTCTGCAAGGCCTTTTCATTCTCAAAGAAACCTTGATACCTCCGCGCCAGTATTTTATAAGCCTCCAGCTCATACGGATATTTCTTTACCAGCTCTTCCCATATTTTAAACTCTTTGCCCCAGTTCTGCTCCCGAACACTGGCATAGCGTGCCTCGATATACAGCCGTTCTCTTTCGGTTACTTTCTTTCTAAGCTGCCAGGCCTTTTCCAAAGCGCTGTCGCCGCCCCCTGTATAAGACAACCAGAAGTAGGCCGTCGCAAAGCTGCTGTCCAGCTCGACCGCTTTTTTGAAAGCGGCCCGGGCTTCGCCCCAGTAGATTTTGTTTTTAAGCTCCATTCCTTCGATGTAAGACCGATAGGCCTCCGGCGAGCTGGTGGTCACCTGCGCCACCGGCCGGGCTTCGGCTGCCTCTGCTACGTTCAAACCGCTTCTAACCAAAGTTGCCAGGCTGTCCACCAAAGAAAACATCCGCTCGTTGGAAAATCCGGCCAGCCGATGGGAGCTTAAAATCTTTCCCGATTTAACGTCAATTAAGCGCGAGGTAACGGTCAAGCTCGGCTTATCCTGTAAAACACTTCCCAGAAGCATGGTCTTAACCCCGATCCGCTCGGCAATCCTGGTCGCCAGCGCGGGAGTTATCGACTTGGATTCCGTCTGCCCAAGTTCTTTTTGAATGTCATACAGCCGCTCCCGGCTGATGACTTCCAAGCCGGGATTTTGGGACAAAGATGTGATTAAAAGATTGGCCAGCATCTCCCCGTTGTGGTCTTTGTCCTCCGGGTCGGGGATGTTTTCAAAATACATCACCGCCAGGGTGTTTTGGGAGGCCTCGGCGGTTTGGTTTCGCGAAACCTCCACTTTAAACGGGTTGAAGATGAAAAAAAACAGAGCTAATATCGCTACGGCTGAAGTCGGCACTAAAATCTTAAGAATGTTTTTCTTCAGCTTATGAATCGCCTCCGGCTTGGGCACGACCGGGGTCTGGGCATATTCCAAATTTTTTTTCTCTTTTCTCAAGTCCGCCACCAAATCGGCCGCCGACTGATAGCGCTCCTCCGGCTTTTTGGCCAGACATTTGAAAACAATCTGCTCTAATTTCTCCGGAAGATTGCGGGCATAGCGGGCCAAGGGCTGGGGATGGGTATTTATTAAATCATAGAATATGGCGGTATCGGTGTCTCCCTCAAAAGGCCTGCGAGCACAGAGCAGCTCGTATAAAACCACGCCAAAAGAAAACAGGTCCGTGCGATTATCTACTTTTTTCCCCTCCACCTGCTCCGGCGACATATAGTAAGCGGTTCCCATTCGCGCCCCGGTCTGCGTAAGGGTGGTCGCCCCCTTCCACTTGGCCAAACCAAAGTCGGTTATCTTGGCGTGGTGTTTTGAGGTTACCAGGACGTTCTCCGGTTTGATGTCGCGATGGACAACTCCTTTTTCGTGCGCCGCCGCAAGCCCTTCCCCCACCTGAATGGCTAAATCCAGAATCTCTGGCAAGGATAGCTTTTCACCGGAGACCAGGCGGGAAAGCGGCTGGCCTTCGATATATTCCATAGCGATGAAGACTTTCTCACCTTGTTCTCCTACTTCATAGAACGTGGCGATATTGGGATGGGAAAGCATCGCCTGGGCGCGGGCCTCGTGCACAAAGCGCTGGCGGGATTCCGGGTCGGTCGCTTTGTCGGAGGAAAGAAACTTCAGCGCCACCTTGCGGCCTAAGCTGGTATCCTCGGCTAAATAGACTTCCCCCATCCCCCCTTCGCCTAACTTTTCGAGAATCTTATAGTGAGAAATAGTTTGGCCGAGCATATTATTGGTTCATCGGGTCATTCATCCGCTTTACCATTGATTCATAAGATACAATATAACCAGAGACAAAACGAGAGAAAAGCAAATCGCCTTCCCGCCTCATCTCCCCTTGAAAACGAGACCGCGCACAAACTGCCACATCACAAAAACCTCCAGCCCAAAGGCCAAAAAGCCCAGATACCCCACCACCGGCATTTCGAAAATTTTGACGTTTTCCAAAACCGGCACGGCGTAAATCCAT
>CAZSIT010000059.1:0-2858 GCA_964607165.1 uncultured Ignavibacteria bacterium
CCGAAGCCCGGCCGGTGGCGCAGGTGACCACCAGCTCGCCCGAGGCCTACCGGTCATATCTGGAAGGAATGGAGCTTGGCCACAAACTCTACCTCACCGAAGCCCGGGCCGCTTTCAAAAAGGCGGTCGAGCTGGACAGCAGCTTTGCGATGGCCTACTTCTGGCTCTCTGTCATTCCCGGTTTTGATAGCGCTGGCACAGCGGCTCTGCAAAAGGCGTATCAACTTAGAAAGAAAGTAACCGAAAAGGAACGGCTCTATATCGAAGCCGGACACGCCGGTCGGCTGGAGCGGAACTGGGACAAAGAGTTTAAAATACGGGAAGAGCTCATAAAGAAATATCCGTATGAGCTGGATGCTTATCAAATACTGGCGGCGAGGTATCTGGAATTCTTTGAGTATGAAAAGGCCTTGCAGACCTGTTTGACCGGGTTGAAATACGACTCGTTGAATAAAAATATGTGGAATTCCGTGGCCTATCTCTATGCCGGTCTCGGCCGGAAAGAAGAGGCCGCCAACGCTCTAAACCGGTATTTGAAATTAGCCCCGGCCGAACCGAACCCGTATGACAGCAAGGGGGACATCTTTTTTGTGTTTGGGGAAGTGGACTCGGCGGTGGCCTGGTATAAAAAGGCGCTCGCCCAGCGCTCCGATTTTGAAAGTAGTCAAAAGTTAGGATATGCCGCTCTTTTGCGGCAGGAGTATCCGGAAGCCGAAAAACAGTTGCGCCAGTACCGCTCGAGCAGCAACGGATCCCGGATGGACCTGGTGAACGACTCGGTTTTGATTCTGCGGCACCGCGGACGGTTTCAACAGGCGCGGAAAATGCTTTTGGAAAACTTAGCGTTTTACCAAAGTCAAAAAAACCGGGACAGCGTGCATCTAATTTACGTGGCCTTGTCCAATGTCGCCAACCAGGCGGGTGATTACGCCGCTATGCTGGATTATTTTAAAAAAGGGTTGGCGGCGCTGAAGAGAAAGCCGGACGACACAAAGGAAGAACGCAACCGCTTGGTCTTCGCCTATGCAAAAAATGGCCAATTTCAGGCCGCCCGGCAGCTCTTGGAAGAGATAAAGAAAAACCGTGTTGGCTGGGGGGGACCGAAGCACCCCGCTTACTTATCCTACTACGCTCTTATTGCAATGGAAGAGGGAAAATATGAAGAAGCGGTAAAGCTTTTTGAAGAGACCTGGCCGGCCCTCTATCCCAACCACGGCCCGGTGTTCGATTACGGAATAGCGCTCTTCAAAGCCGGCCGTCTGTATGATGCCATCAAAGAATTTGAGCGGACTACCTGGTGGTTTCCTATCCAAAGTGATGGCTTCGACCTGGGGGGATATATGCCTGTATCCGAAAGCTGGGGGACGGCGTCCGTCAAAGCGCACTACTGGCTGGGGAGGGCGTATGAAGAAAAGGGGGAGAAGAATAAGGCCAGAAAAGAATACGAAAAGTTTTTGGAAATCTGGAAGGATGCGGACGGCGATTTGCCGGAAGTGGTGGAGGCGAAGCAAAGGTTGGAGCGGTTGAAGAAAAAAGTGTAGGGGCGTATTGCAATACGCCCCTACGAACCTCACCCTTAATCCCTCTCCATTTATGGAGAGGGATGGGCACGGCACGCCGTGCCCCTACAAAAAAACAGGGATTTTAGATTCGAGATTAAGGATTTGTGGCGCAGGTTAAGTTTTATCCCTGGCCGAACCCGGGCTTCGGCTCGGGCAGGCTAACCTGCGCACCCAAAACGCAGGATACGTTCGCCCGTGGCGAACTTTATCCTGCGCCACAAAAAATACGGAGATTGGAAATTAGGAATTAGTGAAGGCGGCAATTTCTGAAATTTGTTGCAAAAGCAATTCAAGTCTTAATAGGGGCAGCTGACAATCGGCGTCGGAAAGGGCTTTGGAAGGATTCGGGTGGGTTTCTACGAAGAGGGCGTCGATGCCGATGGCGGCGGCGGCTTTGGCCAGAGGAATGATGAACTGCGGCTGGCCGCCGGAAGAGTTGGAATTTGCAGTCGGCAATTGCAACGAATGAGTGGCATCGTAAATCACCGGATAACCAAAAGAGCGCATAATCAAGAGCGAACGGAAATCGACTACTAAATTATGGTAGCCGAAGCTGCTGCCCCGCTCGGTGACGAGGACTTTTTTGTTGCCGGTGGAAGCGGCCTTTTCCACTGCCGTGCGCATATCTTCGGGCGCTAAGAACTGTCCTTTTTTGATATTGACCGCCCGGCCGGTGTGGGCGGCGGCAATAATCAAATCAGTTTGACGCGACAAAAAGGCCGGGATTTGCAAAATATCGGCCACTTCCGCGGCTGGTTTGGCCTCTTCTTCACTGTGAATGTCGGTCAAAACCGGAACATCAAATTCTTTTTTGACTTTCTGCAGAATAGCCAGCCCTTTTTTCATTCCCAGACCGGTAAAGGAGCGGAGAGAAGTGCGGTTGGCTTTTTTATAGGAAGATTTGAAAACGAGTGGAACGCCGAACTTCAGACAAGCCTTCAAAATTCTTTCGGCAGTGGATAAAATCAGCTTTTCCGATTCAATCACGCAAGGCCCGGCGATTAGAACCAGAGGTGCGCCGCCGCCAACCGTGATTTTCCCGACCCGGACTGGGTTCGTCCGTTCAGCCAAGCGTTTGCTGCCCGCCATACTACTTTTTCTTTTCTATTTTTTCGACCGCAACGACAAACCAGATGGAGGGGCGGTTTTCGGGCGCATCCAAAAGTTTGGCTAAATAAATACGAGTGGGGGAAAAACCGGAAGAAATAAGCTCCACGGTGGCGAGCATCGGTTCGTTTTTGGGGGTTCGCAAATCGCCGGATTTTAACTCTTCGGCAATTCCCAAATCTCCGGCGT
>CAZSIT010000060.1:0-2622 GCA_964607165.1 uncultured Ignavibacteria bacterium
ATCATCCCCGCTCGCTTTGCCTCCACCCGCTTCCCCGGCAAACTCTTGGCCAACTTAAACGGCAAGCCGGTTCTGGAGTGGGCTCACCTTTCCGCCGTAAAATCAAAAGCCTTTGAAAAAATCATCATCGCCACGGACGATTACCTCATCCAGCGCGCCGCCAAAAGCTTCGGGGCGGAGGTAATGCTCACCAAAAGAAGTCATCTCTCCGGCACCGACCGGATAGCGGAAGTGGCGAAAAAGCTCGCTTGCGACGTGGTGGTCAACCTGCAGGGCGACCATCCGTTCGTCCCTGCGGCGATGATACGAAACTTGCTCTCCGTTTTTGCCGATAAAAAAGTGGAGGTTGCCACCTTGGTTTATTTGGAAACGGACGTTGGAAAAATTAAAAATCCGAATTTGGTAAAAGTTGTTTTTGACAAAAATAAAAATGCTTTGTATTTTTCCCGTTCGATAATACCCTGGGACGCAAAAAAGGCGTTTATTCACATCGGCCTTTATGCTTTCCGGAAAAGGTTTTTGGGAAAACTGGTACAAGAAAAACCGACGCCATTGGAAACGACCGAAAAATTGGAGCAGCTCCGGATTTTGGAGAACGGAACGCCCTTAAAAGTGGTAGTGGTCGATGAAGCGGTTTGCTCCGTTGACACGTCGGAGGATATAGCGGCGGCCGAGCAATGGGCCGCAGAACGGGAATGGAAATGAAAAAAATCAAGTATATCTTCGTCACTGGGGGAGTGGTCTCCTCTCTCGGAAAGGGAATCGCCACCGCTTCGCTCGGATTTCTTTTGAAACGCCGGGGGTTGAAAATCGCGTTGCAGAAATTCGACCCTTATATCAACGTCGATCCCGGCACGATGAACCCCTTCCAGCACGGGGAGGTGTTCGTTCTGGACGACGGCGCCGAAACCGATTTGGATTTGGGTCACTACGAGCGCTTTTTGAACGAAAGCTTGGCCAAAGCCAATAACGTTACCACCGGCCAGATTTACGAAGCAGTCATTTCCCGCGAACGTCGCGGCGATTATCTGGGCGCCACCGTGCAGGTGATTCCGCACATCACCAACGAGATTAAAAATAGAATCAAGCGGGTTGCCCAAACCGACCCGGATGTGGATGTGGTGATTACCGAAATCGGCGGCACCGTCGGAGATATCGAATCGCTCCCTTTTTTGGAAGCCACCCGCCAAATGGGGCTGGAAGAGGGGCGCGACAACGTTTTGTATATCCATTTGACTTTGATTCCCTTCATCGATTCCGCCGGTGAACTGAAGACCAAACCGACCCAGCATTCGGTCAAGGAGCTGCGCGGAATCGGTATCCAGCCGGACATTCTGGTCTGCCGCACCAATCGCCCGCTTTCGACCGAGCTGCGCGATAAAATCGGGCTTTTCACCAACGTCACCGGCCGGCAGGTGGTGCAGGCCCTGGATGTCGGCACGATTTACGAAGTGCCGCTTTTGTTCCACGCCGAAGGGTTCGACCAGCTGGCCGCCGACCATTTGGGCCTGGGCCTTCCTTCTCCATTTTTGGCCGACTGGGAAAAGATGGTGGAGAAGATTAAAAATCCGCCCTACAGAGTGAAAATCGCCATCTGCGGAAAATATGTGAATCTGAAAGACGCCTACAAATCGATAATCGAATCCTTCGTCCACGCCGGGGCGGAAAACGATTGCAAAGTCGAGCTCTCCTGGGTTTCCTCCGAAGTGGTCAAGCGCGACGGCCCGGAAAAATATCTTTCCAAAATCGACGGGCTTTTGATTCCGGGCGGCTTCGGCGAACGGGGCGTGGAAGGAAAAATTGAGGCAATTAAATACGTCCGCGAAAACAAAATTCCCTTCTTCGGCATCTGCCTCGGAATGCAGTGTGCCACCATCGAATTTGCCCGAGATATCGTCGGTCTGGAACAGGCCAACAGCCAGGAGTTCAACACCGAGTGCGAAACACCGGTGATCGCCCTACTTCCCGACCAGGTAAACATCACCCAGATGGGCGGCACAATGCGCTTGGGCGCCTATCCGGCCAAATTGACCCCCGGCAGCCATGCCGCCCGTGCCTACGGCACGACCGAAATTTCCGAGCGTCACCGCCACCGCTACGAGTTTAACAACGAGTACCGCAAACTTTTGGAAGAGGCCGGTTTCAAAATCACCGGCACTTCTCCCGATGGCCGGCTGGTGGAAATTATCGAACTGAAAGACCACCCCTGGTTCGTCGGTGTGCAGTTTCATCCCGAATTAAAATCCCGGCCCGGCGCCGCCCATCCGCTCTATCGCGATTTCGTCAAGGCATCTCTCAAACACCACTTGGCGGTGGAAGGCGGCCAAATCGAAGAGGAGCAGCCGGAAAAAGTTGGCGAAGACCGCTCGGAGTCTCTGTTTTGAGATTCGCTAAAAAAGTTCTGCCTTTTCTTCTGTTGATTCTGGCCTGTTCTTCGGGCCCATCTTCAATGTCTGGCAAACTAAATCTGCCCATTCCATCACTGGAAGAAGGCCGCAAAAAACAGAGTTGCATTAAAGACGGCCAGATGCTCTGGCAATTAAACCCGGAAGAGACCGTGCGCACCTACGCCGGAGATTTGGGAATTGCCGAAGAGTTAAAATCCGGCGATTTGCGAACCCC
>CAZSIT010000061.1:0-2587 GCA_964607165.1 uncultured Ignavibacteria bacterium
TATCGAAGGCCAGCCGCTTTCCCGCTTGGCCCAGGTCGAAAGACTCTCCTTCTCGGAGATTCTGGATATAGCCATCCAGATTGGAGAGGGGCTGGCGGCCGCTCACGAAAGAGGAATAACCCACCGGGACATTAAACCGGAGAACGTTTTGGTAAACTCCAAACGTTTGGCCAAAATAACCGACTTTGGTTTGGCCAAGTGGAAGGGAGCCACCACCCTTACCCAGAGCGGGACGCGTATGGGGACGGCTTACTATATGTCCCCGGAGCAGGTGGAAGGGAAAAAGCCAGACTCTCGCACCGACATTTTCTCTTTTGGAGTCGTCTTATACGAGCTCTTCTGTGCCCGGCGGCCTTTTGAAGGAGATACGGAAACGGCAGTTTTCTATGATTTGGTGCATACTCCTCCGCAGCCCTTGGCCCGCTATTGCCGCAATTTGCCGGAAGGGCTGGAGCGTATCGTCTTTAAGTGTTTAGCCAAGAAGCCGGAGGAGCGTTACCAGTCGGCCGCAGATTTAACAGCCGACCTGAAAACGTTAAAACGAGCAGGTGACATCGACCTGCTTCCCTCCTATATAACCACCTCTTCGGATAAACATAAGAAGGCGAGAGCCAGACGGCTGAAGTTGATGGGAGCAATTGCTGGACTCGCCTTGATAGGCGCAATAGCCGTTCTTCTTTTCTTGCGCAACAATAATAAACCGATAGAGCTAAACCCCAATATGACTTTTCGGACTTTGGACATACCCTTCCGGCAAGTTGAGCAGCCCGGATTGTCACCGGATGGAAACTGGGTCTCCTTTAGCGCCGCCGATGCCAACGGCAAATGGGACCTCTACTTTATGAATATCTCCGGCGGGGAGCCGCGCCGCATCACCTTCGACTCGACTGACTTCACCGGCCACAGCGACCTTTCCCCCGATGGAAGCTGGATTATATACGACTACGACCTTGATCCCCAACCGGCCGAGAAATGGGAAGTGCGCCTGGTTTCCTCTCTGGGAGGAGCCGGCCTGACCGTCGCCTCGCCCGCCGCCCGGGCGCGCTGGAGTCCCGACGGCAAGCGCATCGGTTATTTAGCCGGAATGGGTTTTAGAGTTCCCAGCCAATCGGGCAAGCTGGAATTGAGAAGCGTGAAGCCGGACGGCAGCGACAACCGGCAGGAGTTCGCCGATAGTTTAAGCGATACGGTGCTTGCGAGCTGGTTTGACTGGTCGCCGGACGGACGGTCGGTGGCCTGGGTAAGGTTAGCCGAACGGCGAAAGGGAGACATCTTTGTCCGGGAACTTAAAACTGGGAAAGAACGCCAACTGACTTTTGATAAAAGCGAAGTTAATACAATTTCCTGGAGCGGGGGCGGACAAATAGTTTTTTCCTCAAACAAAAGCGGTAACTTCGACCTTTGGGCGGTGCCCGCCTCCGGCGGGCCGGCGGTGCAAATAACCAAAGGGGATGAGGACGAAATGGCGCCAAAAATTTCAGCCGACGGCAAGAAACTGATTTATCGGCAACTTCAGCCCATCGGCCAAATCTGGATTGCCAAGTTGGACGGGAGCGGCGCCCGGCAGGTGACTCCGGAAGGCCGCCAGCGCTGGAGCCCCTGTTTTTCACCCGACGGCAGGCAAATCGCTTTTGTATCACCGGAACCCGGTAACGCCGCCATCCTGCGCGTTTATGCGGTTAACCGGGATGGAACCAGCCGGCGGCAAATGAGCTTTGGCAATGAGTCGGCGTTCAATCCGAGGTGGTCCCCGGATGGCAAATGGATGGCCTACAGTTCCCGCCTGCCTGCCGAGCCGTTGGATTCAAGCAAAGCTTATCTGGTGGAGGCCGCCAACCCGGGAAAGCCAAAATTGCTTGGAAAGGGAGGGTCGATTAGATGGCTGGATTCGGAAAGACTGGTGGCGTTTGCCCAGGCAAGGTCCTGGATAGTTTATACGGATGGACGGGAAGCGCAACCCTTCTTTCGGGATTCGACTTTTGCCATTCCCATCTTGAAGGAAAAATATATTTTGTACATTGAGTTGCCTCGCGCCCAAACCGACGGGTGGTGGATAGTTCCGAGCGACAAGGCCAAAGATTCGCAAAAATTTGCGCCCAAAAAAGTCGCTCCTTTCAACCGTCGTACTTTCTTGGCACCGGACGGAGATTTCTTTCTGTTCGCAAAAAACGAGGGGGAAATCTGGAAAGTGAAACTGCCGGAAGGAACGGAAGAGCGCCTGCCCGGAGTTTTTCCCGGTGTGGTGTCGATGCAGGCTGATTTTAACATCAGCTACGACGGAAAAGAAGTGGTGTATGTGGATCGGCGCACGGCTGGGAAGCTGGTGATGATAGAAAATCTGTTCAAATGATTGAATCATTGAGTCATTGAATCATTTTAAGATTGAAAAAAATGAATAAATGAATCAATGAAGAAATGATTAAATTTCCTATATGATAGGCCAAACCGTTTCGCACTACAAAATCCTCGAAAAGCTTGGTGAAGGGGGGATGGGGGAGGTTTATTTGGCGGAGGATACCAGTTTGGGCCGCAAGGTGGCCGTAAAGTTTCTTTCTGCCGATAAAGCTTCCGACCCGGAATCCCGCCA